>NZ_JBFWPA010000040.1:0-56174 GCF_050250235.1 Pseudorhodoplanes sp.
CTGCGTCGCGAAGGGTCGACGCATCGTGAGCGGCACCCAGATCATCATTTCGCTCGTTGGCAGCGTCGCGCTCCTTCTCTGGGGTGTGCGCATGGTTCGCACCGGGATGACACGGGCTTTCGGGCCGGCATTGCGCCGTTTGCTCGGCGAATACGGAAGCAGCCGAACAGGCGCGCTCGCTGCCGGCATGGTCACCACAATAATCCTCCAAAGTTCGACCGCCACCGCTCTTCTGCTTGCCTCGTTCTCTTCCCGCGGCTTGATCGCGCTACCAGTCGCGCTCGCCGCCATGCTTGGAGCCGATATCGGCACTTCCGTTGCCGCTCAAATATTCTCGCTCGATGTGAAATGGATCTGGACCGTTCTGATCGGCGCAGGCGTCGTGATCTTCATGTCGTCGTCAAACGACAAGACACGGGGTATAGGGCGTATTGTACTCGGCATCGGCTTGATGTTGCTTGCGCTTACCCATATCGGAACGGCCGCGGAGCCGTTGCGCGATTCGGCGACCTTCCGCTCCCTTTTGTCCGGGCTCGCCGGAGAGCCAATGCTGGGGTTTTTGGTCACGATCCTGATCACCTGGTTCGCGCATTCCAGTCTGTCGATCGTGCTTCTGATCATGTCGCTCGCTGCAACCGGCGCGCTTCCCGCTCCTCTCACACTCGCACTCGTCCTCGGCGCCAATGTCGGTGGCGCGATCGCGCCTCTGGTCTCCCTGTCGGGATCGCCGGTCGGAGCAAGACGCGTCGCGCTCGGCAATCTCGGGATGCGAACCGCTCTTGCAATACCTGCATTGTTTGCCGTCGGACCGGCGGCAGACCTGTTCGCCATGTTGACCGCCGATCCAGGCCGGCTGGTGGTCAATTTTCACATTGGCTTCAATATTGCCGTCGCGATGATATTCCTGCCGATTACCGGCCTTGTCGCGAAGTTGACCGAGCGTATTCTCCCGGACCCTGCCAAACCTGCGGATATGGCAAAGCCGCGTCATCTCGAAGTGAACGTGCTCGACGCGCCATCCGAGGCATTGGCATGCGCGATGCGCGAAACTCTCAATCTCGGGGGACATGTCGAGACCATGCTGCGAGAGGCGCTGGTAGTGTTCGAGAAGTCCGATGCAAAGCTGATGAAAGAGGTGGAGCGAACCGACAATACCGTCGACTCGCTGCACGAAGCCATCAAGCTATACCTGGTCAAGGTCTCGACCGGCGAATTGACGGAGGAAGAAAGCCGACGATATGTCGAGATACTCACTTTCAATACGAACCTGGAACACATCGGTGACATTATCGACAAGAACCTGATGGAACTTGCCGCAAAGATGATCAAGAACAAGTATACCTTCTCCGACGAGGGCCTTGATGATCTGCGCAAGCTGCATGGGCGGGTGATGGATAATATGCGACTCGCCTTCAACGTGTTTGCGACTCGCGACGTCGCTCTCGCGCGACGCCTGCTGGCAGAGAAGGCCGCCATGCGCAATGCCGAGGTCGCCGCGGCCGACAGCCATTATGCACGACTTCGTGAGGCACGCCGCGAATCGATCGAGACAAGCGCAATCCATCTCGATGTCATCCGCGATCTCAAGCGGATCAGCGGCCATCTTACTTCCGTGGCCTATCCCATCCTTGAAACAGTCGGCGAAATTGCGGAGAGCCGTCTGCGGGTAAGCGATCCGGAGGAATCCGTCGCGCAACTTATGACACGGCCGCGCAGTTGAACTCAGCGTGATTTCAGCATCACGGCGACGACGACGATATTCGCCAGTGCGAGCACCACCAAGGTCGGGAAGAAAATGCCCTTGTCCCAGTGCTCGAGCGATAATGCCGCCGCCCAAGGGGCGAGTGCCTGTGCGATCAGGCTCGGGACGACCAACCTGCCCATCAGGGTCGCGTATCCGTCGGAGCCGAACAGCACGAGTGGCAGTGTTCCTCGCACAATATAACTGACGCCTGCACCGACTGCGTAGACCACGATGGCGATTGCGGCCAAGGTGGCGCTCAACGCAAGCATGGCGGTCCCGACACCCATCATCAGGCCCGCCGCGAGCGTGGTCCACAGCGGATGCACGCGCTTTCCGATCGCAAACTCGGCAAAGCGGCCGGCGACCTGGCTGGGCCCAATCAGCGCGCCGATCGCGACCGCCGCGGCTGACGTATATCCGAAGCCCTGCAAGACCGGGATCAGGTGAACGGAAATCAGGGTCACTATGATCGAGGATAGCATCATGCTGGCCGAGATCAGCACGAACAGCAGGCGGCGATGCACGACCGGATAGGCTTCGCGGGCCTCCGCCGGCGCCTGCGGCACAGCAGATCCGTTCGACGGCATAAGAAGGGCATGCAGCGGAAGCGCGACCACGAAGTGTATGGCCGCATAGATCAGGCACGTCCAACGCCAGCCCGCATTCTCAACAAGATAGGCGCTGAGTGGCCACAGCAGCGTTGATGCGAACCCACCCCAGAGCGTCACCGTGGTGATGAGAGGTCGAGCCTCGTGCCGATACCAGCGCCCGAGCGCTGAAAAGGCCGCGTCGTACAGCCCCGAGGCCATGCCCAGGCCAACCACGCACCAGGCAAGCCAGTAGCTCGGGAGATTCGGGGAGAGCCCTATGCCAGCCAGGCCGAGCGCAAAGCAAATCGAGCCGCAAGCGAGAACAGGTCTTCCGCCAAAACGGTCGACGAAACGGCCGATCCATGGTGCCGAAAGACCGCCTGCGAGGAGCCCGATCGAGACGCCGGCCGCAACTTCGGCGAGGCTCCACCCCGTATCGCTGGTGATGGGCGCGGCGAGAACCGCCAGCAGATAGAACGACGTCCCGTAACCCAGGATTTGGGTGAACCCGAGCGCAGTGACGACCACTCGGCGCGAATCGATCGTGGGCCGACTCGCTCTGGGCGCGCCATTCATGATCCGAACCCGCTCTATTGGCCGCATCCTCCGCCAGGGCGATCTGGCAGACCGGAGCCGGGATGTTGCGAGAGGGCTAACCAAGACGTTGGTTAGGCCTGGAGCGGTCGGGGTTCGTTCGAACGATGCCGCAAGTGGATTCAACAATAACCAAAACGACGACCAAGACCAGTCCTTCGGCTACAATCGGAGGGCTCAGATCTTCATGATCTGCGTGATCGCGGCGGATCGAATCTTTTCGTAATTGTTCTCAAGCTCCGCGACGATTGCGGCTGCGACGTCGTTGACACCGCCGGCGCGTTCGCCGTCCTTGCGCCGATTCCATTGCTCCAGATAGGCGTCCGAGCCTGTCAGATTCTTGCGCATCGCAACGAGATCGATTAGCTCCTGAAAGCGCGCGCTTAGTTGCCGCTTTGCTACGGACGCGCCGTCCCGCACCTCGACGAGTGATGGGATGTCCTGCCAGCAAACAATTACAACCTTGGCCATGGTCGAGCGTCCGGGTCCATTCCGAAACGCATTAAATGCGCTTTATGTTGTGCAAGCAATCTTGCTGCGTCGTTGGCCTCAAATGCTCCAATTGACATGCCGCGCCGGTTGGACTTCAATAATAGCGTGCAGGATTTGATCCAACTGGATCAGCAAGGGAATCCGGTGAGGTGGTCTTGAACAAGCCGTCAAGCCCGGAACTGCCCCCGCAACTGTAAGCGGTTAGTCTTCTTCCATAGTGCCACTGGGCCATTTCCCGGGAAGGCGGAGGCAAGACAGCGACCCGCGAGTCAGGAAACCTGCCTGCACAGTCACCCTTCCCACGCACGGGGTGTGCGTTCCGGGGCGGATTTCCGCACAGGTGACAGACGACGTGTCGCGGAGGCCAGAGCGTGGCCTCGTTAGTACCTGTCTTCGGGCAGGCCCAGGCTTGTTGTGCCTGCGCTTCCGCGACACTATTCTGATCGAACCTTTCGCGTCGCGGAAGAAGCCGCCTCGAACGGAGCGCAGCGACGGCGTTTGCATCCGCTGGCGTGAAACCGCGCACCACGCAACGATTTTGAAAAAGCATGATCAAACGTGGGGTAATCTGATCGTGCCTCGTTGCCTATGGACGCGTGGAAGATGCTGATCGCGCCTGCGCAAGCGACGCCTGTGCGAAAGGATGTTCAATGGACAAGATGCTGGATCTGGATTGCCTCCGGACTTTCTTGAGCATCGCGGAAACTGCCAGCTTTACCCGAACGGCTCATATTGTAGGCCGGACGCAATCGGCAATCAGCATGCAAATCAAGCGTCTCGAGGCCATCATCGGAGGAAAGCTGTTCGAGCGGCAGTCCGGATCGTTGCGTCTCACCAGCCGCGGCGAGACACTTCGCGACTACGCGGTTCAACTGCTTCAGGTGAACGAGGAAGCACTTGAGCGCGTACGCGGCTTCGAACTGAGCGGAAAGGTGCGGCTTGGCGTCAGCGACGATTTCGCAGAGGGGCCTCTGGGCGGAATCCTGTCGACCTTTCGCAAGGCACATTCGCGCGTCAATCTGGAGATTACGGTCAGTCTCACACACGAATTGCTGGACATGCTGGACAACGGAAGGTTCGACCTCGTGGTCGCGAAAAAGCCTTCGGCCGGACCGGAGCGGCCATGCGCCGTTCTCAATTGTGTGGATCTGGTCTGGGCTTGTGCAGCACAATCCGCCATCCTGGATCAGGAACCGCTGCCGATCGTTTCGTTCCCCGAACGCGCCTATCCGCGCGATATTCTGATCGCCGCCCTGAAGAAGCACGGCATTCGCTGGCATATCGCCGCAACCTGCTACAGCGTTGCCGCACTGCGCGCCGCGGTTGCCGCGGACTGGGGCATAAGCGCACTGGCACGTCCGGCGGTGCTTCCGCCGCTGCGGGTGGCATCGCCTCACCCGCGATTGCCCGCGCTGCCGAAATGCGAAACCGCGCTCTTCTGGTCGAGTGGCCGGCTCGGCCCGGCGGTCCATCGGCTTCGGAAATCGGTTCTGGCGGCTTTTCAATAGAACCCGCTCGACGCGATCCCCCTGCGCGCTCCGTCAGTCGATCAGGACGAAAATCCGATCCCCCTCGACCTTCACCGGATAGGTCTTCAAATCGGTCTTTGCCAGCCCGCCGCACCCCTTGCCGGTCTTGATATTGAACATCGCCTGATGCAGGGGGCATTCGATGCATCCATCCACCACATATCCTTCGGACAGGAAGGCGAACTGGTGGGTGCAAATATTCTGTGTCGCGAAATACTCCGCGTCGAGACGATAAAGCGCGATATCGGTGTCGTTCTTCTTGATGCCAAGCACATCTTGGCCCCCGAAATCACCAGTCCCGGCAACGTCGAACCAGGGCATTACACTCCTCGTATGGATGCATATTAAGATACATTCAGGCACAGCCGCTTAGAATTCGGTTGACCCGGGCTTGGCTAAAGCATTATATGTATACATATGTCAATTCCAATGAAGGATGGGCCATGGGCGCGAAAACCCTTGAAGCCGACGGTCGCGGGTATAAGGCACCCACGCATGTCGTGACATTGCCGGGCGCGCTCAGCCCCGAAGATGCGTTGCGCGCGGGCCCCCATTCCCTGGAACCGCTGGGTCGCGGCCTCGAAAGAACCAGGCTGCCGCTCGACCAGGCACGGCATACGCCCGGCTACTTCTATTGGCATCCTGAAGTCTTCCGTCTCGAGAAAGAGCGGATGTTCATGAAGGACTGGCTGATGGTCGGTCGCGAGGAGGAGATCGAAAATCCGGGCGACTACCTGGCCCTCCGCATTCTGGACGAGCCTGTCATTCTGGCACGAAACGACGATGGAAAGGTGAGCGCCTTCTACAATCGGTGTGCGCATCGCGGCGTGGCCGTGGCGCGCGACAGCGGCAACACCAGCGAATTCACGTGTCCTTATCACGGCTGGCTGTACGACCTCGAGGGCAAGCTTCTCGGCGCGCCTCACATGCGCAATTCGAAGTCATTCGATCCGAAGACCTGCCGTCTGAAGCCGATCGCGCTCGAGCGTTGGGGCGGATGGTTCTTCATCAATTTCGACGAGAACCCGGTTTCCTTTGGCGGGTTCATTCGTGATTTCGAGGAGGATTTCGGATTTCTGAAGCAGCAGGATTGCCGGCTCGCGGAGAAGCTCGACATCACGCTCGAATGCAACTGGAAATTCGTCAAGGAAAACTTGATGGATGCCTATCACAGCCCCGTTCTGCACAGCAAGACCATCGGCAAAAATCTCAGCCCGAACCGCTACACCGGCAACCGTGCCGGCAAGGGTGCATTCACGGCGTTCTATTCCGGACGGCCCATGACCTGGGACAACAATTCCCGATTTGGCGTCATGCCCGCGCTGCTGGAAAATGGATATGGGGAAGATTTCGCCTGTGCCGGCCATCTCAGTCCGAACGCGCAGCTCTTCGCGCGTGCGGACAATGTTCATCCGTTCGTGATATGGCCACTGACACCCACCAAGACGCGGGTTTTCTGCTATCAGCTCTTCCCCAAACAATGGTTCAACGTCGAGAACTTCGCGGCGAAGGTGAAGGACTATACCAACTATACGACCGAGGTTCTGAAGGAAGATTCTGCGATGATGGACACGCTTCAGGACGCTTCCTTCTCGCCGCGCTTCCAGCCCGGATACATGTCCGAGAAGGAACTGGGCGTTTACAACGTCATCAATCTGAACCTGGACCGGATTTTCGGAACGCAGGCGGCCAGGACCGCCACCGACTGATCGCCCACGACAGAGCGTGGATTCGCCAGCCAACATCGTTATCGCCGGCGCAGGCCTTGCCGGGCTGAGCGCCGCCGAAGCCCTCCGCCAGCGCGGATATGACGGCCGGCTGATCGTCCTCAATGCGGAGGACGATGCTCCATATGAGCGACCGCCGCTCTCAAAGGACTTCCTGTCAGGCAAGCGCTCGGCCGGGGACCTTCATCTCAGGACGCCTGAATTCCTGTCCGGCGCCATGATAGAGCTGCTGCCGGACACCGCCAGCCGCGTCGACGTCCGATCGCAACGCGTCTTTCTCGCGTCAGGCTCTGCCCTGCCCTTCGACCGACTGCTGCTGGCGACCGGATCGAAGCCCCGAACTTTGCAGGATAGCGCCGATGTTCCGCTGCATTATCTGCGGACGCTGGCCGATGCGCGCGCGGTGAAAGAGCAAATCAGGCCGGGACAGCGGATCGCGCTGGTCGGGGGCGGATATATCTCACTGGAGATCGCCGCGACGGCAGCGACGATGGGCTGCGAGGCCGTGATCCTGGAAAGCCAGCCCCGTCTTCTGCCGCGGATCAATATCCCGAGCCTGACCCAATTCATTACCGCCCGGCACGTCGCCGCCGGGATCCGGCTTCATCTGGGGTGCACCTTAAGGAGATTGCGTCGAACCGGGTCGGTCATGCGCATCGATCTTGATTCATCCCAGTCGGTGGAAGCGGATTGCGTGATCGTCGGAATTGGCGCCGCGCCCGACGTGGCGCTCGCGCAGGAGGCCGGTCTCGACATCGGCAACGGCATTCGCGTTCGCCAGGACATGACAACCTCATGCGAACTTGTCTATGCCGCAGGAGACAATGCCGAATACTGGAATGGCGTTCACGACTGCTGGCTTCGCACCGAGTCCTGGCAAAACGCGGAGCGCCAGGGGCGGATTGCCGCCGGGACGATGCTGGGCAGTCCCGCCATCTATTCCGAAACACCCTGGTTCTGGACAGACCAGTACGAGGACAACATCCAGCTTCTCGGTGCACCGACGCGATGGGATCGGGAAATCCGCCGCGGTTGTCCGGAAGATGGAAAATTCTCCGCCTTTCTGCTGCAGGACGGAATTGTCGTCGGCGCGGCATTCGTCAACGATGCTCGCAATGTACGCCCGACACGCCTGGCGATCGAGAAGAGACAGGCCGCCGATCCGGCGCTGCTGGAGCAGCCCGAAGTGCCGGTCGCGAGGGCCTTCGCATAGTTCACGCATCCAGGAGGTCGCCGATCGCCCGCTCCAGAAAGGCGATGTCCGCCGGGTCGGAGCCGGCCGCCGCGGCACGATGTCCCCACACCGAATCGAGCACCCGCATTTCCGCATTCGGCATATGGGAAACCGCCTCGGCGCAATCGACGGGTGGAAAATACATATCCGTTCGACAGGGCATGACGATCGCACGCGCGCTGATCGCGCGAAGCGCCGCGGGGAAGTCCCCCTTGAACCTTTCATTCGCCGAAATATCGGCCTGCTGCCAGGTGGATATCTGGCACAGGAGATCGTTTGCGTCTTTCGCGGTGAAATTCGGCTCCCATCGGACGCGCAAATATTGGTCGAGATTCTCGCTGCCATCCTGCCGGTTCAGACCTTGCGCGTAGAAGTCATGCGACAAGGCCCATCCCGCATAGATGCGTCCCATGGCCTTGAGGCCGCCATGTGGCGGCGTCCGATAATGCCCGCCCTGAAACGCGGAATCAGCCTGTATCACCGCCCTCACGGAATCGAGGAAGACATAATTGTGCGCACTGACGCGAGCCGCCCCCGAGAACGGCAGCACGCTACCCACGCAATCGGGGAAGTAACTGGCGAACTGGAACGCGGCCAGGGCTCCCATCGAACGGCCGAGAACCAGGCGCAGGCGATCAATGCCGAAATGCTCCGTCACCAGTCGATGTTGCAGCCTGACATTGTCCAGAAGGCCGACCGCGGGAAAGTCAGGCCCTGCAAACGGCGGTTCGGTGTTGCTCGGCGACGATGAAAGACCGTTTCCGAGCAGGTTAGGACAGATGACGAACAGCCTGGCCGGATCAAGCGCCTTGCCCGGTCCGATCAGCCATTCGTTTTGCCGGTCGATCGAAGAGAACCAGGTCGGAAACAATACCGCGTTGTCGCGGGCGGCGGAGAGACGACCATAGGTGCGATAGACCAGTCGCGCCCGCGGCAATGTCGCACCACCCTGCAAGGCGAATGCAACCTGTTCGAAGGTGCCCTGTTGCGATGGCTCTGGCACTCGGCTCAGGCTTTCCGTTCAGGACGCTTGTTGCAGCGATGCGACGGCACGGCCCGCGAGCACTCTGATCAGATGCGCGCGATAATCGGAAGCCGCGTGAATATCGCTGTTCAAGCCATCGGCAGGGACATTGGCACTTTCGGCCGCCTCCGGGGTCCAGGACACCTGGAGCGCGCGTTCGACTTCCCTGCAGCGAAACACGCAAGCCCCTGCGCCCGTCACTGCGACGCGAATCTCGCCATTTTCCAGTTCGCTCACCAGGACGCCGACCAAGGCAAAGCGCGATGCCGGCTGATGAAACTTCACGTAGGCCGCGCGGCGCGGCAGCGAGAAACGCACACGAACAATGATCTCGTCCGGCTCCAGCGCGGTTTCGAACATGCCGACGAAGAAATCGTCCGCCTTGATCGAACGCCTGTCGGTTTCGATTGCGGCGTCCAGCCCCAGCACTCCCGCCGGATAGCAGGCGGACGGATCGTTATTGGCCAGAGAGCCCCCGATGGTGCCCCTGTTGCGTACCTGCCGATCGCCGATCCCTGCAGCCAGTGTAGCTATCACCGGAAGATGGATCTGAACGACCGGAGACGCGGCGACGACGGCATGCCGGCTCATGCCTCCGATCGCGATCTGGCCGGCATTCAGCGAAACTCCGTTGAGTTCGTCGATACCCGAGAGGTCGACCAGATCGCTCGGGCCGATCAGACGCAGCTTCATGGCCGAAAGCAGACTCATCCCGCCGGCCAGGAACTTCGCCTCCGGCCGCCCGCGGACAAGCGCCGAAGCCTGATGAAGCGCGGACGGTCGATGATAATCAAACCTGTACATGCTGACGATTCTCGCCCGCCGCCGACAGGATGGCCTTGATGATGTTGTGATATCCCGTGCAGCGGCACAAATTTCCATCCACCAGGTTCCGGACTCTGGCTTCGTCGAGATCCGGATACTTCTCGATCAACTCCAGCGCGCTCATCACGAATCCGGGCGTGCAATAGCCGCATTGCAGCGCGTGGTGTTCGTGAAACGCCTGCTGGAGGGGGTGCAATTGACCATCCTTTTCCAGGCCCTCGATCGTGAGCACATTGCAGCCTTGCGCCTGCACCGCCAGCATCGTGCAGGATTTCACCGCATCGCCGTTCACGTGGACGGTGCAGCAGCCGCACTGGGCGGTATCGCAACCGACATGCGTACCGGTCAGCCCGAGGCCTTCGCGCAGATATTCGACCAGCAGGGTGCGGGTCTGCACCTGCGCAGTACGCGGCACTGCGTTTACCGTCATTGAGACGCTGAACGATGCGTCTCCAAGCGCTTCCGCGACATCGGTCATTCAACTCGCCCTTTTTCCCGGATGAGCCACGGCGCCTTTTCCCGGGCGCGCTTTGATCTTTGCCAGTCCGAGATAGGTGTCGATAATCCTTTGGTCGTTCGCGAGCTCGGCACTCGGACCATCGAGAACCGGCGCACCCGTCTCCAGAACGTAGCCGTAATCGGCAACCTGCAAGGCCGCTCGTGCATTCTGCTCAACAAGCAGGATACCGACGCCGGTTCGCTTCAGGTCGGAGATGATCTGGAAAATCTCCCTCACGATTAACGGCGCGAGGCCGAGACTGGGCTCGTCCAGCATCAGAATCTTCGGCTTCGACATCATGACCCGTCCAAGCGCCAGCATCTGTCTCTCGCCACCCGAAAGCGTTCCGGCATATTGGGACCGGCGCTCCTTCAGCCGCGGGAAGCGCAGATAGATTTCCTCAAGACCGGCGGAGAGATTGCGCTCGCCCCGGATATATCTGACGAACCCGCCCAGCGTGAGGTTCTCCTCGACCGTCATCGACGCAAACAGCTCGCGCTTCTCCGGAACGAGACTGATGCCCAAATCCACCCGGTCCTCGGTACTCAGCCGGTTGATCGACCGGCCTTCGAATTCAATTGTACCCTCGCAATCCAGCAGACCCATCAGAGCGTTGAGCATCGTGCTCTTGCCGGCACCGTTCGGGCCGATAACCGTAACGATCTGGCCTGCTCCGAGGGACAACGAAACATCCCGCAGCGCGGACACGTTGCCGTATGAGACCGCAAGCCGGCTTACGCTCAGGAGCGCCGTCATGCGACGCTCCCGAGATAGGCTTCGATGACCTTCTGGTTGTTCTGAATGTCTTCAGGCTCGCCTTCCGCGATCTTCTGGCCGAAGTCCATTACGACGATGCGATCGACAAGGTTCATCACGAAGTCCATATCGTGCTCCACCAGCAATATGGTGACGCCTTCGGCCCGCAGGCGCTGCAGGAGTTCGGAGAGCTCCCGCTTTTCGTGATGACGCAACCCTGCGGCCGGCTCGTCGAGCAGCAGGAGGAGCGGATCGGCGGAAAGAGCACGCGCGATTTCGAGCAGGCGCTGCTTTCCGAGCGCCAGGTTCCCGGCCTTTTCCGTCAGGCTATCGCCGAGCCCGACGCGCTCGAGTTGATACGCCGCCTCGGTTCGCAGCATCGCCTCTTCCCTGCGATCCAGATGCAAGGATGCCGGCACAATTCCGCTGACACCCCGCAGATGAGCGCCGATCATGACATTCTCGATAACGGTCATTTCCGGAAGCAGCTTCACATGCTGGAAGGTGCGCGCCAGCCCGCGCCTCGCGATGTCGCGGGCGTTCAGCCGGTCAACTCGCTCTCCCCTGAAATAGATTTCTCCGGAAGTCGCCGGCACGACCCCGGTGATCGCGTTGAATAACGTGCTCTTGCCCGCACCATTGGGGCCGATCAAGCCAAGTATTTCGCCGGCGCGTATTTCGAACTTCAGCTTGTTCACCGCGATCAGCCCGCCAAAGGCCTTAACGACGTCACGAACCTGCAGCACGACCTCATCGGCACCGGGCTTTTCGCGGGACTGCAATTTGGACTCAGTGTCCAGCACGATGGCATCGGGAGATCGCTTTCCGAACCGCGACGCGAACAATTGCATGATTCCGTCGCGCGCCCGTTGCAACAGGAGGATCATTATCAAGCCAAGCGCAATCAGTTCGAGATTGCCGCTCGAACCGAAAAGATTCGGCAACGCGTCCTGCAGCACCTGTTTCAGAACCGAGAACACCGCAGCGCCCAGGACTGCGCCCCAGACGAATCCGATGCCCCCGATCACGGCCATGAAGAGATATTCGATGCCCAGATGCAGGCTAAACGGCGTCGGATTGACGAAGCGAAGCAGGTGCGCGTAAAGCCAGCCCGACATTGCCGCCAGCAGCGCAGCGTAGACGAAGATGATCAGTTTCATCCTCGGGGTGTCGATGCCGAACGCCTCGGCCATCATGGCTCCTCCTTTCAGCGCACGGATGGCACGACCGAGACGGGAATCCAGGAGGTTCGTGACGAGGAGAATGGCGAGAAAGACCACCGACCAGATCAGAAAATATGTCTTGCGTCCGGTGTCCAGTTCGAGGCCGAACAGCGAAATCTCCGGCAGGCCTGCAATTCCGGTATGCCCTCCGAACAGGGCAAGATTTCCGAACAGGAAATATAGACTGATGCCCCAGGCCAGCGTGCTGAGCGGCAGATAATGTCCCGAGAGCCGCAGCGTCACGATCCCGATCAGAATGGCCGCAACCGCCGTCAATGCGAGACCCAGCAACAGGCCGATCCACGGAGAGGCTCCGAACGCGGTGGTCAGCACCGCGGTCGTATAGGCACCGATTCCGACGAATGCCGCCTGCCCGAACGATGTGATGCCGCCGACGCCCGTCAGAAGCACGAGGCCGAGCGCGACCAGACTGTAGAGGCCGATGTAATTGAGCAGGGTGATGTAAAACTCGGGCAGGAAAAGCGGCGCGACGGCAAAGCCCGCAACGATCCCGGCCACAATGACCGACGACCGTTTCACTCTTCGTCTCCCTCAATGACGAGGGTGTGCAGCGAACGCCAGAGCAGAACCGGCACGATAAGGGTGAAGACGATGACTTCCTTGAATGCGCTGGCCCAGAACGACGAGAACGATTCCAGCAGGCCGACCAGGATGGCCCCCGCCGCCGCCGCCGGATAGCTGACCAGTCCGCCAATGATTGCGGCGACAAATCCCTTGAGCCCGATCAAGAAGCCGGAGTCGTAATAGATCGTCGTCAGTGGCGCGATCAGCACCCCACACGCGGCCCCCAGGCCGACCGCAAAGGTCAGCACGATCCCGCCGGCAATTTCCGAGCGAATGCCCAGAAGTTTGGCGCCGATTCGGTTCACCGCGGTGGCGCGCAAGGCCTTTCCATAGATCGTGAGGCGAAAGAAGGCGTAGAGCCCTGCCATCGCCGCGCCGCTTGCAGCGATGACCCAGAGGCTCTGGCCGGTAATCGTCAGGACGCCGATTTCGAAACTCTGCGAGGTTACCGCCTCGGTGCGAACCCCTTCCGCACCGAACATGAGAAGGCCGATGCCGCTGAGTGCGAAGTTCAGCGCGACCGAGATGATGAGAAGCAACAATACCGAGGCACTTGCGACCGGAGCAAATACCAGCCGGTAGATCGAAGGCCCGAGGGATGTGACGATCGCCATGGTCAGCGCGATCTGCACCAGCAGCGGCGGCCGCATCGGCGCCAGCCAAAGGCTGACGCCTGCGACCATCCAGGGGATGGCGATGTAAACGATGCAGGAGCGCACAAGCGATCGCAACGACAACTGACGCCTGGACGACCATATCTGCGCCGAAGCAGCCAGCAGACCCAGCACGACCATCAGCCAGATCGTCGGCGGCACGCGCCCGTACTGGAACTCCGCCAGCGTCAGCGCAGCATACGCGACAAACTCGCCCTGCGGAATAAAGACGATCCGCGTAACGGCATAGACAAGAACCAGAGCAATCGCCAGCAGCGCGTAGATTGCGCCGTTGGTCAGCCCGTCCTGCCCCAGCAGCAAGGCGATATCGAGATTCATGTTCGTCCACGCTTTCGCGATATCCCGTTCGATCGGGACACGGATCAATCGAATACGCGTCGCGGTCAGAAGGACCGCGACGCGTGATTGGACCAGACCGGCTATTTGGCCAGCGCCCAGTTCCCGTCCTTCACGGTGATCATGGCCGGCGCCTCGAGCGAATAGCCGTTATGATCCTGCGGCGTCATGGTAACCACGCCATGCGTGGTCGGCAGGTTCTTGACCGACTCGATCGCATCCCGCAGCGCGACCCGGAATTCCACGCTGCCGGGCTTTGCCTTCTTCAGCGCTTCCGGGATCGCCGCCTGCAGAATGAGGATGGCGTCCCAGGCATTGGCGCCGAATGTCGACAAGGTGTTCGCCCCGAAAGCTGCCTCGTAGCTCTTCTTGTATTCCTGGCTCGGCTTCTTGGCGGGGTGTCCGTCCGGCAGCTGGTCCACGACGATGACCGGGCCGCCGGGAAGCAGCGTACCTTCGACATTCTTTCCCCCCACGCGCAAGAACTCGTTGTTGATGACGCCGGAGGTTTGATAGATGCGATTCTTGAATCCCCGTTCTTTCAGGGTGGCCTGCGGCAGGACCGCCGGCGTTCCCGCGGCGATGATCAGGACCGCATCCGGCTTCGCGGAGATGATCTTCAGGATCTGCGCGGTAACGGACGTGTCGGTCCGATTGTATTTCTCCGCTGCGACGACTTCCAATCCCTTGGCCTTCGCGACTTTCTCGAACTCGGTCGCCCAGCTCTCGCCATAGGCGTCGTTGAAGGCGATATGTGCGACCTTCTTCACGCCATTGCGCGCCATGTGCTCGACCACGGCAGCGGCGATGTTGCCGTCATTGTATGGCGTCTTGAAAATCCAGCGCTTGTTTTCGTCCTGCGGCTGTATCAGCACGATTCCCGCGGCCAGACTGATCACCGGCGTGCGGCTGCGCGCCGCCACCTCGGTCATCGCCAGAGTCGCCGGCGTGATCGAGGAGCCCACCACCACGTCGACATTGTTCTCGGTCGTGAACTTCTCGATGTTCTTGCGGGCTGTGGTGGTGTCCGACGCGTCGTCCAGGATGATGTACTCGATTTTCTGACCGCCGATCTCTTTAGGGACCAGCGACAACGTGTTCTTTTCGGGAATTCCGAGCGATGCAGCGGGCCCCGTAGTGCTCAGTGTGACGCCGACCTTGATCTGCGCCTGGGCCGAGGTTGCCGCCAACATGCCGATGGCAGTCAACGCTGAGAGCATTCTGTAGTACATGATCGATACCCCTTATTTCCCGGTCTGGACTTCAAGTTGCTCGTGCTTGCTCTTCTTCGGTCTTGTATCGGGCTTCTGGATCGCAGACGCTCGATGGCTTCCGGCGCCCAACATCGCGCGCCACACTTTCTGCGACGTGATCGGCATGGAGATTTCGCGGACGCCGAAATGCCACAACGCATCCACGATCGCATTCGCGACCGCGGCCGGCGCACCAATCGAGCCGCTCTCTCCCGAGCCCTTCACACCGAGAACATTGTTCGGATTCAACGTTTCCTGATGCCGGAAGCGGATCGACGGCAAATCATCGGCGCGCGGCATCGTATAGTCCATGAAGCTTCCCGCAACGAGTTGACCGCTCCCGGAATCGTAGGTGCATTCCTCCATCAGCGCCTGGCCGATGCCTTGCGCCACGCCGCCATGCAGCTGACCCTCGACGATCATCGGGTTGATCACGCAGCCGCAATCGTCCACCGCGCAGAAATCCCGCAGCGTCACGCGGCCGGTCTTTGCGTTGATCTCCACGACGGCGAGTTGCATCCCGGACGGGAAATTGCGATCCGGCGGATCGTAGAAAACGGTCTCTTCGAGACCCAGTTCGAAGCCGGCCGGCACATCGTGCCCGGTATAGGCCGCGCGAACGACTTCGCGGAACGACAGGACGCGGTTTGTCCCGGAGCGAATGAACCTGCCCTCGTGCACCGTGACCTTTTCCGGCTCGGTCTCCATCAGATGCGCCGCAAGCCGGGTCATCTTCTGCAAGACGCGGCGCGTCGCCTCCGAGATCGCGGGCCCCATCAGGAACATCGACCGGGACCCCCACGTGCCGAGCCCGGTGGGAATGCGGCCGGTGTCACCTTCCACCAGAAGGACATCCTCCAGAGGAATGCCTAGTTGTTGCGCGGCGATCTGGCAGAACGACGTTTCGTGACCCTGCCCGTGCGAATGCGTTCCGCAGAACAGCGTGACCTTGCCGGACGGATGCAGGCGAATCTGCATGGCGTCGTAGCCACCGATCCTGCGTCCGATCGCCTTGGCGGCCTTGCTGGGCGCGCCGCAACAATCGACGAAACCTGCAAGTCCGATACCGATCAGTTCCCCGCGTTCGCGTGCCGCGCTCTGCTCGCGGCGAAGCGCGGGGTAGTCGATCAGGCTGAGGGTTTTTTCCAGAAGACCCGGAGGATCGGCCACGTCGTATGAGAATCCGAAGCAGGTCTTGTAGGGAAAATCCTCGGCGCGGAGCATGTTGCGCCGACGGATTTCGACCACATCGATGCCAAGCTCGCGCGCTGCATTCTCCAGCAAGCGTTCCAGGACATAGATGCCTTCCGGCCGCCCTGCGCCCCGATAGGCCTCGACCGGGACGGTATGCGTATACACCCCGCGCACCCGGCAATGAACCGAGGGAACCCGATACAGGCCCGACATCACGCGCGGATAATAATGAGCGGGTATGCTGGGACCGAACGCGGTCATGTATGCGCCGAGATTGGCGATGGTGTCCGCTTCGATTCCCAGAATCCTTCCCTCGCGGGTCAGCGCCATGCGGCAGGTCGTGACGTGATCGCGGCCATGGGCATCGGTGATGAGCGATTCCGAACGTGTGGCCACGAATTTGACCGCGCGCCCGAACTTCTTCGCCGCCCAGAGAACCGCGGGTTCTTCGCTGTAATGGGTATTGCGAGGTCCAAATCCGCCGCCGACGTCCGGCGCGATGACCCTGATCTTGTGTTCCGGCTCGCGCAGTGAATCATCCGCAAGCCACTGGCGCACCAGATGAGGAATCTGGGTGCTCGCCGTAAGCGTGTATTCGTCGCGGCCGGCATCGTATTCGCCGATATAGGCGCGCGGCTCGAGCGCGTTGGCGGTGATCCTGTTCTGGATGACGTCGAGTGAAACGACGTGATCGGCATTCCGGAACGCTTGCCTTACGGCCTCCCGGTCTCCGAGTTCGTGATCGAAGGTGATATTCGTCTTGAGTTCCGGATGCACCAGCACCGTGTCGGTGGTCGCATCCGGCCCGTAGGCAATGGCGGGCAACGCCTCGTACTCGATGTCGATCAGTTCCAGCGCGTCGAGGGCCTCGCCTCGCGTCTCGGCAACGATCATGGCTACCGTGTCGCCGACATGCTTCACGAAGTCGACCGCAAAGACCGGGCGCGATACTTCGTTCATGGGCCTGCCGTCGGAGAACGGGACCGGCGCGATCGTGGGCATGGCCCCGCGCCCCTCCGCCTGCCATTCGCGTCCGGTCAGGACGCCGATCACTCCCTTGGCGGCCTGCGCCCGTGCGACATCCAGACGAACGATGCGCGCGCTGGCATGCGGACTGCGCAGGAAGGCCGCATGCGCCAGGTTCGGCAGCTTGATGTCATCGACATAGCGGCCGCGACCGGTGAGGAATCGGCGGTCTTCTCGCCTTCTGACGCCGATACCGATCGTCTCAGTCATGCGGCTTTGGCCACGCGCTGATCTGCGGCGACAACATCTCCGTCGATGGTCATCGGCTCGCCATCGAGGGAGACGGAGCAATGTCCCATCGGGATGTCGACATGGCACGCGGAATTGTTGGAGCCGCCCGCCTCGGAATTCGGGCCGGTCGAGAACAGGAAATTCCCATAATAGGCGCGGGCATCCATGCAAAGGGACTGCGCCTTGTCGCGCATTCCAAGTCCGGTCCACTGCGCCCTGGGCTGCAATCCCCAGCCCACATGAGACACGCCGAAGGCTCCTTCGTCGCCGTAGGATTCCATATGCTGCCGGAGAAACTTCGCTTCGAATCCGCCTTCGATGCTGCGTATGAAGCCATCCCGGATTTCAAGCGTGATCGGCGACGAAACATACATCTTGAACGGCAGCAGCATGTCGCCGACGTCGATCACGACCCGGCCGTTCGCGCTTTTCTCGTTCGGCCATGTCGATGTGAAGCCGCTTGGCCAATGGTCCCAATGACCCTTCTCGTCGGCAAATCCGTATTCCGGAAGCGTGCCGAACTGACCGAGCTTCATCCGGAGATCGGTCCCGGCCTTCGAGGTGACGTGCATTTCTCTCGCCTTCCGCAGGCGATCGTCCGCCGCCATCACCCGGTTCTTGTCTTCCTGCACCGGGATCATCTTGGCGAGGATATCCGGCGGCTCCACCACCATGAGCATGCGGACGCCAGCGTTGAGGATCGACAGCTGTTCCGGAGAATGCAGAAGCCCCATTAGGTCGATGATCATGTCGGCCTTCTGCAGCACGCCGAGCGCGACATGCTGCCCGCTGAGCGGCGTCGTCCCGACATTGAGCGTCCGGTCCGAGCCTTTGAAACCCTTGGGTGACAAAGGCGGCAGGTCCAGACGAAATACACTCGCACCGAAGGAATGGGCGCTGCGCATCGCGGCGTCGATATTCAGGGGATGGCTCGACTCGCCGGTAAGCACGATTACCGTTTCGTTGGGCTGAACCTTCGAAAGGGCGAGCACCTCCCGCCACATGCCGATTCGGAAATCATCGCTGATGGGCATGGTTCGGGAACTCCCTCACGCTGCACGTTTGATTTTTTGCAGTTCCTTCATCACGTCCGGTAGCGCCATGACGTCGGCGTATTTCTGACCGAGATCGAACAGCGACGCCGAATGCGGCCCTTCGGCCCGATCCCCGACGCAATCGGATACGACCATTGGCCGGAACCCCAGGCACATCGCGTCCAGCGTGCTCGCCCGCACGCAACCCGACGTCGTGCAACCGGCGACGATGAGTGTGTCGACGCCTCTGGCGACCAGCAGACCGGCCAAATCCGTGCCGAAAAATGCGGACGGCAATGTCTTGCGAACCACGATCTCGCCGGCGCGCGGCATCAGCTCCGGAACAAAGTGGCTGGCCGGGTTGCTCTCGGTAAGTTGCAAGAGCCTTGGCACTTTCAGGGTATGGACGTTCGCGTCGCTGCCGTCCTCGGCATAGACGATGCGCGTATGAGCGACCGGAAGGCCGCGGCTGCGCGCTTCCGCCAGCAGCGGAACGGTGCTGGCAATGGCATCGCTGATGTTTCCGCCGCCGAACGAGGCGGGATCGTTGAATCCGACCGTGAAATCGACGATGAGCAGGCCCGGCCGGGAGCCGAAACCCATCCGCTTGCCGAAATGCTGCTTCCGGAAGATCGAATCCTCGTCCTGGCTCATCGTCCTCGTCCGGCTTTTGCGTACATACCGATCACGGCCGGCACATTTGCTGGCCGATTTATTTAGAAAAGCTGCAAAACTCTGCAATATGTATACATGTAAGTCAACGATATGCATGCATAAAGTTTGCGCGTACATGGCGTCGGCCCTGGGCCGCGCTCAGTGCGGCGGGAGAGCAAGGAAGCCGAGCGCATGATGGAAGGCGCGAGCCGGGCGGTGTCTCGAAGCGAGGCTGTCGTCGTCGAGATTCGAAATCGCATATTGAACGGCGCATTCGAGCCGGGCTTTCACCTGCAGGAAATTCCGCTCGCGAAAGCGCTCGGCGTTTCGCGCACACCCATCCGCGAGGCGCTCGGCATCCTGTCGAAAGAAGGCCTGCTCGAACCCGGTCCGAAGCGCGGATACAAGATAAGAACCTTCACGCTGAAGGAAGTGATGGACGCCTATGATGTCCGGGCCGACCTTGAAGGTCTTGCCGCACGCATCCTCGCCGAACGCGGACTGACGAGCGACGAGGCGACGAGCATCGAGGATTGCCTCAAGCTGGGGGACGATCTCCTGAAAAAAGGCCTGAATGAGCGCGACCAGCCCGCCTGGCTCGAGATGAACAATACGTTTCACACCATCCTTGTGAGGGCGACCGATAACGCAATGCTCGTCAATTTCGTCGAGCAAAGCCATCGCGTTCCGCTCGCAAGCTCTCGTCACGTTCACTGGTACTCGCTGGACAAGAGCACGTTCACCATCGCGCGGCGCGCACATGATGCGCATCACGACATCTACCGGGCCATCCGGTCGCGACAGAGCGTAAGCGCCGAAGCGCTGATGCGTGAACACATCTATTTTTCCAAGCGTCTGATCTCAGAGCATGTTGGTGAAGCATTTCTGGGCTTCGACTCTCCACATCGACCGGTGCAATCGGGAGACGCCAGTTCCAGAAAGGCGCTCACTTCAGCAACCTAGCTTGCAGGAGCGGACGCCTTCACGGCATCAATATTGTTGAAACGACTTTCACGAATCGTGATGACCCGGCGGGGTCTCCCCCGCCATCGCGCCGCTCCCGTCCGCGAAAGCATGCGACGTGCGGCTGCGGGTCCGTCTTGCGCTTTGCCGCGTGATGAGGCGCCGTGCCGCGTGGCCAATCCTCGTCCTCGGCAAAATCAAGCAGCGCCCCGCCCCTGATCCTGTCAGCTAGACATCACTGCAGGCATTCGCGCATGAAGGGAATCCGCTCGAGCGCGCCGAGCTTCTTCGCGTCGGCCTGTTTGCGGCAGTCCCTGATCTTGTCGACCCGGTGTTCCAGCCGCTGGACCAGCGTCAGATCCTCCGACACCGGGCCGTCCGCGGCCGCGCTCATGGCGGCCTCGAACTTCTTGATGTCGGCGGGCGACAATTGCGGCCGGTCGAGCTTGAGCGTGAGCTTGTTGAGTTTGCCGGTGAAGGTGAAGGGCGGCCTGTAATCGGCATCGTTCACGCCGGTCAGCGTGTCGGATCCGATGTCGAAGCTCTCGTCCCATTGCAGGATCATCGGCAACGTCTTTTCCATCTTCTTGGTATCGACCACCTTGCCGTCGACCTTCAGCGTGCCGGTGCCGGGACGTCCGACGCCGGAGAAATTGTTGAAGGCGAGCGTGCCCGGGCCTTCGCCGTCATACTTGAATTCGAACTCGATCGTGTGGCGTCCCGGCGTGAGCGCGTCCGGTCCTTCCCATTTGATGCGCTGCAAATCGACCAGATTCCACAGCCACACCGGCTTGCCGTTCAGGAGATAGAATCCGTAGCCCGCGAAGCGCCCGCCCGAGGTCAGGATCATGCCTTCGGCGCCGCCCTGTGGCACCTCGATGTCGGCGGTGACGGTGTAGGAAGTGTTGAGCAGCAGCGGCGAATCGCCCTGCGGCAGCCCGACCATCGGCCGCGTATAGACGAACTCGCTGCGTCCCGCGGTAATGTTCGGGCGCGGTGCCACGATGCGGGCGGCGACCGAGGCGTCGAGCGGAAACACCTGGTACTTCTTGGCCTCCGCGATGAACTTCGCCTTCAGCTCCTTGACCTTCTGCGGAAACTTGGCCGCAAGGTCGGTGGTCTGGCTGAAGTCTTCGTTCAGGTTGTAGAGTTCAAGCACCTGGTTGTTCAGCGGGTCCGGATTGGCCGGACCGAAGGCCTGCCACGGCGCGCGATTGACCTTGGTGGCGAGCATCCAGCCCTCGTCATACAGCGCCCATTGGCCCATCATCTCGAAATACTGGGTCTTGTGGCGCGACGCGGCCTTTGCGTTCTTCGCGTCGAACGTGTAGGCGAAGCTCGTCCCCTCAATCGGCTTCTGCTTGATGCCGTCGACGATCTCGGGCGCGCGGATACCCGCCGCTTCGAGAATGGTCGGCAGCACGTCGATGACATGCACGAACTGCTCGCGCAGCGCGCCCTTGTCCTTGATGCGGGCCGGCCATGACACCACCATGTTCTGGTTGATGCCGCCGAGCCGCGATGCGTTCTGCTTGAACCAGTCGAACGGCGTATCGAAAGCCCAGGACCAGCCCGACGACATGTGATTGTAGGTGTGCTCGGTGCCCCAGACGTCGTACCACTTCATCTGCACGTCGGCCGGCAGCATGTTGACGCCATTGAACCACGCGACTTCGTTCGGCGTGCCGAGCGGACCGCCTTCCGCGCTCGTGCCGTTGTCGCCGTTGATGTAGATGATCAGCGTATTGTCGAGTCGGCCGAGCTCCTCGAATTGCTGGATGACGCGGCCGATCTCGTGGTCGCTATAGGCGGCGTAGGCGGCAAACACTTCCACCTGCCGGATAAACAGCTTCTTTTCGGTATCGGTCAGCTGATCCCAGGGCTTGATGACATCCTTCGGCCAGGGCGATAGCCTGGTGTCCTTCGGGATCACGCCGAGCTTCTTCTGGTTTTCGAAGATGCGCTCCCGCAGCTTTTCGTAGCCGTCGTCAAACAGCTTCATCGCCCGGATCTTCTCCACCCATTCCCGGGTCGGGTGATGCGGCGCATGCGTGGCGCCCGGTGCGTATTTGATGAAGATCGGCTTGTCCGGCTGGGTCTGGTGGATCCGCGTCATGTAATCGATGGCGTCGTCCGCCATGCCGGTGACGAGGTTCCAGGTGCCTTCCTTGCCCTTGAAAGGATAGATCTGTGTGGTGTTGCGGAACAGGTTCGGCTGCCACTGATTGGCGTCGCCGCCGACGAAACCATAGAAATACTCGAAGCCCATGCCGGTCGGCCATTGATCGAACGGTCCGACCTGGCTTGCTGCGAAAGCAGGCGTGTTGTGGTTCTTGCCGAACCACGACGTGGCGTAGCCGTTCTCCAGAAGGATGCGGCCGACCGTAGCCTTGTCGCGGTCGATGATCGAATTGTAGCCGGGGAAACCGGTCGATTGCTCGGACACCACACCGAAGCCGGCCGAATGATGGTTGCGGCCGGTGATCAGTGCGGCCCGTGTCGGCGAACACAGCGCGGTCGAGAACATCCGATTGTAGCGTAGGCCCTGATTGGCGATGCGGTCCATCGCCGGTGTCGGGATCACGCCGCCGAAGGTGCTCGGCACGCCGAAGCCGGCATCGTCGGTGATGATCAACAATACGTTTGGCGCGCCTTTCGGCGGTGCGGTACGCGGCGCCCACCACGGCTTTGACCGCAGCGCGTCATCCCGGATAACGCCGCCGAATTTCGGGTCCGGCGACGGCAACTGGCGTCCGCTGATCGGTGCGGTCGCGGCGGGCGAGCCCGGGACGCCGGTTGTGCCCTGGGCGACGGACAAACTCATTCCTCCCAGAATCAGCGATGAGGCGACGGTGACTGTCTGGATGGTTTTCACAGGATGTCTCCTTGGCTGGAGCAATCACAAGATCGACCGGGCGGGTGCTGCGAGTCTCTATTGGATGCATTTCTCGACGAAGCGTACGCGCTCGACCGGACCAAGCTTCTTGGCCTCGGCCTCGCGCCGGCATTCCTCGCGCTTATCTACGCGTTGCTCGATCCGCTGAATCAAGCCTTCCTTCATCGGGCCGGACACCGGTTCGACTTCACTGATCCGCCAGGACTTGTCGAAGAATGGCTCGAGCGGACTGTAGAGCCGCAGGATCACGAACCATCCCTTGCCGGGTATGGTCTGGATCCAGTTGCCGCGTTTGACATCATCAGGCTGTGTGGGCGCGAAATATATTGTTGTCGAGCCATCGGCATTCGGTTCGGCGGCCGGTGACGGATAACTCTGGCTGCCGGCGCGCGGATAGCGCTGCGGCGTGTCGAGCATCGAGCGCGTCATGTTGTCGTAAACAGTGAATGACCAGAAGTTCGCCTGCGGAATCCCCTTCGGCAAGGTCACCTTGTAGGTTCTTGCGCCGTCGAAGTGATTTTTGTCAGCATCCGCCACGGCCAGCAGATATTGAGAGCCGATGCCCGGAACGCGCATCGCCATGGCCGGCGTGATTCCGGTGACGCCGTAGAAGAAGTTCGTTCGCGCGTCCATGGTCCGGTAGCCGGTCGGCGGGAACGGTTTGACGCCTTCTTTCGTGACGAGCGGTATCGGCGTTTCAAACTGATATCCCGTCTCGAACAGGAAGTTGAACCAGGATGAGTTGGGGTAATAGTACCAGCCAGCATCCCGTGGCGACATGAAGAGCGTGCGCGACGTCGCATTCGCGACCTCGAGCGCCTCCGTCATGATCCCCTTCATCCGAGCATCCGGCGCAAAGGGCTTGCCCTTGACGATGCCGATTGCCGCGACCGGTCCCATTAGTTCGGGATCGAGCGATGTTGCCGGCTCGTTCTGGACGATCTCGTTGAGCCGCTCGAAGAAGGTCCAGTCATTCGGCGGAATGGTGTTCATCACCTTGCCGCTGCCTTCGTGAAACACCGTCGGCGGCGGAGGCGTGACGCGTCCGAGTTTCGCCTTGCCCGCCAGAAACTCTGCAATCGGGGTGCCGACGCCGCCCTGCTCGTAGGGGTATACTTTTGTGAACTTGCGGATCTCCTCCACCACCGGCTTCGGGTCGTTGTGATTGGCGAGGAAGGACCGGCCGAACCAAAGTATGACGTTGGTGCGCGCATGCGCGATGTTGAACTCGCCCTCAGGCAGCGTTCCCGTGTAGCCCGGAGGCACAATCAGATATTTGCCACCCATGCCGCGATCCGGGCCAGGCACGCCGAGATCGATCACCCAGCGGAACCAGGCATCCTGAACCGCACCCAGAAAGCGCGGCGGCGTCTCGATTACCACCGGGCCCTTCGACAGGTCGAGCGCGCCCATGACATAAATCGTGTCGGCATTGGCGGTCAGGAACAGCGACTTGGCGTCCATCAGCTCGGAGAAGACCAGCACATCGTTGTCCTTGACCCCGATATCCTGCATGCCCTTGCGCAGCGACTGAATGCTGACGCCGCGCATGTTGTCCATGAAGGCGCGATAGGCATAGGTGAAGTCGAGCTGGTCGTAGAGCTTCTGGGCGGTCGCCTTGCTTGGAACGCCATCCTTGAACTCGAGCGTCCCGATCAGGCTTTCAACCTTGTCCGGCGTGACGAGTGAAGGCGGTATCGCAGGTGCCTGCGCAAAACCTGGTCCGGCAAGCGTGGCCATCGCGCAGGCGAAGCCGGCGGTCGAAGACAGGACGAAGCGTCTCAAAGGCTCACTCCATGCATTCTGGTGTGGGGCGTATCCACGGGTCCCAGCAGCAGCGAGAGCAGTACGAGGCAGGCGACGGCGATGATGCCAGAGCGCTGGTCACCCCGAGCCACGAGAAATTGCTATTGAAGCCTCGTACCGCTCTTCGACGACATCTCCACGCGCTCGAAGCTAGTAACAGGGTGGATACGGATAATAGCCGCAGGCCGGACGCGGATAATAGGCGGGCGGCGGCGGTGCGTAATATGGTGCGGCATAGGCCGCCGCTGCACCGACGGCGGCGGCGCCAGCGGCCGCGGCCCCGGCGTAATAGGCGCCGCGCCAGGCGGTGCGGCGCGCAGCGCCGGCGAACGACAGCGGCGTGAACGGACGCCCGATGATGTCGATGAACACCGCGGCGGAGCCGTCGGCACCATTCAGATCGCCTTCCAGCACGTCGACGTCGAACGTAAGCCTGTCACCCTCGAGTTTCGGCGACTTCAGCACGACGACGACATCCTTCACGCCCGAGCCGTCTTTCGTAAATCCGGAGACCGTGGCGTTCGGCGGATCCTTGGCGAAATTGTCGCTGCCCTTGCTCCAGTCCTCCACGATCCGGCTGGTGAGATCGTGACCGGCCGCGCGCACCGGCCGGTCCGCGAACACGATCGCGTTCGGCGCAACCCCGGTCAGTACGAGCTTACCGCCCTCGAGGCTGGCGCCACGCGAATTGAGAACGAACAGCGACGGGACGACTTGCGGCTTGCCTTGCCCGATGGTCTTCTGAAGTGGGACATGCGGCGCCGTCGCAGCATTGGTGTTCTGGGCATAAACATGACTCGAAGCCAGTACGATGACCGACGCGATCACGGGACCCAGTACGGTTGAATTCATAACGCAGACTCCATTGCTTCTCTCAGAATGCGGTCAGGTTCGGAATTTTTCGGATTTGCAGACCTAAGGCACCCATCTCAGCTCGATGGTCGAGACGCCCACCGAAACATTGAGCGCGACTTCGCCCGAGAGAGACACCGGCTGCAGCGCGTAGGAACGGCCGGAGCCGCCGAAAAGGATATTGGCACCAACGCCGACGCCGACACCGATCTCGCCGCTGGGGCCGACATACGTGCCGGCCAGCGCGCCATTCAAGGGACCGGCTGTGGGGGCGTAAACCTGCCACGCGAGGCCCTGCGCCAGCGTTACACCGACATCGAGGCCCAACGTGCCGAAGGTGCCGCGATAAATTTCAGGCGGAAACGGACCGGCCGGCGCGAAGCGGCACTCCATCGTCTGGAGCGAACCGACAACGAGCCCGATGGTCGGCGACAGGTTGCAACTGAGCAATCCGACATTGACACCGGTCACACCCGGGGGCGGCGGGACTTGCGCGTGAAGGCTTGGTGCCGACAGCGCCAGCACGGCCGTGGTGCCCGCTATGGTGAGGCCTTTGCGCGCATGCCGGCCAAAAAGGAGTGCCAGCATTCGGAAGATGCGTGTCGTCATGGTCCGTTCACCGCTGTGATGTGGGTTGAGATTCGATCAGAATCGCGCGCTAAGGCCCGCGATCGGTCCGTGCTGCAGCATGTCGAACTGGTAGAGCGTATCGCCCGACCCCTTTGAGTAATCGGCATAGAGCGCGCGATAGCCGAGCATGCCTGACCAGGCGGCACCCCAGGCCTGCCCGATGTGGAAGCGGTAGGCGCCGACGGCCTGCCATGAAAATTCGCTGCCGACACCGAAGCCGCCGACATCGCCGCTCAGAGTCAGTTCCTGACCCGGCATGAACTGATGGCGCAGCCGCAGGCCGACCAGCGGATCGACCCAAGTCACGTCGCCTGAACTGGCAACCGCACGTGTGCCATTGATCGTGAAGGTTCGGCGCGGCAGCAGGACCTGTAGCGCCGCGCTGACATCGAGGCTTGCTTCGGCTTCCTGCCACCAGAGCCTGCCGCCGGCGTAGACGTCGAGCGAGGTCGCCGAGCCGGCCGGCGAGCCCCAGCGCACAAGCTCATAGGCACCCGCAAGTTCGGTAATGATCATCTTGACGGTGGCATCGAAATTCGCGCTGACACCGAGCGTGACCCGCGGGTCAAGCGAGGTCGAGCGCGCACCTCCCTTGGAAGCGCCCAGCAGCAGATAGGTGAAGTCGCCGATGATCGCGAAGCGGTCGTTGCGCGCCTCGAAGGCGGTCATCAGGCCGAACAATTCCTTGGGAATTTTCCGGTGGATGATGTCGCCGAAAAAGCTCGCGTCGACGTCGGCGGTATGTCCCTTGATCGTCGAAGAGCCGTTCAGCGACGGCATCCAGGCATAGGGCGTGATGTCGAAACGCCACGGGCTGTAGGCGGGGGCTGCCGAGGGGGGCGGCGCTTTCATCGGCATATCGGCGGCGTGAAGCGCTCCAAGACTGATCGCGGTGAAGGCAAATGCGGCGCAAAAACCTGCGCCGGGAAATCTGACAAGCGCCCGTGTCATTATCTAACGCCCCCGCAGGCGTCGCCGCAGCGACGATCCAGCCACCGATCTTGTGCGGCGGCTGACGTGCGGCACGGTATAGCAGCGCTGCGCCCGGGGTCTTGCCATTTCAGGCCAGACCCGAGGAGTGTCGCTGCAAAGTTGTCTGGCTCTCGGACGGCGCAGATGCTAGAGGATCGCAAAATTTGCAGGTAGGTTGCACCGGCTATGGCCGCCGCATTTTCTTACCATTTTTCCCACCGGTCGCTGACCCTGATCCACGTCCCGCGTTTTCTCAACGAGCGCGGGCTGCGTGCCGCGCCGATCCTGCGGGACGCCGGGATCGTGTCTTCTCAACTTGGCAATCCGGAAACGTGGTTCGATCGCGACGTCTGCTTCAGGCTCGAGGACAGTGTGGCAGGCGCGACCGGTTGCCAGTTCTATGGCCCGCAGATCGCGACCCATTACGAATTGCCGCAACTCGGATGGTGGGGAGAATCGGTTGCACAATCCCCGAACCTGCTGTCCGGCCTGCAATTCGCATCGCAGACCATCGACACGCTTCAGAAGGGCACGCGGTTCAACCTCGTCCGACAACCGCGGTGCATGCATTTCAATTTCAACTATCTCGGGCGCGGTTCGCTCGATCCCATCCAGCATATTTTCGGCACCTTGGTGGTGCTCCGCAAGATCGGACTGATGACCGGAGAGCCGGCCGCCATCAGCGTCAAGATCGCGCGTCCCTATTCGCCGATGTTCGACGGGCTGCATGAATTCCTGGGGGCATCCCTGATATTCGACGCCGACTCGGACGGCATCGTCTTCGACAGCGATATCCTGGGCATGCGGCTGGATCGCCGTCCACCCGAACCCACTCCGTTTCTCGATACCACGCACGACGCCATCGCGCTGATCGCCAGCATGCTGCCATACGAGCATCCCACCCGGGAACGCGTGGCGAAGCGGTTGAATATCAGCGCCCGGACCCTGCAGCGCCGACTCGCCGACTGGGGCGTGACGTTCGAAGAACTGCTCGACGAATACCGGCGAGATCGCGCTTTCAGGCTGCTGATGCGCGAGGACCATTCCATTCTGGAGATCGCCTACTCGCTCGGCTATTCCGATCCCGCGCATTTCACCCGCGCATTCAAGCGCTGGACGGGAATTAGTCCCAGGTCTTACCGCTCCGCCTACTCCCATTCGAATGGAGTTTGCTGAAGCGCGCGACACGGTCGAGCGCTTCAGCCTTGTTTCGTCTCCGGCTCCATCAATTTGCGACGAGCGCGCGTTGTATTAAGACGGCCTCCGATCGCTAGACGAAGGTGAAGTCGCTGGAATGCAGCAGAGAGATGTCGGCGACCTTTTCCAGGGTGATCTGCCCGTGCGCTCCGGCGTCGATCAGCAGATTCTTGCCGGTGTCCGTGGTCGCCGCAATCACCGCATCGAAATCCGCGAAGATCGACGAGTCGAACTGGATCGCGTCTCCTGCGTCCGCCCCGTTGCCGACGAAGTTGCGGATGGTGTCGTTACCGAAATTCGGATTGAACACGTATGTGTCGTTGCCATCCTTGCCGCCATTCAGAATATTGTCGCCCGAATTGCCGGTGATCGTGTTGTCCTCCTTGTTGCCGGTGGCGTTGATGTCGGCATCGCCGGTCAGGATGAGATTCTCGATATTCTTTGCGAGCTTGAAGGTCACCGACGACTCGACGGTGTCGATCCCCCCTCCGGCCTCTTCGGTAACCTTGTCGCCCTTATGGTCGACGACATAGGTGTCGTTGCCGGCCAGTCCGTGCATCTTGTCCGCACCGACCCCGCCATCGATGCGGTCGTCGCCCTCGGTGCCCGACAGCTTCTTGTCTGCACCGGGCGTGCCCATGACCGGGTTTACCAGCGTGATGCCGAATGTGCCGTTGACGTAATCCTCGATGACCACGGTCTGCGGATTGCCGTCGCGCACGATGGTCAGGTCGTCGCCGGTCCAGCTGAGCGTGAGATTGATGATCTGGCTGGACTGGTCCGGCACCGCCAGATTCCACACGCCTTCCGCCACGAAGGTTGCCGTGCCGCCGATGCCAAATCCGCTTGTGGCGCCGGGGGGCGGGCTCCAGGATGAGGGAAACGAATCCGGCCGGAACGTGCCGTGCCAGAGCACGCCGTCGGTGTCGGTGATCGTGGTGGTGCCGGCATCGGTGAAGCGGATCACGAAGGTATCGTCGCCCTCGCCGCCGATCAGCGTGTCGTTGCCGGCGCGGCCATGAATCACGTCATCGCCCGCCCCGCCGTCGACGAAGTCGTCCCCGCCGCCGACGAAGATCAGGTCGTTGCCGTCGCCGCCATTGATAATGTCGGGTTGCGGCGACCGGTTGCTGGTGACGATGTAGTCGTGACCGCCCAGCCCGTTCACTTCGATACCCGCCGTGATCAGGCCGAGCGAATCGCCCGAGAACACGTCATCGCCCTCGGTCAGGTTGTGTGCCGCAGCCACGTCGAGGCTTACGGTCGCCTCGTTGGAGATCACGCCGTCGTCGTCCCTCACCGTATAGGTGAAGCTGTCCGTACCGACGAAATTGCCTGTCGGCCGATAGGTGATCGCGCCGGTCACGGCATCGACAGTGACCGTGCCGTGATCCGGCCCGTCCACGACGGCGACGGTGGTCGCGTCCAGCGTGCCGTCGGCGTCGCTGTCGTTGTCCAGAACGTCGATCACCGTCGCGAGGTTCTTGACCGTCCCGGCGGTGTCGTCCGTCGCGACGGGGGCCGCGTTTTCCAGCGTGATGCCGAATGTGCCGTTGACATAGTCCTCAATGACCACGGTCTGCGGATTGCCGTCGCGCACGATGGTCAGGTCGTCGCCGGTCCAGCTGAGCGTGAGATTAATGATCTGGCTGGACTGGTCCGGCACCGCAAGATTCCAGATCCCCGGAGTCACGACCGTCGCCGTGCCGCCAATGCCGAAGCCGCTTGTGGCGCCCGGGGCCGGACTCCAGGACGACGGAAACGATTCCGGCCGGAACGTGCCGTGCCAGAGCGCGCCGTCCGTGTCGGTGATCGTGGTGGTGCCGGAATCCGTGAAGCGGATCACGAAGGTATCGTCGCCCTCGCCGCCGATCAGCGTGTCGTTGCCGGCGCGGGCGTGAATCACGTCATCGCCCGCCCCGCCATCGACGAAATCGTCGCCGCCGCCGACAAAGATCAGGTCGTTGCCGTCACCGCCGTTGATGATGTCGGGTTGCGCCGACCGGTTGCTGGTGACGATGTAGTCATGACCACCCAGGCCGTTCACCTCGATACCCGCCGTGATCAGGCCGAGCGAGTCGCCCGAGAACACGTCATCGCCTTCGGTCAGGTTGTGGGCCGCCGCCACATCGAGGCTCACGGTCGCCTCGTTGGAGATCACGCCGTCGTCGTCCTTCACCGTGTAGGTGAAGCTGTCCGTGCCCACGAAATTGCCCGTCGGCTTATAGGTGATCTCGCCGGTCACGACGTCGACAGTGACCGTGCCGTGATCAGGCCCGTCGACAACCGCGACGGTGGTCGGGTCCAGGAAACCGACAGTGTCGAAGTCGTTGGCCAGAACGTTGATCACCGCCGCAAGGTTTTTCACCGTTTCCACGGTATCGTCCGCTGCGACAGGCGCGGTATTGAGCGTCAGTCCAAAGGAGCCGTTGCTGAAATTCTGGACCGTGGCGCTCACATCCGCGACCGCCGTATTGGTGATGACGAGATTCGAGCCCGGGCCCGCCCACTGGAAGCGGTAAGTCTGGCTGACTTCCTGGGTGTCGGTCAGCACCAGTTCGTAGAGATCGGATTCACCGGCCACCGGCAGGGCTGTGCCGGCGAGGGCATAACCCACCAATTCCGATTCGCCGGTCGTCATGTCGAAGTCGGTGTGACCGACGAAGATGGTCCCGGTGCCGTCCACATCGACGATGTAGTCGTTGCCTTCGCCCGGAAGGAACTCCAGCACGAAGGTGTCGTCGCCCGTGCCGCCGATCAGCGTATCCGTACCGAGACCGCCGTCCAGCACGTCATTGTCGGCATCGCCCTTCAGGTCATCGTCGCCGGAAAGTCCGAACAGCGCATCATTCCCGTCACCGCCGTTGATGGTGTCGTGGCTTAACCCCCCGCCCGTGCGTGTGCTCGAGCCGATGATCAGATCGTCACCCCCGAGACCATTTATGATCTTCGAATCCGGGGTGAGCGCCTGAGGAAAATATCCGTGGAATTCGTCGCTGTCTTCGGTGAGGTCGATAACAGGCATGGATGGTTCCTTTGGTGGAGCCCTACTCGAAGACCACGCTTTGCTTGGTCGCGTTCGGGATCAGATGCGGCCTCCCGGACGATGACTGCCGGAGGCCAATCGAGCTGTGGGGAAGCCAGCGCCTATGCAGGTCGCGGCCAGGTCGGCGGGATCGGCAGCGACATCAGCGCCGCAGCCGCATCAATGCCCATCAAGGACGGCCGACAAAATTGTTGGGGATGTGAACGCCACGACAAGTCTCCCTGAGTAGATTGCTAGCGTGGCTGGCTGGGATTGGCTTGCTGGCGCCGACGTTCCGATTACTGCATCACAAAATTGGGCGTGTCATCACAGAAATATGCTTCGAATTTAGAAAAGACCCAAATTGCTGGCTTCATTAGAACGCAACGAAACTGAAGCGCAGAGGAATGCGCGCCGATCTGGCGCAACACCGGCCTGATCGACACTCAGAATTTTCCCTGCATCGAGAATGTTATCGTCCGTCCCGGAGCCGGATAGGTCGGCACGCCCATGGCGTCGACATAGGCCTTGTCCATCAGATTATCGACGTTGATGCGGGCAGTCAGATTTTCGTTCAACGCGAAGGACAGGTAGAGGCCGTACAGGTGATAGCTCTTCTGCTCGTAGGTCTGCAGCAGTTCGTCGGTCGTCAGCGGGATCGTCGGCGCCACGTAGGTCATCCGGCCGCCTACGGTCAGCTTGCGATCGAAGAAACGCAGGCCCCCATCCAGGGTATATTTCTCCTTCGGCGGCACGAAAATGAAAAAATACTGCCGTTCCCATTCCGGAAGGAGCGGCAGATATGCATCGCCGTCGGGCGGACCGGCAAAGAACGGATCGAAGACGCCGTCATAGGTCGCCTTCAGGCTGGTGTAGCTTCCGCCGATATAGGCCATTCCCGCGTCGTAGGACGCCTCCAGCTCGAAGCCCTTCATCGTGGTCGTCGGTCCCAGCAGATTCACGAACACGAAAGCCGTCTGAACGAGCTCTCCAAAGGTGCCGGCTTGCGGAAAGCGGCCGGTCCCGGTGGTGATGAAATTTTCGATCTTGGTTTCGTATATGGCGGCCTTGGCGCGGAAACCGTCGCCTTGAAAGAAAATGTTGTCGTATTTCACGTTGACGCCGGCCTCAAACGTCTTTGACGTCTCGGGCAGCAGGTTCGGATTGGGGCCGAACAATACGCCGTTGCCGATATGCCGTCCATATTGCAGCGTTTCCATGATCTGTGGCGGTCGAAAGCCTTCCGCGTATTTGCCGTAAAGCTGCAGCCCCTTGACGGGCGTCACCGCAACAGTAAATGCGGGCGAGACGCGCCCTTCCGACTTGTCGACCAAGAAGGGCTGAACGCATTCTTCCGCGAAGGGACCGCAGGCATTTATGAAGTTGCCGGAGCCGTTCAGCGAATAGAGGTCGTAGCGCGCGCCCGCGATCAGTTCGAGCCATTCACCCTGCTTGAACTTGAGCTGGCTGAACGCACTCGCAATGTCGCGCGCGCCGGCCGGGGTCGGGCCGGAGAACCACTCGGCATCGGACGGGTTGGACTGATCGGATATGACGCCGGTCTTGGTCTGGTCTTTGAAGTACTCGACGCCGTTGATCCACTCGACGTTGAACAGCGGAATGTCGAAGCGGGATGTGTTCGACATGCTGCCGCCGAAGGACGTCAGGCCGTATTGAAGATCGAAATATCCATAGGCGGTGCGCGGCGGCCGGAACTGGTGGTTGTCGGTCGATGACCACCAGACCTTGGCGCTGAGATCGATCAACGGATTCGGCTTCCACGAATAGTCGGCGGTCGCCGTCTGCGTCAGGAGCTGATTGGTGTCGATATACAGGCCCTGACCGGTCGAAAACGAGTTCTTCAGGGCGACATAACCGAACTTCAGGGTCTGGTCTTCCGTCGGACGAAACGTGAGCTTGCTCAGCCCCGACCAGTTGTTCTGGTTGGTGAACGTTACCGGATCGCCTGGCCCGACATATTCGAGTTCGCCATTCTGGCCTGGCTTGTAGGCACCGGTTTCCTTCCGCGACACAGCGGTGACCATTTCGACATTGTCGCTGCGCGCGGCGGTCGCGTGGCTCGTCGTATATCGGTACTCGTTGGTGCCGGTGATGGCGCGCGATCGGATGCCGTGGGTCTTTCCCGGCAGCAGGATGTCGTCGGCTTCGAGCGTGCGCATGGTGACGACGCCGCCGATCACTCCCGCGCCACCGACCGTCGAGACGGGCCCTTTCTCGACAACGACACTGCCGATGAGTTCCGGATCGACATAGACCGAGCTTACCGCGCCATGGCCCGCCTGCTGGAAATTCTGGCGGGCGCCGTCGATCGTCACGTTGACGCGGCCCTGCTCCTGCAATCCCCGGATATTCACCGTCAACCCGGGATTTTGCCGGTCCGTGGGAGTGAACACGCCGGACATGTCCTGGAACAAATCGCTGGTGTTGCGTGGCGTGCGCTGCTCGATCGTTTCGCGGCTGATGACGCTGACCGATGCCGGCGTGTCGTAGACCCAGTCGGGCGTGCCTTGAAAGCCTTTCGGCTGGCTGCTGCTCGGCGCCGCATTGGGGGTACTTTGGGCGCCGCCGTCCTGGTCATCGTTGGCGGGAACGGCGGGCGTGTTTTGCGTTCCCCTGTTCTTGCGGGGCTTGCCGGCGGCGACGTCGATCGGATCCAGCGTGACTTGCGCGAGCGATGGCGTCACGTACACAGAAAAAGCGGTGGCGCCAAGTGCGCCGAGCGCGAACCTGCGCAGAATACCGGATCGGCCTTTGATACGCGACGCCATGCGAACCGTTGCGCTCTGCAGCATCGCGCGCGTTCACGCCGGACAAACGAACCGACGCATGCGCAGCGCGGCACATGAGGCCTTGTCTCTGCTGTTTTGCTGGTTAGCTGGCTCGCTGCAAAGCGCATGCTGGCTGGCTGACGATGTGCCAGCACATCGCATGCATGGTTTTTATCATCGAAGGGGTCGATGTCAATCTGACGAAAAATCGGCGATGAAGACATTGGACTCTGTCTAAAGTACCGGAAGAGATCACTATTTGTCGTTGTGACGGTTGACGCAGCGCGGGGTTCTTCGCACTGCATGAAGCGTTCAGTTCAGGCCGCCCGGAGCATCGCTGTCGCGCACGGCGTTGCGCAGGTCAGGCTCGGGACGGCTGACCACATAGATCGCAGCCGCGATCATGAAGAGTGCGACCATGCCCGCGATCAGCGGGGTGTGCTGAGATCCGAACCAGAACAGCGTATAGCCAAGCGCCATTCCGGATACCGCCATCAGCTTTGCACGCAGCGGTACCGCGCCCTGCTCGCGCCATTGGCGCAAGGGCCGGCCAAAGCGCGGATGATCGAGCATCCAGGCCTCGAGGCGCGGCGATGAACGGCCGAAACACCAAGCCGCAAGGATCAGGAAGATCGTTGTCGGCATCACTGGCAGAAACGCGCCGATGACACCAAGCGCCAGCATCAGACCGCCGAGCGCCAGAAAGCCGGCCTGACGCCCGTCCCGTAACACTCTTCGCAGACGCATCATGGGCATTGATCCGCGATTCCAGCCGACAGCGACACTTCGGCCGAATACCAACTCCTGGATATCTTGGGAGTTTCTGGCAGGTGTCAACGCATCGCTCTTGCGCAGATACGCCGGTCAGCCGGTAAAGACCTCGTTCACCAACCCGTGCACGCGTGCGAAAGCGGCGTGTGCAGCTTCGACAACGCGCTCCTCTTCGGGACCGGTCAGGCTCACGCCATCAAGGGCCGCCGTGAATGTCTTCCAGTGCAATCCGCGCCCTTCCGGCGCAGCCGCGAGATGGCGCGCGCCGAAACTTTCGGAGAGACCGAGCTTCTCCGCCGCCTTCAGGAGGAAGGCGGCACCGAGATTGGAACCTTCCGCGACATAGAGCCATCCCAATGCCGTTGGCAGGTCGGCGTCGGCGCCCTTCGCGAATGCGGGAGCTGCGGCAGGCGACAGAGCTGTCACGCGAAGATCCGCGAGATCCTGTTCGATCAGATCGAAGCGCCGTCGCCCCGCGAGGTCAGGCAACATCCTGTCCAGCACCGGGTTTTCATAGAGTGCATCGATCTCGCGATGGAACTGGTGCTGCACCTTCACAAACAGGCCATATCGCTCGCGGCTCTCGAATGGCCGGTGCGCCATGATCGACTTGTCCAGAAGGTCATGGGTGGCATGGGTCGCCTCCTTCAGCCGCTTGGCGCGGCCGGTCACACCCGCGCTCTCGTTCGCCTGCAGTACATCTGCGTTCAATGGCTTGGTCACTTCTTTTTCTCCCTCGATACGAACATGGATCTGCTGAAATTCCTCTGCCCTACCTCGACGACAGCGGTCGCGCGGAATGCGGCAGCGAGAACGGAATCGACTCGCGCGGCATCACATTGATTGCGGATGCAACTCCGAATACGTCGGCCACGTTGCTTTCCGTGATCGTCTGGACTGGCGCGCCATCCCGCACGATGCGCCCCTCCTTCAGGACGAGGATGCGATCGGCGAACATCGCCGCAAGATTGAGGTCGTGAAGCACCGCTATCACCGTGACGCCGCGAGCGACGCAACGTCGCGCGGCAGACAAGAGATCGAGCTGGTGACGCAGGTCGAGGCTTGCCGTCGGTTCGTCGAGCAGAAGCAAACCCGGCCCGTGGCGCGCTTCGCCACAGGCCAGCTGCACCATCACCCGGGCAAAATGCGCGCGTTGCTGTTCCCCGCCCGACAGCGTATTGACGATCCGGTCGCACATGCCGAGCAGGTCGACCTCCGCCAGAGCCGTCTCGATCATGGCTTCGATCGCTTTTCCGGTCCGCTCGCCCGCCCCCATTCGGACTACCTCGACCACCGAGAATGGAAAAGCAACGCTGACCGATTGCGCGAGCACCGCGCGACGCAACGCCAGCTCGCGCGGGCCGTATTCCGCAGGTGTGCGTCCCTTCAATCTGATGGCGCCGGAACTCGGCGCCCGGTCTCCCGAGATAACCCGAAGCAGCGTAGACTTGCCGGCGCCGTTCGGTCCGATCATGGCGACGGCGGCCCCCGGCGCGATCCGTAGCGAGACGTCCTCGATTAGCACCTTTCCGGGCAATCGCACGCCAACCCCGACAGCTTCGACCAGCGCAGTCATAGTCCGGTCAGGCCCCGCTGGCGCAGCAGGATCGACAGGAATACCGGCGCGCCCAGGATCGCCGTGAGAATTCCGATCGGCACCTCGGCCGGCGCGGCCAGCGTGCGGGCCAGCGTATCGGCACCCAGCAGCAGGATTGCACCGAGCATGGCGGAAGCTGGCAGCAGAATCCGGTGGCCCGGACCAAGAACAAGACGAAGCAGGTGCGGCACGATGATGCCGACGAAGCCGATAATCCCGGCAAACGACACCGCAGCGCCAGTCATCGCCGAGACCAACACGATCGCGCGGCGCTTCAGACGCTCGACCTCGACGCCCATGTGGAACGCTTCGCTCTCGCCCAGCACCAGAAGATCGAGACCGCGCCCAATACTCGGTACCAGCGCCAGCATGGCGACCAGAAACGGTGTGAGGATTGCAACCTTGTTCCAGGTCGCGCCGCTGATCGACCCGAGCATCCAGAACGTCATGTCGCGAAGCTGGCGGTCGTCTGCGGTGAACACAAGCATGCCAATCCCGGCATTTGACAGAGCCGCAATCGCCAGTCCGCCAAGCAGAAACACGGCAATGGAAGTGCGATTTTCGTGTGTAGCGATGCGATAGAGCAGGACGGTCGCCAGCAGCGAGCCGCCGAAGGCCGCGGCCGGTAGCAGCCAGAATGGCAAGCTCATGCCGCTCTCCGCAAGCAACCGGTCGCCTATGACAATGACCGCCGCCGCAGCCAGTGCACCGCCGCCCGCAACACCGACCAACGCCGGGTCGGCAAGCGGGTTGCGAAATAATCCCTGCATGATTGCGCCAGCGGCTGCCAGCAGGGCGCCGACCATCGCCGCCATCGCGATCCGCGGCAGGCGGATGGTCCACAAGACCAGCCGGTCGCGCGCCAAGAATGCGGAATCGCCGTCCGCCGACAGCCATCCGAGCGCCGCCGGCAGGCGCCGCACCGGAATGCCGGCGGCGCCGATGGTGGCAGCAAGTGTCATGACCAGCAGCAGCAGCACGGCAAGCCCGATCACCAGCGTCCGCCGCGCGGCAGCCGAATGCCGCAACCGGCCGAGCCCGCGATGCGCGATGGCTGCGACGGTCATCGGTCGCAGGCGACAGTCGCAGGCGTCGGAGTCGCGCCCAAGCTTTGCGGTGCCTGCAGGTCGGGATACAGCTTCTGCGCGAGATCGCGCGCCGCCGCCGCGATGCGCGGCCCGAACCCCAGCAGATAGAGGCCGTCCATCGCCACGAAGGCGTGGCGCGATGCCGCCGGCGACAGCGCGAAGCCAGGATGCGCGAAGACTTCCCGCGCCGTCAGCGGCTCGGCGCCGCTGCGCACCATTACCAGCACCGCATCCGGCTGAGCGGCGACCATGGATTCGTCCTCGAGCTGCTTGTAGCCCTCGAACTGGTCCACGGCATTGACCGCGCCGGCCATGCGGATGATGCCGTCGGCTGCGGTCTTGCGCCCGGCCACCATCGCGCGGCCGTTGACGAAGGACAAGACGAAGACGACGCGCAAGGGCCTGGCAATTCCGGCCCGCCATTGCGTCAGCGTCTCAAGATCGCGGGCGACGCGTTTCGCGAGACATTGTCCGCGTTCCTCCAGGCTCATCGCCCAGGCCACCAGATGAATCTTGCGCAGAATCCCCTCGCCGGAATAGTCGTCGCCGACCATGACCATCGGCACGCCGGCAGATTCCAGCACGGACAGCGCCTGCGGCGGGCCGGAACCCTTCAACGCGAGGATCAGCGACGGCGATACGCCGAGCACTCCCTCTGGCGAGAGCGCACGCATATAGCCGACATTCTCTTTTTCATTCAGCGCCCGCGATGGAAACTGGCTGGTGGAATCGACCGCCACGATGCGCCCGTCGGCGCCGAGTTCGTAAAGAATCTCGGTGATCGAACCGCCCACCGAAACCGTCCGCGCGCTGTCGCCGACCACGACCTTGCGACCGGTGGCATCCGTCACGGTGATGCCCTGCGCCACAACGGGCGCCGGTGCCAGCATCGCGGCCAGCAACAGGATAGTCGCGACACGGCTAAAGCACATGGTCACCGGTTCATTTGGTCAGAATGAGTTTGTTCTGGGAGGTCAGTCGCAGACGATAGCGATCGGCGCCATGCGCGATGACGATTTCGCGCGCCGAGGCGAACAGGTCACGGCTGTCGAGCTGGTTGTCGGCAAGAGTCAGCGTTCGCTGTGCCATCGACGAGTCCGGCCTTGCATTCACGTTGTCGTCTTCCATTCCCGTGCGAGCCTTCGGCACAGTTTGGATCGACTCCAATCTGGTTTCAGTTTGGAGTCAATTTAAACTGTAAAATCAACGACTTGATCCGGGTTACACGCGCGCCTTTCAGATCGCAAGACAAAGCTGCACATGGCCGTCACGCACCTGCGCGCTTCCATCGTCGTCCCATAGGTCTCTGCGGCTGCAGTCCCGGCGGCTGCAAGCCATCACAACAGATCAAAATCGTGCATGTGGCCGAGAGCATGGATATCGCCTTGCGCGCCACCCGCAGGATCAGACAGGTTCATGTCGATCGACTGGTCGAAAACGAAACTCCCGTCGTCCGGGCTCGTCCCAAGCGCGGCAAGCAAGTCCGCCGATTCGCTCACGTTGCCGGTGAGGTCGAAATTGAACTTGGCCTCATCCGCGTCGTTGGTCTTGAAGCTGAGGGTGCCGGATTTGTCACCGGCCTTCTTGGTGTCGATCTGCACGGTAAAGGTGTCGGAATCGCCGGCGGCGATGGTGCCCGACAGACCTTCCGTCAGCACGAATCCCTTTGGCACCTTCAATTTCTCGATGGTCAATGCACCGTCGCCGGTGTTGTTCACAGTGAACGTCTGAAACACCGTTTCGCCTGTTCCAACCACACCGAAATCGGTGCCGTCGATGACGCTCGGCGTCGTGTCATTGTTCAGGATGACGGTGTCGTTGCCGGTCACCTCGATTTCCGGTGCGCCCGCCAGCGGACCGGACGCGCCCACATTGCCGGTGAGATTGAAGTTGAACGGGGTCTCGTCCGCATCGTTGGTCTTGAAGGTGAGCGTCCCTGACTTGACTCCGGCCTTTTCGGTATCCATCCGCAGCGTAAAAGTGTCGGACCCGCCGGCAGCGATGGTGGCCGACAGACCTTCCGTCAGCACGAATCCCTTCGGCACCTTCAATTTCTCGATGCTCAATTCGCCATCGCCGGTGTTGTTCACCGTGAAGGTCTGAAGCACCGTCTCGCCTGTTCCAACCGCACCGAAATCGGTGCCGTCGGTGACGCTCGGCGTCGTGTCATTGTCAAGAATGACGTTGCCCTTGCCGATCACCTCGATTTCCGGTGCGCCCGCCAGCGGACCGGACGCGCCCACATTGCCGGTGAGATTGAAGTTGAACGGGGTCTCGTCCGGATCGTTGGTCGTGAACGTGATCGTGCCGGACTTGACTCCGGCTTTTGCGGTATCCATCCGCACTGTAAAGGTGTCGGAGCCGCCGGAAGCGATGGTGGCCGACAGACCTTCCACCAGCACGAAGCCCTTGGGCAGCTTCATCTTCGAGATGGTCAGGACGCCGTCGCCGGTATTGTTCACCGTGAAGGTCTGAGTGGCGGTGGCGCCGACCGCGACCGTACCGAAGTCGGTGCCGTCGACAGCACTCGGAGTGGTGTCGTTGTCCAGGATGGTGTTGCCGTTTCCGGTCACACCGATCTCCGGCGGAATCACGATCACATTCGCCTTCAACGCGAAATCAAACGGATTCTCGTTTGGATCGTTGGTCGCGAACGTGATCGTGCCGGACTTTGCACCGACCTTGGCGGTGTCCACGCGCACCGTAAAGGTATCGGAAGCGCCGGCCGCAATCGTGGGAGAAAGACCTTCCACCAGTACGAAGCCCTTGGGCAGCTTCATCTTCGAGATGGTCAGCGCGCCGTCGCCGGTGTTGTTCACCGTGAAGGTGCGAACCGCGGTCTCGCCGATGCCGACCGTACCGAAATCGGTGTGGTCGGTTGCGCTCGGCGTCGTATCACCATCGGCGATCACGTTGTCGTTGCCCCGCACTTCAATTTCGGGGCTGAGCACCGGGCCGGTATTGACGTTGCCGGCAATGGCGAAGTCGAAGGCCGCTTCGTCCGCGTCATTGGTGGCGAAGGTAATCGAACCGGACTTCGCCCCGGTCTTTGAGGTATCCATTCGCACCGTGAAGGTGTCGGAGCTGCCGCCGGCAATCGATGCCGACAGTCCCTCAACCAGCGTGAAACCCTTTGCGAGCTTGAGCTTGGAGGTGGTCAGAACGCCTTCACCGGTATTGGTCACGGTAAAGGTGCGCTCCGCCGTCGCGCCAACAAGCACGTCTCCGAAACTGGTGTGATCCGCCGCACTCGGCGTCCCGTCGCCGTCGACAATGGTCACGCCATTGCCCGACACCACGATCTCGGGGGGCTCGCTGACGACGTTCGTCACGACAACGTTGATGGTCTGGGTATCCGTCTGGCCATCGCCGTCTTGCGCCTGCACGATCACCTGGTAACTGTTGTCGCCGTTCGAGTCCGTCGGCGCCTCGAAATTCGGTGCCGAAACAAAGCGCAGCGCACCGGTGGTCGGATTGATCTGGAACTTGAGCGCGTCCAGCCCGCCTGCGATCGAGAATCCGATCGGCGTCGATTCCGGATCGGTCGCCGCAACCGTCGTCACGGCCGTGCTGTTCTCGGCGACGTTCACCGTGGCAATGTCGCCGCCGCCGTTGGACGTGATGAGCGGAGGCTCACCGTCTCCTGCGAACTCAAAGTCATCCTCGGTCAGCGCTTGATTGAACCCGAGGAGGGTCAGGGTATTGCCGCCACCAAAATCGATCCGCGTATCCTGTCCGCCATTGATAAGAGAGATGTGCGGCTTGAGTTCGGCGAAGCTAGCATAGACCGCCGTGATGCGGATCACATCGCCGGCGCCGAAATCGGTAATGGTGTCCGCACCCTGTGCATCATAGATGAAGGTGTCCGCCCCTCCATCGCCTGTCAGGGTGTCGTTGCCGCCCGCGCCGCCCAGCGTGTCGTCGCCGGCACCGCCGGCCATCGTGTCGTTTTGCGAATAGCCGATAAAGACATCGGCGCCGGTGCTGCCGACGAAGTTGACTTCGTTGGCTTCAAGCAGACCAATGAGGGTCGCGACGGAGCCGAGCCTCGCGTCATCCAGGAGCGCGCTGACCGTGCCTCCCGCAACTTGATCGACCAGTCCGAGTCCCGAAACCTGCAGATCGAGTTGCGACAACGGAAAAGCGCCGGATTCGAATGTCACGCCATAACCGAACGAGATCGATTCGATGTCGCCCCCCACCGTGTGGGTCGCATAATCATACTCGATGGATCCGCCCGGGCCCGCGTCAACAACGACGGCTTGCTTGGTCGTATTCGGAATCAGGTTGGGCTGTTCGGTCGTGGCGTATTGCCTGCCGGAAAAATCCGTCGCCTCGGGCCCAAAATATCCAAACCCTATGGGGCTGTAGTTCACCTCGAAGTCGGAAAAATAAGCCGATACGTCGATGCCCGTGCTGTCCCCATTCGCATTATTGGCGGTGATCGTGATAGCCATTGCCAAGCCTCCGGCGACGAGTGACGCGCTTGGCTGGCTTGGTTTGGCTTGCTAGCGTCGATGCTGCAGGTGTTCTGCAGGAAAACGATGTCGGTGTCACTACATAACGCCGCACGAATTCGGCAAGCGATTTCTATTTCTTTAGATTTATTCTCAACTCGGTTCCGCGCTTCGTCAGGAGCATTGCATCAAGGTCGAGGCACGACGGTACCAACGTCATCGGCCCGGCAAGGAAGTTTCCGTTGAGAGACCGTTACGATGCGCATGACGCATGCTCATGACGCATGCGCGGCCATGACGGACATCCGCTGCGGACCGCAACGAGACTCGTTGCCGTGTCAGGCTTCACCGGCCTTGCGCGATTTTCCGCTCCAGCGGCGCACGGTTCCCAGATCGAGATCGAAGAGATCGAGCATCCGCCCGAGCGTATGATCAATCATGTCTTCAAGCGATTTGGGACGGGCATAGAATGCCGGCACGGGCGGGTAGATAATGGCACCGGCCTCGGTGACCGCGGCCATGCTCCGGATATGGCCCAGATGCAGCGGCGTCTCGCGCAACATGAGCACGAGGCGGCGACGCTCCTTCAGACACACATCCGCGGCTCTTGAAACGAGATTGCCGGTCGCGCCGCTCGCGATCTCGGCCATCGTCTTGATCGAACAGGGTGCGATAATCATGCCGAGGGTCTTGAACGACCCGCTCGAACAGGCCGCACCGAGATCCTGTTCCGGATAGGTGACCGTGGCGAGCGCTTCCAGGTCGGCGACAGACCTGTCGGTCTCGTGCGAAATCGTCATTCGGGCGACGCGCGAGACGATCAGATGGGTCTCGATTCCCGAACCCTTGAGCAGCTCAAGCAGTCGAAAGCCGTAAATCGCCCCCGATGCTCCACTGACGCCGACGATCAAACGCTTGCTCTCGCTCATGATCCCACCCGTAAACGCGTTGTACTGGCGGGCTGCCAGGCACGCGAATAGCTGCTTCTGACGATCGGAACGCCGCCCGCGGCGATCGGTCCCGGCTGAAATGTCGCCCCTTGTCGGCTCAAGACGCGCGCAAGTCCTTCTGCTGAAGGGCTACGCCGCTGTTGCCCTGATGATGTTGGCGAAGAAGTCCTCGGTGATGGCGGCTTCCAGTTCCAGCAGCTTCGGATCGGTGGTCTTGCGTGGCCGCTCGAACGGAACCGGGACGTCGCGATAGACGCTGGTTGGCCGGTCGTAGAACAGCATGACGCGGTCCGACAGTTGCACGGCTTCCGCGATGTTGTGCGTGACAAAGAGCACCGTCGCCTTCGACGCCTGCCACAGGCGCACCAGATCCTGGCGCACGCGATGGGCGGTAATCGCGTCGAGCGCGCCGAGCGGCTCATCCATCAGGAGAATCTGCGGTTCGATTGCCAGGGCACGCACCAGCGCAACGCGATGCTGCATGCCGCCGGACAGTTCGAGCGGATACTTGTTCCTGAAGTCCGCAAGCCCGACCATGCCGAGATAATGATCGATGACCGCGTCCCACCTTTCGCGCGGCGTGCCCGCGGCATCGAGCACCAGGTTTATGTTTTCCGCGACGGTGAGCCAGTTCAGGAGGCGCGGGCTCTGAAAGACATAGCCGACGCGCGGAGGGACCTCGGAGGTGCCGGCACGGATCACCAGATCGCCGATCCGCATGACGCCGGCATCGGGAGCAAGAAGACCCGCCGCGATGTTGAGCAGCGTGGACTTGCCGCAGCCGGAGGGTCCGAGCAGGCTCACGAACTCGCCCGGCCCGACGTCGAAGCTGACATTGTCGAGGACGGGCAGAGAGCTGCCATCCCGGCCGGGAAAGCTCAGGCTCAATCCCTCGACACGAATTGGGTGCATGGCTCAATGGGCCTTCGGCCGCCAGGCGAGGACATGTTCCTCGATCAGGCGGATCGCCACAAGTTCGATGAACAGCATCACCATGACCACGATCGAAGTCCAGGCGAGAACGTGCGTCATCGAAAACAGGCCGAAGGAATAATTCAGCATGTAGCCTACCCCGCGGCTCGCGCCCATCAGCTCGACCACCACGGCAATTTTCCAGGCAATGCCGATGCCGTATCGCGACGAGGAAAAGATGTAGGGCATGATCTGCGGCAGGACCACCTTCCGCAACGTGTTCCAGCGGTTGACGCGGAACGCACGGGCCATATCCAGCAGTCCGGCATCCACCGCCTTGACCCCGCTCCAGATGTTGACGACCACATAGGGCAAGGTGGTTGCCGCGATGGCGACGATCATCGCGGTTTCGGACAGGCCGAACGCCAGCAGCGCGAAGATGCAATAGGCGAGGCTTGGGATCGTCAGCAGGATCATGATCCAGCCGTCGGCGAGCATTTCCAGTCTGGGGTTGAGCCCCATCGCCGTGCCGATCACGATGCCGATGATCTCGGCAATGGCAAAGCCGGCGAATACCCGCCACAGCGTGATGAAGAGGTTGCGCTGGATTTCGCCGTCGCGCGCGAGTTCGACCACAGTTGCCGCGACGGCCGCCGGCGAGGGCAGGATATTCGCCGCGCCGGCGCTCGCTGCGACCAGGGCCGCCACCCACCACGCCCCGACGAACAACAACGCCGACGCGATGTAGATGACAAATCTGCTGCGAAGAACGCCGCCCATGACTGCTGGCTACATGCCCGTCTGCTCGCCTAGCGCCTCGTCGAACAGCCCCGCCGCCGCCGCGTCCGGATTTTCCCACCACACGCTCATCATGCCCTTGGACGTGCCGATGAAGTTCCTGGTGGGATTGATGCCGTATTCGTCCCAGCGGGCGTTTACCTGCTTGATCAGTTCGGTCTCCGGAATCGTCGTCGGCGGATATTTCTGCGGTTCGCCCTTGTTGACGCCTTCGCTGCCCCAGATCGCGCGCGGCTGCCAGGAGAACGGACGCGTCGCGTCGATCAGGACCCGGTCCCAGTAGCCTTTTTCGTCGGGGGACGCGCGCGGATCGATCGGCGAGCCGCGGTGGCGCGGCCAGATCTTGATGTCCTCGGTCGCCTTGACGCGCCAGGAAACCGCCCATGTGACCATCTGGGAGTCCCACGGGTCGATGTCCTCGTCGACCACGATGACGTGCTTCCAGTGCCAGGTGGCATTGGATTGTCCCCAGAGCACCGAACAGATCCAGTCCGGCTGGCCGGCGACGCTCATCTTGCACGACACCACGATATGCGCCGAAGCGCTTTCGGGCAGCGTGGCGACGTCGCGAATGCCGGTGATGCCGGCGTTTTCCAGCGCTTCCCAGGCGGTTGCCGTCTTGCTGACCGACGCCATCACATGGCTCTCGTTGATCGGATGGCCTTCCAGCGAACCCTGGAAGATCGGATTCTCGCGATGCGTGATCGCGGTGATGTGCATGATCGGCGAGCGGCCGGGCACCTCGCCGTAATAGCCCGGATATTCGCCGAACGGACCTTCCGGAGCCGTCTCGGTCGGATCGATATAGCCTTCAATCACGATTTCGGAATTGGCCGGGACCGGAAGATCAATCGTCTCGCATTTGGTCACCTCCATCGGCGCGCCCTTGATGGAGCCGGCGACGTCGTATTCGCAAACACCGCGCGGAATTCCGGAGCTGGCGCAGAACGGCAGGGCCGGCTCGAGGCCGATGATGATGGCGACCGGCATTTTCTTGCCGGCGTCACGGTAGGCGAGGAACTGCTGGCCGATGTGCTGCCGCCCGGGCCGGAGATAGACCGCCAGACGGTTCTTATCGAGAATCATCACCCGATACAGGCCGATATTGACCCAGTCCGAATTCAGGTCCTTCGTGACCACGCCGTGCATGGTCCCGACATAGCGGCCGCCGTCGCGGCGGTGCCAGAGCGGCACCGGGAATTCCAGAACGTTGATATCGTCGCCCTTCTTGATCACGTCCTTGCAGGGCCCGGTTGCCACCAGCTGGTGCGGAACCGTGTGGCGCAAGCATTCACGGAAGCGCGCGATGATGTCGCGCCGCTGGGACGAACGCGGGTCCAGCCCGAACATCATCGCTAGCCGGGCGTAGGAGCGGAATTGTCCGAGAAACACCTGATGCGGTCCGGGTGCCGGATAGTCCTTGATGTTCTGGAACAGCATGGCCGGACTGGCGTCGCCGAGCACGTCGTAGGCGCGGCGCGCGACCGTACCCATCTCTTCATTCCAGTCGACAGGCGCCGTGACCCGGGCCAGTTGACCTTCCTCATCGAGCCAGGAAATCCAGTCGCGGAGATCCTCGATGACGCGGCGGGTGACTGCCTTGTTCATTGTCGTCCTATTTTGCGTATTCGAAGGAGTACCAGTCGTTCGGAACGGACTCGAGATTGCCCAACTCGATCGCCGTATCAAACACTGCCTTGTTGGCGTCGATGAGGGCCTGATCCCATTTCCCCGTGTAGAGTTTGGTGAAACGCTCGTTGAACGTCTTGATGATCTCCGGCGTTTCCTTCAGACCGGACATCTTGATAAAGCCGGTGCTGGCGTAGGCCTGTGGATTCTTGGCGATATAGTCCACCGCCTCCCGGTAGGCGCGAATGAGACTTCGAATCTGGTCGGGATTCTTTTTTGTAAAGTCATCCCAGGCAGCAATTGTCGTTACCATCAGGCGGGACCCAGTGAGCTCCTGCCATGCGGCGTCGACATCCATGATCTGCTTGTATCCGCCGGATTCCAGCGTACGGAGCACCAGCGGGTCTACATTCACCATCGCCTCGATGTCGCCCTTCTGCAGCAGGCCGACCAGCACCGGAGGCGGCGCGACCACGATCTCGAAATCTTTGCGCATTTCGAGCTTCCAGCGCTCCCGCAATATCTTGATCAGCGCCGCGGTGGAGCTTGAGGTCAGGCTGTAGACACCGACTTTCTTCCCCTTGAGGTCGCCGAAATTGCTGTAGGGCGCGTCCTTCTTGGTCACCACATACACGTTGGCCATGATGCCGCTATACAAGGCGGTAACCTTGTCGCCGCGGGCGCGCTGGCGAATGAGATCGGAAGCCACTTCCGCGATGGAAACGTCGAACTGGCGCAACGCAAACGCCTTCTGCAATGCATTCTGATCCAAACGGACCCACTCGATCTTCAGGCCGTGCTTTTCGTCAAGTTTCTGGTCGCTGATCACCAGGGCGGGCATCGTAGTGCCGCCGGCGGTCGCAACGCCGACGCGGATGGGGGTCTGCGCATTGGCGGCAGACATCGCAAAAAGCAACCAGGCCAATCCGGCAATCAGTCTGTTCATACTGCCCCCCGTTTGCTGACCCGCGATCCCGGCACCCGGCGTTTGCGCCCGGCGACTGCGAACTCGCATATAAAGGTTCCTGCACAATATATTTTTTGTCAAGGCTTGGATAATGATCGAAATAAATACATTCTCAGCACATCATGCCCATGTCTTCAGCATCTCGTTCACCCGCCGATCGACACCGCGTCGAGACGTTGTCCAATATTGCCTTCGAACGGCTGCGCGCGGAGGTCATGTCCGGTGATCTGGCGCCGGGCACCAAGCTTCAGGTCGAGCAGCTCGGCCACCGTTACGGCATCAGCCTCAGTCCGATGCGCGAGGCTCTGTCGCGGCTCTCGGAAACCGGGCTTGTCGTCGCCGAATTGAACCGGGGCTACAGAGTGGCCCCGGTCTCACTGGAGGAATACAAGGACATCATCGAAACGCGGCTGCACATCGAGAAAGAGGCATTGCTGCAATCGATCAAGCACGGCGATCTGGAATGGGAGGCGGCTGTTGTCGCCTCCTATCACCGGCTGTCGCGTGTTCACTCGGCTGTCGAAAGCGGCGGACCGGAAATTCTCGAGGAATGGAAGAAGCTGAATCGCGAATTTCACTCAGCAATCATTTCCGCGTGTGGTTCGAAATGGATGCTGCGATTTTGTCTAACCCTCTATGACCAGACCGGCCGCTATCACCATGGTACCCGGCTGAACGGGACCCTCCCGCTTGAGCAGTCGGCCCGCGAGCACAAGTCCCTGTTCCGGGCGGTGCTGAATCGCGACGGGAAATCGGCGGTCAGGATACTGGAGGCTCACGTCCGCAGTGCGGCTGCACGGGTAGAGCGTGGCGAGCGCACGCTTCGCGGCTGATCCCTGGCGGAGTTGCGAGCCCGCAGGACACCATTCGCTCGATTGCCGCCCACACGGGGCCAGCGAACCGACCGCGCTGCCTGAATTATCCGGTCACGTCGTGTTCGAAGCGCTCGATAAAATACAGGCCGATCTTCCCCGTCAATGAAGCGGCGGCGACCGTAGAGACCACCAGCCCGAGAGCGCCGGCCAGCGGAACCACAAATGCAAAGGTGGAGGCTGTTGCAGCGGCAAGTCCGGCCGGCGCTGCGCCTCCAAGCAGGCCGATGACGATCGACCGGGTCTTGTCGCGCTCGAAGGGAACGCCGTAGAGATCGCTGAGGACTTTGACCATCCGCAAATTGACGGCCGTGACGCTGGCCACATTGACAGCCGCCATCGGAACCAGGCCGCCAAGCCCGGCATACATCTTGTGGCGCTCAACCACTCTGAATGCAGAGCGCAGCCGCTGCTCCGCCTGCGGATCGGCGATCATGTTCATGTCGGGATGGACATCATTGGCGGGCGGCGGGGTCGGCGACCAGATATAGGCTGCCGTTTCCGCGGCATCCGCTTCCGCGCCCTGGCGCGGAAGCGGATGCCGCGGCTCGGCCTCGGCTTCCAGGTCGATCGTGCGCGGAATGGTGTGGGCAGGCTTGATGGCCTTGGGCAACTGCTTGCGGGTCATGCTGCGGCCTGCCGGCTGCCGAGCAACAGATCGAGTTCCTCGGCGATCGCGGCGATTTCACGCGCCGCGGGTCCCTTCCAGCTGATCAGGCTGGGCGTCGCACCCCAAAGCGAGGCTTCGGGATAAGCGACCCGGTTGGTCATTTCGCTTTCAAGAACCGGCAAACCGGCCTCTGCCAGTTCAGCCCGGATGTGTCGGGAAATCACTGATTCGCGGGTGGTCTGGGTCAGGAGGCAGCGGAACAGCGGCCGCCGTCCATCGGTCCGCTCGGTCAGAAAGCCGAGTGTGTCCAGCATCCGGTCGACATCGAACGGCGATGGCTTGACCGGCACCAGCAGAAAGTCCGCCGCCGCAAGGCATTCCACCGTCGTCTTGGAACGAAAACCGGGCGTGTCGAGAATGACGAGTCCGCCGGCATTTGCAATGCGGCGCGCCGTCTTTGGCGCATCCTCGGTCGCGTCCTCGATGACCGCAACCCCGCCAAGTGCGCGTTCCCGCGCGGCCAAACGCATGATCGAGCGCTGGGGGTCGGCGTCAATCAGGGTTGGGCGCCGGCCACGCAGATGCCAATACACCGCGAGGCAGCTTGCGACCGTGCTTTTGCCGCTGCCCCCCTTCATCGTGGCCACTGTGACAATCATCTTACGGCCTCCCGCAAAAGACCCGGGCAGTGATTCGCACATATGGTATCGAATTTGGGTGGGGGCGCCTAGAAATTGAGGCAGAAGCCAGCTGGAAATGTGGGGACCGCCGCGGTCCGGCGCAAAAGGAGATTCGGCTTGTCGGAAACCGCGCGAACAACGCCGGCCGTGCGCATCGCAGCATCAGACGCAGATGGTCAGGGCGGCGTCAGCGGCAGATCAGGCAGAAAAACGCGGTGCCGCCTCCGATTTTCAGCGGAGGCGGCACCACAGAGGCCTCATAGTCGAAAAGCGATCCGAAGGATCAGAAGGCCGGGCAAACCGACAAGCCGGTGCAAGAGCCCAGCGTGTAATTCGCAGATGCCTCAGTCCCGGCAGCGCCTTCCAGCGCTTCGTCGGAGACGTCAAAGCCGAGAATCTCTTCTTCTTGGCTCAATCCCAGAGTGATCACGGTCATAGTGCAATTCCTTTCATCCCGCAGGGGCACCGACAGTCCGGCGGAAACTCTAGACGATTCCACCCACTGGCGGAACAAGAATTCGCCAAGTGCGGCTTAAAGTCAATCAGTCGGACGGAAGGTTCACCAACGCAATGTAAACGAACGGCACGCCGTTGGACCCGTGCGAAGCGGTGCGGGAGTTGAGCAAGTCCGCACAGATGCCCGTGCCCGTCCGTGAGCGGGTACAACCGCCGAGACGAGGCGCCGTGGCGGTTGCCAACCCCGGCAGTCCGGCAGTCCGTACATGAGCCGAGCGCTTGTTTTTCGGCCGTTTCGGGCCCCGCGGCACTTTCAGGCGCCTCGTCGGAGACGTCGAAAGTGATCATTTCCTCGTCCCTTCGATTCAACCCGGGCTCGTCGCGATCCATAGCCCAGGGGCGTTTCATCCCGAGGGGCATCCGGTCGGGCGGAAATTTCGGACGGTTTCCACTCACGGGCCGGTCAAGGGATTCGTCAAGTGCAGTATAGAGTCACCTAATGGCCGGTTTGCTCACCATCGTGACAACGAATCGGTTTGTCGACTTGGATCACCAGCGGGCGGACATGCCGGGCGCGACGAAAGTGGGCGCGGCAAGACCTGAGACGGATGGATGGACGCATTCTTTGAGAGGATGATCGAGCGCGCGGCCACGTTTGACGAACGCTTGTCGGAAGACTTTGAGCCGCTGCCGGGTCGCAAGGACGATAGCAATCCAGCGGCGCTGCGGCTCGCCGCCTGGTGTCGCGCCGCCGCAAACGGCGACTGGGGATTGTTCGACCGCCGGCTCGCCCGCGACGAGCTGTCGTTCGCGCAGGTTCTGGGACGATTTGCCACGGCAGGTCGGGCGGCTGGCGCGCCGCCCCCGGCGTGGATCAGCGACGCGGTCTGGATCGAGGGAGCGCTTCGGGATGTTCCGAGCGGAAAGCCGGAGCCCGAGCCGTGCGCGTTCGAAGAATTGCTGTCGACGGTGGTCGAGAGGGCGGAGTCGCGGCTGTGGGCCGAGACCGATGAGCGCAGCCGCGAGAATCTTACGGCAGCCGCGCAAGCTTGCCTGCGCCGGATGCTGCTGAGCGAGCTTTCCGAGCTTTGCGCGCCGGCGCTGTACGAAAGATTCGCAAAAAAACGGGCGGAGGGAGGCGCCGGGACCGCCCAATATGACCGGTTTGTCGAGGAAATGCGGACCGGCGGCATGCGCGACATGTTCCTAGAAGTCCCGGTCCTCCTGCGCCTGATTGCCCTGATCACCCGACAGTGGATCGATTCCTCGGCCGAATTCGTCCGTCGTCTGGATGCCGATCTCGGGCCGCTGCGCCGCGACCTGCTCGCGCGCGATTTGCCGGCACGCGTGGCCCAGATCAGTGGCGACCTTTCCGACCGCCATCATGGGGGGCGGTCGGTGCTGATCGCCACCTTCGAGGACGGTGCGCGCGTCGTCTACAAGCCGAAGGACCTGCGGCTCGACCTCGCCTGGCACAATCTGGTCGAACGGCTGAACCGGTCCGAGCCGCCGGTCGCATTGCGCGCGGTGCGCCCCCTGGTCCGCGAGCACTACGGCTGGACCGAATTCATCGAGCATAAAGGTTGCGCCGACCAGACCGGCTGCGAGCGCTTCTACCGGAGGGCGGGCGCCTGGCTTGCGCTGCTTCACTGCTTCGCCGCGACCGACATGCACCAGGAAAACATCATCGCAACGGGCGACCACCCGGTGCCGATCGATCTCGAGACCATCCTGCAGACGTCCCCCCTCCGTGCGGTGACGGCGGAGGCGGAAGGCGCCGCTTCGGATGCGGTTGCCGACATGATTGCGAATTCGGTGATGGCGGTCGGTCTGCTGCCGGCATACGGCCGCGGCCCCGACAACGCGGTCTTTGCCATGGGCGGGATGACGGCGGACTGGAATTCCCGGATCAAGCTCTCCTGGAGCCACGTCAACACCGACGCGATGCGGCCCGCGAAAACCAAACTTGTCGACCGCAGCAATCCGAATTTGCCGCATGTCGACGGGCGCTACGCGAAGTTCGGCGAATATCGCGACGTGTTCATCGACGGTTTCGAGCAATATTCGAAATTCCTCTCGGATCGGATTCAGGCGACCGGTGCGGACGACCTGCTGCGCGGGTTCGCCGGCGCGCCGGTTCGCAATGTGGTCAGGCCGACGCGCTTCTATTCCATGCTGATCCAGCGGCTGCGCAACCATCGGAGCATGGAAGACGGCACGATCTGGTCGGCCCAGGCGGATTTCGTCTCGCGTCTCTCGGACTGGGACGCCGACAATGACGCGAAATGGCCGTTCCTGCCGGCGGAGCGGGCGGCACTGCTGGCGCTGAACGTTCCGCATTTCGTGTCGCCCAGCGACGGCCATGACATCCGCGACGCGTCGGGCATCGTCACCAGGTCGGCGGGGGCGTCCGGGCTGACCCGGGCGCGCGACCGCATGCAAGGCTTTGACGCACGGGAAATCGCATGGCAGGCCGACGTGATCCGCGCCAACACGACGCCGCCGAAGTCCGCCGAGACCGCGCCATTCGCGATGACCGAACAAGGCGAAACCGCGCCGGACCGGGACTTCTTCCTTGCCGAAGCCGACCGGATCGCCACCGAATTGTCTGCGCGCGCGATCCGGCGGGGCCCCAGCGCCGCCTGGATGGGGCTCGACTGGCTCGGTGACGCCGAGGTCTTCCAGCTCGTCGGCCTCGGTCCGGATCTCTACAATGGCCAGTCCGGGATCGCGGTCTTCCTCGCCGCGCATGCGGCCGTCACCGGACGCGCCGCATCCGCGGAACTTGCTCTCGCCGGAACCGCGCATCTGCGCCGCAAGCTGAAAGACCGGAACGCGGCACGCTTCGCGCGTTCGCTCGGGATCGGCGGCGCGACCGGCATGGGGTCGATCGTCTATGCGCTGACGGTGATGGCCGCGAGCCTGCGCGATCCGGCTTTGCTTGCGGATGCCCATGTCGCGGCCGAACTCATCACCGACGATCTGATCGCCGCCGACCGGCGGCTCGACGTGATCTCGGGCAGCGCCGGCGGGATCCTCGGACTGCTTCGGCTTTATCGCGACACCCGGGCTGACGACGTACTGGCGCGGGCCGCGCGTTGCGGCGAGCATCTGCTCCGGCAGGATCGGCTTGGTCCGCAGCACCGCCGCTCCTGGGTCGGGCTTGGACTCGGGGCTCGCGCCCTCAACGGCATGTCGCATGGTGCCGCGGGTTTTGCCTATGCGCTCGCCGCCCTTTCCGAAGCGACCGGACGCGAGGAATTCGGAGTGGCCGCGGCCGAAAGCCTGGCATTCGAGAATTCCAGCTACGATGCGGATCGGAGCAACTGGCCCGACTTGCGTCACGAAGGCAGTCCGGGCTGGGCATGCCGCTGGTGTCACGGCGCACCCGGTATCGGAATGGCTCGTGCTGCGATGTTGAAACACGGCGGCATGGACCCTGTCCGGCTGCAGGCCGACATTCGCAATGCGCTTGCCGGTGTCGAGCAGGGCTGGCCGAGTGAGATCGACACGCTGTGCTGTGGCACGCTCGGCAGCGTGGAATTCTTCTGCGAGGCCGGCGAGGCGCTCGACCGGTCCGATCTTCGCCAGCGCGCGGGCCAGCGCCTGACCGCCGTCGTGCAGGCTGCACGCCTGGCCGGCGACTATCGGTGGAACAGCGGCGAAGCGAAGTTCAATCTCGGCCTGTTCCGCGGCCTGGCCGGTGTCGGCTATACGCTGCTGCGGCAGGCCGACGACGCGCTTCCCAACGTTCTGATCTGGGATTGACGCAACGCGGTCCGCGGCTGGACCCGGCTGTTGCGCCTATTGCGGCTTGGGTGTGCAGGTCGCGTGCAGGATGGCCGTGAACATGTCGAATGATTGAACCGTGACACCACATGTGGTGGCCTGGTCGGCATCCACGTTGACCACGTCACCGGCGTTCAGGAGCCGCTGCGTGCCATTGATGTTGATGTTGACGCCCTGAATGGTGGGCGAGCCGACCAGGCCGACATGGACCCGCCCGTCGGCAACGTTCAACGACTGATTGGGCCTGACCACGAAGATGTTCTCGGACGGCACGATCTTGTTGAGCACGCCCTGCACTTCGTTGAGCTTGAGCGTCAGTGCGCTGATGCGATCGGCGCGCTGGTTCAACTCTGCGCTGACCTCCTGCCGCTCTTCCCGCAATTGCTGAATCGTCAGGTCGCGCTGCAGCAGCTGGCGTCGGCTCAGTTCGCGTCCGGTGATATGACCGATCAATGCGACGCTCAGGATCAGAACGGTTTCGATCAACAGGATATAGACCCGCCTCCGGCGTGTCAGTGCCCGCCAGACATCCCGCGAGGTCATCGTCGTTTCGGCCGGGCGATGGGTGTGCTTCCTGGCGATCACGACAACGGTCCTCCCGCAGATCGCACGATGCTAGAGCATTTTCGCTTGTCTTCGAATCGCGAAAATGCGTCGCGTGCCTGAATTGGCGGGTTTTCCGCGCCGCCGCCTGCCTCGCTCGAAAACGCTCCGGCGGATGGTTGCGCGACCTGCCACAACTCGCATCGCACGCCCGCAACCTCTCGAATGGCTAGTGGCATCGATACGCTCGCTACGGCCGTTCTGCCGACCGCGGCGCCGGACCATCCGCGGCGGGTGGCGGGGGCGCCTCGGCTGGCCGGGCGCCGCCAGTGATCCGCGACAGGACCGCCTCGTAACTGGAGAGATCGAGCGGGTTGAACGCCGCCGCCTTGTCCGGTTTGGCCGGGGTCGCGGACGACGCCGGACCAGGGGTCTTCTTGTCGGCATTCGGCGGCGTATCGGCTTTCGGCGCCGCTGCCGGGGCGGTTTGCACCTGCACGGCACCCGGCTGCACCACGACGGTGGTCGAAGACGTTGTCGGCGCGGCCTGCGATCCAGCCTGTGGTGCGGCCTGTGGCGCCACCTGCGATCCGGGAGCGCTCTGGCTCACCGGAGCGGGCTCGGAATTCTCCTTTCGCGGCACCTGCGTCGCATTGGCCGGCGAATCGATATTGCCAAGAATGATCGGAAGACCGTCCTTGCCGCCGCCGATCACCACGATCTTCGAGTTCGGCGATTGCGACAGCGCCAGCGTCGCCTCGATGCCGCGCCAGCGAAGATAGGAATCGGAAATACCCTGGCTGACGGTCTGCTGAAAGGCAGCGATGCCGTTCGCCTCGATCTGCTTGCGTCTCGATTCCTGAGCCTCCCGCTCCACGCGATAGCGGTATTCCTGAATCAGATAGAACTGCTCGGTCTGCCGGTTGATCGCGGCCACGATGGCGGGCGGAAGCTCGATGCTCAGAACCAGCGTGTCGAGAATCTGAATCGAGTATTGCAAGGCATTGTTGTAGTTTCTCGGATCCGGCTGCTCCATCGCCTCGGGCTGAACCAGCTTGTTGAGATTGACGCTGAGGCCGCGGCGCGCGTTGTCGCGAACCTTCTCCTGGATGATCTCGCGCGACGTATACACCTCCTGGGCGGTGTATTGCGAAATGACCTGACGGGTCTGGCTCCCGATTTCCGGGCTGAGAACGGAATTCAGGTAATCGGGACCGATGAATTTGTGCAGGACGGCGACAGCGTTGTTGAGCAGCTGGTACCGGATGTTCATCTGCACCGCGACGTTGACGCCATCCCGCGAAATGGCGTTGTAGGTCTGGGCGGTGGACTGGAGCCGGAGATTGTAGATGAACAGCCGGTCCCACGGCCAGACGAGATGAAGGCCTTCGCCGCGCAATTGCTGCGGATTGAGCATGGTGCCGCGGCCGGCAAAGCACCAGCAATACAGGTCGAAGGTGTTGAACCGCTTCCAGAGAACGCCGACATGGCCGCTCGGGACGGTGATCACGACGTAGCGCCACAGCACCGTGACCGCAAGGAAGAGGACGAGCAGCAGGAATGCGAAGCTCGGCAGGCGGCGCGTCAGGAAATGCCACGCGCCGCGTCTCCTCACCGGCGGCGGGTTGCCATCCAGAGTCTCGGGATACCTTGCCATCAGTCGTTCCTCATCGAACGCCCTCAGCCGCCCACTTTTCGTTC
>NZ_JBFWPA010000041.1:0-54471 GCF_050250235.1 Pseudorhodoplanes sp.
ACCCGAAGCTGGGCCGCCTTCTGAGTGTGCGCTATTATGAATATGACGGCGGAAAACGGACGAAGCCGCGCATCGTCAGAATTCGCGTCAATCTTTCCGGTGAAGGATCGGTCCGGCTCGAACCCTGACCGGTCGCAAAAGGCCCGCTTGCAATGACCACTCTCGTTGCCGTCGTCATTGTCACCCTGCTGATTTACGCTGTCTGGATCTTCAACCGCCTGGTACGCGAGCGCAATCTCGTGCGTGAGGGGTGGAGCGGCATCGATGTGCAATTGCGGCGGCGCACCGATCTCGTGCCGGCTTTGGTCGAGACCGTGAAGGGCTATGCCGCGCACGAGCGCACGCTGTTCGAGGATGTCGCCGCGATCCGCGCCGCCAGCATCGCAGCGTCCAGCGTCAGGACCCAGGAGAATGCCGAACGCAGGCTCGAGGGCGCGCTGTCGAAGCTGATCGCGCTGCAGGAGGCGTATCCCAATCTGAAGGCCGACCAGAATTTTCTCAAGCTGCAGGAACAACTCGCCGAGATCGAGGATCAGCTGCAGATGGCGCGCCGCTACTACAACGGCTCGGTGCGCAATCTGAACATCGCGATCCAGTCGTTCCCGAACCTGCTGATCGCGCGACCGCTCGGCTTTGCGGAAGCGGATTTCTTCGAGGCTGACGACGCCGACGGTGCGACGCCCCGCGTGACATTCGAGCGGCCGGCGTCATGAGCATGATGCTTCGCGCGATTCTCGCTTCGGTCATGCTTGCGGCGACGTGCGTGCCGGTTTTGGCCGTCGAACGCATCCTGCATTTCATCAGCGATGTGAAGGTCGAGCGCAATTCCGACCTCACGGTCACGGAAACCATCCGGGTCCAGGCCGAAGGCCGTGAGATCCGGCGCGGAATTTTGCGCGATTTCCCCACCCGCTATGTCGGCCGCGATGGCCGCAGGGTCGAGGTTTCCCTTGAGGTGCTGTCGGTGACGCGCGACGGCAGCGCGGAAAATTACAGCACGGAGGGGCTGAGAAACGGAGTGCGCATCCGCATCGGCCGCGCCGATCGCAACGTGCCAACGGGTCCGAACACCTACGTCATTCGCTACCGCGTCACACGGATAGTCGGCTTCTTCGCAACCTTCGACGAACTCTACTGGAACGCGACTGGAACCGGCTGGACGCTCCCGATCGATGTTGCCGAAGCGCGCATCACCCTGCCGGAGCCCGTGAACTTCATCCAGACTGCGATCTATACCGGCCCGCAGGGCGCAACCGGCAAGAATGCCGCCATCGTGGAGCAGCGGCCGGGATTTATCGTCTTCCGTACCACGCGACCGCTGCCGGCGCGCAATGGACTGACCGTCGCCGCGGCATGGCCGAAAGGCATCGTCACGCCGCCGACCCAGACCCAACTTGCCCGATACTGGCTGTCGGACAATCTGCCGGCGGTGGTTGCCGGGATCGGACTGCTGGTGCTGCTCGGCTATTACGCCTTCGCCTGGATGAGAGTCGGGCGCGATCCGCGCGGCGGCACCGTGATCCCGCTCTTCGCGCCGCCGAAGGGCATGTCGGCACCGGCGGTTCGCTACGTGTACGAGATGGATTTCGACGATCGTGCCTTCAGCGCCGGCATTCTCGATCTCGCAGTGCATGGCGGTGTGAAGCTCAACGACACCGGAAAGCAGATGCAGCTCACGGAACTGCCGGGCGCGCGCGATGTGTCGCCGCCGGTCGCGATGATGGCGAACGAGCTGTTCCGTGGGAGCAAGACGCTGCTGCTCGACAACGTCAATCACGCAAAGATCGGTGCCGCAAAGACCGAACTGGAAGAGAGATTGAAGGCTCTCTACCTGAAGACCATGTTCACCAACAATTACGGCTGGTCGAGTGTCGGGCTCGTCCTGTGGTTCGCGTTCACCGGCGCGGTCGCGCTGTCGGTCTTCGTGAGCTACGGCGGCGAGCTCGGCGGGGCGATGCTGTTTGGCACCGCGTTCTCGGCCCCTGCTATCTCCGTGATGACAGCCTTTCTGCTCGGCCTTGTGACCGGCCGGACCGGAATTCTCACCTTCCTGTTCGGCTTTCTGTTCGCCGCGGCCTTCGCAATTGCCGGGCTCGCCGTGCTGCTCGGTGCAACCTACGAGGCAACCGGGTCCATATTCAGTCTCTACACGGTGGCGATGCTGATGCCGGTTCTGATCGCCCCGCTGGTCGCGCTGGCGTTCTACATTCTGAAGGCGCCGACCGTGCAGGGCCGCAAGGTCATGGATGAGATCGAGGGCTTCAAGCAGTATCTCGGAGTCGCCGAGGAAGACCGTCTGAACCACCTGCATCCGCCGGAAAAGACACCGGAATTGTTCGAGCGCTTTCTGCCCTATGCAGTCGCGCTCGACGTGGAAAACCGCTGGGCCGACCGCTTTGCCGGCGTGCTCGCAGCGGCGGCCGCCGCCGGCGCTGCGACCGCTGCGGCCTGGTATGTCGGCAGCCGCGATTCACAGACCGATTGGGGGAATTTCGCGAGCCGCGTCGGCGGCAGCCTCGCAAGCACGGTGGCGTCGGCGTCGACAGCGCCGGGATCGAGCGGCGGCGGATCGTCGGGTTCGGGTGGCGGCGGATCATCGGGCGGCGGTGGAGGCGGGGGCGGCGGCTCCGGGTGGTGACATTTTTCCGTGATTGCGGCTGTCGCGGCGAGACAGGCACGGAATCCGGATACACTGTTCTCTGCTAATGACGAGGAGAACAGCGCATGCAGCTCGTTCCCGGTTCGGAACGCATGTTCGCCGATGCTGCGACCGATCCGTGCGACGGCGTCGTGCGATGGGCTCCGGAGAAGTCCCTGTGGATCGGTGGCATGACGCTTGCCGCCCTGGTCTTCGGCCCGCCGACATTCACCTGGGATGCATTCCTGCTCTTTCTGGTCGCGAGCGGCTTCACGCTCTGCTTCGGCCATTCGGTCGGGATGCACCGCAAGCTGATCCATGACAGCTTCGAGTGCCCGCTCTGGCTCGAGCGGCTTTGCGTCTGGCTCGGTACTCTGGTCGGCATGGCGGGTCCGATCGGGATGATCCGGCTGCACGACTTTCGCGACTGGGCGCAACGGCAGCCGCGATGCCACGATTATTCGAAGCACAATGCGCCGTTCTTCCGCGATGCCTGGTGGCAGATGCATTGCCGGCTCGTGCTGAAGCATCCTCCGGACTTCCGGCTGGAGCAGAGGCTTGCTTGCGACTGGTTCTATGGTTTCGTCGAGCGCACCTGGATGTGGCAGCAGCTTCCGCTGGCGCTTCTTTTCTATGCCATCGGTGGCTGGCCCTGGGTGATCTGGGGCGTATGCGTGCGGGTCGCGGTTTGCGTCACCGGCCACTGGCTGATCGGGCATTACGCGCATCGCAAGGGCGCGCAGACCTGGGTGATCGACGGTGCGTCCGCGCAAGGCTTCAACGTTCCGCTCGCGGGCTTCATCAGCATGGGCGAGGCGTGGCACAACAACCATCACGCTTATCCCAACTCGGCGAAGATGGGACTTCATCCGGGCGAGACAGATCTCGGCTGGTGGCTGATCCGCGGCTTCGCGGCGGCCGGACTCGCATGGGATATCAAGACGCCGGACATGCTGCCGGAACGGGCGGGCTTGCGACGGGTGCAAGCCTGCGCGGCTCATTGCCGCGAAGGCGGGAATTCAGCTCTCCTGACCCTGGGGCCACGCCTTCACGGGGATGAACAAGACTTGAGCCAATGAATGTCATGATCAACCCATTCTCATTCAACGGTCCGATCGGCCGCATCACCTACGCGCTGTGGGCGCTGCCGATCTTCTTCGCGCAATACGGGGCTGGATGGCTCGCGGGCCATGCGCAAGGCGTTTCGATCAGCAATTATGATGTCTTCTACGCGTTTCCGCTGCGACTGCTTTTCGCGGACCAGGTCGGGCCCAAATTCGGCTATGCCTCGCAGTTTTTCTCGCTCCCGATGACGCTTGGCGGGCTTGCCTTCATGCTGCTGGCCTGCTGGACGCTCGCTGCGCTCACCTATCGCCGTGCGCTGCATGCCAGAGGCGGCGGCTGGCTTGCGGCGGCGGTGCTGATGCCGTTACTGCAACTCCCCGTCATCCTGGTCATGTGCGTGGTCCCGCCGCGCCAGCCGTCCGCGGAGCCGTTGCTGGATGCAGACCGCGAGCGCAAGATCGCGGGCTGGGGCGGCGCCGCGCAGGGCATGATCGCGGGCATCGCGCTGACGCTCGCTGCGGTCGCGTTGAGTGCGCTGGTTTTCGGCGCCTATGGCTACGGAATTTTTCTGGCGAGCCCGTTCGTGGTTGGCGGGATCACCGGCTATCTCGCGAACCGTGCCGTTCCCCTGAACGACCGCGAGACAAACCGAATCGTGTTTCGGACCGGCTTCTTTGCCTGTCTCGCACTCATGGTGACCGCGCTGGAAGGGATCGGCTGCCTGATCATGGCGGCGCCGCTCGCGGCCTTCGCCGCCATGCTGGGCGGGATCGTCGGCGGCGATGCGGCCCGGCGCAAGCGCGCCGGCCTCGTATCGAGTGTCGCCGTACTGCCGATCATCTTCGCGCTTGAAGCGGCATTTCCGCCCTCGCTCGTGTTCGGTACCGAGCAGACGATCGCCATCGCCGCATCCCCCGACCGGGTATGGAGCGCGATCGTGCGCATGGAGACCATCAAGGAGCCGATCGCGCTCATCCATCACATCGGGATCGCCTATCCGGTGCGCGGCCGGGTGTTCGGCGAAGGGGTCGGCGCGCTGCGCTACGGCGACTTCTCCACCGGCACCGCGGTCGAGCGGGTGACCGAGTGGGAGGTGAATCGCAAGCTCACCTTTGTGGTGCTCAGGGACATCCCGGGCTTGCGCGAACTGAGCCCGTATCGCCATGTTCATGCCCCACACGTTCACGGCTACTTCACGACGCGCGAAACGAGCTTTGAACTCATTCCGCGCGCAGACGGCGTCACCGAACTCGTCGAGCGCACCTCTCACGAATTGAGGCTCGACCCCGCCCTCTACTGGCTGCCATTCGCGCGCTTCATGGTCGACACCAACAATGCGCGTGTGCTGAGACATATCAAGGAGCAGGCGGAGCGCAGCATGGTGGCTTCCTCTCCCTCGCCCTGAGGAAAGCGGCTACGGCAGCAGCTTCACCTTGCGGTTCTTCATCATGCGCAGGAGCGCGCCCCGCAGGTCCTCGTATTCCCTGGCGCTGAATCCTTTCATCGCGGCGCGATATTCGGCAACCGCGAGCGGCCGCATCTTCTCGTAGACGGCGCGGCCCTTCGGCGTGATGAACAGGTGCACGTGGCGCGAGTCGGTCTTGCCGTTCTGGCGGGTCACGTAGCCGCGCCTTGCCAGCCTGGCCGCCAGCCGGCTCACGCTCGGCTGCGGGATCACCGTGGCTTCGGCAAGCTCGGTGAGGTTGGTGCCTTCATGCGCGGCGAGCACGGCCAGCACCCGCCAGTCCTGGAACGTGAAACCGCATTTGCGCAGATCTTCGGACAGATTCTGGTTCAGTCGCGCCACCAGCCGGTTCATCAGATACGGCAGCAGGTCGTCGAGATGCAGGTCGCCATTCCTGGCCGGACGGGAGGTCATGAGCTCAGCAGACTGGGCAGCCAGGTGGCAAGCGGCGGAAACAGGATGATGAGCAGCAGCACCAGCAGCCCGAACAGCACATAGGGCAGCGCCGCCATATAGATCTGGTTCATCGTGACCTCGGGCGGGGCGACACCCTTCATGGTGTAGAGCAGCAGCCCGAACGGCGGCGTCAGCAGACCGAGCTGCATGCAGATCAGGAAGATGATGCCGAACCAGATCGGATCGAAATGCAGCTGCGCCACGAGCGGCATGAAGAAGGGCAGCGTGATCAGCATCATGGAGACCTGATCGACGAAGCACCCAAGCACGAGCAGGATCAGGATCATGCCGATCAGAACCGTCATCGGAGCCAGCCCCTGTCCGGTGATCAGCCCGATGATGCCGTTGACCACCCCGGAAAAGCTCAGGACCTGCGCGAATGTCGTGGCGCCGACGATGATGAAGAGGATAATGCCGGAAATCGCGACGGTGCCGAGCAGCGACTGCATCAGATTTCGGAATGTCAGCCCGCGATAGCAGATCGCCGCGACGATGGTGCCGGCGGCGCCCAGGGCGGCGGCTTCCGTCGGTGTGGCCCAGCCAGCCGACATCGCGCCAACCACAAGGCCGAAGATCGAGAGCAGCGGCAGCACATAGAGCAGAAATGGACGCCAGCGCTCCCAGAAGGCGGGCGCGGCTTCCAGCGCCTCGGAAGGTGCCAGCTCCGGATTGATCGTGGCCCGCAGCGCGATATAGCCGACGAACAGGGCGCTCAGCATCAGACCTGGCACGATGCCGGCGATCAGCAGGCCCGAGATCGAAATGCCGGCAAGGCTTCCCAGCAGCACGGTGAGCGCCGAGGGCGGGATCAGCATGTCGACGCCGCCGATTCCCATGATCGGGCCGAGCGCCATTTTCGGATGATAGCCGCGCGCCAGCATGGTCGGCAGCATCAGCGAGCCAAGCAGCGCCGTGGTCGCGATGGTCGATCCCGAGATCGCCGAAAAGACGGTGCCGGCGACGATTGCGATGACGGCGAGGCGTCCCGGCACGCGGCGGATCAGCACCGCGAAGGCGTCGATCGCCTTCATCGCGACACCGGAATGGAACAGCACCTCGCCCATCAACACGAAAAACGGGATCGGCGTCAGAGCGAAGGCGGTGACCGACTGCACTGCATTGCGGTTGAACTGGACCAGTCCGTTTTCACCGCCGAGAAACAGCGCGGCGCCGACGATGTTGATCGCCAGAAACGCAAAGGCCACCGGCAAGCCGAATGACATGATCAGGATCAGGCCGCCGAACAGAATGATGGTCGCCTCGATCCACGGCATTGACGTCAAGCGACCGAGGTCGCCTCCTCGCGTTTCTCGCGATTCATGATGAGCCGGCGGAACCGGAAAACGAATTCGATCGACAGCAGGACGAAACAGACGGGCAGGGGCGCCAGCAGCCACCATTCCGGGAATACGAGATTCTTGATGGTGATCGAGCCGTTGCGCCATGCGTCGTAGGTCATGAGCGTGGCATAGCGAACCATCGTGACGCAGACGATGAGGCCCGCGATGTCGCCGATGGCTTCCATGATCAGGGCGACGCGCTTGGGCATCGCGGTCAGGATGAGATCGAGTCGCACATGCTGTCCGCGCCGCAGCAGCCAGGGTGCGGTCAGCACGGTGATCAGATACAGCGCGTATTCGGAGACTTCGTTCGCCCAAATGAATCCCATGCTGACGGTGTTGCGCAGGACGATGTCGCCGGTGACCACGAGCACCATGGCGAGCAGGATCAGCGCCGCGATCACGGCGAGGCCGTCGAGCAGCTTGCCATAGAGGTAGGAGAGGCGTTTCATCAAATGGGAACTCAGCGATGCTTCATTCTCCGCTCATTCCCGCGAAAGGCGGGAATCCAGTGCATTTGGCACCTGGGTCCCCGCCTTCGCGGCGACGAGCGGACAATGTCGTTTCGCGGCCGGCCGCAGCCTAGTTCCCGGCCAGTTCGCGCAGCTTCTTGCCGGTTTCCGGCGACTTGGCGATGACGGATTGCCAGGCGACGTCGTTGGCCTTTTTCAGGAAGTCCTGCGAGACCTGAGGACCAAAATCCAGCACCTGAATGCCGGCCTTGACCTGGCGCTCGTCCTCGGACTTGTTGATGGCGACATTCTCTGCGTCGAGGCTCTCCAGCCACAAGGCTGCGTCATTGAGGACCTTGCGCTGGGCGTCGTTCAGGCTCTTCCACTTGTCGAGATTGACGAGGACGTTGACTTCAGCGCCGTAGAAGCCGGGGTTAACGCGGAACTTGGTGGCCTTGTCCCAGCCCAGATCGAAGATGCCGCTGATCGGCCAGCCGTATCCGTCAACAACGCCGCGCTCGAGTGCGGTGTAAACCTCTCCAGGCGGGGTATTGATCGGCGTGCCCCCCAGTGCCTGCACAATATCGCGATACACCGGAGTGACGCGGATTTTCATCCCGGTCAGATCCATCTTGTCGATCTTCTTGTTGAGATAGATATGGAACGGGACGTTATGGAACTGGCGTGCGAGATATTGCGCGTTGAGCTTCTGGTTGTGGAGCTGGTTCAGATATTCCCAGGTGCCGTTCTTGCGCTGCTCCGACATCGGCTTGCTGACCAGCTTGAACCCGTCAGCCTCCGGCATCAGATTGGTATAGAAGGCGCCGGTGACGTTCGCCATGTCGACCACTCCGGTCCGCACCGCATTGCCGACCTCGAAGGGCGGCATCGCCCGGGGGCCACCGATATAGTTGATCTGGATGATGCCCTTGCCGTCCTTGTTCACCTTCTCGATGAATCGCTCGAAATTCTTGGAAAACTGGGTGCCCTCGGCGAACGAGGTGACCGCGCGCAGCGTGACTTCCTGTGCGGAGGCCAGCGAAATGGTCGCGGCGAATGCCAAACCGGTGACCGCTATGACTGTTCTGATGCCCATATTTTAGCTCCCGCTGGATGGCGTTACAGATTATATTCTTTTGAATATAATTGCCGGGCAGGCATCCGGAGTCAATTCGGAGCGAGCCGCAAGGCGCCGGCAAGACCGACGGGAAAAAGACATGGCCGAGCGATCGTTCAAGAAGGAAGTCGAGCAGCTCAAGCTCGGCGCAGGACAGGAATTCCGCGGCGAGGCGATCCTGTGTGTCACCAAGGCGTTGCTGCAGTCGGGCGTCTCCTATGTGTCCGGCTATCAGGGCGCGCCGATCTCGCACCTGATCGACGTGCTGAACGACGCTGAGCCGATGCTGAAGGAACTGGGCGTCCGCTTCGAATCGTCAGCCAACGAGGCGGCTGCCGCCGCGGCGCTGTCGGTCTCGGTGAGCTATCCGCTTCGGGGCGCCTGCACCTTCAAGGCACCGGTCGGCACCAATGTCGCCTCCGATGCGCTCGCCAATCTCTCTTCGGGCGGGGTCAAGGGCGGCGCGCTGATTATCGTCGGCGAGGATTACGGCGAGGGTTCCTCCATCATGCAGGAGCGCAGCCATGCCTTTGCGATGAAGTCGCAGATGTGGCTGCTCGATCCGCGGCCCAATGTGCAGACCATCGTCGACATGGTCGAGAAGGGCTTTCAGCTTTCTGAAATCAGCAACACCGCGGTGATGCTGCAGATGCGCATCCGCGCCTGCCACGTCTACGGCTCCTTCATTGCAAAGGACAATGTCCGGCCGGACTTCACGCGAATGGACGCGCTGAGCAACCCGGTGCGCGACATCACCCGCTATGCGCTGCCGCCGTTCACCTACGAGCACGAGAAGGAGAAGGTCGAGCAGCGCTGGCCCGCGGCCGTGAAGTTCATCGTCGACAACAAGATCAACGAATTCTTCGACGGTGAGGTTTCGGATGTCGGCATCGTCATGCAGGGCGGCATGTACAACAACACCCTGCGCGCGATGGAAATCCTCGGCCTCGCCGATATCTACGGCAACAGCCGGATACCGATCTATGTGCTGAACGCCACCTATCCGCTGGTCGATGCCGAGTTCGTGCGCTTCTGCGCCGGCAAGAAGGCGATCATGCTGATCGAGGAGGGCCAGCCGAATTTCATCGAGCAGGCCGTCAACACCATTCTCCGTCAGGCCGACCTGCAGACCAGGGTCGAAGGCAAGTCGGTGCTGCCGATGGCCGGCGAATATACCGGCGGTGTCCTCAAGGCGGGCGTGCAGAAATTCTGCACACTGCACCGCCCCGATCTGCTCGCGCCCGATGAGCCGATGCTGACCAACAAGAGTCTGCCGGCCGCGCTCGATACGCTCGGCACCAACGTGCAGGGGCGCCCGCCGTCGTTCTGCACCGGCTGTCCGGAGCGGCCGATCTTCTCGGCGATGAAACTCGTCCAGCAGGAGGTGGGCCCGCTGCATGTCAGCGCCGATATCGGCTGCCACACCTTTGCGGCGCTGCAGCCTTTCAATCTCGGTCAGGCCACCATGGGCTACGGTCTTGGCGGTGCCGGCGCGTCGCCATTGTCGGGAGAGGGCGGCAGGCGCCCGGTTGCGGTCGTGGGCGACGGCGGCTTCTGGCACAACGGGCTGGTGTCGAGTGTTGGCCATCAGGTCTTCAACAAGACCGACGGCGTGATGCTGATCGTGGACAACGGCTATGCCGCTGCGACCGGCGGTCAGGACATTCTGTCTTCTGCGGCCACCGTTGATACCCGCTCCACCCAGCACCCGATCGAGAAGGCGGTGCGCGGCGTCGGCGTGGAATGGGTGCGGCATATCACGCGTACCTACGACGTAGCCGGGATGCGCGACACCTTGCGCGAGGCGCTGACCACAGAGACCAAGGGGCCGAAGGTCATCATTGCCTCGTCCGAATGCATGCTGAACAAGCAGCGTCGCATCAAGCCGCTGCTGCGCGACGCGGTGAAGCGTGGCGAGCGCGTGGTACGTGATCGCTTCGGCGTCGATCCCGATACCTGCACCGGCGATCATTCCTGCATCCGGCTGTCGGGCTGTCCATCGCTCACGATCGCGCCCAATCCCGATCCGCTGCGGCGCGACCCGGTGACCAGGGTGATCGACACCTGTGTCGGCTGCGGCAATTGCGGCGAGGTCGCGCATGCCGCGGTGCTGTGCCCATCCTTCTATCAGGCCTCGATCATCGACAATCCGACCGGTTGGGACAAATTCAAACAGCGCATGCGCGATGCCGTGATAGGATTCTTCCAGCGCCGGCTGGAGCGCAAGGCGGTGACGGCATGAACACCCCGCTGGTCGATACCCGCGGCGCCGCGAAAGTGCGGCCGATCACCATCGCGATCCTCGCCATGGGTGGCGAGGGCGGCGGTGTGCTTGCCGACTGGATCATCGATCTCGCCGAGCATGGCGGCTATCTCGCGCAGATGACCTCGGTGCCGGGTGTCGCCCAGCGCACCGGCGCGACGGTCTATTATGTCGAGATTTTCCCGAAGGCGGCGGCACGCGATCAGAAGCCGGTGCTGGCACTGATGCCGGTCCCGGGCGATGTCGATATCGTGCTGGCCTCCGAACTGATGGAAGCCGGTCGTGCGATCACGCGCGGCTTCGTCACGCCCGACCGCACCACGCTGATCGCCTCGACCCACCGCGTCTATACGATGCTGGAGCGGCTTGCCCTGGCTGATGGCCGGGTCGATGCCACGGCGCTTCTGAAATCGACCGAGGAAGCATCCCGCCGCCTGCACGCCTTCGACATGGCAAGCATCGCGGATGCGACCGGCAGCCTGCTCAGCGCGGTCCTGTTCGGTGCGCTGGCGGGCTCCGGCACCTTGCCGTTCCAGCGGATGGCGTTCGAGGCAACCATCCGGCGCGGCGGGGTGGGGGTGGAGCCGAGCGTCCGCGCCTTCAATGCCGGCTTCGAGGCGGCGGCGTCCGGCAATGCGCCGATGCTGCCGGCCGCTCGGCCGTTCGACCCGCAGGCGCGCGACAATGCCGTGCAGTCGCTGGTTGCGCCGATCGATGATTCGTTGTCGATCGTGTCGCGTCCGATCGTCAGCGCCGGCTTGGTGCGTCTCGCCGATTACCAGGATCAGGACTACGCGAAGCTCTATCTGAAGCGCCTTGCCCCGGTGATCGAGATCGAGCAGGCGCGTCCCGGCAAACCGGACGAACTCCTGACCGAGGTGGCGCGCAACCTCGCGCTTGCCATGGCCTACGAGGATACGGTCCGCGTGGCCGAGTTGAAGATACGGTCGTCTCGCTTCGAGCGCGTTCGCAACGAGGTGAAGGTCAAGGAAGGCCAGCTTCTCGATATCGTGGAATACATGCATCCGCGCACGCAGGAGATCGCGGAGACGCTGCCGGCCGGACTGGGACGGTTCATTCTCAAGACATCATGGGTTCGCGGCATTGTCGACGTCTTCACCAGGAAGGGCCGCAAGGTGAAGACCTCGTCGATCCGGGGTTTTCTTCTGCTTTACATGGTCGCGAGCCTGAAGCCGCTGCGTCCGCGATCGCTCCGCTGGGTCGATGAGCAGAAGCGGCAGGACGAGTGGCTTGCGAAGGTGGTTGATACCGCGCGCGAGGATTATGCGCTCGCAATCGAGGTCGCCCATCTCATCGGTCTCGTCAAAGGCTATGGCGACACGCATGAGCGCGGCCGCGAGAAGTATGAGACGCTGATGGCGCTGATTCCCAGGCTGCGCGCGCGCGGCAATGCGGCCGCCGAGCTTGCGGGCCTGCGCAAGGCGGCGATGGCGGATGAATCCGGCGAGGGCCTGAAGAAGTCGCTTGCTGCTTTGACCTAGCACGCTCGGCCAGGACATTGCCGTTCAAGGACGATGCCGCCGCTATCGCCCTGTCCTTACATTGAAATTGACCGGCACCGTGATCGAGGCCTTGCCGTGGGGTGGCGGGGGGAATGGCGACGCGCGGCGCACCAGATCCTGGCTTTCGCGATCGAGGCTTGCATTTCCGGACGAACGGACCAGCCGCACCGATACCACCCGACCATCGGCACCGAGTGCGAAAGCGACGCTGGCGGTGCCGCCGATGCCACGCGACAGCGCGTCCGCCGGGTAGCGCTTGTTGCGTGCGAGATGCGCGGAGACCTGACTTGCCCAGTTGCGGATCTCGCGCGACGAGCCGACGCCAACGCCGCTTCGCGCTGCCGCCAATCGAGGAGGCGTGGGCCTCGATTGCTCGCGCGGCTCCTTGGCCGGTTCTTGCTTCGGCGGCTGACTTGCTGCGGGCTCTTCGACCGGTTTCGGCTCGTCAGGCTCCTGCGCTTTCGGTTCAGGTTCGACTTCTGCCGCGGCGGTGACCGCGGCCGGTTCCGGCTTGGCCGTCGCGGGCGCGGGTTCGGGTTCGGCAGCTTCGGTGGCAGGTTCAGGCTCGGCTGCCGCAGTCTGGGGCTCCTGTGGCTTCGGCTCTTCGCGCTTTTGTTCTTGGCGCGGGGGCTCATTCGCCTCGGTCTCGATACGCGGCCTGAGATCGGGCCTGGCTTGCTCCGTGGTTTCGGTCGGCGGCTGTATCGCCTCGGGGGCGCTTTCCGCGGGCGGTGACGGCGCGGATTCCGCCGGACTCGGGGTCTGTGCGGTTCCCGCCTCGCTCTGCCCGCCGAGTACGATCTCGACCGAAATCGAGTCGAGCGCCAGACTCTGGATCGGCGCAGGGTCGCGCAGAAACACCAGCACGAGCGCGAGATGGAGGAGCAGAACCGCTGCGGCAAACGCAGTCCACGGCACCCGGTCGCGCGAGGCCATGAAGGGCGCCGGCCGCTCCTTGTCGTCGATGGTTACCGCCGGCGCTTCGATCCCGCTCGCGTTGCGCCGATGCGACAAGACAATGACATTGGTCAGGTCCGCGCCTTCCAGTGAACCGGGTGCGGACGCAGGCGCCACCGCGCCGAGGCGGTCCGAAGGCCCGACTTTTGGCAGCGGCAGGGCGGTGGACTCGGCGGACTTCATTGCGCCAACCTGCGGCAACGGCGTTTTCCGATCAAGCATGCGATCGACGTCCGCTCCGGGGTGTGGTCATGCGAACGGTGCGCGGCCGATCCGCACAGGCGGCACGGCAGCGCCTGGCCGGCACCGGCAGATGCTGCCATCATATTGTTAATGTTCAGCTTTCCGTGCTTTTTGCACCGCCGCCCGTCACCCGGCCTTGGCGGAACTATTTTGTGGAAGCTTCATTGAGACACACCGGGGGGTGCACCATCTTAGGACCCCGGCCGGGGGAGCTTTCGGATCGATGCAATCATCTGCTTTGCACCACTTGATCACACCCGATCTGTCCCAGCGACGGCGCTGGCTCGAAGCGTTTCGCGTGGTGCGCGGCGAGACCGAGACGCGTGCCGCACGACTGTCGGCCGAGGACCAGATCGTGCAATCGATGGCAGATGCGAGCCCGACCAAGTGGCACCGCGCGCATGTCACGTGGTTCTTCGAGACCTTCCTGCTCGCCTCCCGCGCGCGCGACTATCGTATTTTCGACGAGCGTTTTCCGTTCCTGTTCAATTCGTATTACGTCGCCGCGGGTCCGCGCCACGCGCGTCCGCAGCGCGGTTTGATCACCCGTCCGAATGCGCAAGACGTTACTGCCTACCGCGCGCATGTCGATGCCGCCGTCGAACGGCTGATCGAGAACGCTGACGAGGCTACGGCGAACCGGATTTTTCCGATTCTGGAAATCGGACTTCACCACGAGCAACAGCACCAGGAATTGCTGCTCACCGACATTCTGCATGCGTTTGCGCAGAACCCCACGCATCCGGTCTATGACGAAGGCTGGGAAATGCCGGTGGCGCAGGCGGGCGAAGATTTCGCGGACATACCGCCCGGCATTCATCAGATCGGGCATGACGGAGAGGGCTTTCATTTCGACAACGAGGGCCCGCAGCATCGGGTGCTCACGCAGCCCGTGCGCATCGCCCGTGGCCTTGTCACGAATGCGCAATGGCTCGAATTCATGGCCGATCGCGGCTATGCCACGCCATCGCTCTGGCTCTCGGACGGCTGGGCAGCGCGCGAGACGGAGGACTGGCAGGCGCCGGGCTATTGGCGCGAGGTCGATGACGCCTGGCACGCGATGACGCTCGGGGGGCTGCGCAGGATCGATCCGGCAGCGCCGGTGATGCATGTCAGCTATTATGAGGCCGATGCCTTCGCGCGCTGGGCCGGCAAGGATCTGCCGACGGAAGCAGAATGGGAAATCGCCGCCCGTCACAAGCTGATCGATGACGCCTTCGGCATCGTGTGGCAATGGACCCGTAGCGCCTATCTGCCCTATCCGGGCTATCGCGCGCCGGAAGGTGCGATCGGTGAGTACAATGGAAAATTCATGATCAACCAGATGGTGCTGCGTGGCTCCTCGCTCGCAACTCCGGACGGGCACGCGCGGATTACCTACCGCAATTTCTTCCATCCGCCGGCACGCTGGCAATTCACCGGGCTCAGGCTCGCGGAGTATCTCTAGGACATGACACGCAAACCCGTGCTTGCGTCGCGTTTCGCGGCCGTCGCCGCCCGTGACGCAGAAACCGAAGCGTTCGCCCATGATGTGACCGCCGGCCTGTCGAATACGCCCAAGCGCATCCCGCCGAAATATTTCTATGACAGCGAGGGCTCGCGGCTGTTCGAGGAAATCACGCAGACCCCGGAATATTATCCGACCCGCAGCGAACACGAGATCCTGCGCCTGCAGGCCGGTGCGATCGTGCAGCATTTCCCGACCGGTGCGGCGCTGGTCGAATTTGGCAGCGGAGCCTGCATCAAGGTCCGTTTCCTGCTCGATGCGGCGAGGAAACTGAAGGCCTATGTCCCGGTCGACATTTCCGGTGATTTTCTCGCGGCGGAAGCGGCGGCGCTGCGCAAGGACTATCCCAATCTTGCGATTCTGCCGGTGGCGGCGGATTTCATGAAGCCGTTCGCGCTGCCGGACGCGGTCTCTGGCCTGCCAAAAATCGGATTTTTTCCGGGCTCGACGATCGGCAATTTCGAGCCGCATGAAGCGTGCACGTTCCTGCGCCATGCCGGGACGATTCTCGGGCGCGGTGCGGTGATGGTGGTTGGCGTTGACCTGATCAAGGACGAGGCGGTCCTGAACGCGGCCTATAACGATCGCGCCGGTGTGACCGCGCGGTTCAATCTCAATGTGCTGCGTCGGATCAATCGCGAGCTCGGAGGCAATTTCAAGCTCGCTGGCTTCGAGCATCACGCCTTCTATAACCGCGAGCGCAAGCGCGTCGAAATGCATCTTGCCAGTCGTCTGCGGCAGAAGGTGACGATCGCCGGATCGACCTTCGAATTCCGTGCCGGCGAGACCATCCACACCGAGAACAGCTACAAGTATACCCCTGAATCCTTCGCAGCGCTTGCGCGCGGGGCGGGCTGGTCGCTGCTCGACAACTGGACCGATGCGAAAGGAAATTTCGCGGTTTGCGCACTGGTATTGCCTGCCCTTTCGGACAGGTGAGCCGCCAACGAAAGGTTGGCGATCCGATCCCGACCGGCTAAACAACCGGCCCCGGACCTGCCGTCCGTGCGTCATTCCAGCCATCGGGATTTCCGTCACATGAAGATCGTCGGCTTCGAACTCGACAGACAACTGCATCTCGGCGTCGTGGAGGGCGACCAGGTCATCGACCTGCAGGCGGTCGATCCGAACATTCCTGCCGATCTCGGCGCCGTGCTGGCGCGCGCGGGTGGCGATCTGTCCGCCGTCGCCGATGCCGCGAAGAAGGCGCCCGCATCGGCGCGCCGCCCGCTCGACGGCATCAAGTACACCCTGCCGGTCGCCAATCCCGGCAAGATTGTCTGCCTTGGCCTGAACTATCTCGAGCACGCCAAGGAGGGCGGTCACCAGAAGCCGACTGCGCCGTCGATCTTCATCCGCTGCACCACCTCGCTGGTGCCGCACAACATGCCGATCATCCGGCCGTTCGCATCGGAGACGCTGGATTACGAATGCGAATTGCTGATCGTGATCGGCAAGAAGGCCAAGCATCTCACGATGGACAACGCCTATTCCTGCATTGCCGGCTATTCCTGCTTCAACGATGGCTCGATCCGGCAATTCCAGCGCCGCACCGCGCAATGGGACATGGGGAAGAATTTCGACATGACCGGCGGCTTCGGGCCCTGGATGGTGACGGCCGACGAATTGCCGCCCGGCGCGGTCGGCCTCAAGATCGAGACCCGGCTGAACGGCAACGTCCTGCAGTCCGACAATACCGCCAACATGATCTTTCCGGTGGCGGAGACGCTGGTCGATCTCACACAGGCGATGACGCTGATGCCGGGCGACGTGATCGTGACCGGCACGCCATCCGGCGTCGGTCATGCGCGCAAGCCGCCGCTGTGGATGAAGCACGGCGACGTCTGCGAGATCGACATCGAGGGTGTCGGCATCCTCGTCAATCCGATCGAGGACGAGAAGAAGCCCTGATGTAGGGCGCGGGCTCGCGACGCTTGTCATCGCGCCAGCGAAGGCCGGGCGGACCGGCCGGATTTGGCGCTCGGCATCGAGAACCGCCATGCGCAGGATCGACGTCGGTCTGCTTCGTCGCTCCGGCCGTGTCGGCGGCGTCGCGAATGGGCCGAGGTGGCGATCGGGAAGCTCAGTTTGACGGTGCGGCCTGCTTCCGGCCGCTCTGGCCTGGCATCGGCAAGTCCCGCTCCAGTGCATAGCCAGCGACAATTTCTTCGCGCAGGGCGTGGCTCAGCGCTGCGGCAGCGGAGCGAAGCGCGCGCCGGAAGACGGCATCTTGCGAGGCCGTAAATCGTGCCGTCGGTACCGCAAGATTGACCGTGCCCAGCAAATGTCCGTCCCTGGTCACTGCGGTGGAGATGCCGGTGATACCTGGCGTGAATTCTTCGTGCGAATAGGCGAAGCCGTCCTGTCTTGCGGCGCTGGCTTGCTTTCGCACGGCGCTCTTCGATTGCAGCGTTCGTGCGGTGATCCGCTGCAGATCGACCCGATCCAGGTAGGCGCCGAGTTCGGCATTGCTCATGCGCGACAGGACGATCTTTCCAGACGAAACCGCGTAGAGCGGCGCACGCTCACCGACTTTCATCGTAAACGTCAAGGCTTGGCGGCCTGTCGCAGTGGCGACCGCTTCGACGCTGTCGCCGGCCCAGATATTGAAGCCGGACGTCTCGTTCAGAACGTCACTCAGCGATTGCAGATGCGGCAGGACGATCGCTGTGAGTGTCGGACCTTGCAGCCTTGCGGCCAGTTTCCCGACGCGCTGGCCAAGCCGATAGCGCCCGCCGGACCCATCCTGCTCCAGATAGCCGCGCGTCAGCAGATTGTTCAGCAGGTGAAACAGGCTGCTGCGCGGAACGCCAAGATCGGCCAGCAGACGGGAGAAGGTGGGCGGTTCTGTCGCATCCGCCACATACTCCAGAATATCGAGCGCCCGGTTGGCCGACTTGACAGCTGCGTCTGACTTCGGTTTCATTTTGTGAATTAGTTCATGGATGTGAACTAGGGTCAAGATCGTCGATCACGCGTGCGGCAATACTGGCCGAAACGCCGTCGAAGCCTCGCGTGCACAAGCACGCGACTTTTCAACAACGAAAAACAGGGAGGATCGGGAATGGGTCTGAAAACGTGGCTGGCGGCGGCAACGATAGGTCTGGGCGTGGCAACGACCGTGACGGGAACGGCCGTTTCACAGGAATGGCCTTCGCGCAATGTGAAGTTTCTCGTGCCCTACGGGCCCGGCGGCGGCACCGATATCGTGAGCCGTATCATCGCGCAGCAATTGCAGGAGACACTCGGCCAGAATTTCGTGGTCGAGAACAAGCCGGGCGCCGGCTCGACCCTCGGTGCGGACAGTGTCGCGAAAGCGGAGAAGGATGGCTACACCGTCCTCGTGCTCAGCAACGCCCACGCGGTGGCCGGCGCGCTTTACAAGAAACTGCCCTATGATTCGGTGAAGAGCTTCGAGATGGCGACGCAGATCGGCACCGTGCCGCTGCTCCTGGTGTCTTCGCCCAAATTCGAGGCCAGGGACGTCAAAGACGTTGTTGCGAAAGCCAAGGCGAGCCCGGGAAAATATAACTACAGCGCGGCTGGCGGGGTCGGCACCACGCAGCATTTCGCAGGCGAGTTGTTCCGGGTGCTGTCCGGCACCGACATCAAGCACATTCCCTACAAGACCACGCCGGACGTCGTGACATCCCTGATGCAGAACGACACGCAGATCAGCTTCGAACTTCTGCCGGCGGTGCGCGGGCAGATTGCGTCCGGAAATCTGAAGGCGCTCGCGGTGACGTCGTCGGAGCGCAATCCGGCCTACCCGGACCTGCCGACGCTCGCCGAGGCCGGCGTGCCCGGCTACAACGTCACAAGCTGGTACGGCTTCGCCATGCCGGCCGGCACCCCGAAACCGATCGTCGACAAATTCACCAAGGCGGTGCACCAGGTTCTCGCCAAGGACGAGGTGAAACAGGCGATCGCCAAGACCGGCATTGTGGTCAAGACCTCGACCAACGAGGAACTGACCAAGCATGTAGCCTCCGAGATCGCCAAATGGAGCGATCTGATGAAGAAGGCAGGTATCGAACAGCGCTGAGCGCCCCGCCACCTCGAAGCAAGGGCCGGCACCGTGCCGGTCCTTGTCGCTCGCGCGGGTGACTTTTGCACGCGGCGCCGCTATCAAGCGCCGGGCCGGGCAGCCAATGTCTGCGACCGAGCGTCAAGAGGTATATCAGATGTCGAATGTGATCACAATTTGCGGCAGCCTGCGCAAGGGCTCGTTCAACCGCATGCTGGCGAATGTGCTGCCCTCGCTTGCGCCCTCGGGGATGACGATCAAGGCATCGCCCTCGATCGAGATGCCGCTTTACAATGCTGACGTCCAGGCTGAAGGCTTTCCGGCGGCGGCCACTGCGCTTGCGGATGCGATCAGCGCGGCTGACGGGGTGATCATGGTTACGCCGGAATATAACTACTCGCTTCCGGGCGGATTGAAGAACGCGATCGACTGGGTTTCGCGGATGAAGGACCAGCCGTTTGCCTACAAGCCGGTCTGCCTGCAATCGGCGTCCATGGGACCGCTCGGCGGCGCCCGCATGCAGTATCATGCGCGCACGATCATGGTGTTCCTCGACGCCTTCGTCTTCAACAAGCCGGAAATCTTCGTCGGCGCGGCGCAGACCAAGTTCGACGACAAGACCGGGGAACTGAAGGACGAAGCCACCCGCACCATCATCAAGCAGCAGCTCGAAGGCTTCGAGAAATTCATCGAGCGCCACAAGGCCCACAAGGCGTAAATCGCAGGGTGGGGGGGATGGTCATGGCCGGCAACGCACTGAGTGTCGTGTCGATCTGCGGCAGCCTGCGCAAGGGCTCCTACAATGCGGGGCTTGCGCGCATGCTGCCGAGGCTCGCGCCGGCGGAGATGACGATCATGCCGGCGCCGCCATTCGATGGCTTCCCGCATTATAACCACGATCTCGGCGTGCCGGCCGATGTCGTCGCGTTTGCGGACGCCGTGCGGGCGGCGGACGGCGTCATCATCGTGTCGCCGGAATACAACTGGACCATTCCGGGCGGGCTGAAGAACGCGCTCGACTGGGTTTCACGGCTCAAGGAGCAGCCGTTCAAGGACAAGCCGGTTGCATTGCAATCGGCCTCGACCGGGCTTCTCGGCGCATCGCGCATGCAATATCACCTGCGCCAGTCTCTGGCCGGCATCGACGCGCTCGTGTTCGTCAAGCCGGAAGTGACGCTCACCTTCGCCAAGGAGAAATTCGACGAGGCCACCGTCGAGCTGAAGGATCAGGCATCGATCGATCTCGTGAAGCAGCAGCTTGCCGAATTTGCCAATTTCGTGCGGCGGGTGCGGATATAGCTTTAGCCCGCCTTCGCCCTGTTCGGAAACACCTGCGGCCGCATCGACGGATGGGCCGCCCGGCCGCGCGGCGGATATTCGGTCTCGACCCCGAGTTCCTCCGCGGCGTGCCAGGCCCAGCGCGGATCGTACATCGCACCGCGCGCGATCGCGATCAGGTCGGCCATCCCCGATGCCACGATTTCCTCGGCCTGTCGCGCCTGCGTGATCAGCCCGACCGTCATGGTCGGGATATCGGCCTCGCGCCGGACCTTCCCGGCAAAGGGTGCATTGTAGCCCGGTGCAAACGGGATCTGCTGGCGCAGATCGACCTGGCCGCTCGATACGTCGACGTAATCGCAGCCCAGCTTTTTCAACTCTTTGGCATAGGCGACGGTGTCCTCGATCGTACTGCCGCCCTCGACCCAGTCGACCGCCGAAATGCGGATGCCCATCGGCTTGTCCTTCGGCCACACCGCACGGCAGGCGGCGAACACCTCCAGCGGATAGCGGATACGCTTTTCGAGCGAGCCGCCATACTCGTCGCTGCGCTGGTTGGCCAGCGGCGAGAAGAATTCGCTTAGCAGATAGCCATGGCCGCCATGGATCTCGACCAGGTCATAGCCGATGCGGTCGGCGCGCTGGACCGCGCTGACGAATTCCTCGGTAACCTGTTTCATGTCGGCTTTGGTCATCTCGCGCGGGACGGGCCAGCCCTCGCCGAACGGGATCGCGGAGGGTCCGAGCGTTTGCCAGGCGCCCTCGTCCTCCGTGAGCGGCTTGCCGCCCTGACCCGGCGGATTGGTCGAACCCTTGCGGCCGGCATGACCGATCTGGATACCCTGCTTCGCAATACCGACCGACCTGCAAAAATCGATGACACGCTTCAGCGCCTTCTCGTTGTCGTCGGAATAGAGGCCGGCGCATTTCTGGCTGATACGCCCGATCCGGCTCACCATGGTCATCTCGGTCATCACCAGGGCGGCGGCGCCGAGCGAGAAGCTGCCGAGATGCTGGATGTGCCAGTCGGTCGCGGAGCCATCTTCCGATGCGTATTGACACATGGGCGAGACGACCACGCGGTTCGGCAGCGTCAGCCCGCGCATGGTGAAGGGTGAGAACAGAGCGGAAGCCATCGCGGAAACGTCCTCTGATTGCGGTGGGCCCTAACGAGATCAAAGTGACAGGCCTGCGAGCCAGTCCTTGCCGCGGGCATACAGCGCCTCGATTTCCGGCCCGTCCAGACCCGGCATGTCGCGCTTTACCTTGTAGCCGATCTTGTGCTGCAGATAGGCAAGGTGCCGGTAGCCCTCCGGATAGAGTCCCAGGATGTCCTGATCGAGCGTGAGGGTCGCGGACGGATCGACCGGATCGCATCGGTCCATTTCGTAGATCGGCTGGCGCAGGACGAAGCCCCATTTGCTGAACCGCTTCTCCAGAAAATCGTAGAATCGACCGGTGCAGACCACGTCGCACAGCACGCCATCAACCGGTCCGCGCTGCGAGATCGTCATCTTCGTCTGCGCGATGGCCCGGTTCGCGTTGATCTCGATTCTCATGCCACCGAGGAAGTGCAGAATACGTACGCCCTTCTCGTAACCCTCCTGGCTCACCTTGATAAATTCGTCGCAAGAGCCTTGAAACCAGGTGGCCTGCATCACGCCGTCATCGTGCCAGACTTTGCGAAACTCATCCCATAGCCGTGCGTCGCGCAACACGGCCCAGTTCTCGATAAGGTCGCGGATGGCGGATCGGTCCTCGGTTTCAGCGGTCATATTGCCCTTTCTTGCGGCGGCGGTGCATAAATCCCGGCGCACTTATTAGGGAACGAGAGTGACATGGCAAGACTGGCAGGGCGGACCGCGATCGTTACGGGCGGCGCAAAGGGGATCGGACGGCATTATTCCGAGGCTTTGGCCGCCGAGGGCGCCGGTGTCGTGATCGCCGACATTTCGGGGGGCGAGGAGGCGGCGGCCGAGATCGCGTCCCGCCACGGCGCCAATGCGACGATGAGCGTCACCTGCGACGTCAGCCGCGAGGACCAGGTCAAGGCGCTGATGGACAGGACGATCGAGCGGTTCGGCAAGATCGATATTCTGGTCAACAACGCGGCCCTGTTCGCCCCGCTGCATCACACCAGGGTGCAGGACATCGACGTCGAGCTGTGGGACAAGGTGTTTGCCGTCAATGTGCGCGGCTCGTTTCTGACCGCCAAGCATGCGGTCCCGCACATGATCGCGAAGAAATACGGCAAGATTGTTAATATCGGTTCCGGCACGGTCTACAAGGGGCTGCCCGGCATGCTGCATTACACCGCTTCCAAGGGTGCGATTGCGACCTTCACGCGCACGCTATCGCGCGAGCTTGGCGAGCACGGGATTTGCGTGAACACCCTCTCGCCCGGGCTGGTGATGAGCGAGACGCTGGTGGCCAGCGGCACCCATGACGAGGCCCTGAAGGCGCGGGTGGTCGGCAGCCGTGCCTTCAAGCGCGACCAGTTCCCGCAGGATCTGATCGGCGCGCTGATCTTTCTGGCGTCTTCCGACAGCGACTTCGTGACCGGCCAGACCATTGCGGTGGATGGCGGCTCGGTGAATACCTGAAAATCGAAGGCGGCCCGCCGAGCGCTATCCGCCCTGTTTTACCCGCCTGGTGAAAAGACCGAATGGCAGATATGCCGCACGGGGCGGCCTCTAGGATCAGGGCCGGTTTGAGACTATTGTTGAGACAACCATCCAGAAATTCCATCAGGAGGAAGGCATGGCGACCGCTACCGCCGTTCAGCCGAGCGACAAGAAGGCCAAGGTTTACGAGGGCAGCAAGGACCCAAAGCGCGCCGCCTTCTACGAGAAGATTGCACAGCGCGACATGGCGCCGCTCTGGGAGGTGCTGAAGGATCTCGTCGCCAAGAACCCGAAATCCATTGCGGCTCCTGCGATCTGGCATTTCGACGAGGTGAAGCCGATGGTGGAGGAAGCCGGCGGCCTGCTCACCGCCGAGGAGGCCGAGCGGCGCGTGCTGGTGCTGGAAAACCCGGCCCTGCGCGGTCAGTCGCGGATCACTCCCTCGCTCTATGCCGGACTGCAGCTCATCCTGCCCGGCGAGATCGCGGGCGCACACCGCCACACCGCCGGCGCCATCCGCCTGATTCTGGACGGTGACGGCGCTTATACCCAGGTCGATGGCGAGAAGACGCTGATGAAATACGGCGACTTCGTCCTGACCCCGAGCTGGACCGCGCATGATCACGGCAACGAGTCGAAGCAGCCGATGATCTGGCTCGACGTGCTCGACGTGCCGACCATCAACTTCTTCGAGACCGCGTTCTCCGAACATCTCGATTCTGCGGTGCAGAACACCAAATACACCAACAACGATTCGCTGTGGCGCTATGGCTCCGGCGTGCTGCCGGACGGCACCGACACGAAGAAGGAATCGCCGATCATCAACTACGCCTATGAGCGCGTGCGTCCGATCCTCGACCGCATGGCCAGGACCGACGAGGTCAACAAGTATCACGGCTTCCGCATCCGCTACGCCAATCCGTTCAATGGCGGCTGGTCGACACCGACCATGGGCGCGCATCTGTCGCTGTTGCCGAAGGGATTCAAGGGCCAGCCCTATCGTTCGACCGACGGCACCATCTTCGCGTGCCTGGAAGGCAAGGGGCAGACCACGATCGACGGCGAAGTGTTCGAATGGGGTCCGCGCGACGTGTTCGTGATTCCGTCCTGGAAGCAGTATTCGCACAAGGCCGACGATCAGAGCGTGCTGTTCTCGATTTCCGACCGGCCGATGCAGGAATCGCTCGGCATCTGGCGCGAGGTCAACTGATCGAAGGCATCCGCGCGATGCGAAAAAGCCCCTGCGGGAGCGGGGGCTTTTATGCTTCGGCCGTTTCCGCGAACGCGGGGACCCATATTTCAGCGCGGTGGCCATAGGTCCCCGCTTTCGCGGGGACGACATCCATCAAGGCTCGACCGAGAAGCCGTCGCTCTCGAGTGTGATCCGGCCTTTCGCAGCATGAGCGGCCCATTTGGAGGTTGCCGCCACGCCCCCGAACGAAAAGAAATGGACGGCCACGTCACCGAGAGCGCCGGTGGCGCTCTCGCTCGCCAGCGCGCGCACAATGGCGTCGGGCGCGCTCACGCCAAACAGGTTTTTCACCAGCCCGGCATGTTTGGTAATGCCTCCGATGGAGGCCTTCACCCCGCAACGCTGGGCGTATTTCAGCAAGGTCGTGAGATTGGTCGGCCCCGCCAGACCGATGCGTACCGGGCAATCGATGCCAAGGTCGCGCATCTTCATCACCCAGCGCGTGATGGCGTTGGCGTCAAATCCGAATTGCGTGACGATATCGGTGGTGAGCCCGCTCTGGTCAGCGGCTTCGACCTTCGCCATCAACGCGCGCTGCATCACATCGCCCGACACCACCGGGTGTCCGTCGGGATGGCCGGCGATGCTGACGCGCGAGATGCCATGCTGCTGCAACATCCCGCTTTCGATAATCTCGATCGACGCATTGAAGGGGCCGGCCGAGTCGCTGCGATCTCCGGAAATGATCAGAACGTGCCTTACCCCCGCTTCCGAGGACAGGCGGCCGATGAGCGTCGACAGTTCATCACGGCTGGTGTAATTGCGCACCGCAATATGCGGTACCGGTTCGAGCCCGCACTGGCGGGCCATTGCCGATTGTTCGACAAGCTCGGCCGACGGCCTTGTCGGTATCGCGCTCACATAGACGCGGATCCCCGAGCCTGCGCTATCGCGGATCGCTTCGAGATCGGCGAGCTTCGGGCGCGTGACCTCGATCGAGAAATCATCGAGAAAGGTACAGATGTCGTCGACGGTGTCGGACTCGAAGCGGGGACTGGGCTTTCGTAGCGGCAGGGCCATGGTTACTCGCGCCTTCTTGAGATGACGTAGGATTCGTCGTTGAACCACAGACCGTTGTGCTTGCGCAGAACGTCGCGCGTGGCGTCGAGGTAGCGGCTGTCCTTCACCGCCTCGTTGAGGCGTTCGTCCTCGACCTGCGAGACGTAGATCGCGGCGTTCCATGCCGCGAGCACGGTCGAGGTCCCGATCGAGCCGGTCACTTCGCTCGGCAGCGTATGCATGTCGTAGCGGAAGATGGCGCGGTTGTCGGAATAGGTATTGAAGTTGAGCTCGCGGGCGGCGGGCCCGAGCGCCTTTTTGACTTCGCGCAGGATGGCATGACGGTCCGTCTGGAACGGATTGTCGTCGGGCCAGACGCTCTGCACGATTTCGGAGGCCGGATCGTTGCCGCAGGAATGGATCGCGATCAGCCGGCCGCCGGGGCCGAGCGCGCGGGCGAGCGGCGCGATGACTTTCTGCGCCTTGAACTCTGCCGTCGCGCGCGCACGATAGGGCTGCGAGGCGATTACCAGGTCGAAGTCGGCATGGGCTGCGCCGCGGCGGGGGATGATCGGATCGAGCAGGAATTTGTGGTCCTGCCGGTAGATCACGAGCACCACCGGGCGTTCATAGACCGGGTTGCCGGTCTTCGGGCTCACGCCCGCCTTCCAGTTCTCGGACAGGAAGTCCTGCAGCCCGGTGATCTGCTCCTCGAAATCGTGCGATGTGTTGCCGGTCAGTGCGACTTCGTTCCAGACCAGGCTGTTGGCCGCTGCCGTGGACTTCACGGTGAGCCATGGCGCCTCGCCGTAATACATGTTGGTGAGCACGAGCACGGTGGAGGGGTGTTCGTAGAGCCGGTCCGGCATCTTCTCCAGCGTGAGCCGGATGTCCTCGAGGCTGATCTCCTTGCCGGAAATATAGAAGGGCATGTTGGGGTAGCGATGATGCATCGCGCGCATCACACGCGTCAGCACCGTGCCGTCGCCAAGACCCGCATCGAACAGGCGCACCGCCGGTGGCCGCGGATGGATGTTGGCAAGCTCCTGCGCAACCTTGTTGGCAACCACCCATTTCTCGCTGCAGGTGTTCACGAACAACAGATATTTTTGCCGGTTGTCGAAGAACCGGAATTCGCGGTTGCCGTCGTCGTTGGCGTTGGCGGGCGCTGGGCTCGCAGGGACGGGGTCGATGGTCGCCGGACGGGCACCACGCTCAATAATCATGGGACGCGCGCTCTCTCTGCCGTTGTGGATGGTCATGAACGTTCGGATGCGGTCGAGCGTCTCGGTCGTGATCCGGCCGCCATTGCGCAGGCGACTGGTCAGCTTGCCGTCGTTGACGGCTCTGCGGCCGAAGGTGGATTCGGCAAGCCCCGCCTGGCGGCAATAGTCGGAAATTTCCTGCAGCAGCTCTTGTGCGTTCATCGCACCGTCCTCGCTCGTTTTCCCCGCGTGAGACATCTTGTTTCTGTTTGAGCAATGGAACGCCGCTGTATACAGCCGGTCAACCACAAAACGTCCCACTCTTCTAATGGGTGCCAATATGGGCAATTGCCCACTTTCACCAAGTGCATGTAATTATTGAAAAAATGGCATCAAGCCGGCAGGTCGGCGGGCGGGACAACCCGACGGATTGTTGCCCACTGGAAAGGACCCGTTCTGCCCGCAAGCGGCCGGTCTGCGCACAATACCCATGCTTTCTGCATGCCGTGCCGGCGGGACAATGCGCTAGGAAGGCGGTCCGTTTCCGCATTCCAGTCGAGGGCCGCAATGCCGCGTTTCGCCGCCAATATCGCCTATCTGTTTCCGGACCGGCCCCTGATCGAACGGGCGGCCGCGGCCGCGGCGGGTGGCTTTTCGGGTGTCGAGGGCCAGTTTCCGTACACCACGCCTGCGGCGGCATTGCGCTCCGAAATTGCGCGCTCGGACCTCACGATGCTCGGGATCAACACCGAGCGTGGCGGGGAGGGGCAGTTCGGGCTCGCCGCAGTGCCCAAGCGCGAGCGGGATTTCGATGCGCTGTTCGCGCAGGCCCTGGACTACATCACGGCGGTCGGTGGCCGCGCGATCCATTGTCTCGCCGGATTTGCCGACGTCCACGCCCGGCCGGCGGCGGAACGGACCTTCGTCGCCAATCTGACGCGCGCTGCCGATCTTGCGGCCGGGAAGGGGATCACGCTGCTGATCGAGCCGATCAACAATCGGGACCGCCCCGATTATTTCCTCAATCGCGTCGAGCAGGCGGCCGACGTCATCGCCAAGGCGGGAAGGCCCAATATCCGCATCCAGTTCGATTTCTACCACGCACAGATCATGGGCGGCGATTTGCTACGCCGCTTCGAGGCGCATCTTCCGCTCATTGGACACATTCAGATCGCCGCGGTTCCGACGCGCCATGAGCCGGACGAGGGGGAGGTGAACTATCCGGAAATCTTCAAGGCGATCGACGCGCTGGGCTACACGGGATGGGTGGCAGCCGAATATCACCCACGGGCGCGGACCGAAGAAGGGCTGGGATGGTTGCGTCTCGCTTCATCCGTCTCCTGAGGGCAAAGCCCGCGAGCAAGGCCGGATGGGGAGAGGCCGGCCCAGGCGCCCCTTTCGGATCGACGACAGGAGCGCTACCTTCTCCGGATGTGGGGACGCAAGAAACCTGACGAAAAGCCGCCGGCGCCGATCTCGCCGCTGAAGGAGGCGCTGCGACAGGCGCGAATCGAATCGGCCGAACGCACCGGCATCGTGGTTGACATGCGCGATGCGGAAGCCGCGCGTCTCGACATGCTCAATGAGGCGCTCGATCCGGTTTTTGCGGAGGTTCCCGCCAACGTCGATATCTTCGATCGCGGCGTCAGCCGGGGCGATCCCCCGCGGCTGTGGATCGACGTTACCGCCTACGTGGTGATGGGCCGCGACAAGCGAAGCTACCGGTTCGTCCAGGACACGCGTTACGGCCGCAAGGTTCTGTCCGAGTCCGCGGAAATCCGCGAGACCGCCAGGGCGATCACCCGCTACGTCGCCGCCCGCCTGATCGAGCGCGAGCGCGCGCTGGCTGCCGGAGGCGAACAGCGGCCGCGCCAGAGCACCTGGCGTGCCTTCGCCGCCTTCGTATTCGGCCTCATGATCGGTGCGGTTGCGCTGGCCGTAGCCGCTCTGGTCTTCGGTGGGCACTAACCCTGACCGGGAAACAGTACCTTTCGCCCCAATTCGACGATCGCATCGGTGTCGCGCTTGAAGCCGCGCTTCGTCATCTCGCAGCGCCAGCCATTGCCGGCCCTGGCGATCGCGTAAAGATTGTAGCCTGCGAGGTCGCCCTCACCCCCGATCGCCGATGCGGAGGGGACACCTGCCGCGGGAATTTTCCCCGCCGGTGCGTCCAGCATCACCAGCGAATGGATATGATCGTGGCCATGCAGGACGAGCTCGGCGCCGTGTCTGCGCAACACGTCGCGAAACCGGTCCGCATCCATGAGCCGCTTGAAGCGGTGCGAGGGCTTCGACACCGGCGGATGATGGATCAGCACGACACGGAATAGCCCGTCCGCCCCGAGCCGGTCGAGGATGTCGGGGAGCGCATGCAGTTGCGGCGTGCCGATCTTGCCCGTCGCGAGGAATGGCGCCGTGGTGATTGCGCTCGACAGCCCGATCAGCGCCACGTCGCCCCGCCGACGCACGAACGGAAACTGGTCGGGCCCGGTGGTGTCGCCCTTCATGAAATCGCCCCAGTGCGAATGCCACTCGCGCGCCGCCTTGCGCACATAGGCGTCGTGATTGCCGGGCACGAAGGTCACGTCATGGGCGGGTCCCACCGTATCGAGCCAAACCCGCGAGGGGGCGAATTCGCCTGGCAGCGCGATGTTCAGAATGTCTCCGGTTACCGCGATGTGGTCGGGATGATGCGCCTTGATATCCGCCACGATGCGGGACAGCGTCTCGGTGCGGTGAAAGGTTTTCCGCCGTCGATGCCAGTTCATGTAGCCGATCGCACGCTTGCCCGCGAGGTCGCGGATGCGGACCGAAGGCATGGGGCCGAGATGCGGGTCGGACAGATGCGCGAGAACGAACATGGGGGGACGGTGACGGCTTTCCGCAGTTGAGTCGATTCAGACTATAGTGAGTCGACACCCAGTACGATGACGCCTGCTGTTCCGCATGACGGCGCCGGCGAAGGCTCCATGGACTTGTTCCGACGGCGAGGCGCTCCGACAGATGATTCGGCCCATCATGCATCTCTATTGGCGGTTTTCACGCGGGCTGACGCTTGGCGTGCGCGGCATGGCGCTCGATTCCGAGCGGCGGATATTCCTCATCAAGCATTCGTATGTGCCGGGTTGGCATCTTCCCGGGGGCGGGGTGGAGGTCGGCGAGACCATGTCTGAGGCGCTGAGGCGGGAAATGATGGAAGAGGGCAATATCGAAATCCTGCAGCCTCCCAGGCTGTTTGCGATCTATCACAACCGGCGCATTTCCGACCGCGACCATGTCGCGCTGTTCCTGATCGATCATTTCGCGCAAGAGGTGCCGCCGCAGCCGAACGCGGAAATCATCGCGCACGGATTTTTCGACCGCGGGGCGCTGCCGGACGGCACCACGCCCGCAACCCGTGCCCGCATTGCCGAAGTGCTGGATGGCGGGGCGGCTGGGGACCTGTGGTGAGTCTGGAATCGCCTGGCCGCGAAGCGCCGGACCCGGTCGCCCGGCGAACAGGGAAGGGGCTTCGCGCAGCGAAGCCCCTTGATGAAAGCTCAGTCCAGGTCGATGCTTAGTACTTGAATTCCGGCATGCCCTTGAGCTGATCCTTGTTGGTATTCAGGACCGCGCGGTCCGGATACCACTTGCGATCGCCGTCGTTGGCAGCGCCGGTCGTGGCGGCGCGGTCATTCGAGAACGTCAGCTTGTCGAGCGGAACCATCACGTCGCGCTCACCCATGCCGAGGAATCCGCCGACGCCGATCACGGCACCGGAGACCTGGCCGTTTGAAGTCAGAATGAGCTCGTTGATCTCACCAAGCTTTTCGTTCTGGTTGTTGTAGACATCCACGCCGATCAGCTTCGAAGCACGCCACTGGCCGTTGATGGCCTGGCGATCCATCGGCTTGTTCATGGTGGCGTCGTTCTTCATGGCGGGCGCATTCGGCTGCGGAGCGGTCGTGGTCTGCGCAAGAACCGGCGTGGCGAGCAAGGTGGCGGCCACGATCAGGGGATAGGTCTTCATGGGATTCCTCCGTGTTGGGAATGACAGGAGGCCAAGTCTCGGTGCGCTCGAATGTTCCGTGACGATTCAGTAATTTGCGTCAGAGCCACGGTTCCCGCGGTTCCCGCGAGTATTTCAACCAAAACGGCCGCGATCATGTGGCCGCATGAATTCGAGAGCGGGCCCCGCGGGAACAATACCGGTCGGATTGATGCTTTTGTGACTGCGGTAATAGTGACGTTTGTATTGATCGATATCTACCGTGTCGGCAATGCCGGGCCATTGGTAAAGCTCGCGCGTGTAATTTGACAGGTTCGGATAATCATCGATGCGTCGCAGGTTGCATTTGAAGTGCCCGACATAGACCGCGTCAAAACGGATCAGCGTCGGGAACAGTCGCCAGTCGGCTTCCGTGACGCGGTTGCCGCACAGATAGCGCTGCGTCGACAGTCTCCCCTCGAGAAAGTCCAGTGTCTCGAACAATTGCGCGAAGGCCTCCTCGTAGGCTTCCTGGGTGGTGGCGAAGCCGCAGCGATAGACTCCGTTATTCACGGTCTCGTAAACGCGGGTGTTGATCGCGTCGATCTCGCCGCGTAGCGCGTCCGGATAGAAATCCGTGGTGTCGCCGGTCAGCGCGTTGAACGCGGAATTGAACATCCGGATGATTTCGGATGATTCATTGTTGACGATCGTGCCGCGCTTCCTGTCCCACAGCACCGGCACCGTCACCCGGCCGGAATATTTCGGGTTGGTCTTGAGATAGATGTCGCCGAGCGTATCCGCGTCATGCAGGTGATCGCCGGTCGAGCCTTCGTCGCGGTTGAAGGTCCAGCCCTTCTCGAACATCAAGGGCGAGACGATCGAGACCGGGATCAGGTCCTCGAGCTTTTTCAGCTTGCGGAAGATGAGCGTACGGTGCGCCCACGGGCAGGCGAGCGAGACATAAAGGTGGTAGCGGCCGGCCTCGGCGGCAAAGCCGCCCTCGCCTGTCGGACCGGCGGCCCCGTCTGGAGTGATCCAGTTGTGGAAGCGGGTTGCCTCGCGCTGGAACCGGCCGCTGGATTTGCCGGTTTCGTGCCATTTGTCGTGCCAGACGCCGTCGAGGAAAAAGCCCATGCCACACTCCCTGTCTGAGACGTGGGATATGGCGGCGGCCGACGGTCGCGCCAAGCGGCAAATTGGCATGGCGGGCCATGGATTGCGCAGGCATGGATTCCGCAGGCATGGATGGCGTGGGCATGGATTTCGCAGGCCCCAGATGCTAATCGCCACCGGGCCACGCTTTGGGCCGCGCCGCACAATGACCGATCTCTCCATCACCATCCTGCCGGAAACCGGAGACGACGCGCTGGCGATCGATCGCCTGCACGAGCGCACCTTCGGTCCTGGACGCTATGCCCGCACCGCGTATCGCATCCGCGAGGGCATCGGGCATGATCTCGAGCTGTCCTATACAGCGCGCATCGGCACGCTGCTGGTCGGCTCGCTGCGGCTCTCGCCGGTGCGGATCGGCGACACTCCGGCGTTGCTCCTCGGTCCGCTCACGATCGAGCCGCCATTCCGCGACCGCGGCATCGGCATGGCGCTGATGCAGCGCGCGCTGGCGGACGCCAAGGCGCGCGGGCACCGGCTGATCATTCTGGTCGGCGACGAACCCTATTACGCGCGCGTCGGGTTCAAGCGGATCCCGCGCGGGCGGGTCAAGATGCCCGGACCCGTCGATCCCGCACGCCTGCTGGTCGCGGAACTCGAAGAGGGCGCGTTCGATGGCATAAAGGGCGCGGTGCGGCCGGACTGGGCAGAGGGGTAGTCGGGAAAGGCCGGCGTCCTGTATCGAACCGGCGCGACATGAAGAGTCGTTGTGGTGCCTCCGGGAACGGTGCCGCTACCGCCCCTCTCTGGCCCAGGTCGCGGCCAGCGAGCCGATCAGCAGCAACAGGCCCAGCACGCCGGCAAATACTGGCAACACCCCAATGCCGCGCAGCACGCTGGCGTCGCGCAGCTTGAGCCCCATCCAGTCTTCGCCGCGGAAGGTCTCGCTGGACCGAACGCCGACAATACGCGGCACGTTGACGCTGCCGCCGTCATCGAGCCGCCGTGCGTCGCCACCGGTCGCGGCGGCGAGCGGACGCAGCACGTCCACACTCGACGTCACCTCGGCGAATTCCCGCGGGTTGACCGGACCGACATTGACCAGCGTCGTCAGCTTTCCGTCGGTTGCGCGCCACAGGCCAAGCTCGTTCGCAGGAGTCGATCCGCGCCACAACCCGGGCTCGGCCTGCTGCAGGGTTACGGTGCGGGTCTCGCCCGACGGGGTCGTAATCACAACCGGCTCGGCCGTTTCCGACATGGTCTGGCGATTGATCGCGAGGTCGCGACCCTGCGCGGAGACCCGCAACGCCTCTTCTTCGAGGTCGGGCTGCTTCATCAGCCAGTGCGAGAGCCGGCGCAGCAGATCGAGATGCGGGCCGCCGCCTTCGAAGCCACGCGCCCACAGCCAGATGTGGTCGGACAGCAGCAGCGCCACTCGCCCCTCGCCCTCGCGCGACAGCACGAGCAGCGGCTTGCCGTCCGGCCCGTCCATCACCGACGAGCCCTGACCGACCTTCGCATCGACGAGGCGGAACCAGCGGCTCCAATGCGGCGGTTCGTTGGCGGCGCCTTCGAGCGCGCGGGTGACCGGGTGGCGCTTGCCCAGATCGCTCAGGCGCGCGTGATACGGTGTCTCGATCATCTTGCCGCTCGGCTCGGCCGGCAACACCACGTCGAGCGGCGTGCGCCAGAGCGAGGTCGGGCTCGCATAATCGGGACCCGCAGCGATCAGCACCGCGCCGCCCTCGCGCACATAGCGCGCGATATTGTCGAAATAGATGATCGGCAGCACGCCCTGGCGGGCATAGCGATCGAAGATGATCAGGTGGAATTCGCCGATCTTCTGCTGGAACAATTCCCGGGTCGGGAAGGCGATCAGGGACAATTCGTTGATCGGCGTGCCGTCCTGCTTTTCCGGCGGACGCAGGATGGTGAAGTGCACGAGGTCGACGGCGGCGTCCGACTTCAGCAGGTTGCGCCAGGTGCGCTCGCCGGCATGCGGCTCGCCGGAGACCAGCAGCACCCGCAGCTTGTCGCGCACGCCGTCGATCGAGACCACCGCGCGGTTGTTCACCGGTGTCAGCTCGTTCTCGAGCGGGGAGGCTTCGATCTCGACAATGTTTGGGCCCGCATGCGGAATCTGGATCTGCACGCGCACCGCGGTATTCGTGGTCACGTTCCGGGTCTCGATCTGCTCGCCGTCGCGCCGGATGGTAACGCGCGCCGTGGAAGGACCGACGCCCTGGTCCTGCACGCGGAAGGCGATGGTCTGCGATTGCCCGACGATGCCGAAGCGCGGCGCGGTGGTCAGCACCACGCGGCGGTCGCGTTCGTCCGCCTCGCCGGTCACGAGCGCGTGCAGTGGTGCCGCAAAGCCGAGTTGTGCCGCATCCGGCGGGACGTCGTGCACGCGCCCATCTGTAATCAGGAAGGCACCGGCAATCCGGTCCGGCGGGACGTCCGAAAGCGCGGCGCCGAGAGCGCTGAACAGGCGGGTGCCGTCGGTCTCGCCGTCGGCGACGCCCGCTTCCACCACCCGCACGTCGAGATTGGGAATGCGCGCGAGCCTCTCCATCAGCGCCGTCCGTGCCTCCTCGGTCTGTTTCGCGCGCGCCCCGAAGTTCTGGCTGGGACTTTTGTCGATCACGACCGCGACGACAGAGGGAATTGGATCACGGTCCTCGCGCGTGAAGGACGGATTGGCGAGCGCGAAGATCAGCAGAGCCATGGCGGTTGCGCGCAGCAGCGCGCCGCGGCTGCGGATAAACAGCAGCAGCGCGGAAATGACGAGCGCAATGGCTGCCGCTGCCCATAATACATAGGCGGGGACGAGCGGCGCGAAGGCGATACCGAAATTCATTGTCCCAGCCGCTCCAGCAGTGCCGGAATATGCACCTGATCCGCCTTGTAATTACCCGTCAGGGTGTACATCACGATGTTGACGCCGGCGCGGAATGCCATCTCGCGCTGGCGCGGTTCGGTCGACACCATTGGCAGCATCTGCTGCCCGTCCGGCCGCATCGCCCATGCGCCCGCGAAATCGTTGGAGGTGATCAGGAGCGAGGACACCCCGTCGCCCGCGCGTGCGGGCCGTCTGTTGACAGTCTCGCCGTCGAGTTCGTCCTGGGCCGGCAGCGCCTCTACCCAGAGCTGGCCGGTATTGAAACGGCCTGGAAAATCGCGCAGCAGGAAAAAGGTCTTGGTCAGCACATGATCCTTCGATACCGGTTCGAGTTCGGGGATGTCGAGCGAGGACAGGATCTCGCGCAAGGCCAGCATGCCGGGACTGCGCGCCTCGCCCCCGGGACCGGGCGGCGCCATGAGAGCGTCGCGGGTATCGAACAGCACCGTGCCGCCCTGCTTCATGTAGGCATCGATGCGCGCCAGCGCTTCCGGAGACGGCGTCGCCGCGCCGGGTACGATCGGCCAGTAGATCAGTGGAAAGAAGCTGAGTTCATCGCGCGTGATGTCGAGCCCGATCGGTTCGCCGGCTTCAAGTGCCGTGCGTTGCGCGAGAAACAGCGTGAGACCGCCGAGGCCCGCCTTGCTGACGTTATCGGTCTCGGCATCGCCGGTGATCACATAGGCCAGCTTGGTTTCGTTGGCGGCCCGCATCGCGAAAGCGTCGGCGGCAGGGGTGGTCGGGGCGGCGGCGGCGCGCTGCTGCGGGGCCAAAGTCTGGGCGGCCGCGGTCTGGCCATAGCCGATGCCGGACAGGACGACGGCCACCGCGATGCCGGCCGCTGCGGCCCGACGGCGGGTTCGCGTCAGGCGGCTCAGCCCGCCCGCGAGCCAGAACACCACCAGCGCGTCGAGCAGGAGGAGCGCCAGTCCCGCAAGGAAGATCGGTCCGCGCAGATCGAGCGGTTCGCTCAGGCGATAGATGTCGCGTCGCGCATTCAGGCCGGTCACGTCGATGACCTCCGGCTTGTCGGCAGCGGCGAGCGTGTTCACAGCGAGCAACCCCTCCGGCGGACCGTAGAAGCCGGGAGGATGGTCGGCGGTGGCGCGGCTCTGGTAGTTCGCCGCAACCGGCTTGGCGCTGCCCGGCGGAGCGCTGAAGGCACCGAAGCCGTCAAGCGTCCGCGCGGGCGCGAGCGTCTCGCGATCACGCTCGGCGCTTGCCTGTTCGGCCGTCGCGGTCGAGCCTGCGAGCGCGACCAGCCGTTTCAGCATTTCGACGAAGCTCCCCGACAGCGGCAGATCGGACCAGCGGGTGTCCGCAGTAACATGGAACAGCACGATCATCCCCTTGCCTCGGCGGGCGCCGGTGACAAGCGGCGTTCCGTCGGCGAGCGTGGCCCAGCTTCGTTCGGCCAGTCCGGAATCGGGTTCTGCCAGCACCTGACGGGTGACCGTCACGTCGCCCGGCACGGTCATTCCGCCGAACGGGCTCTCGCGCGTGAATGCCGCAAGCGGCTGCGGCTTCTCCCAGGACAGCGAGCCGCCAAGCGTGCGGCCGCCGCGGCGCAGGCGCACCGGCACGAGTTCGTCGTCCGACGCGGCAAGGCGTGGACCCGCAAACCGGACCAGTACCCCGCCATCCTCGACCCATTTCGCCAGCCGTTCCCGTGCCTGCCCGACGACGTTGCCAACATCCGCGAGGATCAGCATCGGAACATTCTGATCGAGGAAGCGTACCACCATGTCCGAGGGTGAGACGCGCTCGCCCATGCGGATGTCCGCGAATGGGGCCAGCGCACGCTGCAAGTAGAACGTCGAAGCCAGCAGCGGCTGTGCGGTGTCGGCGGTGGCCCCGGTGATCACGCCGATGCTGCGCCGGCGCCAGCGATTGTCGAGCAACTGCACGGCACCCGCCGAACGCTCATTGGCGATTTCGAGCCGTGCGATGTCGTTGCGCAGTTCGACCGGAAGGTTGACCGTAGCGTCGGTCTCGCGATCGCCTCCATTCAGCGCGAACGGCGCTTCGCCGAGGAGGAGGCCCTTGAGGTCAAGGGCGCGCACGAGGCCGGATTGCTCCGCGCCGGCCGCAGCGCGCGAGACCTTCACCGTCAGCGATCCGGCATTGTTGTCGGGGGCGCTCAGCGCCAGCGCCTGGGTTACGCCGCCATCGACCACCGTCAGCGTGCGGTCGCCGAGAATGGCGGACAGGCCGGATACGAATTCGCCCGCCCGTCCGAGTTGCACGCCATCCGACAGCCAGACCAGTTCGGCGCTGGGAGCACCGGACAGAAAACGCGTGAGCCCCGGCAATGCGTCGGCGCGATCGACTGCATGCGGCTTCGGCGTCATTTTGCGCAATTGCACGCGTGCGGCCGCCGCGGTCTGCAGGGAAATGCCGCGCCCGGCCTCCGACATCGCAATGATCGCGGCGGCGCGCCCATCGGCTTCGGCCCGGGCGAGCATGTCGTCGCCGGTTCGGATGCGGGTATCCCAGGTCGAGGCGGCGGCCCAGCCGTCATCGATCAGGACTGCGAGCGGACCGGAGCTGCCGCTGGTTGCAACCGAGGGGTTCCACATCGGCCCGGCGGCCGCGAGGATCAGCAGCGCCGCAAGCGTCAGGCGAAGCAGCGTCAGCCACCACGGGGTGCGCGCGGGCGTCTCTTCCTTCGGTGTGATGTCGAACAGGAGCCGCGCCGGCGGAAACGCGATGCGCCGCGGCCGTGGCGGAATCATCCGCAGCAGCCACCACAGGACCGGAAGGCTGAGCAGGCCGAGCAAGACGAGGGGCTGGGCGAAGGCGAGCGGTAATCCGCCGATCATGCTCTGGCCTCCGACGGCTTCGTCTGCGTCGCGGCCACGACCGGAACATCACCGCCCTGACCCATACGGGCATGCAGCGCCAGCACGAGTTCGCTCGCCGGACGATCGGTGCGATGAATGATGAGGCTTGCGCGGACCCGTTGCGCCTCTTCGCGCATGGCGGCGCGATGCGCGGTGAGCTTGTCGAGATAGTCGGCGCGCCAGGTCTCGGCGCGGCCGGCGGTCACGCTTCCGGCGCCCTCCGGCTCCAGAAACTCGACGCGCCCGGAATACGGGAAAGTCTCTTCCGCAGGATCCACGATCTGCACCACATGGATATGGGCATGGGCACCGGACAATTGCGCGAGCGAGCGCCGGAAATCGGGGATCGGGCTCCAGAAATCCGAAAGCAGAACCACCTCGGATCGCGGCGCAGGCGCAAAGCCGGGCGGCAGGCTGGGCCGCTCGCTGGTATCGTGGATAATCCCCTGCGCCATCTTGTCGATGACGTTACGGCTCGCGGTCGGGCGCATCAGGCCGGGCACACCGACCCGTTCGCCACCCTCGACGAGAATTTCGGCGAGTGCGAACGCGATCACGAGCGTCCGCTCAAGCTTGGTCTCCCACACCAGAGCCGATGCGAAGGCCATCGAGGGCGAGCGATCGGGCCAGATCCAGACGGTGTGAGCGGCCTCCCATTCCTGCTCGCGCACATAGAGATGATCGTCGCGCGCGGAGCGCCGCCAGTCGACGCGGCGCGCCGGCTCGCCGGACAGAAAGCGGCGATACTGCCAGAAATTCTCGCCGGAACCGGAGCGGCGGCGGCCGTGAAGTCCGTGGATCACCGTCGCAGCGATTCGCCGCGATTCCAGCATCAGTCGCGGCAGGCTTGCCGCAAGCGAACGCGACTGCCCGCTGGCATGACGGACTGCGTCGGCTTCAAGACTGAGGGCGTCCGGCTCGATCGCCATCAATCACCCGAGACGCGACTTCAACTGCGCGATCACGGCATCGACGGTTTCACCCTCGGCGCGCGCCTGGAAGGTCAATGCCATGCGGTGCTTCAGGACCGGCTCGGCAAGCGCCGTCACATCGTCGATCGAGGGCGCGAGCCGTCCGTCCAGCAGGGCACGCGCGCGCACCGCAAGCATGAGCGCCTGACTGGCGCGCGGACCGGGTCCCCATGCGATCAGCTTGCGCATCGCATCCTGTTCGTCCTTCTCCGGGCGTGCCGAACGAACCAGCGCGAGGATCGCCTCGACCACGGACTCGCCGACCGGCAGCCGCCGAACCAGACGCTGTGCAGTGATCAGATCTTCGGCGCTCATCGCCGCCTTGGGCTTTGCGCCTTCCGCGCCGGTGGTGTCGAACAGCATGCGTCGCTCGGCGTCGCGATCGGGATAGTCCACGTCGATCTGCATGAGGAAGCGGTCGAGTTGCGCTTCCGGCAGCGGATAGGTGCCTTCCTGTTCCAGCGGGTTCTGGGTCGCGAGAACATGGAACGGCTTCGGCACGTCATGCCGCTGGCCTGCAACGGTGACATGCAATTCCTGCATCGCCTGAAGAAGCGCCGATTGCGTGCGCGGGCTTGCGCGGTTGATCTCGTCCGCCATCAGCAATTGCGCGAAAATGGGCCCCGGAATGAAGCGAAAATTGCGCTTGCCTCCGGGGCTCTCCTCCAAAACTTCGGAGCCCAGAATGTCGGACGGCATCAGGTCGGGCGTGAACTGGATGCGACGGGCATCAAGGCCGAGCACGACACCCATGGTCTCCACAAGCTTGGTCTTGGCGAGGCCCGGCACACCGACCAGAAGGGCGTGGCCGCCCGACAGGATGGTAATCAGCGCCTGCTCGACCACGCGCTCCTGCCCGAAGATCACGGACCCGATGGCGTCCCGAGCCGCCCGCGCGTTGGCTGCGGTCGATTCCGCGGAGCGGACGATCATGTCTTCCAGCGTTTCGATGCTTTCGCCGGTTGCCGGCATTGTTTGCGTTCCTTCTGTCGTCCGCCCGGGGGCGTCAGGCGTTTTGAGCCATATATCTATCGAAAGCGATGCAACAACTGCGCCATGAGACTGGGATAGAGGCGTCGGCCAGGGCTGCAACACCGGCCGGTCGAATCGGCCCGGCCGGGACCGAAACCGATCAAGCTTACGCTATTTTTCCCGGGTGTCAGGCTATGGTGGGTCGATCACTTTTGCGCGGGCCGCCCCACTTTCGAGGTCATCCGACAGGCTCAAGTCAAACCATGGCGAAGCAAAGGCAGGACAATACCGCGGGCCTGGATGGTATCGCCGCAGCCGTCCGGGAGACCGGCCAACGGCCGCCGGTGCACCTGTGGAACCCGCCCTTTTGCGGCGATCTCGACATTCGCATCGCTGCCGATGGCACCTGGTTCTATCTCGGCACCCCGATCGGACGCGCGCCGCTGGTGCGGCTCTTTGCGTCGGTGCTCAGGCGCGAGGACGGCAAGTATTTTCTGGTCACGCCGGTTGAGAAGATCGGAATCGTGGTCGAGGACGTGCCATTTCTCGCGGTCGAGATGCGGCGTGAGGACACGTCATCGGGCCCGCGCTTGCATTTTCGGACCAATGTTGATGACTGGGTCGAATGCGATGCGGCGCACGCGCTGCGCTTCGAGCCCGAGGCGGGCACCGGCGGACTCAGGCCCTACTTGCATGTGCGCCGCGATCTCTGGGCCAGGGTGACGCGCGCTCTGCTTTACGATCTGGTCGAACTCGGCGAGGAACGCGATCTCGCGGGCGAGCGGATGTTCGGGGTCGCGTCGGGCGGCTCGTTCTTTTCCATGACTCGTGCCGACGCGCTGGACAACTTGAACTGAGGAATGCCGTTGCATGGTGACGCAAGCCGCCCCGTCACAGACGCTGTCGCACAGCGACTTCTTCGATCGCGCGCGCGCCGTGCTGACGCTCGATCCGCCGCTGGGGCTCACCGATCCGGAGGCGCTGCCGCTGCGTGGCGATCATGACGCCGACCCGGTGGTCAAGGCGATGGCGGCGGTGCGGCCGATCAAGCCGGCCGCGGTGCTGATCCCGGTGATCGACCGCGACGAGCCGATGGTCCTGCTCACGCAGCGCACCGCACATTTGCCGCAACATGCCGGACAGATCGCGTTCCCCGGCGGCAAGATCGATGCCACCGATGCGACGCCACTTGCGGCAGCTCTGCGCGAGGCGGAAGAGGAAGTCGGTCTCGACGCAAGCGTCATCGATCCGATCGGATATCTCGACGTGTATATGACGACGCTCGGCTACCGGATCGTGCCGGTCGTCGCACGCGTGCATCCGGAATTCAAACTCATCCTCAATCCGGGCGAGGTGGAAGACACGTTCGAGGTGCCGCTGTCATTCATGATGGAATTGACCAACCATCAGACCCACAGCCGGGAATGGCAGGGAATGATGCGCAGCTATTACGCAATTCCGTTCGGCGAACGCTATATATGGGGCGTGACAGCGGGAATTTTCCGCAACCTGCACGAGAAGGTCTACGGCGCATGATCCGCCCGATCCTGACCGAAATCCTGCTGTTTCTGACCCCTTTCGGGGTCTATGCGCTGTTCCTCTTCGCGACCCGGACCGGAGTCCTGAAGGTCGAGTCGTGGCCGGCGAAAACCGTGGGCTGGCTGACCGCGGTCGCGGTGGTCCTGATGATCGCCGGCTTCCTGGTGCTCGGGCAACTGAACCATCAGCCAGCGGGCTCGACCTATGTCCCGCCGCATGTGGAAGACGGCAAACTCATCCCCGGACATTTCAAATGAGCGGGCTGCGGCCGCGTTTGTCGGATTCTGCCTGGCTGAACGACGAAGCGCTGCAGCGGATTCTTGCGATGCTCGACCGCGACGGCGAGGAGGCTCGCGTGGTCGGAGGTGCCGTCCGCAATGCGATGATCGGAGAGCCGGTACGGGAAGTCGATATTGCGACCACGGCTGCGCCCGAAGAGATTATCCGGCGCGCGCAGGCGGCGCATCTGCGGGCCATCCCGACCGGGATCGAGCACGGTACGGTGACGCTGCTCGCCAACGGCATTCCGTTCGAGGTCACGACGCTGCGCGAGGATGTCGAAACCTATGGACGAAAGGCCAGAGTGGCGTTCGGCCGCGATTGGCAACGCGACGCGGAGCGACGCGACTTCACGATCAACGCCTTGTCGGCATCACGGGACGGCGCTGTCTACGACTATGTCGGCGGGCTCGCCGACCTCGATGCCAGACGGCTGCGCTTTATCGGCGATCCCGCCGCGCGAATCGCGGAAGACTATCTGCGCATCCTGCGCTTTTTCCGGTTTCACGCGGCCTATGGAGAGGGCGCGCCGGATGCGGCGGCACTACACGCCTGCATCGAGGCCCGCGATGGCCTGCGATCGCTGTCGCGCGAACGCGTGCGGATGGAATTGCTGAAGCTTGTTGTGGCGCGCCGGGCCGCCGAGGCGCTCGGGGTGATGGGGGATGCCGGGCTGCTGGTCACGATTCTTGGCGGTGTCCCCTATCTCTCATCGTTCGAGAAAATGGCCGCGATCGAGGCGGCGGTCGGCGAGGAACCGGATGCGATCCGCAGGCTTGGCGCGCTCGCGATTTTCGTTTCGGAGGATGCGGATCGACTGTTTGAGCGCTTGCGGCTTTCCAATGCGGAGCATGGCCGATTGTTCGCCATGGCGGATGGCTGGTGGCGAAACGGTGGCGACATCGCACCGCAGACTGCGCGCGCATTGCTCTACCGTCTGGGGGCTGCCGGCTATGCGGATCGCGTGATGCTGTCTTGGACCCGGTCGCGGGATGTGCCGGACAACGAACGTCGGCAGCATCTTTTGGCGCTGCCCGCACGCTGGCAACCGCCGGCCTGTCCGATTGCGGCGGCTGATCTGATGGCGCGCGGCGTTGCGAAGGGGCCTGCGCTCGGTGCGGCATTGCGCAGGGCGGAGGCGGCCTGGATCGCGGCCGACTTTCCGTCCGATCCGGCAACCATTGCAGCGATGGCAGACCGTGCTGCGGGGTCATCGCCGCCCGACAACGCATGAAAAAAGGCCCCGGGTTTCGCCGGGGCCTTTAAGTTCAGGAGAGAGCTCAGGCTCGATCAGTACTTCGCGACGACCGGGGCCTTGCTGTATCCGAAGCGATAGTTCAGGCCGACCTTCACGGTATGAACATCGAGGTCCGCATCGAAGCCCAGCCCCCCGGCGGCCGTCGGGAAGTAGTTTTCGTTCCCGAGCGCGACATACAGGTACTCAACCTTGGCCGTCCAGTTGTCGAGCAGCGCCCATTCGATGCCGCCGCCGACCGTCCAGCCGACGTGAGTGTTGCTCGAGTCCACGCCAGCGGCGAGGCCGTTGACCGCGAAGTTCGTGCCGATTGAATTGCTGCCCCAGGCGAGACCGCCGGTGCCGTACACCATGACGCGATCCCAAGCATAGCCGAGGCGCAGGCGCGCGGTGCCGAAATAGTCGAGGTCGGTAAAGGCGGTTGCGATGGCGTTGCCGTTGTTGAAGCCGGTGACGGTGACGTCGTTACCGATATTGGCCCATTGCGAATCAACCTCGACACCCCAGACCCACGGGGAACCTGGTGCTTGCCAGTTCCAGCCGATCTGGCCGCCACCGAACCAGCCGTCGATGCTGGCCGATGCCCCGAAGCCCCAAGCGGTGGCGTTCAGGTCGCCCGAGCCGTAACCGACGTTGCCGCCGATGTAGAAGCCACTCCAGTTGTAAGCCATGATGACCGGCGCAGCCTTGTAGACCGGCCGTGCGATGTCGGCCGCCGAAGCCGATTGAACCGCGCCGAGCGCGATGCCTGCAGCCGCCACTGCAGAGATTGTAAAAGAACGCATGAGCTCCCCCATTTCCTTCTTGGGTCTGTGACAAGACGTACCGAGTGTTCCGTCTGGCCACGCGTGTACGGGACAATTACGGCAGAAGTGTCTAAAAATCTGCCACAATCACGCCGCCTTGCGAGTTGCCAGCGACGTGTGTCGCGCCAGCAACAAAAACGAACACGTAACCTTACCAAATTCTTATGATATTTCCACTGGATACCACCGCGGCCAATGAAATCCCGCCAAAGAGGTATCGGGGGATGTGAAATGCGCAAATTTTGGCTAGCCCTGCTGTTTATTGTGCTTGGGGGTATCTTGCTGGGGACGGGAGTCGGGCTCGGATTCTTCCTTTTCCCCTATGTTTTTCCACCCCCGCCGGCCGCGGAGACCCTCCTTGATTCGGATCGAAATGGGATCGTGGCTAACGGAGCGTTTATCCACGCCAACCCGTCCGACCCGATTCACTGGGGCCGGGGCAAGGTCAGCGTTTACGAAAAGGCGGTCTTCCTGGAGCCGGATTTCGAGGTCGGCCCGGGGCCGAAATATCATGTCTATCTCGTCCCGGCCGGCAACATCCGGAAGGAAGAGCAGGTCGCGAAATCGATGTTTGTCGATCTCGGACGTCTGCGCTCGTTCAAGGGCAGCCAGCGCTATCCGATTCCGGCCGGAATCGACCTGAGCAAATATCCGAGCGTCGTGATCTGGTGCGAGCAGTTCAGCGTGCTGATTTCGCCAGCCGATCTCAAGCCTGCGCGCTGATCGCGTCAGGCAGACCTGCGGGTCTCGAGTTCGTCCTGCCGGTCTTGCTCCTCCGCGCCGTCGTCATTTCCGGTCGCTTCGGCCTCATCGTCCGCGCTTTCGGCCGACCTCAGAACGGCTGCCGGAACGGTTTCGCGAAAGAAGTCGCCTTCCTCACCGATCCAGATGAATTCGACGCCGTCCTCATTCACGAGCGAAACCGTCATGAACGGTCCGCCGGATTTCAGGGTCACGATATCGCCGAGTTGAAAGATCATCTGCCGCTCTCCCTCGTGCTGGTTTCGAGCGGACCGTAGTGACAGGGCGTGACAGGAAAATCACAACGGCCGACAACCCCAACGGCCTACGGCCATTTCACCAAGGGCGGCAGCGAAGACAGGATCGAATCGACATTGCCGCCGGTCTTCAAACCGAAAATCGTGCCGCGATCGTAGAGGAGATTGTATTCGACATAGCGGCCGCGGCGCACAAGCTGCTCGTCGCGCTCGGTGTCGCCATAGGGCTTTGCGAGATTCGCGCGAACGAGCTGCGGATATACGTCGAGAAAAGCGCGCCCGACATCCTGCGTGAAGGCGAAATCGGCATCCCAGTCGCCGCTGTTGTGCCAGTCGTAGAATATGCCGCCGATCCCGCGCGGTTCGTTGCGATGCTTGAGAAAGAAATATTCGTCGCACCATGACTTGTACCTGTCATAGGGCGCGATCGTCGCATGAGCATCGCACGCTTTCTGCATCGCGGCATGAAAGGCGATCGTGTCGGGGTCGTCCTCTGTCCGGCGCGCGTCCAGCACCGGCGTGAGGTCGGCGCCGCCGCCGAACCAGGCTTTGGTCGTGATCACGAACCGGGTGTTCATGTGCACGGCCGGAACGTTCGGGTTCCACAGATGCGCGATCAGCGAGATTCCCGAGGCCCAGAAGCGCGGGTCTTTCTCGGCGCCCGGAATCTCCTTGCGGAATTCCGGCGCGAATTCGCCGAACACCGTCGAGCAATGCACGCCGACCTTCTCGAACACGCGGCCCTTCATGATCGACATCACGCCGCCGCCGCCTGCGCCGCCGGAATGATCCGTGCGGTTCCAGGGCGTGCGCACAAAACGGCCGGGCGCCGTTTCGGATTGCGGCAATCCTCTCGGCAACTCGTCTTCCAGCTTCTCGAACGCGGCACAGATCTGGTCGCGCAAGGCCTCAAACCAGGTTCGGGACTTGGTCTTGTGGGCTTCGAGCCGGGCGAAATCGGCGTCGAGCGCCGGCAGGGCGCCGGTCAGAGCGGTGCGGTCGTGGGTGGCCTCGCTGGGCGTCGTCATCGGTCAGGCGTCGTCATGGGTGATGATCGTGAAACCGGGGCCGGTCCGGTTCTGTGCTGTGGCCGGGCCGCTGGTAATGACCATGGTCGAGCCGGGATGCATCAGTGCGAGGACGCGCTTGGCGGCATCCGGCGGCAGATCGACCTTGTTCAGTGTGGAAGCCACGATCTGGTCGGACTGGCCGGCATGCGCGGCATCGAGCCCGATTGCCATCCACTTCATGTGGCGCGGATCGGAATCAGGCCCCGTCAGCGTGAAGGCGTGATTGCCGTAGGATTTCTCCGGCGCTTTCAGGGTAACCGGTGCGGCGAAGACCTCCTTGCCGTTGACGAAGGCGAGCAGCCGCCGGTCGGCGGTCGAAATCACGAAGGCGGCCGCTTCATGGGTCTGCGCGGTCGCGGTCTCGGGGTGGTGCGGCTTTGCCGCCACGGTCTTCACTGCGTCGTGGGCCATCGCCTCCAGATGGTCCGAAATCAGCAGTCCCGGATGGCGGATATCCGCGGTTGCCGTCTTCGCATCGGCGACGACGACCGGCGTGCCGAGCGACGTGACCCCGAACAGAACCTTCGCGAACTCCAGCGGCAGCCGGATGCAGCCATGGCTTGCCGGGTAGCCCGGCAGATTGCCGGCGTGGAGCGCCACGCCCTGCCAGGTAAGTCGCTCCATGTATGGCATGGACGCGTTGTTGTAGGTCGAGGAATGATGGTTCTTGTCCTTCTGCAGGATCACGAACACGCCCGATGGCGTCGTGTGTCCGGGCTTGCCGGTGGAGCAGGTCGAGGCGCCGATCATCGTCCCGCCCCGATAGACCGTGACCCGCTGGTCAGGAATGGAGACGAGCACCACGACCGGCCCGGCGGGGGCGCGTTCGGGCGTCCAGATGAATTGGCCCGCCTTCAGCCTGGACAGGTCCGGCGCATCCTGCGCGATCGCCTGCGGCAAGGCGGCGGCGAGGGGCGTGGTCACGGAAGCCAACAGGACCGACCGGCGTGACAGGATGAATGCGCGCATGGACATATGTCTCCGATAGACGAACAGGGGACCGGCGAGCCTTGCGGAATCGCAACCCCAGGGGCGGGCCCGGCGCCCCGGAAAACGCGCGACCATACAACGGAAGGCCGGCAGGACAAGCCGCTGAAATTGTCGTGAACCGCTGATCGCCGTGCTGCGACCGATGTTGGATCGGCCTATGATTCACAGTCTGCGGTTTTTCTGGGAGGAAACCGTGCCGTCGTTGCTCCTTCATCTTGTTGTTGCGATTGCCGCGGTTTGGTCTTTCGTCACCCCGGCCGCCGCCGAAAAGCGCGTCGCGCTCGTCATCGGTAACGGTGCCTATCAGCACACCCAGCGGCTGCTCAATCCGAAGAACGACGCCGAAGACGTGAGCGCCGCGCTGCGGCGAACCGGCTTCGACACCATCGTTGGCCTCGATCTCGACAGGGCCGGCATGGAAAATGCCACGATCCGTTTTGCGCGTGCTGCACGCGATGCCGACGTCGCCATTTTCTATTTCAGCGGGCACGCGATGCAGTTCAATGGCGTGAATTATCTGATGCCAGTCGACGCGAGTCTGACGGACGAGGCTGATCTGCGCCGCATGGCCCGCATCGACGAGATCGTCGCCGATCTGCAGCAGGCCAGGAACCTGCGGATCCTCGTGCTCGATTCCTGCCGGGACAATCCGCTGGCCGAGCAGCTGAAACGGCGCATCGGCACGACACGCTCGGCCAGCATTGGCCGCGGACTTGCGAAGATCGATTCGCCGCAAGGAATGATCCTGGCGTTCTCCACGCAGGCCGGCTCGGTCGCCGCCGACGGCCGCGGGCGAAACTCGCCCTATACGGCGGCGTTCCTGAAGCATATCGAGGCGGCGGAGGAGATCGGCACGGTATTCCGCCGCATGAGCGCGGATGTCTATGAGGCGACGAAACGCACGCAATTGCCGGAATTGTCGCTTTCACTGATCGGGGAATTCTATCTGAAGGGACGGCCGGCTGCGGCGCCGCAGGCTGCACCGGATGTGACTGCGCTGCAGGAGCGGTTGAGGGCGCTGGAGGAGCAGATCCGCAAGAAGGACGAGCCCAAGGTCGCGGTCGGCACTTTCCCCGAACGGCCAGAGGCCGCGCCGCAGCGGCGATACAAGCCCGGCGACACCTTCAAGGAATGCGAGCTGTGTCCTGAGATGGTCGTGGTGTCGGCAGGCTCGTTCGCCATGGGTTCACCCGCGAGCGAGAAGGGGCGGAGCACCGACGAAGGTCCGCAGCACCGGGTCGCCTTTGCCCGGCCGTTCGCGGTGGGCAAGTTCGCAGTGACCTTCGACCAATGGGACGCCTGCGTGGCGGACGGTGGTTGCGGTGGCTACCGGCCTGCAGATCAGGCCTGGGGCCGGGGGAAGCGGCCGGTCATCAACGTGAGCTGGGACGACGCCAAGGCTTATTTGGCATGGCTGTCACGCCGGACCGGCAAGACCTACCGCCTGCCGAGCGAGGCCGAACGCGAGTATGTCGCCCGCGCCGGGACCACGACCCCGTTCTGGTGGGGCGCAACGATCTCGTCGCAGCAGGCAAACTACGATGGCACTTCCACGTATGGCGACGGCCGCAAGGGAGAGTATCGGCGGCGCACCTTGCCGGTCGATTCGTTCCAGCCGAACCCGTTCGGGCTCTATCAGGTGCATGGCAATGTGTGGGAATGGATGGAGGATTGCTGGAATGGAAGCTATGCAGGCGCTCCGGCCGACGGCTCGGCCTGGACCGCCGGCGATTGCGGTCGGCGCGTTCTCCGCGGCGGGTCCTGGAACTATTATCCGGAAGCCCTCCGATCCGCGGACCGCGACGCCAGCACCTCGTCTTACCGCGGCATCTACAATGGCTTCCGTGTCGCTCGATCACTCGATTAGCGTGGGTGAGGCACCAGCGAATTTCTCCGGTTCGTGAAGGCTGCGGTTGTGGAAACAGCGAACGCCGTCATCATCAGGACGGCGAGCGCCTCCGGCACAGGCCCCATGGTCCAGTTCACGTCGAGCGGGCTCGCCCGCCGGACGGGTCGATCGCTTGCATCTCCGCCGCAATCTCCCGGCCATCCTGCGGCCTGACCAGCCGGCTGACCTCGCGGCCATCCTTGAGGAAGACCAGCGTCGGCCAGAGCTTCACCCGGAACGATCGTCCGAGTGGCCGTCCGCTGCCGTCTTCGATCTTGACGTGGCGGATGTCCGGGTGGGCGGCAAAGGCCTGTTCGACGAGGGGGCTTGCACGGCGGCAATGGCCGCACCACGCGCTGCCGAACTCAAGCAGCGTGGCGCCGGTCAGCGCATCGATCTCGGCGCGCGGCGGCTCGCTGGTTGTATATTCGGGATTGAAGGGCATCGGGGATTCCTGGCGGGACCTTGGGAGGATTGCTGCGACAACGCGCGACTGCAAGCCCGGTTTCCGGCCCGCGATGTGTGCCGCGCGCGTGTGCCGCCCAGCCAGGCAGAAAAAGTGGCCCGCGGTTTTGAACCTTCGCGCGGGCGGCTGCGACCAATGCCGGATTAGGGTATGGTCTGTTGCCGCGTCCGTCTCGATGCCGGCGACGGGTAGCGAGCCTAACCGCCCCGCTGCCGCATCATCTCGCCCGCCGCCATGGCGACCGCCATCGCTACATTGAGCGAGCGCAGTCCCTCGCGCATCGGGATGAGCAGCCGCGCATCCGCCGCCGCCATCACATCGTCCGGCACCCCCGCGGACTCGCGGCCGAACAGCAGCACCTGCGGCGGCCGGTAGTCGTGGTGCAGATAGCTGACCGCGCCTTTGGTCGTGAACAAGGTCAGTCCGAGCCCGGCCGCCCGCCGCGACGCATCGAATGCCGCGAACGAGGCGTGCCGTTCGATCGTCACCGCGTCGAGATAGTCCATCCCGGCCCGCCGGAAGGCGCGGTCGGTCACCGGGAAGCCGGCCGGCTCGATCAGATGGGCGGTCACTCCGAGGCAGGCGCAAAGCCGCAGAATCGTGCCGGTATTCTGGGGAATGTCCGGCTGGTAAAGCGCGAGCGAGGGTGCATTGGGAATTGTCAAAAATCTCCCCGCGCGGAGGGTCAAATTGCGATGTTAGGCTAAGGGCTTATGCGACTCTTTATCGGAGTTGCAAAGGCAGGCTTGCGCTCCTTCGGCAAGGGTGCCAATAACACGCCGCCGGATCGCCGCCGACGGCCTTCCCCAAGGTCGGAATCGGCTGGTCGGACGTGGTCGCTGCGCTCGCCACCGGGGGACGGACGAAGCGGTCAGGTCCCTCGAAGGTTTGCAGCGCGCGCAGGCTCCGGCACGACGGAAGAGGGACTTTCACCGTGGCATCAGCAGCAGCATCGGCGGCCCATACGCGCCGCGATTTCCTTTACGTGGCGACCGGCTCGGTCGCGGCCGTCGGCGTCGCGTTCACCGCCTGGCCGTTCATTTTCCAGATGAATCCCGACGCGTCCACAATCGCCGCTGGCGCGCCCGTCGAGGTCGACCTGACCCCGGTCGCCGAGGGCCAGGTCATCAAGGTGTTCTGGCGCGGTAAGCCGATTTTCGTGAACCACCGCACACCGAAGGAAATCAAGGAAGCCCAGGACGTCAATCTGGCGAGCCTCCCCGACCCGCAGCCCGATTCCGCGCGGGTCAAGGCGGGCCACGCCAACTTCCAGGTCCTCATCGGCATCTGCACCCATCTCGGCTGCATTCCGCTGGCGCATGCCGGCCCGTATAATGGTTATTTCTGCCCCTGCCACGGCTCGGTCTACGATACCTCGGGCCGTATCCGTTCCGGCCCGGCGCCGACCAACCTCGCGCTGCCGCCCTACGAATTCCTCACCGACACCCGGGTCAGGATCGGCTGACGCGATCACGACGTCCCTGCAAATTATTCCGAAAAGGCTTCCCCCTAGAGGGTTTCACCAATGAGCGGACATTCGACCTATCAGCCGCAAAGCGCATTCATGAAGTGGATGGAGCGGCGGCTACCGATCGCGGGTCTGGTCCACTCCTCGTTCATCGCCTATCCGACGCCGCGCAACCTGAATTACTGGTGGACCTTCGGCGGCATCCTGTCGTTCATGCTGGTGGCGCAGATCGTCACCGGCATCGTGCTGGTGATGCACTACACGCCCCACGACACGATGGCGTTCAATTCCGTCGAGCACATCATGCGCGACGTGAATTACGGCTGGTTGTTGCGTTACCTGCATTCCAACGGCGCCTCGATGTTCTTCATCGCGGTCTATATCCACATGTTTCGCGGCATGTATTACGGTTCCTACAAGGAGCCGCGCGAGGTGCTGTGGATTCTCGGCGTCATCATCTACCTGTTGATGATGGCGACCGGGTTCCTGGGTTACACGCTGCCCTGGGGTCAGATGAGCTTCTGGGGCGCGACCGTCATCACCAACTTCTTCTCGGCCATCCCCTGGGTCGGCGAGACCGTCGTCACCTGGCTCTGGGGCGGATATGCCGTCGGCAATCCGACGCTGCAACGCTTCTTCTCGCTGCATTATCTGCTGCCCTTCGTGATCGCGGGCGTGGTCGTGCTGCATGTCTGGGCATTGCATGTGGCCGGGCAGAACAACCCGGCCGGCATCGAGCCCAAGGGCGACAAGGACACCGTGCCGTTCACGCCCTATGCGACCATCAAGGACAGCTTCGCGATGGTCTGCTTCATGCTGTTCTTCGCCTATTTCGTGTTCTACATCCCGAACTATCTCGGACACGCCGACAATTATATCCCGGCCAACCCGGCGGTGACGCCGACGCATATCGTGCCGGAATGGTATTACCTGCCGTTCTACGCGATCCTGCGCGCGATCCCGAACAAGCTGCTCGGAGTGATCGCGCTGTTCGCCTCGATCCTGGTACTGGCTTTCCTGCCCTGGCTCGATTCCTCCAGAGTACGATCGGCGCGCTATCGTCCGCTGTTCAGGCAGTTCTTCTGGATCTTCGTCGCGGTCTGTCTCGGCCTCGGCTATCTGGGCGCCAAGCCTGCGGAAGGCGGCTACGTGGTCGCCTCGCAGATCCTGACCTTCTGGTACTTCGCGCATTTCCTGATCGTGCTGCCGCTGCTCTCGCGCTACGAAAAGACCAAGCCGTTGCCCAACTCGATCTCCGAATCGGTGCTGAAGGAGGGCGTGCCGATCGGCGCCTCCGCGCCAGCGCCGACGAGACACTGAGCGGCCGGAGACGCACCAATGAAGATGCAACGCTCTCTACTCGCTCTCGCATTCGTTCTCGGGCTGTCGGCACCGGCATTGGCCGCCGAAGGGGCGGAGACGCCGCCGAAGCAGAAATGGTCGTTCTGGGGACCGGTCGGCAAATACGATCGCGCCCAGTTGCAGCGCGGATTCAAGGTCTATCGCGAAGTCTGCCAAGCCTGTCACAGCCTGTCGCTGTTGTCGTTTCGCAATCTTGCCGAAACCGGCGGGCCCGGCTTCAGCGAGCGCCAGGCGGCGGTGATCGCGTCGGAATACCGGGTGCAGGACGGGCCGAACGATGCCGGCGAAATGTTCGAGCGGGCCGCGCGGCTCGCCGACCGTTTTCCCAAGCCGTTCCCGAACGATAACGCGGCGCGTGCGGCCAATGGCGGCGCGCTGCCGCCTGATCTCTCGCTGATCGCCAAGGCGCGGACCTATGAGCGCGGCGGCCTGTGGTTCCTGGCGGACATCGTCACGCAATATCAGGAGCAGGGCCCCGATTATATCGCGGCGCTCCTGACCGGATACGTCGATGCGCCGAAGGACTTCAAGCTGCCCGAGGGCACGCACTACAACAAGTATTTTCCAGGCCATGCCATCGGCATGCCGAACCCGCTGAGCGACGATCAGGTCACTTATGACGACGGGGCGCCGCAGACTGCCGCGCAATACGCAAAGGACGTCACCGCCTTCATGATGTGGGCCGCCGAACCGCATATGGAGGCGCGCAAGCGCCTCGGCCTGCAGGTAATGATTTTCCTGCTGGTTCTGGCGGGCCTGCTTTATTTCACCAAGAAGAAGGTGTGGGCGGCGGTAAAGGCGCATCCCGAGATGCTCGAAGGCCAGCGCGAGCCGACCGAGTACAAGCGCAACTGAACGGTACGCGCCAAGGCCCCGTCCGGGTCCGTTTCGTTTTTGCGGGGGAGGATCATGACCGCGTCCGTCCTCGGCATCATCGGCGGTTCCGGCATCTACGATTTGCCCGGGCTCGAGAATGTCCGCGAGCAGCGCGTGACTTCGCCGTTCGGCGAACCGTCCGGCGCGCTCCGGATCGGCCAGATCGCAGGACTGCCGGTCGTGTTCCTGCCGCGTCATGATCGGGGCCACCGGCTCTCGCCTTCGGACATCAACTACCGTGCCAATATCGACGCGCTGAAGCGGGTCGGCGTGACCGACCTCGTCTCGCTGTCGGCCTGCGGCTCGTTCAAGGAAACGCTGCCGCCCGGCACCTTTGTGCTGGTGGACCAGTTCGTCGACCGTACTTATAGGCGCGAAAACTCGTTTTTCGGCAAGGGACTCGTCGCGCATGTGTCGATGGCGCACCCGGTCTCGCCCAACCTGCGCAACCAGATCGAAGCGGCAGCGCGCGCCGAAGACCTCGCGGTGGTGCGCGACGGCACCTATGTCTGCATCGAAGGCCCGCAATTCTCCACCCTCGCGGAGAGCCTGACCTACCAGCAACTCGGTTATTCGGTGATCGGCATGACCAACATGCCGGAGGCGAAGCTCGCCCGCGAAGCGGAGATTTGTTACGCGACCGTCGCCATGGTCACCGATTTCGACTGCTGGCATCCGGACCACGACGCCGTGACCGTGCAGGACATCATCGCGGTGCTGACCGCCAATGCCGAAAAGGCGAAGCGGCTGGTGGGACGGCTCGCAGCCGATTTTCCGCGGGAACGCCTGCCGTGCCCGATCGGGTCGGACCGTGCGCTTGATTCCGCAATCATCACGGCGCCCGAGGCCCGTGACCCGGAACTCGTCCGCAAACTCGACGCTGTGGCCGGACGTGTCCTCGGGCGCTCACCGTCAAACTGAATCGGTGAACATCGAATTCATCGAGCGTGCAGCTTTGGCTGCGCTATAAGGACCGGTCCGGCCGGCGACAGCCCGGATGGAGACTTCAAGAAACCGTCCCAGAGCGCGATTTCATGCCGGCCAGTGCCTCGTCCTTCAGGCTTCTGCTTGTCACCTACACCGCTGCAATTTTCGTCAGCGCCGCACTCCTGTTCGCGGTGCAGCCGCTGTTCGCCAAGATGGTGCTGCCGCGGCTCGGCGGCACGCCGGCGGTCTGGTCGGTGGCGATGGTGTTCTTCCAGGCCATGCTGCTTGCCGGCTACGCTTACGCGCATGCGCTGACCAGGTTCGTGCCGGGCCGCATCTCGGTGGTGCTGCACCTTGTGGTCATGGTGGTCGCAGTCTTCGCATTGCCGCTTGGGATTGCAGCCGGATGGGGACGGCCACCGGCCGCGGGCCAGGAATTCTGGCTGCTCGGGGTGTTCGGAGCCTCCATCGGGTTGCCATTTTTTGCGCTGTCGGCGAATGGCCCGCTGCTGCAGGCCTGGTTTGCGCGCACCGGCCATCCGCAGGCGAAGGATCCGTATTTTCTTTATGCTGCGAGCAATGTGGGCAGCTTCCTCGCGCTGCTCGCCTATCCGTTCGTGATCGAACCGTTCACCCGTCTGCCGCAGCAGACCACAGGCTGGACCGTCGGCTTCTACACGCTCATCGCTCTGATCGCTCTGTGTGGCGTATTCCTCCTGCGCTCGCGCGATGCGCTGCCGGAAATCGCAACCGATGAAGCCGCGCCGCCGACGGTCCGCGATGCCCTGATCTGGATCGCGCTTGCGGCGGTCCCGTCCGCGCTTCTGATCGCAATCACCGCCCACATTTCGACCGACGTCGCCGCGGCGCCGTTCCTGTGGGTTGTGCCGCTTGCGCTTTATCTCGCCACTTTCGTGATCGCGTTCCAGTCGCGGCCGATCCTGCCGCACCGTTTCGTCACCTTCATCGCACCGCTCGCGGTGATCATGCTCGTGGTGTCGCTCGCACTCGGAGCGGCGGACCAGATCGTGGTGCTGATCGCGCTGAACCTGGTCGGCTTCTTTGTTCTCGCGTTGATGTGCCACGGCGAATTGGCACGACGCCGGCCGCCGGCGCGCTATCTGACCTCGTTCTATCTCTATCTGTCGCTTGGGGGCGTGATCGGCGGCATTTTTGCCGGGCTGGTCGCCCAGCACCTGTTCTCGTGGGTCGCCGAGTATCCGCTCCTCATCATTGCCGCGGCGCTGTGCCGGCCCGGCCTTGTCTGGCCGCCGCAAAAACGCGAACTTGCCTTTCTGGCCGCGGTCGCTGCGGGCGTCGCCTTGGCATTCTACGCCGCCTCGGTTTGGCAATACGAATTCACCGAAA
>NZ_JBFWPA010000042.1:0-54458 GCF_050250235.1 Pseudorhodoplanes sp.
TCGCGGCCCTCAGAATGCAGAAAGAGGCCGCTCTGTCGAGGCATTCCCTTGCCTTGACAAAGCGCGACCCCCATGCGCTTTTCCCGCGCCTCCAGCCCACATTTGCGCGCCCACACGACCCGAAAGAGCTGCCATGCACCGTTACCGCTCCCATACCTGTGGCGCGCTCCGCGAGAGCGACATCGGGGCCGAGGTGCGCCTGTCGGGCTGGGTCCACCGGGTCCGCGACCATGGCGGCGTGCTGTTCATCGACCTGCGCGACCATTACGGCCTGACGCAAGTTGTGGCCGACCCCGATAGCCCGGCCTTCAAGGACGCCGAGAAGCTGCGCTCCGAGTGGGTGGTGCGGGTAGACGGCAAGGTGCGGGCGCGTCCCGCCGGCACCGAGAACCCGGACCTGCCCACCGGGCTCGTCGAGGTGTTCGCCAACGAGATCGAGGTGCTGGGGCCCGCCGGCGAATTGCCGATGCCGGTATTCGGCGACCAAGAATATCCGGAGGACATCCGGCTTCGCTATCGCTTCCTCGATCTGCGCCGCGAGCGGCTGCATGCCAACATCATGAAGCGCGGCCAGATCATCGATTCGATCCGCCGCCGGATGAAGGAGGGCGGCTTCTTCGAATTCCAGACCCCGATCCTGACCGCGTCCTCGCCCGAAGGCGCGCGCGACTATCTCGTTCCCTCGCGCATCCATCCCGGCAAGTTCTATGCGCTGCCGCAGGCCCCGCAGCAATTCAAGCAGCTGATCATGGTGTCGGGCTTCGACCGCTATTTCCAGATCGCGCCATGCTTCCGCGACGAGGATGCGCGCGCCGACCGGTCTCCCGGCGAGTTCTATCAGCTCGACATCGAGATGAGCTTCGTCACCCAGGACGATGTTTTCAACGCGGTCGAGCCGGTGCTGCGCGGGGTGTTCGAGGAATTCGGCGGCGGCAGGCCGGTGACGCAGAAGTTTCCGCACATCGCCTATGCCGACGCGATGCGGCTCTATGGCACCGACAAGCCGGACCTGCGCAACCCGATCAGGATGGCGAATGTCACCGATGCGTTCCGCGGCTCGGGTTTCAAGATTTTCGCCAACATGATCGCGAACGATCCCGCGGTCGAGGTGTGGGCGATCCCCGCCAGGACCGGCGGCAACCGCGCCTTCTGCGACCGGATGAATTCATGGGCGCAGGGCGAAGGCCAGCCGGGGCTCGGCTATATCTTCTGGCGCGAAGGCGAGGAGGGTGGCGCTGGCCCGCTCGCCAAGAATATCGGGCCGGAGCGGACCAAGCAGATCGCGGATCAGCTCGGGCTCGGCGTCGGCGATGCCTGCTTCTTCGTCGCCGGCAAGCCGAAGGATTTCGTGAAGTTCTCAGGCCTCGCCCGCACCCGCGTCGGCGAGGAACTGAAGCTCATCGACACCGACCGCTTCGAATTCTGCTGGATCGTCGACTTCCCGATGTATGAGTGGAGCGAGGAGGACAAGAAGATCGACTTCTCGCACAATCCGTTTTCTATGCCGAACATGCCGGTCGAGGCGTTTCTGGCGCTCGACCCGAGCGATCACGACAAGATCCTCGGGATGAAGGCGATCCAGTACGACATCGTCTGCAACGGCATCGAGCTGTCGTCAGGGGCGATCAGAAACCACCGTCCCGACGTCATGAAGAAGGCCTTCGCGATCGCGGGCTACGACGAGAGCGTGCTGGAGGCGAAATTCGGCGGCATGCTGCGCGCACTCTCGCTCGGCGCGCCGCCGCATGGCGGCATCGCGCCCGGCATCGACCGCATCGTCATGCTGCTGTGCGGCGAGGAGAATCTCCGCGAGGTGGTGCTGTTCCCGATGAACCAGCGCGCCGAGGACCTCTTGATGGGCGCTCCGTCCGAGGTCACCCCGAAGCAGCTCAAGGAACTGCATATTCGGCTCAACCTGCCGCAGAAGTGACCCGCACCGCTCGCGGAATCCGGCTTTCCAGAACGGCGAGATCATTCGGCTCCGGTAGCGTGCGGCGGCCGGCGCGCAACACCATGTCGAGATGCCGCGCGATGTGCTTGCGCTGCGCCTCGTCGCCGAGTTCATAGAGATCGCCCAGCCGTTCCGCGAGCCGGATCAGCACGGAGGCGCTTCCCTCGCCATATTGACGGAGCATGTTGAAACTCGCGTCGATCAGACCTTCGAAATCCGAACGCGTGGCGATCAGGCGCAGGTCGCCGTTCTTGTCGCACCATTGCGTCTGCGCCGCCCCGCGCCGGCTGATGCGCGCAAGGGAGAGAGAGAGCCGGTCGATCGTCACCAGCGCCGTATAGGGATCGTTGACTCCGGGCGACAGCGCTCGCACCCCGACCTCGACAATCTGCCGGATCGAGAATTCGAGGTCCTGGACCGAGGTGCGTCCGCGCCCAAGTATGAAGCCGCCGGCGACAGCCTTCGCGAATTCTGCCGTGGCGGCTGTAGAGGGCCATACTTTGCCGACCGCGATATCCGGGATCAAAAGATGTCCGGCCCGCACACTGATCTCGACCACGGCTTCGGCTTCGCGCGCGGCCTCGACGATCTGCCCATGGTCCAGGGCCTGGATATAGCCTTCGCCGCTCAGCCGCAGGTCGGCCGGATCGCCGGACGGACGCGGCCGGTAACGGGCTTCATCATCGGTCATTTCCGGCAGCAGACGTGCGGCGCTGCCATCGATTTCCCTGCCGACATCGTCGATGACGTTGTCGGCGATGATCGAGCGTCCGAGATGATGCACGAAGATCAGCAGGACCACGGTGCTGAGGAGGACAAGGCCGGTGCCGATTGTCACCGCGAGGTTGGGCACGGTATCGCCATAGACGCTGCGCATTACGAGCAGCAGATAGACCACGGTCGCCACGAACAGGCCGAGCATGGCCTGGGTGCGAAGATCGCTCATGAAGATGCGGATGAGGCGGGGCCCGAGTTGCTGCGCCGCCAGCGTCAGTACAACCATGGTAATCGAGATCGCGAGCGTCGCCAGCGTGATCGTTCCAGTCACCAGATTGGACAGAAAGCCCGGTGCGTCCTTGGCGGCGCCGCTATAGAGGAACCAGACCGGATCCTCGCCGACCTCGATGGAAATCCCGGTCGCGAATACGGCCGCGACGGCGGCGACCGCGATCATGGTGATCGGGAGAGCCCAGAGGCTGGACCGGATGTTCTCCCAGATCGTCAACAGGCGCGGCAGCATGTTATTTCTCCCGCTGAATCGCAGCGTCCCAACTAACATTCGCATTCGCGCGATAAGTTCCATAGAAAGTTCGTGGGCGCCCCATCGCGTCGGGACGCCGGAGGAAGTCTGAAATGCCGTCCGTGATGTCCAACCTGTCCGACGACCTGAAAAATCAGGCGCTCGCCTATCACCGTTTCCCGAAGCCGGGAAAGCTCGAGATTGCAGCGACCAAGCCGCTCGGCACCCAGCACGATCTGGCGCTGGCCTATTCGCCGGGCGTCGCCGCCGCCTGCGAGGCGATCGCGGCCGATCCGCGCGAGGCCGCCGAACTGACCGCGCGGCAGAATCTCGTCGCCGTGATCTCGAACGGCAGTGCCGTGCTCGGGCTCGGCAATATTGGGCCGCTGGCCTCCAAGCCGGTCATGGAAGGCAAGGCGGTGCTGTTCAGGAAATTCGCAGGGATCGATGTGTTCGACATCGAGATCGACGCGCCGGATGTCGAGCGAATGGTCAGCGTGGTGTCGGCGCTGGAGCCGACCTTCGGCGGCATCAATCTCGAGGACATCAAGGCCCCGGAATGCTTCGACGTCGAGGCGAAGCTGAAGGAGCGGATGAAAATTCCGGTCTTCCACGACGACCAGCACGGCACCGCGATCATCGTCGCCGCCGCGGTCACGAATGCGCTTTATCTGGGCGGCAAGACCATCGAGAACGTGAAGATCGTCGCGTCGGGTGCCGGCGCGGCGGCGCTGGCCTGTCTCAATCTGCTGGTGGAGCTTGGTGCGAAGCGCGAGAACATCTTCATCTCCGACATCGAGGGCGTGGTCTACAAGGGCCGCCCGAAGCTGATGGACCGATGGAAGGATGTGTACGCGCAGGACACCGAAGCGCGCAAACTCGGCGACATCATCGGTGGAGCGGACATTTTCCTCGGCGTGTCGGCGGGCGGCGTGCTGTCCGCCGACATGGTCAAGCGCATGGCGGCTCGCCCGCTGATCATGGCGCTTGCCAATCCAACGCCGGAAATCATGCCGGACGAGGCGCGCGCGGTGCGGCCCGATGCCATGATCTGCACCGGCCGTTCGGATTACCCGAACCAGGTCAACAACGTCCTGTGCTTTCCCTATATCTTCCGCGGCGCGCTGGATGTCGGCGCCACCACGATCAACGAGCCGATGAAGCGCGCTGCGGTCGAAGCGATCGCAGCGCTGGCGCGCGAGGCGCCGTCCGAAGTGGCGGCGCGCGCCTATGGCGGCGAGGCGCCGACCTTCGGAACCGGATCGTTGATCCCCAATCCGTTCGATCCGCGGCTGATCCTGAGAATCGCACCTGCGGTCGCGCGGGCGGCGATCGAATCGGGGGCGGCGACGCGCCCCTTCGGCGATTTCGACGCCTATCACGAGCGGCTGAACCGCTTCGTATTCCGCTCCGGGTTCATCATGAAGCCGGTTTTCGCGCGCGCCAAGGAAGACCGCAAGCGCATCATCTATGCCGAGGGCGAGGATGAGCGCGTGCTGCGCGCCACGCAGGTCGTGGTGGAAGAGGGGCTTGCGCAGCCGCTGCTGATCGGACGGCCGAGCGTGATCGAGACGCGGCTCGAGCGCTACGGCCTGTCGATCCGGCCGGGCCGTGACTTCACGCTGATCAATCCCGACGACGATCCGCGCTACCGGGAATATGTACAGGCCTATGTCGAGGCTGCGGGCCGGCGCGGCATCACGCCCGATGCCGCGCGCACCATCGTGCGCACCAACGCGACGGTCATCGCCGCGCTTGCGGTGCGGCTGAAGCTTGCGGACGCCATGATCTGCGGGCTCGAGGGCCGCTACATGGCGCATCTGAAGAATATCCGCGACGTGATCGGGCTTGCGCCCGGCGTCGACGAGTTCGCCGCGCTGTCGCTCGTCATCACCAACAAGGGCGCCTATTTCCTCGCCGACACCCAGGTGACGCCGGAGCCGAGCGCAGAGGCGGTCGCAGACATGGCGGTATTGGCGGCGGCGCATGTGCGGCGCTTCGGACTCGATCCCAAGATTGCACTGCTGTCGCATTCGGACTTCGGCTCCTACGACACCGCGTCTGCTGCCAAGATGCGTGCCGCGCTGCGGCTGTTGCAGGATCGCAACCCGGAGCTCGAAGCCGAGGGCGAGATGAATGGCGACACGGCGTTGAACCCGACGATTCGCGAGCGGGTGTTTCCGCATTCGCGCCTGAAGGGCGAAGCCAATGTTCTGATCATGCCCAATCTCGACGCCGCCAACATCGCCTATCAGATGACCAAGGTGCTGGCGGATGCGCTGGCGGTCGGACCGATCCTGATCGGCGCGGCGATGCCGGCGCATATCCTCACGCCGTCGGTCACCGCGCGCGGCGTCATCAACATGACCGCGCTTGCGGTCGTGGAAGCGCAGGGTGCGCGGGCGTGAGCGTCATTGCGAGCGAAGCGACTCAATCCAGATGTTCAGGTGAGATGGATTTGCTTCGTCGCTGACGCTCCTCGCAATGACGATCACCGACTCGGATCGGCCGCGCCTCAGAACTGGTTCGCCAGAAACGTCTCCAACGTGACAGGATCGGCCTTGAGCAGCGGTTCGGCCGGTTCGACGCCTTCGAACAGCGTTGCGTCGAAGAACCAGCCGCGCGTTGCCGGCAATCCCCACAATTGCGAGCGGCTGGTATTGGTCAAATCCCACCGGATCGGCGGCACGTCCGGATCGATCGCCTGATAATGGGTGTTGAACAATTCGATCCGATGTCCATCCGGATCGCGGAAATAGACGAACAGCGCGTTGCCGATGCCATGCCGTCCGGGCCCCCGCTCCATGCGATTCGCGTAGCCCATGCTGGCCGCGACGTCGCAGGCGTGGATCAGGTCGCGCACTTCGGGAACGGTGTAGGCGAAATGGTGAAGCCGCGGCCCGCGCCCATTGCTGAATACGATGTCGTGCGGATTGCCCTTCCGTGCAAGCCACACGCCCCACAATTCGTCGGTGCCGTCTCTGGCGGTATACTCCGTCAGCCGGAAGCCAAGCGCCGCATAGAAATCGAACACGCGCTGGATGTCCGACGCTGCAACCTGCACGTGGTCAAGATGCTGCGGGCTGCCGCCATGAAACCTGTCGAAGGACTGCATCAGGCGCGGGACGATATCCATCTTCGCGCAAAGTTCGATCGGCGCGCCCGATCCGTCCGAAAAGCGCAGGGTGCGGCCCTGATATGGCACCTCGATCCAGTTGCTCTCCGCGCCCCGACGATCGAGCCAGTCCTTCGCCGTGTCGAGATCGGCGTCGGTGAGCACGCGAAAGCCGATTGTCTGACACACCGGCGTGCTGTCCGAACGGCGGATGACCAGCGAATGGTGGCTGGCCTCCTCCAGTCCGCGCAAATAGAGCGCGTCCTTGTCGGAATCACTCACCACGAGGCCAAGCACATCGCTGTAGAAGCGGCGGCTGGCATCGAGATCGCGGCTCGTCAGGACGACGTGGCTGACGCGGGTGATGTTGAACGGCGGATCGAGAACAGGCGCGGGCAGGGACATGATGAAAGTGTCTGGATGAAGGATCAGGCTCGGCCGCCGGAGCGGGCCATGCACCATATGGGTCGTGAGGCCTGCGTTCAATTCCCGCGCGGCTCCGTCATCGCATTGCGGTCATGGTTCGGTGTAAACTGAACTGACGGCCCAACGATGATTGGGCATTGAAAGTGGGACACCCGCACAGATGAGCTTCTTTCCAGGTCAGGATCCGGCACCGGGCGACCGCCAGTCCTGCGATGCGCTGGAGCGCGTGATCGTGCCGCGGACCACCGATCTCGGCGACTTCGAGGTGCGCCGAGCGCTGCCTTCCGCACAGCGGCGCATGGTCGGGCCGTTCGTATTCCTCGACGAGATGGGGCCGGCGGAATTTCGCGCCGGCAAAGGCGTCGATGTGCGGCCGCATCCGCATATCGGACTGGCCACCGTGACCTATCTGTTCGATGGCGAAATCACCCACCGCGACAGTCTCGGCACCTTCGTTGCGATCCGGCCGGGCGAGGTGAACTGGATGACGGCGGGGCGCGGCATCGTGCATTCCGAGCGCACCGCGCCGGAGCGCCGCGTCAACGGCGATACGCTGCATGGCCTGCAATGCTGGGTGGCGCTGCCGGCCGACAAGGAGGAGATCGATCCGTCGTTCTTTCATCGCAATGCGGAAGATTTGCCACTGGTCAGCGACAACGGCTTCACCGCGCGTGTGGTGGCGGGCCAGGCCTTCGGCGCGCGCTCGCCGGTGGTCACCGCATCCGACACGGTCTTTGCCGATGTCGTCATGGAGGCGGGTACCATGATCCCGCTCGATCCCGATTACGAGGAGCGCGCGATCTATATCGTGGACGGCGAGATCGAGATCGCGGGCGACCGCTTCACCGGGCCGCGGCTTCTGGTCTTCCGGCCGGGCGACCGCATTGCCGTGCGTGCCGTCACCGCGAGCCATATCGCGATCCTCGGCGGCGCGGCGCTCGAAGGGCCGCGGCACATCTGGTGGAATTTCGTGTCCTCGCGCAAGGAGCGGATCGAGCAGGCCAAGGAAGACTGGAAGGCCGCGCGCTTCGACATTGTGCCGGGCGACGAAGCGGAATTCATCCCGCTGCCCGAGCGCTAGGCCGGTGGCGCGTCAGAGCCCGAAAATCTCGATCCGCTCCGCCATGCCGGCCGGCAAGGCCGGGACATCCCGCCGCGACCAACTCAAAACATCGTGGGTTCGCTCGGCCTACGCCAATCCGTGATAATCTCGCGTCCGTTCTCGAAACGGGTCTGCACATGGCCTCCATGCGACTTCGGCGGTATTTGTGGCTTGCTGTCGCGTTCGCCGCTGCCGCGCCGGCGGCGGCGCAGGACCGCGTGGCGCTTGTTATCGGCAATGCGAACTATGTTCATGCCGGGGCGCTGGCCAATCCGGGCAACGATGCGCGCGCGATTGCCGGCGCGCTGCGCGAGGTCGGTTTCGAGGTGACGGAAGGCTTCGACCTCGGCCGCGCCGGCATGGAAGACCGCATCCGCATCTTCCTCAATCGCGCGGCTGCGGCGAAAATTGCGCTGCTGTTCTACGCCGGCCACGGCATGCAGATCGACGGCCGCAACTTCCTCGTCCCGGTCGATGCCAGGCTCGAAACCCACAACGACGTCGTATTCGGCACGGTCGATCTCGACCGGGTCATGAGCGGACTGAGCGATCCGGCGCGCGCCAGTATCGTTGTGCTTGACGCCTGCCGGGACAATCCACTGGCGCGCAGCTTTGCGGCTCGCACGCGCTCGTCGGCGGTCGGCACCGGCCTCGCGGCTTACAGCACGGTCGGCACCGGCACGCTAATCGCGTATTCCACGGCGCCCGGCAAGGTGGCAAGCGACGGCCCGCGGGGCAACAGTCCATTCGCCGAAGCGCTCGCGAAACACCTGCGAACGCCTGGACTAGAGGTGCGGCAGATGCTGACGCGGGTGCGCAACGACGTTGCCGAGGCGACGAAGGAGCAGCAGGTGCCGTGGGACAATTCCTCGCTCCGAGGCGACGTCTATCTTGCCGCGCGCCAAGACGATTCCGCGCGAGCCGATCCGCGTCGGATCGAAACCCGGCCAGTCCAGCCGCCGGTTGAAGCCGAGCCGGTCGATCAGGGCAGGCAGGCAATCGTGCCTCCGCCACGCGGGCGATGGACCGAGGACGCGATGCGCGAATCCTTCGCGGTCAGCGGACCAGGCACGATCATGACGGGACAGACCGTGGTCGTCACCGCCCGCGACGGCCGCAAGATGACATGCATCGGCGGCAGCATCGCGCAGAGGCTTCCGCGCCGCTGCGCGTGGCATTGACGCGACGCCGCGGCCGCATGCGGCGGTTCATCCTTTCACTGCCGGCCGGCGCGCCAGGATGGTCTGGTGCCAGGAATCGCGCAACAATCGTCCGCCCGGCAGTGGACCCCAGGCATGCTCGATGCGAAAGCCCGCCGCGCGCAGCATGGTTTTCAACTCGGCATGAGAATACACATTCTGCCTGAATCGTTGCCGCAGGACGCGTGTCTTCGCGCCGCGCGCATCGATGATGATCCATTCGGCGTTGGTTTCCTTGGTGACCTTGTCATAGCGCGCCCGGTCGATCATGAAGACATCCGGCACAGGTTCGCTGCCGCGCTCCATAGGAACACGCAAGCGTGCTGCGACGCCGCCGGCATGCAGCGTATTGATGACGAATGCGCCGCCGGGTCTGAGGATGCGGTAGACTTCCTTCAGTACGCGTTGGTCGTCGCTGCGTTTTGCGAAATATCCGAAGCTGTTGAACAGCGACACCACGAGATCGAAATGCTTGGTTTCGAAATGAGCCCGCAGATCGCGCATGTCGCCATGAACAAAGGCGACAGGAAGTTTTTCCCCGGCTGCCGCCCGCCGCGCCTCTCGCAGAAAATCGTCGGAATAATCGAGCCCGGTTACGGCAAAGCCGCGCCGCGCAAAAGCGATGCTGTGGCGCCCGGCGCCGCAGGCAAGGTCGAGAACACGCGCCGGTGGCCGCAGCTTCGAAGCCCTGAGGACGGTCAGGACCTCCTTTTCCGCGACCGGCTTTCGGGCGGCGAACATCACCTCTCCCACGAGCGGACCGAAAAATCTGCGCCACCAGGCGCCCGGAATTCGGGCTCTGCGTTTCCGGTTCGTCATGTCCGACCGCTTGCCGTCCGCTTGAACAGCCGCCTCGCGTTTCCATTCGCGATCCGCTCCGCCTGCTCGCGCGGGAGTTGACCGAGCCATCCGCGGTATCCCCTCATGATCGCGTCGTAGGAGAACCATCGTTCATTGATCCAGGTATCCGACCCGATCAGAAAGCGGTCGGAATGCCTGGCAAACAGGTCACGCCATTGCTCGCTGAGCCTGCCATCCTTGCCGGTGATGCCGCTGCGATAGGACAATTCGCCCCACAGATCGGGATAGGTCGCGAACAGTTCGAGAATCCGGGCGGGCGGGGTCGAAAAGCCGGTATGCGCCCAGATGATCTTGGTCTTCGGATTGTGCGAGAGCAGGATCAGGAGCGCCTCCTCGTCGCAATGGGCATGCAGATACAGATCGCGCTCGACGGCAAAATCCACGATTTTCTTCACCCATTCGCTCGCGGCGGTCTTACCGTAGATGTGGAATTCTCCGATCCCGCGATAGGCGCCACGCTCGTATTCGGTCTTCACGAGTTCGAAGATCGCCGGGTCATTGAACCAGGTCTGGATATCGGGACGGGTGCGGTAGGGCCGGATGAAGGGGACGACCCACAGGCCGGGCGCCCTGGCGTCGGTCAATTGGTGCGTGCCCTTGTTGGGCCGGCTGGTCGCCAGAATTCCGGTGACGCGGTTGCGCCGGAAAATCTCAAGGACCTGATCGAGCGAATAGAGCGGATTGGGCTCCTGATTGTAGTGCAGGTGCGCGTCGAAAATCTCCAGCGGCAGGGGCTCCTGGGCGCCGGCTGGCGCTTGTGCGAACAGCAGCAGCGCACCGCAGACGAGTGCGCCGATGTGTGGCGTTAACCTGCACTTAACCATCCGCCGCTTCCCTCGACCTTCGATCCTGCCAGTCATCGCGGTGCAAGTGTACGGTTAAACCACCCTTTACGCGAAACCGGCAACTTGGACGCAACTGCGTCGCTGAGGGGCGTCCTCCTTGTCTTCCAAGTCCAGAAAACTGATCGCAATCGCGGTCGGCCTCGTGCTTGCGGGTGCGCCGATCGCGGGCCTCAATTTCTGGGTCGACAGCCTGCTGGTGCGGCAGAGCGCGAACGATGTCGAAACGTTCGCGCGCCGCTCAATCCATCTCGCGGAGATCCGCCTCGATTCAGCGATGATGGAACTCGAACGCCTCGCCGAGCGGGGCGTCGATGGCTGCCGCCCGGACCAGGTGGAGGCGCTCAGAAAAGCCAGCCTGAGCGCGGCCTGGGTCAAGCAATTTTCGGTTGTGGGCGCTGCGGGACAGCCATTATGCGGCGATATCAACCTGCCCGGCCTGGTGAAGGTCCTTGCCGCGCGCCCGGTTCGCGGCAGCACCACGGAGCTCGAGGTCATCCAGCTCGGAGATCAGCCGGGGCGGCTGGTCCGATTGCGCCGGCCGGTCGGGCCCGGAGGCGCGACGAGCCTCTCGGCATTGCTGCTTCCGGACGTTCTCGTCGCAAGGCTCGGATTGATCAGCCGCGATCTGAAAGGCTACGGGCAGCTTGCGCTGGTCGACGGAACGATGATCACCGAGACCGGTACGCGCCCCTCCGACAGCGAGGGGCTGTCGGCCGTCAGCAACAATGCGCGCGTTGACGATCGTCTTGGACTGCGCGTCACCACCTCGCATCCGCAAACCGAGGGCGAAGTGTCAATCGGCGATCTGCGCGAGCTTGCGATCACGATGACCGGGATATTGTCACTTGCGCTTGTCGCTATTGCGCTGATCCTGCGCCAGCGGCGGGGCGACAATCCGGTCGCCGAGATCGAGCGCGGATTGCGGCACAAAGAGTTCGTGCCCTATTATCAGCCGATCGTCGACATCACGAGCGGGCGGCTGCGTGGTGCCGAAGTGCTGATGCGATGGAAAAAGAGCGACGGCACGGTATTGCCTCCCGCGGCATTTATTCCGCTCGCCGAATCGAGCGGCATGATCCTCGCGATGACCCGCAGCATGATGCGTCAGGTCGTAGCCGAAATGGGGCCGGCCTTTTCGCTACGTCCCAAGCTGAAGCTTGGCTTCAACATGACCGCCGAGCATTTCTCGAATGAGACCATCGTGCGCGACTTGCGGACCATTTTCGAACGCTCAAGCATACGGTATTCGCAGATTTTCCTCGAAGTGACCGAGCGCCAGCCGCTGGAAAACCTGAGCCGGACCCGCCGCGTAATCGCGACCCTTCAGGACCTTGGAGTGCGGATCGCGATCGACGATGTGGGCGCGGGACATGGCGGCCTTTCCTATATCCTGAAACTGGGTGCCGACATCATCAAGATCGACAAGATGTTCGTCGACGCGCTGGGCAGCGACAACCATTCGAGCACCATCATCGAAACGCTGGTCGATCTGGCCGAAAGCATGCGGATGGACATTATCGCGGAGGGTGTCGAGACCTTCGAACAGGTGGTCGCGCTGCGCGAGCGCGGCATCCGCACCGCGCAAGGATTTGTCTTCGCGCCGCCGCTTCCGGGATCGTCGTTCCTGAAACTGGTCGAGGCGATCGATCCGCAGAGGGGGCCGGAACTTGCGCTCAAGCCGGGCCCGCTGCGCGCCATAACGGGACGCAGACAACCATCGGCTGCCTGACTTCGTTGAAGCGTCGCGGCGACCGATGCTATGCTTCCTTTCGAGCATGGAGAGAGGGAGCATCACCATGATTCGCACCATGACCGGCACAGCGCTGCTTGTACTGGCCTTCGCCACCCCGCCCCAGCAGGCGGCATCCCAGGAAGGTCTGATCGGCGGCGCGATCTTCGGCGGCGCTGCAGGCGCGATCATCGGGGGCGCGGCGGGCGGACGCGGCGGTGCCGCAGCCGGAGCGATCATCGGTGCGGCCACAGGCGCCGCCCTCGGGGCGCAGATGGAACGGCGTCGAACCGGGTATTACTGGTACAATGGCCGCTGCTGGCGGCGCGATCCGGGCGGCAATTATCACCTGGTGTCGCGCGGTTTCTGCGGCTGACGGGGTCTTGCGAGACGATCAGGCACGGGTGTCTCTGCCTCACGATTGCCATCGCGGGCACGCAGGACGGCCGGGAAATCCACCGAGCGAACCTCATGAAAATTCCGGTCCTTGCCCTCGCGCTGTCAATCCTGCCGGCGTCAATCGCCTGCGCACAGAATGCGCCCGCAGCGCCGCCGCCGCTGCTCGAAAACGAGCAGATCAAGGTGCGCGAGATCCGTCTCGCGCCCGGCGCCAAGCAACCGGCGGTGCCGCGGCCAAACACGTTTCTTTATGCGCTGACCGACGGCTCCATCGTTTTTTCCCCGCCCGGGCGCAAGGCCTATGAATTGTCGTTCAAGGCCGGCGAAGCGCTGTGGTTGCCCTCGCAGGAGACCGCGACCTCAAATGAGAGCGACAAGGAAGTCCGCGCGCTGATCGTGGAGATCAAGTCGCGCGCGCCCGCAGCCCGGAAAGGTCGCCCGGCGAAGGGAAAGAAAAGTCCGAAAAAGGGTGCCAAGAGTTGAGCGCCCCAGACGCGCAATCACGATAGGCTGCCGATTCCGATGGCGGCGCCGTCAGGTTTTTTTGGGAGATTATTGTCATGAACGGTCTGCTGGTTCTCGGACGCATCCTGTTTGTGCTCGTATTCATTCTGTCGGGCGCGCAGAAGCTGATGGACATTCCGGGCACCGCCGATCAGATCGGGGCCAAGGTGCTGCTGCCGGAAATCGTCACCGCCTATACGCCACAGCTCGAGGCCGCGAGCGGAATGGCAACGCCGACCCTGCTTGCCATCCTGGTCGGCGTGATCGAGATTGGAGCCGCGCTGATGATCGCGGCCAATATCGGTGCCCGCGCCGGCGCGGTGCTGCTGATCCTGTTCACAATTGCGGCGACCTGGTATTTCCACCCATTCTGGACCATGAGCGGACCGGATCGCGACGCGAACATGATCCAGGCTTTGAAGAATCTTTCGCTGATTGGCGGCCTGCTGGTGATCTTTGCGGTCGGACGCTGGCGCCCCGGCTATGCCGACCCGTCAGCGCAGCGCGTATGATAGGTGCAGGAAAAGGAGACCTGGCATGAGGACGATACCGGGGCTGGCGCTCGCGATTGGCGTGCTGATCCTGCCGGCCTCGCCCGCGGCCGCGCAGCGCTACACTTACGACATCCAATATTGCTCGCGGATCGATGGAGCGATGGAATGCGCGTATTTCACGCTGCGGCAATGTTTGGCGGCGGTGTCTGCGACCGGTGGAGACTGCGCGGTCAATCCGCGGTTTTCCGGCGATCCGGTACCGCGCCGAAGGGGATATCGCGGTTTCCGCTGACCGTGCGGCGGCTCGCTCGTTTGCAAATCTCGCTTGCTTGCAAATAAAGGGGCGGCCAATCGAGCCGCCCCAAGTTTGATACGCCACGCGGGAGGAACCTCTGCGGAGTCGGCCCCCTCTACCGCCGGCCCCGCGTGACCAAAGAAAAGAATCGAATCGTCATTCGAGATACACATTGCCTGAAATTACGGCGGCGTCACCCGTATTGTCCTACCGGGGCGACGCATTGATCCCGGACGTTGCCAGCGGACCACACCAGGTCACGACGTGGACCCCGCGTTCCGCATCGAGCATGCGGGCTTCTCCGGGCTGAAGCCCCGTCGCGGCAAGCACCGCTTCCGGTGTCCGGTCCGGCACGCCGGGAAACACCGGCCGGCCGCCGGGGAGGCGTGCATCCGAGGCGCGGGTCAGGTGAAATACGTCGTATTTTGACAAGAACAGGCCGAAAATGTCGGTTCCGCCGATGATTGCCACATTGCCGTCCGCAACTCCCAGCCTGGCGAGAGCGGTCTCCACCGGCACACCCTGCGGGTTCCAGTGCAATGCATGCGGCTGGCCGGCAACCGGTTCCGCGGTTGCAACCTGACGCGTGGCGATCAGCCTGCGCCGCACGGGGGAGGTTGGCTGCTCCGCCGAGTTCCGGCCGTGCACAAGGGCTGCGGCTGCATCGAGGCCCCGCATGAAAAAGTCCTGATCCGCCTTCACGATCAGCGCAGGGGGGATCGTTCCGCCCGCATCGGCGAGCATGCCGTCTTCCGAGACAATGGCATAACCAATGAAGCGATAGGTCATACGCGCGGCGACAACGGCTAGGGTTGCGAAGAGGCGCGGAACATTGTCACGCTGCGACCGCGCCGGGCTGCACGGGGCCGAAAACGGAAATCGCCGGGGCATGGGGCCCCGGCGATTTCATCCCTGAACGATATCGTGTTGCGCGTCACTCGACGGTACGCACGACGCTGGCGGTCGGACGCTGATCGACGGTCGGAAGCTTGGCTTCCTTCTTCATCATCTCGTCGTATTTGGCCATCGACTTCACGGTGCCCTTTGCACGCATGTGCACCACCTTGTAGCCGCCCTCCTTGAGCTGCTTCAGCAGGTCCGGAACGGCGTCCGCAGTGTGGGCCTGGAAGTCGTGCATCAGCACGATGCCCTTGCCGAACTTCTTGAGCTTGTTCATCACCGCGTTGACGACCTGCTCGGGCCGGCGCGCCTTGAAGTCGAACGAGTCCATATCGGTCGAGAAAATCGCGATGTTGCGCTCGCCCAGATAGGTCACGAGTTCCGGCGGATGCCGCAATGCCACAAAGCGAAAGAACGGCGCCACCTCCGAGCCGAGCGAGATATTGGCCGCACTGATGCCCTTCTCGATTTCTTCCTTGGCCTGGTCGGGCGTGATGTTCTTTCGCCCCAGATCGGCATGACTCCAGGTGTGAGTGCCGATGGTGTGGCCGCCCTCCGCCACCTGCTTCAGGATTTCAGGATAATAGGTCGAGTGCTTTCCGATCACGAAGAAGGTTGCCTTCACGCATTCCTCGGCGAGCGCCGCCAGCACCTTCGGCGTGGTCGGCCACGGGCCGTCATCGAAGGTCAGGAGCACTTCCTTGTTGCGCAGGAAGTCGTGCTGCTTGAAATGCTCGAAGCCGAAACCGGGACCGCCGGTGGTGTCGATTTCGACGGTCCGGGATACGCCGAGCGCGTTGGGATTGGCGCATTTGGTAGCGGCCGGTGCGGTGCCCGGCGTCTGCGCAAAGGCCGCACCGCCCGCCAGCGATGCAGAAACCAAAATAGCGCACGCGAACGAGTGGCGCATGGTGAACCCCCTCATGAACCGCGGACCGGCACGGCCCGCATGACATTGGTATGGCATGGAAAACCCGCTCTGCCACAAGAGTCAACGAATCCTCCCATGGATACCGGTGGGGATCGGGGATTAAGGTTATCTGTGGTGACTGCGACACGCGAAAATGCGCCGCAAGTTAGGATTTGTGACGAAATCTGGCCGATTTCGGGACATCGCGGCTAAATCGCGGCGTTCGGCTTCAAGGCGGTCAGGCGCGAGGCAACTCGCGTTCGATCGCGGCGACGACAAGCTGATCGGTCGGTTCCACCGCGGAGGCGAAGCTCGCGACAAGCGTGCCATCCCGTCCGATCAGATATTTGTGGAAGTTCCAGCGCGGCGTTTCCGTCGGTTTCTGAACCGCGGCCCAGCGGAAGAAGGGATGCGCCGCGGCGCCCTTTACGGCGACCTTTTCCGTGAGCGGGAATGTGACGCCGTGCCGACTCGCGACGCTGTGAATCTCGGAGGCGCCGCCCGGCTCCTGGCCGCCGAAATCATTGGACGGGACCCCGATCACCAGAAGGCCGCGGTCCCGATAGCGGGTCCACAAGGTCTCGAGCCCTGAATATTGCGGTGTGTAGCCGCAGAGCGAGGCGGTGTTCACGATCAGCACCGGACGGCCGGACTGATCGGCGAGGCGAATGTCGGCGCCGTCCAAACTCCTGAATGAAAACAGATGCGCCGTGGCTCGGCTCATCGCCGTTTGTGCCCCCGCATCACGCAGGGCTATCGCCGCCGCCGCAGCGGCACCAATCCCGGTCAGCATGTGCCGTCGGTTCATCGGTGAATGGCTCCTTCGCTCTTCCTATCAGCGGATCGAAACGAGCCAAAGCCACATGGCTGTGAGGTGGCAGCTCCTGAAGAGGAACCGCGGCCGGGTTGCTTCGTTCTCCCTCCACAGGAGCCCGGATGACAAAATTCAACCCGTTTCGTGTGTCGTTCGACAAGCCCCTTGGTTCGGGCGAGCGTCGGCGCGCGCAGTTCGCGGCGACCGTGGTTGCCGGAACCGCCATCCTTCTCGGCGTGACCAGCGCGTTTGCATTGCTGAATGCCAGTTCCGAGAAACTGGGCGACTGGTCGAACGCAAGTGAGCCGCCGGACGTGCGCATGCTCGCACGTGAAGGCGAGGACCCGGCCGGCAAGCCCTGCGATGCTCAGACCTGGCCGTATATCGAGGCGCGCTGCCTGAAACTTGCCCATCCGAAGGCCACCGCGCGAACGACGCCGAAGCAGGGACTCGGCTCTCAGCAAGTTTCGTTGCCAAACCCTCCCGCGGCGCCAACGACGGCGACCGCGCCGGCAGCGACCGCGGGCACGACCGGAGCGGCATCGGACGACGCTCCGGCCGCGGACGTGACGACGCTGCGTCCCGCGCGCGAGCCGGTGCGAAACACGAGTTCGATTGTCTTGCCGGAACCGGATCCGCGAGGAGAGGTGGTCAAACCTCGTGATGAGGCCAAGCCCCGATTGTCGCCGCGCGAGCAACGCCGCCTTGATCGCGCCGAACGGATTCGCCTGCAGCGCGAGCGCCGTGCGGAAGCGAAACGCGCACGGCAGGAGCGCGCCAAGGCTCGCGCCAAGGCACGGGCCGAAGCGCGCGAAAATCGACGCCGGGCACGAAGTGGAGAGCGGATTGTCCGGCGCTGGACCGAATACACCTATGAATCGCCGTCCGGTGGCAGCCGCCGTGTCATCGTGATCCGACAGGGATCCCCCGACGACGAATTCTTCCGCACTATTCGCTGACAACTTCACCGCATCTTGCGGAAACGACGTCACCGGCCGCATCGCTGCGGCCGGTGATCATCCTCTGCGGGAAGCTTAGTGGCAGGTCGGGCCGCGTTTGCCGTACCCTGCATATCCGTACGCCTTGCGGACCGGGGGAGCGAATTTCGGCTCCACGAATTTCACCACCGGCTTGGCTTCGATTTTCGGAACCGCCACGATGATCTTCGGCTCCGGCTTCGGCGCAGCCTGGGGGGCCTCCGCCTCGGGGGCGGTGTCGGCAGCCGGCGCTTCGTTTGCCGGGGCTTCGCCTTCGACCTTGGCCGGAGCCGGATCGGCGGCAATCGCGGGAGCCTGCGCCTGCTTCACCGGCGCCGGCAGAACCTGGATTTGACGGGTCGGACCCTGCTGGGCCTGGGCGGACACGGCCATAACGGCCAGGATCGCGGCGGCGAGGGCGGTTTTCGTGATGGTCATGGCTCGTGTTCCCTGAAGGTGAATTGCTGATGGCCATTCGTCGCGCCGCCCGGAATGGTGGTTCAAAGGTGGCTGCAAGATTTTCCGGTCCGGCCGAGCGGCGAAGGTGGCGATCCAATCGCAGCCGGCTTTATTCAGGTCCGGTGACGCCCGGCTAACCAGTTCCAGACGCGCCCCCGAACGTCCCGATGGCCGGCGGCCACGAACCTCCGTGCGCAGCTTTCCACAAGGACTTTCGGCCATGCCTCCGGCGGAGCGCTTTGTTCTGATGACGGGGTTGTTACTGGCGCTGGCCGGCAGCCTCACGCTCTGCGGGATCGCCTATGATACAATTCGAACCGGAACCGCGGGGCGCGCGACCACAACGGGCTGCGTTTCGAAATGGAACGGTGCAGCCCGAACGCTGTTTGGGCAATGGTCTGCGGGCGGTCCCGGCGGCCGGGATTGCGGCCCGCAAGCGAGCAACCAAGTCGGAGAAATCAACATGAAATTCCTGACCGCCGCCGCCCTGATCGGCGCAACCCTGCTTACGGGCGTTGCCCCGGCGGCAGCCGAGGTCAACTACCCCTGGTGCGTCATCACCGGCGGGCGAGAAGGCGGCACCATGAGCTGCGGATTTGTCAGTTATGGGCAATGCATGCAGACCCGCATTGGTACCGACATGTGCGTGGTCAACCCGCGTTATCAGGGACCCCGGCGCTAAGGACGGCACATTCGGCCGTCAATCCCTACTGTCCGTCGCCCGCATCACTATCTCTTCGGCGAACCCGGAGGCAGGTGGATGCGAGCGGCGGCTTTGCGCGTTGTTTCGGTCGCGGTGGCGGCCATGGTCTCTCTTGCGGCTGCCGTTGCGGCGGACGATCCGGATCTGATCTTCAAGCGCTCCACGGTCTTCAAATGGATGTCGCCGAACGACAAGCTGGCGACCTACGGGCTTGATGATCCCGACGTTGAGGGGGTCGCCTGCCATTTCACGGTGCCCGAACGCGGCGGTTTCAAGGGCTGGCTCGGAGTCGCCGAGGAGGTGTCCGACATCTCGCTTTCCTGCCGGCAGATCGGTCCGATTCGTTTCAAGGCGAAATTCGAACAGGGCGAGGATGTTTTCCGCTCGCGCCGTTCGCTTCTTTTCAAGAAGATGCAGATCGTGCGCGGCTGCGACGCGAAGCGCAATGTGCTTGTCTATATGGTGTTTTCCGACCGCCTGATCGAAGGCTCGCCGAAAAATTCGACCTCCAGCGTCCCGATCATGCCCTGGGGCATGCAGGGCGACGTGCCTCGATGCGCGGACTATGTCGAGAAATGAGTGCTGGAAGGGCAACGGCGCTGCTCGTTGCAGCGCCGCCGCGCCTTCAGGCCGTCATTGATCAGTACCGGCCGTAGCCGCCACCGCCGTAGCCGCCACCGCCGTAGCCGCCACCGCCGTATCCACCACCGCCGTAGCCGCCACCGCCATAGCCACCTCCACCATAGCCGCGGCGGTAATAGCCATCGTAACGCGGACGGTAGCCGTATTCGCGGTGGTAGCGGGGCTTGGGCTTGTGGCGCACGACCGGTTTCTTCTCAAGCAGCACCGGTGGCGGCGGACCTTCCTTGACCAGCTTCTGCGGCCCGCCCTTGCCGGGTGGCGGTGCACCTGCGGGCGGTGGCGCGCCGGCGTTATCGTCGGCGGGAGGCGGGCCGGCATCCGGGGCAGGCGCGGCCTGCTGCAGCGGACGGCCCGGTCGTCGCCGCGGCGGAGCCGCCGGCTCCTGGGCCGGGGCCGCATTGGCATTTGCCGCATCTGCGTTTGCGCCGTCGGGCGCATCCACGGCTGGCGCTGCAGGTGCCGGCGCTCCTTCTCCGCCGGGAGCGGGCAGAACCTGGATTTGACGGGTGGGACCCTGCTGGGCCGATGCAACGCCGATCGAAGCCGCCATCAGGGCGACCGCGAGTGCGGACTTCAACGATATCGACATGGCCTTCTCCTTCGTGAACGGAAAGACGGTCCTTGTCAGTCGCGCGATGGACGGTTCGCGTTCAGGCTTCGTCGCGTGGGTTCTGACGCGTCCCCGACCGGTCCTGAATTCGTCACTGTCGGACCGGCCGGGCAGCAGCGCAACGCAAATCTTCTTCAGCGTGCCGTGATCAACGGCTCCGGCTCACGCTCCCGACGCTGCAGATAGAGCAGCCCAAGGCCCATCGCCGGGATCAGCAGATCGGTCCAGAAGATGATGCCGGCATTGCCGGGAGCGAAATTTCGCGCCGCGATCATCTGGTAGACGTGGCCTCCGGCGGCGCCGAGGAGAAAGAGCGACGGCCCGACCACGGCGGCTGTGCGCAGGCCACGGTCGCCGCGGAAGGCCAGCAATCCGACCACGGCAAATCCGAGGCTTGCGAAGCCGACCTCGGTCTGAAACGGGCTGTCGGCCCAGCCGATGAAGCGCGCGGCCATTTCCCCGAAGAACACATGCATCACGAAATTGTAGAAAAAACTGACGCCGATCGAGAACAGCAGGAAGTAGGCGAACAGCGCCTCGATCAGTTGGGCGCGTGTGCGCGGCGCAGGCCTCGCCGCGTAGGCGATGCCCGAGGCGATCAGTCCGATCAACAGGAAGGTGAGGGTGAAATTCGACAGCACGAAGCGGATCGTGGTCTCAATCATTGTGGCTCATCCGGATGCAGGGGCGGACAAGGAGGCGGACTTGGAGTGCGGACTTGGCAGACCGCGGCCGAGGGACCATATTTGACGCATGAACGACAGCGACACCAAGGTCTATCCGGTAACACGCAGCGATGCCGAATGGCGTGCGCTTCTTTCGCCGGAGCAATATTACATCATGCGGCAGCACGGCACCGAGCGGCCGGGAAGTTGTGCCCTGAATTACGAGAAGCGCGCCGGCTCGTTTGAATGCGCCGGCTGCGGGCAACCGCTGTTCCGGTCCGGCCGGAAGTTCGAAAGCGGCACCGGCTGGCCGAGTTTCAATGATCCCGAACCCGGTGCTGTCGAGACGACCGTCGACAGAAGCCTGGGCATGGTGCGCACCGAAGTGCATTGCAGCCGGTGCGGCAGCCATCTTGGTCACGTGTTTCCCGATGGTCCGCCGCCGACCGGCCTTCGCTACTGCATCAACGGCGTAGCGATGAACTTCAAGCCGGCCGCCTGACGCCGTTCCCAGCCTCGGTTTGGCACGCTATGCTTGTGCCTTCGATCGCTGACCGGAGGCCGCATCGATGCTGGACCAGGGCGCGCGTGAGGTCGGCCGCGTCTATGCCGCGCGCGGCCCGTGGATCGACGACGTGACGCCCGGCGATCCGGCCGACGACGCGCATTTCGAAAGCCGCCCGATTCCCGAAGATGCCTGGAGTGCGTTTGAAGGTTCGGCGCTGTGCGAGCGTCTGCACGGTCTGCCGCATGATGGCATCATCGGCAGTTACGAGGAATTTTCCTTCAGGCCCGAACAGCTTGCCGCTTTTGTCGCGCTGATCGAAACCGAAGGTCCGCGGGCGCCGGCCCCCGCGCGGGGCTGGCTCGCCGAGATGGTCCGCTTCTCGCGCCGGGCGCAGGAGCGGGGCGTCGGGGTGACGTTCATCGTCAGCGGGTGAGGCGGCACTGCCGAAACGAAGCGCGGGGCTTCTGATGTACCGGCGCGGCGACCGCGGCGCCGTGCAGGTGCTGCTGGTGCATCCGGGCGGGCCGTTCTGGGCAGGCCGGGACGCCGGAGCCTGGTCGATCCCGAAGGGCGAATACGGTGCTCACGAGGATGCGCTGACGGCGGCGCGTCGCGAGTTTGCGGAGGAACTCGGAAGCGTGCCGCTCGGCGAGTGTCTGCCGCTCGGCGAAGTGAAGCAGAAGGGCGGCAAGATCGTCACCGCTTTTGCGCTGGAAGGCGACCTTGATGTTCTGTCGATCGTCCCGGGCCGCTTCGAGATGGAATGGCCGCCGCGAAGCGGCCGCATGCAGCGGTTTGCCGAGGTGGACCGGGCGGAGTGGTTCCCGGTCGAGGTTGCGCGCGCGAAAATCCTGCCGTCGCAGGCCGCGTTGATCGACCGCCTGCTTGCGTTCCTGCCCCGCGCGAAACCGTGATCGCCGGCCGGGGTGCCGGTTCCGCTCTCGTTGCCGTATGATGGAGAAGTTCCGACCCGGGAGGCTGCGATGCCCGAGCCGATCGTCAAGACCCGCACGAAAACCAGGACCAGGACGGCGCGCCCGCCGCTCTACAAGGTGATCCTGCTCAACGACGATTTCACGCCGCGCGAATTCGTGGTGCAGGTGCTGAAGGCGGTGTTTCGCATGGGCGCCGAGCGGGCTTATGCGGTGATGATGACGGCGCACCGCCGCGGCGCCTGCGTGATCGCGGTCTATACGCGCGACGTGGCGGAGACCAAGGCGAAGGAGGCGACCGAACTCGGCAAGCAGAACGGCTATCCGCTGTTCTTCACCACCGAGCCGGAAACGTAAGCCGGGCGGACTTGAGGCGCGCTTGTGACGAGGCGGGCTTCCGGCGGGCTTGGCGCCCGCACGCCGCGGGCCTATAGACGGGCGAGCGGGTTCCGGGACACGGAGTTCCGATGGGGGCATGGATGCGTGCAGGGGGGATCGCTTTGGCAGCGGCATGGATCGCGGTGGTCGCCGTTGCGGCGCCCGCGCAGGGCTGCAACGCCATGTCCGGCAGTCTGAATTGCGACGGTCCCACCGGTTTCCTGCCGGGGGTCGGCGAGGGCGGATATCGCGACACCGGCACGCGCCGCGGCGGCTCGATTTCGCCGATGAGCACGCTCGGCGGCGACCTCACCGGCACATCGCAGCCCGGCACGTTCGGCGCCATCACGTTCGGGCGGGACGGCCGCAAATGCAGCGGCATGTTCCGTTCGGTGAATTGCTGACGGGGTTTCGAGCGGCGCGCGAACGATGGGTGGGAGACAATGACGATGACGGCTTATCGTTTGCGGCTGGTGGTGGCGGGCTGCGCGATGCTGATGACCGCGCCTGCCGTCGCGCAGGAGAACAAGGACAAGATGCCGGATTCGGGCGACCGCAGTGTCGAGCAATATGCCTGCAAGGACGTGATGCGCGAGAGCGGCGGCAATCGCGATGTCGCCATCGCCTTCCTGCACGGCTTCATTCTCGGGAAGACCGGCGGCAGCGGTTTCAATGTCGAGGCTCTGCGCAAACAGACCGACGCCTTCATCGAGCGCTGCCTGGACAATCCCGGCCTCAAGGCGATCGAGGCGATGACCGCGGCGAAGAAGTAAGCGCGAACAGCAGGGCACGCGGAACGCTGCGGCGCGGGATTTCGGCAAGGCTCCGCCGTCCCTGATTTTTTGGCCGGCGCGGGCGCGCCCGTATTCCAAGACCCGTGGCCCTTGTTTCGCTGGCATATCGGACAGGCCGATATGCCAAGGGGCGCGCGGAACGCCGGGCTTTCAGCCAGCCCATGGCCCCATGCGCGATGTATGAAAGCGCATGAGCGATAGTCACCACGGACCGCCGAAAACGTCGGCGTTCCGCGCGCGGTGTTTGAGGGTCTGCTCCATCGTCCCCGGTGGACGTTCCTCCACCGAAACGCCGGCAGCTAGCACGGCGGGACGCGGCTTGAACCTGCCGCTGCAGTTGCCACGTCTTGACGCCCGCAACGGCCACCGCATCCCGCCCCGCGTCTCATGACGCTGATCAGACGCCCCTTGGACGGGACGGGATGCGGTGGAATAGATCAGGGGAAGATGGCGGAAATGAGGAATTTGGTCCTATAAATGCGATGGCGATTATCGGACGATCGGATCCAACAACGACCCAGCGTCATAGCCGCGCAATCGCCCGTGCAGACCAACTGTTTCGCGCTCAGTCATAGAGCAAAGACAGTCAGCGATTGCTCTAACTTTCGAAGTTTGATCTTCGAAAAGATATGAAAATCTTTTGGGCAGATACGATTTCGCATCGAGGTCCCTTAAGTCCTCGAACAATTCGCGCAACATTCGAGCCTGACCGTGTTGCTGAGCTGCGAGCGCTGGAATGTCAATGATGTAGTCACGCGTGATTTGCTTGAGAATCGCAATCTGCGCTCTGACTTCTGGTGATATGTCGATACACGGCTCGGATTCATTCGAGGGCAATCGTAACCGAGTTGCTTGAACGAAGTGCCCGATAAACTGCGAAGTTACTACCCGGACGGTGACGCGTTGCTCGCGCGTACCTTCATACGGGTCGTATAATTCGGCTCCAACTACGCCTTCAATGAAGGCTCTCATTTGTTCATGTGCTACGATTAGTTCCGATCTGGACAAGTCCGATCCCTTTGAGATGACGTTTGACACAAGCTTGTCCCGCCCGGTTTCACTTAAGATTTCTCGCCACGGCAGCAGGCGGCAACGGTGAAAGTCTTCCAAGTCGTGAACGGAGTAAGCGATGTCATCTGCCCAGTCCATGAGCTCAGCTTCGGCAGTTTTCCTTATGGACTGAGACTTCATGCGAGCGAAGTCGAAGTCCTCTCGCTCAGATGCATAAACTCCCCATTTTTTGCTGTGAGTTGGGTGATCGGCGTCTCTTGGCCACGGATATTTTATGCATGCAGCCAGAGTTGCTCGAGTTAAATCGAGACCCATACAACTCTCGAATCTCGCGGCTAGCCGAGTCACCGTTCGAAAAGACTGCGCATTTCCTTCGAACCCGTCAGGATTATCCTGAATTACTAGTTCATTTAAAACCTTCTCTCCGTGGTGGCCGAAGGGAGGGTGTCCGAGATCGTGCGCGAGACATGCCGCCTCAACGACCTCTGGATGAACTCCTAATGTCGAAATTTCTTCGGGTTGACGGTCGATGACGAACTCGGCGACGCGTCGACCGACCTGGGCAACCTTTAATGTATGGGCAAGGCGTGTGTGAAAGACATCTGCCTCGCCCGCCCGCGCAATTTGCGTAATGCCAGCCAATCGCCTTAAAGCAGAACTGTAGAGGATCCTATCGCGATCACGCTGAAAGGCGCTACGCTGATCGCTCAAGGTAGCGTTGTGACGACGATCACTGCGTTCCGCAGCAGAGATGATCAAGCAATTCGAATCCTTATTGCGCGTGCAATTCGGTGGCCTTACGCAAATTCAAATCTGGGCCGACGGAGAACTTCCCTTTCTCCAACAATAATAGCAACAAACGTCTAACTACCGCCGGGTCCACATTTCGCTCTTGGGATATCTTCGTAACTAATTCCGTTGCCGTCATTCCACTCGGCCGCCCGTTTAGGACGCTAAGCACCAATGACTGCAGGTCATCATCGCCGACGGTCATTATGATTCTCGGTTCGGAACTGGAATCTAATCTCCAGACGGAGAAACGATGCCCCGCCACTGGACAGCTAACATTAGTTGGATAAAAAATTGAAAAATCAAGACTTGAAATATTGAAATGTTTTGTACGCGCGATACGCGACAAATGAGTCTTTGGACCTTTCGCGACCCACCATGGTTTCAATAAACGGAAATCAAGTGGCTTCGTGATGAGGCACGAAGCCACCCGAGCTAGCGGAACGATAACTTACTTCAGCGTCAGCGCCATGCCGTTGAGATCGAGGTTGACCATCAGGCCGGTCTGCGTGCCGGCGAGCGACATCACCGCGCCGCGCTGGTTGGTCAGCACCACGGCCTGCGGCCCGCGGATGATCGCGGCGCCCGCCGCGCCCGCGCCATAGACCCCCTCGATATCGCGCGGCGAATTGATGTTGCGCACGGTGCCGCGTAGGTTGATCGCCGCGCCCCCGAAGGTCAGCCCGTAGGACAGGCCGCCGATCGCGAGCGGATAGCGGCGGCCGCGGAACGTGAGCGTGCCTTCGCCGATGGTGCCGCCGATCACCCAGCCGCCCTTCAGGAAGCGGATATGCACGGTACCCTGGTCGGCATGGGCGGTGGGGGCGAAGGAAAGCGCGACAAGCGCGATGAGGGCAAGGGCAAGAACGCGAAGGCGGGTGAAGGTCATGTGTGTCCCCGGATGTTGGTGCTGCGATGCCGGGCGTCCCGGCCTAAGCGATGACGCGAACGGCGCTATCAGTATCTGATTCGGGGGGCGCCACCGGCAGCCATCCAACACCGCTCATGCCCGCGCAGGCGGGCATCCAGCAACCACTGATCATCGGCGCGATGACTGGATCGCCCGCCTTCGCGGGCGATGACAATATCGAGGGATAGCGGGGAGAGCAGTATTTGAAGCGTGCCCGGTGTGTTGCGAACACCTGCCGTGCAGCCACGTGTCGCACTTCAGCTAGAGCGGATCACCGTCTTGAAATCCATCGCCGATAAATCCGCAAGTATCACACAAGACCTTGTTGGCAATGGGCAAAAGCGTTTGCTGATGACAAGTCCCGCATAAACTATCCAAGTACACGACCTTTTTTGGGGTCGAATTTCCAGACAAGATTGCTCGGGTCTCATCGGCTAACTTTCTGACACGCTCCGCTGATTTGGAGCGCTCCAATTTCTTAGCTAGCCTTTCAAAGCATATTCTTGCTGCCTCAAGACTCACCAAAAATTCGACCGAAATTTCTTCGGCGCCGCGCATCTTGGCAGCATCGTCATCATGTATCAGAAATGCGGCCGCAAATATCTTTGCTTGATGCTCTGCCGACTCGTACGCTTTCTCTTCGGCTAGCTTCGTTGAACCAGTAGCGTTTAGAAGCCGAAACAGCGGTGTTCCATGATGAAACACTGCATGGCCGAGTTCGTGAGCTAGCGTCATGCGATCACGACCTGAGCCCGCTTGGGCTCTGTCGCGTACGCCGCGCTTTGCGGTGATCGTAACCACGCCCTTTGCAAACTCGGTCTTCGCGGCTGCGTCGCCCAACTCCGGGTCGTCGTCTTCGACGATTCGAAAGACAAGTTTCTTTCGACCGTAAATGGTGGGAACCGAGCCTGACTCAAGACACCGAACGATATTGACGGGACGGCGCCGTGAAACGCCGTACTCGCTCTTTGCGTTCTCAGCGATTCGGCGGACCTCCTCATCGGAGCGTCCAGTTACGCGCCTATCCTCTGACACTAACAAACTCCGCTTTTCTTACGAACACCCCGTCGTGCTTCCACACGTGTCGCATTTCATGCAGGTGCCGTTGCGCACCAGCGTGAAGTTCTGGCATTCGCCGCAGGCTTCGCCCTCGTAGCCGCGCGCCCTGGCTTCGGCGCGTCGCTCGGAGATCGCGGCCTTCGGCTGGAGCTGCACCTTCGGCTCGTCCAGCATCGCACGCATGCGCTCGGCCACCGGGTTGAGGTCGAGCGCGGGCGCCGCGCCGGACTTCAGCGCCACCGCACCCGCCGTATGGAAGGAGGTGACGTTGGTCGCGGCCTGCTGCGACGCCCCGCCGGTGGTGCCGCGGGCGTCGCCCGCGATCACGCCGAGCTTGTCGGTGCGCGAGCGGGTCAGGCCCTTCGACAGATATTTCGCGGCCGGCGGCACTTCCGGTGCCTTGCCTTCCTCCACGCCCTTGCCGAGCGCGTCGAACCCGCCTTCGCTTGGGTCGACATGGGCGAGATCGAAGCGCGAGAGATAGGACACCGCCAGTTCGCGGAACACGTAGTCGAGGATCGAGGTCGCGAACTTGATCGAGTCGTTGCCCTGCACCGGACCGGACGGCTCGAACCGCGTGAAGGTGAAGGCGTCGACATATTCCTCGAGCGGCACGCCATATTGCAGGCCGAGCGACACCGCGATCGCGAAATTGTTGATGAAGGAGCGCAGCGCCGCGCCTTCCTTGTGCATGTCGATGAATATCTCGCCGATCCGGCCGTCGTCATATTCGCCGGTGCGCAGATAGACCTTGTGGCCGCCGACCACCGCCTTCTGGGTATAGCCCTTGCGGCGGTCCGGAAGCTTCTCGCGCTCGCGGATCACGGTGATGCGCTCGACCACCTTCTCGATCACCCGCTCGGCCAGCTGCGCGGTGCGCGCCGCCTGCGGCTTGTCGAGGAAGGCCTCGAGTTCGTCGTCGTCCTCATCTTCATCCGCAATGAGCTGCGAATTGAGCGGCTGGGAGAGCTTGGAGCCGTCGCGATAGAGCGCGTTGGCCTTGAGCGCCAGCTTCCAGGAGAGGAGATAGGCGTTCTTGCAATCGTCGACCGAGGCCTCGTTCGGCATGTTGATGGTCTTGGAGATCGCGCCCGAGATGAAGGGCTGCGCCGCCGCCATCATGCGGATATGGCTCTCGACCGAGAGATAGCGCTTGCCGGTGCGGCCGCACGGATTGGCGCAGTCGAACACGGCATAATGCGCCGGCTTCAGATGCGGGGCGCCTTCCACCGTCATGGCGCCGCAGACATGGATGTTGGCGGCCTCGATCTCGCGCTTGCTGAAACCGAGATGGGCGAGAAGATCGAAGGTCGGATTGGCGAGGTCGGCCGGCGAGACCGACAGCGCATCCCGGCAGAACTGCTCGCCGAGCGTCCATTTGTTGAAGGCGAACTTGATGTCGAAGGCGGTCGGCAACGCCTTCTCCACCAGCGCGATGGCCTCATGGGTGAAGCCCTTCGCCTTGAGCGTCGAGTGGTTGATGCCCGGCGCCTGGGCAAGATTGCCATGGCCGACCGCATAGGCCTCGATCTCGGCGATCTCGGCTTCGCTGTAGCCGAGCGTGCGCAACGCTTCGGGCACGGCGCGGTTGATGATCTTGAAATAGCCGCCGCCCGCGAGCTTCTTGAATTTCACCAGCGCGAAGTCCGGCTCGATGCCGGTGGTGTCGCAATCCATCACGAGGCCGATGGTGCCGGTGGGCGCGATCACGGTCGCCTGCGCGTTGCGGTAGCCGTGCTGTTCGCCGAGCGCCAGCGCCTTGTCCCAGGCGAGCCTGGCATGTTTCACCAGGTTTTGGTCCGGGCAATGCGCGGCCTCGATCGGCACCGGATTGACGCCGAGCTGCTCATAGCCCGCAGCTTCCCCATAGGCCGCACGCCGGTGGTTGCGCATCACCCGCAGCATGGCCTCGCGGTTCCTGGCATAGCCCGGGAAGGCGCCGAGTTCGGCCGCCATCTCCGCCGAGGTGGCGTAGGAAATGCCGGTCATGATCGCGGTCAATGCTGCGCCGATGGCGCGGCCGGCATCGGAGTCATAGGGGATGCCGGACGACATCAGAAGGCCGCCGATATTGGCGTAGCCCAGGCCCAGCGTGCGGTATTCGTAGGACAGCTGCGCGATTTCCCTCGAGGGGAATTGCGCCATCATGACGGAGATTTCCAGTACCAATGTCCACAGCCGCACGGCGTGTTCGTAGGATGCGACGTCGAATTGCTTGGTGTCCTTGTCGCGGAAGGTGAGCAGGTTCAGCGACGCCAGATTGCAGGCGGTGTCGTCGAGGAACATGTATTCCGAGCACGGGTTGGACGCGCGGATTTCGCCCGAGGCCGGGCAGGTATGCCAGTCGTTCACCGTGGTGTGGAATTGCAGGCCGGGATCGGCGCAGGCCCAGGCGGCGTAGCCGATCTTCTCCCACAGATCGCGGGCCTTCAGCGATTTCGCGACCGTGCCGGTCTTGCGCCAGGTGAGATTCCAGTCGCCGTCGGTCTCGACCGCTTTCAGGAAATCGTCGGTGATGCGCACCGAATTGTTGGAATTCTGGCCGGAGACCGTGAGATAGGCCTCCGAATCCCAGTCGGTGTCGTAGATCGGGAAATCGATGTCGGTATAGCCCTGGCGCGCGAACTGGATCACGCGCTTGATCATGCTGTCCGGCACGAATGCCTTGCGGGCAAGCCTGATCTCGCGCTTCAGCGCCGGGTTCTTGTCCGGCGAGAAGCAGTCGTCGCCGGAGCCTTCGCAATTGACGCAGGCCTTGAGCACCGCGCGCAGGTGCTTCTGGTTGATCTTCGAGCCGGTGACGAGCGCGGCGACCTTCTGCTCCTCCTTCACCTTCCAGTCGATATATTGCTCGATATCGGGATGGTCGGCGTCGACCACCACCATCTTGGCTGCTCTGCGCGTGGTGCCACCGGACTTGATCGCGCCCGCGGCGCGGTCGCCGATCTTCAAAAACGACATCAGGCCGGACGACCTGCCGCCGCCCGAGAGCTTCTCGCCTTCGCCGCGCAGCCGCGAGAAATTGCTTCCGGTGCCGGAGCCGTATTTGAACAGGCGCGCCTCGCGCACCCACAGATCCATGATGCCGCCTTCGTTGACGAGGTCGTCGTTGATCGACTGGATGAAGCAGGCATGCGGCTGCGGATGTTCGTAGGCTGAATCCGACTTCTTCAATTCGCCGCTGGCATGATCGACGTGATAATGGCCCTGCGAGGGACCGTCGATGCCATAGGCCCAGTGAAGGCCGGTGTTGAACCATTGCGGCGAATTCGGCGCGCACATCTGCATCGCGAGCATGGTCCGATGCTCGTCGAAAAAGGCCTGCGCGTCGGCCTCGGTATCGAAATAGCCGCCCTTCCAGCCCCAGTAGGTCCAGGTGCCGGCCAGCCGGTCGAACACCTGCTTGGCGGAATGCTCGCCGACATACCGCTCGGCCTCGGGCAGCAGCGACAGCGCGGCATGGTCGGCGACGTGCCGCCACAGGAAGGACGGGACGGAATTCTCCTCGACCGTCTTCAGGCGCGCGGGGACGCCCGCTTTACGGAAATATTTCTGGGCGAGAACGTCGGAGGCCACCTGCGACCAGAATTCCGGCACTTCCACATTGTCGAGCCGGAACACCACCGAACCGTCGGGATTCCTGATCTCGCTGGTGGTCAGCCGGAACGCGATCTCCGCGTAGGGAGACTGGCCGTCCTTGGTAAAGCGCCGCTCAATTCGCATTCTTCTCGCCCCGTTTGTTTTTCCGGCGGCTTTGCGCCGGTCGGTTCCGTGGCGAGGGCCCGTCCCGCCCTGGCGCCATTCGGCTCAAGTTCTTGTTCGACGCCCGCTCACTTTAACGCCCGGGGGCGGCTGATCGCACCCCGTTGAAGAATCCCGCCGGCAGAGACGCAAAACCCACCCCCCGCCAAGGGCTTCGAATCTGGGCGGGGTGCTGCCTCTCAACACTGTCGGAGGGGCCGGCGGAGACCACAAACACACCCGCGCCGACCAGAGACTAAAACCTATGGACTACCGACCGGCGCGTCAAGCTCTAGTGGCCAAGTCTCAACGAAACCCTAAAGCTTGTGTCCCCTGTTGAGAATTGCGGGGATTACTCACGAACCGGTGAAGTCAGTTTGGGAGCCCTTTGCGGATTCGCCAAGCGGAAATCTGGCTGCGACGAAGTGCTCCGGTCATGGTGCCGTCGCATGGTCCGAAATAGGCTTGGTTCAAGAGATTCGCTGTCAAGCGTCGCGTGGGAGGACGCTCAGGGGAGGGCTGCGGAATGGTGCCCAGACACCGTCCGCGGCCCTCCCGACAATCGCAAAGCGCAGCGATTCTCATAAATGACTCAGAAGCTTAGAGAGACGATAACCGACAAGGTCGCGTGGCATCGAGGCTGGCCACCACCATCCGAATAGCGTACCGAGCACCGCAGCGCTGAGTGCCAGCCGCTTGGCGCTGTCGGAACCCGTCGAAACAGCACGCTTCTCAACGCTCCGCTGGTGCGACCTGGACATCCCGGTGTCAGCCGAGTGGCGGCTCGAACTGGAGTTTTCCGTCCGGCATCGCTGCAATTGTCGCGATCGCCTCAACCACTTCCTATTGCAAGCCGGATACACACGACGCGCAGGAGGGGTCCCATGCGCGCCGCCGTTCTTTCCATTGGCATTTCGCTGGCCTTTGCCGCGACTGTGCCATCGATCGCCGCTGCCCAGGGCATCGTCGATCTCAGCAAACCGCAGACTGGCAAGTCCCGCTTCGTGCTCAATGCCGACATGACGCCGGCCGATCTCGGCCGCGCCAAGGACGAAAAGACGGATCCGGTCGTGGCGACCGTGTCGCGGGTGCCGGCCTGCGGCCAAGGCTGCAGGATGGAGCAGCCCGACGTGCCGAAGGAGTCGCGCGGCGGCGGCTTTATTGCGCTGCCGGGATACTCGCCTTTCGATCAGGAGCGGACCCGCGCCTATATCGCAGACAACGCGCTCAAGATTCACAACGCGTCGAAGAATGAGCGACGGAAATTCCGCCGCCGGCGCTGATCCCTTATCCGGCGAATTCCGGAATCCCCCGCCTGCGGATCGAGCCCGGCCGGGCCGCACTCGATCCGGTCGCGGATACGGCGCATGCTTCAGTCCTGAAGGATGAAGGTCACCTTCAGATTGACGCGGTATTCGTCGATCTTGCCCTTCTTGATCACGCAGGTCTGGTTGGCGACCCAGACACCTTCGACATTCTTCAGCGTCTTCACGGCGCGCGAGACGCCTTGCTGGATGGCGTCCTCGAAGCTCTTCTTGGAAGCGGCGATCAGTTCGGTCACGCGGGCAACGGCCATTGCGATCCTCCCTTGACTTTCAGAGCCCGTTCGAGCGGCTCCGCGATCAAGCGTAGGGGGCCGGGCGGTGCGGTCAAGCCATCTTCATGCCATGGCTCAGGGCGCGCCGATCCGGGCGCGCATCCCGCGGCCCAGTCCAGTCGCCCGGGTGAGCGCGGCTGAAATTGATCCATGTCCTTTGCGGGCCATCCGCCACAACGGATGCTCCACCGGACGGGAGGAACGGCAATGAAAACCCAAATCTGCATCATCGGCGGCGGCCCGTCCGGCCTGCTGCTGTCCCAGCTTCTGCATCTAAAGGGCATCGATACGATCCTGCTGGAAAGGCACAGCCGTGAATATGTGCTCAGCCGGATTCGCGCTGGCGTTCTCGAGCATGGCTTCGCCGCGCTGATGCGGGAGGCGCAATGTGGCGACCGCATGGACCGTGAGGGCGAAATCCACGAAGGCTTCTTCATCGCCCATGACGGCCGGCTGGATCGCATCGATCTGCACAAATATTCCGGCGGCAATTCGGTCATCGTCTATGGCCAGACCGAACTTACGCGCGATCTGTACGAAGCGCGGGAGCGCATGAAGGGCAACGTCATCCACAATGTGGAAGACGTGCATCTCAACGATCTCGCCTCCGACGCGCCATACGTGACCTATCGCGACGGCGACGCCATCATTCGGATTGATTGCGACTACATCGTCGGTGCCGACGGCTTCCACGGCGTTAGCCGCAAGGCGATCCCGAAGGACGTGCTGCGGGAATACGAGCGGATTTATCCGTTCGGCTGGCTCGGCGTGCTGTCGCGCACCAAGCCGGTGTCGCCGGAATTGATCTATTCGAAGCACGAACGCGGTTTCGCGCTGTGCTCGCTGCGGTCACAAATATTGAGCCGTTATTACATCCAGGTGCCGCTGGAAGACTCCGTCGAGGATTGGCCAGACCACGCGTTCTGGGCAGAACTGCAACGCCGGTTGCCGGACGAGGTCGCCGGGCGCCTCGAGACCGGGCCGGCGATCGAGAAGAGCATCGCGCCGCTGCGCAGCTTCGTCGCCGAACCGATGTGCTACAAGCGGCTGTTTCTGGCCGGCGACGCCGCCCATATCGTGCCGCCGACCGGTGCGCGCGGTTTGAACAGCGCGGCGTCCGACATCTACTATCTCTATCACGGCCTGGTGGATCACTATCGCAACGGCGACGACGCCAGGCTGGACGGCTATTCGGACAGGGCACTGGCGCGGGTGTGGAAGGCGCAGCGCTTTTCGTGGTGGATGACGACGCTGCTGCATCGCTTTCCCGCCAATAGTCCGTATGAAAACAAGCTGCAGGAGACCGATCTGCAATATCTGTTCTCGTCCGAACTGGCGAAAGGGTCTCTGGCGGAAAACTACGTCGGCCTGCCGTTCTGAGGGTTCGTCACAGCACCACGATGCCGGCATGCTTGGCCTTGTCGTCGGGCTCGACATGGATCGAGATGAGCGCGTCCTGCACCTGCGTCTTGATGGCCCGTTCCAGCCGGTCGCAGATGTCGTGCGCCTCGGTGACGCTCATTGAGCCTTTCACCACCAGGTGGAAATCGACGAAGGTCATGCGCCCGGCATGCCGGGTCCGCAGGTCATGCGCCTCGATCGCACCGTCCGCGTTCTCCGCGATGATGGCGCGGATGCGGGCAAGGTCTTCCTCCGGCACGGCCTCATCCAGCAGCCCGCCGACGGATTCCTTCATCACGTGCCAGCCCGCCCACAGCACGTTGAGGCCGACCAGCGCGGCCAGGATCGGGTCGAGGATGAGGTAGCCGGTCAGGGCCGCCAGCGAGACGCCGGCGAAAACGCCCGCCGAAGACACCACATCGGTGAACAGGTGCCGGCCATCAGCGACCAGCGCCGGCGACTTCCGGCTGCGGCCCTGCGTGATCAGGACATAGCACCACGCTGCGTTGATCGCGGTGGCCACGCCGTTCACCGCAAGACCGGTCCACGGGGCTTGCGTGATGCGAGGCGCGAACAGCGCCGACCACGCCTCGTGAAAGATCGCAATAGCGGCGACGATGATCAGCGCGCCCTCGACCACCGCGGAAACATATTCGGCCTTGTGGTGGCCATAGGGATGGTTTGCGTCGGCGGGCTGCGCCGCAAACCGGATTGCGACCAGCGCCGCAATCGCGGTCGCGACATTGACGATGCTCTCGATCGCATCCGAGAGCAGCGCGACGCTGCCGGTCAGGTACCAGGCAAGATATTTCAGCGCGAGGACGACGAGTCCGACCGCGATGCTGACAGCGGCGAGAAGCTGGACCCGTTTCATGGCGCCCGTTTTTGATTGCGCCCGCGGTCTAGGGTGGCCGGTGCGCCGGCGCAAGCGCTTTGATTTCAAATGCAAATCGGTTGCAAAAAGCGGAGTCGGATGATGCGGTCAATTTTTGCGGCGACGGTTCCGGGCGAGGCGGGATCGTTCAGTCCGATCGCTAAGATTGTCTCGAACATGACAAAGGGAAACTCAGATTGAGCGATTATTGATGCGCTGAGATCGGGATCGCTATCCATGCGGATTGACGTGCCAACCTTGATGCTGGCGGGCGCCTTTGTCGCGTCGTTCTGCGCCGCCCTGCTTCTGGTCGCCTGGTATCAATACCGGGAAACGCGCGCGGCCCTCTGGTGGGCCGGGGCCGACGCAACGCTCGCCTGTGCCGTTGCATTGATGGCCGTCGGCTCCGCGGTTCAGCGCGACCGGCTTTATCTTTTGGGCCTGACGCTCTTGTGTGTTTCCGCGGCGCTGACCTGGGCCGGCGCCCGTTCCTTCGATGGACGCCGGATTCAGCCCGGATTTCTGGTCGCGGGAAGCCTGCTCTGGATTGCCGTGCACGCGTTCGCGCTCGCGACCATCACCGTTTCGCTGGTCCACACCGCGATCATGGTCATCTACTACGCGGCGGCGGCGTTGAGTCTGCAATACCGCAACGGCGATGCGCAGCGGGCACGGCTGCCCCTGGTTGTGCTGCTGTCCGTTCACGCCATGACGCTGATGATCGCCATACCGGCGACACTGACCATGAATTTCGTGCCGGGCGAACCACCGCCGGTAGGAAGCTGGTTCGGCGTCATTCATTTCGAAGCGATCGTGTTCGTGGTCGGGACGGCGATCTTTCTGGTCGCGATGATGAAGGAGCGCAGCGAGCGACGACACATCGAGGCGTCGCGGACCGACATGCTGACCGGCGTGCTCAATCGCCGCGGCTTTCTGATGAATGCAGAACGCATTCTCGACCGTTGCCGGCATGAGGCGGCCCCGGTCGCCGTCATCGTGTTCGACATCGACCGGTTCAAGTCGATCAATGACCGGTTCGGGCATGCGTTCGGCGATGAGGTGCTGCGGCTTTATTCCGGGGTGTGCCGGAAAATGTTGCGTCCCGGCGACGCGGTCGGCCGGATGGGCGGAGAAGAATTCGCGGTGATCCTCCCGGGTACCGGCGTCGAAGCGGCCTATGCCATTGCCGAGCGCTTCCGAAAGGCGTTCGCGCAGGCGGCGAAGTTCATCGAGGGCCATGCCGTCAACGTGACGGTCTCCGGCGGTGTCGCGGCTGACGACGGCTCCAGGGACATCCTCGATCTGCTCGCGGATGCGGATGCCGGGCTTTATCGCGCCAAGGACCGCGGTCGCAATCGCGTCGAAATCGGAGATTCCGACCAGCCCCAGGACACGCCGAACATTGCCCGCATTGCGTGAGTGTCCCGGGCAAGTGCTGCATGGACAGCTGGTTGCGCCCGTGGCACACACGGGCGTCTCACGGACCGGCGGCCCCCTCATGAAAACCTTTTTCCTCCGTGTCTTCACCTGGTGGAACGGCCAGACGCTGAACACCCAGATCTGGACCTGGCTCTATGGCGAAGTCGTGGGCGAGGACGAGTTCGGCAACCGCTATTACCGCACCAAGGGCGGCAAGATCGATCCGGTGCTCGGCTTCGAGCGGCGGTGGGTGATCTATAACGGCTATGCCGAGGCTTCCATGATTTCGCCGGCCTGGCATGGCTGGATCCACCATACGGTGGACACGCCGCCGACCGAGGAAAAATACAGGCCGCGCCCCTGGCAGAAGCCGCACCGGCCGAACTTGACCGGGACGGCGGGCGCCTATCGGCCGTCGGGCTCGACGCTGGCGCAGGGGCGAAGGCCAAAGGCGACCGGCGATTACAAGGCGTGGATTCCGGGGCGCTGAGGTATCGCTTCGTCATTCCGAGGCAGGCGCGGAGCGCTTGAGCCCGGAATCCATGTTAGCGGCGCTCGCAGTCATGACCGGTTTCCGGGTTCGCGCGTTTTCACGCGCGCCCCGGAACGACGCATGGAGTGAGCTTACATCGAGCCCTGCAATCCGAGCTTGCGGACCAGCGCACCCCACTTCTCGCGCTCGCTGGTGAAGTAGGCCTGGATGCCGTCGACCGACGGCGTGTCGACCGGGAGCAGGCCGATCTTGCTGGCCAGCTTCTTCATTTCCGGATCGCCCATGATCTTTTTCATTTCGGCATGCAGGCGATCGACGATGGGCTTCGGTGTGGCCGCAGGCGCAAGCAGGGCATGCCAGGACACCGCCTCGAAGTCAGGCGCGTTGGCGGCTTCGGCGAAGGTCGGCACATCCGGGAGCGACGGCAGGCGGGTCTGCGAGGACACCGCGAGCGCGCGCAGCTTGCCGTCCCGGATCAGCGGCAGCGAGGCGCCGGCCTCCGCAAACGACATCGCGACATGGCCGGCCACGATGTCGGCAATCGACTGCGGCGAGGACTTGTACGGTACGTGCGTCATGTCGAGCCCGTAACGCTGCTTCATGTACTCGGACGACAGATGCAGCGCGGTCCCGGCACCGGAAGACGAAAAGGTGAGCGGGGTCTTGCTTTCCCTGGCGTACTTGATCAGTTCCGGAACCGATTTGATCGGCAGCGCGGGATTGACCACGAGGATGAAGGGCGATTTCGCATAGAGCGAGATCGGCACGAAATCCTTCTCGTGATCGTAGTTGAGCTTCTTGTAGAGCACCGGGTTGATGGCCATCGGCCCGCTGGTCGATACGAGCAGCGTGTAGCCGTCGGCGGGCGCGGTCGCGACCGCCGCAGCGGCGAGCATCAGAGCGGCACCCGGCCGGTTTTCGACGACGACGGGTTTGCCGAGCACCGATTGCAGCTTGTCGGCATAGAGCCGCACGAGCGAATCCATCCCGGTTCCCGCCGCGAGCGGCACCATGATCGTGATGGGCCGCTCCGGATAGCCTTGCTGGGCCATGGCGGATGCGGGTTGCAGCATGGCGCATGCAGCGAGCGCGAGCAGCGCCCGGCGGCCGGTGACGAACGGCATGGTCATTCCTCCCTGTGATCCGGCGCCTTGGTGGCGCTCTCGGGTTCCCAGCATGCAGGGCGGCGAAGAGCCCGGCAAGCGCTCTGGCGGCCCGGATCGCCCTTTCGCCGCCGCATTCGGCATGTTAACCGGAGCGGTGCATGATCGCAGGGGCGGTGCGATTGCTGATTCCGGGGCCTTGATGAGGGTCGTTTCGATACGACGGAGTGCTGCGCTGCTCGTCGCTGCGGCGGCGGGCACGGGAATGCTGTGCTTTGCCGCGCCTGAGGCCGCAGCTCAGTTCGGTTCGATTTTCGGCGATCCGCCGCCACGTCCGCCTGCGAGTGTTCCGGGGAGCCGGCAGCCAGGGGTGCCCCAGCCGTTTCCGCAGCAGCAGCAGCGTGTACCGCAACCGCAATTTCCGGACCGATTGCCTCCCGGGCCGCCGCCGAGCGCACGCCGTCCGCCTCCCCAGATACAGAGCGAGCCATTGCCTCCGCCCGGGGGGTCGCAGCAGGCGGCTCCCGCGCCAAGCCTGCCGCCGGGCGTTCGTCCGCCGCGCGGAACCCCCGTGCCGGCCAATACCGCACCGCAGCCTGGCGACGAGGTGGTGAGCGCGCCGCCGACGCAGAAAATTCCGAACCAGAACGCGGTATTTTCCGGCCTCGACAAGATCACCGGGCGCATCATCACGTTCGACGTGGCGATCGGCGAGACCGTGCAATTCGGTGCGCTGCAGGTCGTGCCGCGGGTCTGCTACACGCGGCCTCCGACCGAATCGCAGGCAACCGACGCTTTCGTCGAAGTCAGCGAGGTGACGCTGCAGGGCGAGGTCCGCCGCATCTTTTCCGGCTGGATGTTCGCCGCCAGCCCGGGGCTGAACGCGGTCGAGCATCCGATTTATGACGTGTGGCTTACCGACTGCAAGCAGCCCACGGTCAACGTGGCCGAACAGCCGGCACCGCCCCAGCTCGGACTGCAGGGCTCGGCGGCGCAGGCCGAACCGGAGCCGGTACAGGACGGCGAAGACCCTCAGGCGGCGGCTGCGCCAGCGCCGCGGCCGCGTCCGCAACAGGCGCAACAGCCACAGCGTCAGCAGCCGCAGCAGCAGCAACCGGCGCAGCGCCCGCGCCCGCCGCAGGCCCAGCAGCGGCCGCGCCCCACACCACAGACGGGCAGCGCGAATCCGTTCCCGACACCGATCCGCTAGGTCTGTTCGACGGCGCCGAGCGCGGCGAGCGCGGCCGACCCCGGTACCGGATCGGGATCGAGCGCGAAGAAATCCGCTTCTCCTTCGAGGGCGCGCTCCAGCAGGCGATTGTATTGCCGCTTGCTCACCTCGATCGCGCCGAAGCCGGATAGATGCGAGGTGACGAATTGCGTGTCGAGCAACGCAAAGCCGCCTGCGCGCAAGCGGGCCACCAGATGAACCAGCGCCACCTTGGAGGCATCGCGCTCGCGGTGAAACATGCTTTCGCCGAAGAAGGCGCGGCCGAGGCGCACGCCGTAAAGCCCGCCGGCGAGTTTGCCGTCGCACCAGGCCTCCACCGAGTGGCAATGGCCGATTTCATGCAGCTTGCAATAGAGCGTGCGGATACGCCGGTTGATCCAGGTCCGGGAGCGTCCCGCGGCCGGCTCGGCGCAGCCATCGATGACCGCCTCGAAGTCGCGGTCGACGAAAATCTCGAAGCGGTCGGCCCGGACGGTGCGCGCGAGCCGCTTCGGCAGATGGAACTCGTCGAGCGGTATCAGGCCCCGCATATCGGGCTCGAACCAGTAGAGCGAGGGGTCGTCGGCATTCTCCGCCATCGGGAAAATACCGCAGGCATAGGCCTTCAGGAGCACCTCGGGGGTGATCTCTACGAAACCCGTCTCGCGTGCGGAATCGCGGCTCGCCATACGATTAACTTAACGCCTCGTTATCCCTCAGCCCGTTAAATTTTCGACACTTTGCGAACAAAAGCGAAGGCCAAGCTTTGCCCGCCCGATGTGATGCGTAAAGAGGGGTCACCATGAAGCAGAAAGCCTCCAAACGGAAGGCCGCGGACCGCAAGGCGAAGCCCGAGATCGCCGAAACATCCGCGCAGCGGCGCAGTTGCGTGCTGCTGGTCGAGGACGAAGGGCTGATCGCCGAGATCATCGGTGAGGCACTGACCGATTCCGGCCATACGGTGCATACCGTTGCCAATGCACAGGAGGCGATCGCACATCTGGCCAACGGGGCTCCCGTCGATCTGCTCTTCACCGACATCAACCTGCCCGGCGAACTCGATGGCGTCGGACTTGCCGAGCGCGCGCGCGCTGCCAACCCGCTTCTGCCGATCCTGTTCGCGTCGGGCCGCTGGTGGCGGCTCGAGGAACTGCAGAAGCTTCCGAACGCGGCGACGCTGCGCAAGCCCTACAGCCCGGCGCGTGCCTGCGAGGCGGTCGAACTGCTGCTCGCCGAGCAGGGTACCGGACCGGACGACAGCGGGTCGGAGCGCGAGGCCGCTCTAGCCCTTTAGCTTGTCGAGCAGGTTCATCGGCAGCGGCAGCACAATTGTGGACGTGCGCTCGCCCGCAATATTCTGCAGCGCCGACAGGTAGCGAAGCTGCATGGCTTCCGGCCGCTCGGCGAAGATCGCGCCGGCATCGGCGAGGCGCTGCGCCGCCTGGAATTCGCCCTCCGCATCGATCACCTTGGCTCGCCGGATACGCTCGGCTTCGGCCTGCTTGGCGATGGCGCGGATCATGCTCTCGTTGATGTCGATATGCTTGATCTCGACATTGGCGACCTTCACGCCCCAGGCATAGGTCTGCTCGTCGAGAATCTTCTGGATGTCGGCGTTGAGCTTGGTGCGCTCCGACAGCATCTCGTCGAGGTCGTGATGGCCGAGCACCGAGCGCAAGGTGGTCTGCGCGAGCTGGCTCGTCGCCTCGTTGAACAACTCGACCTGCACGATCGCCTTTTCCGGATCGATGACGCGGTAATAGACGACGGCGGAGACGCGCACCGACACGTTGTCGCGCGAGATCACGTCCTGCGGCTCGACGTCAAGCACGCGGGTGCGAAGGTCGACGCGCACCATCTGCTGGATGAAGGGAATGATCAGGATGAGGCCCGGACCCTTCACCTTCCACAGCCGGCCCAGCATGAACACGACGCCGCGCTCGTATTCGCGCAGGATACGAAACGAGTTCAGCAGCACGAACAGAACGACGATGACCGGGATCAGGAGCGCGGACCACGCCGGAAGATATCCAACCATGTGTGTCTCCCACTAGACCGGTTCGACCAGCAGAACGAGGCCGTCGCGGCTCTTGACGCGCACGCCGTCGCCCGGAGCGAGCGGCCGTTGCGCCCGCGCGGACCAGACCTCGCCGTGAATGCGGATCGTGCCCTGGTCGCCGGACCAGTCGATGACGGTGCCTTGCTCCGACAGTAATTGCTCCGAGCCGGTCGCCGTCGGCCGCTGGCGCGCCTTCACGGCGGCGCCGACCACGAAAAAGATCAGCCCGGCGCTCGCCACCGCCGATCCGAACAACAGCGGCATGGAAACCCGCATCTCGATCTGCCCGGCCGGCGTATCGAAGAGGTAATAGCCGCCGGCCACGAAGGCCATGAATCCGAGAAGCCCGAGAATGCCGAAACCCGGCGTGAAGGCCTCCGCCGTCATCAGAGCGATTCCTGCGAGCAGCAGCGCCAGCGCGCCATATTGGACGGGCAGCGCCGACAGCGCGAGTGCGGCGAGCGTGAGACAGATCACCCCGATCAGGCCGGGCAGGAAGGTGCCCGGATTCGCGAATTCCAGCAGCAACGCGTAAATGCCGACGATAAGCAGAACAAAGGCGGCATCGGGGTTTCCGATCGATTCAAGAATGACCGCCACCGGCTCGCCAAGCGTCTGTGCATCCGCCGCGGGGCTCAGGATCAGCACCGGCCCCGCGGCGATTACGGTGCGACACGCCAATCCGGAAAATGCCGCTCTCATGAGAGCGACATAGGCAGAGATTCGCAGTCACGCAATGGCGCCTTGCGCCTCGCCGCGGGGCGGTCAGGCAGGCGGTGGCGCGCTGCACTCGAATGTGATGACCACGCGGGTGCCGCTATGGGCCGCGTCGTAGACGACGTTGGCCCCCAGCCGGGTCGCCATGGCGCCGACGATCGAGCGGCCGAGGCCGGTCGAGCGCGGCACGGTCTTGATGTCGTGGCCGATCCCGTCATCCTCCACGCTCAGCATCGCACGCTTGCCGTTGACCCGTTTCAGGCCGATCCGGATCGGACCCTTTTCCTCGGGATAGGCGTATTTCATCGCATTCAAAACCAGCTCGTTGACGATCACGCCGATCGCGACGGCGCGGTCGGGATCAAGGTCGATCGGCTCGGCGGCAAGACTGAGAGCCGGCGCCTCGGAGGTATCGGTCTTGGCGAGATCCTCGACCAGGGCGGCGAGATATTGATCCACCGAAACCGACTGGACATCGTTGGAGGTGTAAAGCCGCTTGTGGACCTGCGCGACCGCCATGACGCGCCGGGTCGCATCGGTCAGCGCGGCCTTGACCGGCGCACTCTTGGAGGAGCCGGCCTGCAATTGCAGAAACGCCGCGATCAGCTGCAGCGAGTTGCCGACGCGATGATTCACCTCGCGCAGCAGCATGGCGCGCTCCGCGGCGAGTTGCTCGAAGCGGTCGCGCTGCTCGCGCAACTCGGCTTCCGCGGTTTCCTTGGCGCGCCGCATCCGCATCGCATCGGCGGCGCCGGTCAGCGCCGCCAGCAGCAGCGGGATGAACTGCCCGGACGCGTCCTTCAGCACATAGTCGAAGGCGCCGGCTTTCAAAGCGGCGACCGCGGTCGCGGAATCCTGCTCGCCGGTGACGATGATGACCGGCGGATGGTTCGGCATGTCGTGAATGCGCTGCAGCGCGCCGATGCCGTCGAGCCGTGGCATGTGATGATCGAGCGCGACGACGTCGAACTCCTCACGCTGCAGCCGCTCGACGGCCGCGAGGCCATCCTCGACCGCGACGACCTCAATGCCCTGTGCGGTGAGCCCGCGCTCCACCAGCCGGCGGAGCCCGGGTTCGTCGTCGGCGTACAGGACCTTCTTCGGCATGGTGTCGTCGTCTCAGGCGGTGGCCGGGACCTGGATAACCGAGAAGAACAGGCCGAGCTGGCGAATGGCGTTGGCAAAACTCTCGTAGTTCACGGGCTTCGTAATGTAGACATTGGCGCCGAGATCGTAGCAGCGCTTGATCTCTCTCTCGTCGTCGGTGGTGGTCAGCACCACGACCGGCGTAAGCTTCATGTGTTCGTTCTCTTTCACTCGGCGCAGGATATCGACCCCGCTCATGTCCGGGAGGTTGAGATCGAGCAGGATCAGCATCGGGCGGCCATGGCTCACCCCGCCAGAGCCGTCAGCGCCGAACAGGAATCGCACCGCTTCGGTGCCATTCGCAAACGGAATGATCTCGTTGCTGACGCCGGCCCTGCGGATGTTGCGCTCGATCAGCTTGGCGTGGCCCTCGTCGTCCTCGATCATGATGATGGTGACGTGTTCGCTCATGCTGCCTGTCTCTCGGATTCCTGTATGCGGCGCGGCAGCGTGACGATGAACGTGCTGCCCTCGCCGAATGTCGATTTGAGCGACATGTACCCGCCCAGCCGCCGCACCAGGGCGCGGGTATGGGCAAGCCCGATGCCTTCGCCCGACTGATCCTGCTCGCCGGCCCGGCGAAACAGATCGAACACACGCTGGTGGTCTTCGGGCGCGATCCCGCGACCGTTATCCTCGACCTCGTAAACGGCCTGTGTGTTTTCTATCCGGCCGCGGATGCGGATATGGCCAGGGCGGCCGGGCAGGGAATATTTGAGCGCATTGTCAACGAGATTGGAGAAAATTTGTTCCAGCGCCAGCCGGTCGCTCTTCAGCGGGGGCAGCGGCTCGACCACGAGTTCGGCGCCCTGTTCCGCCGCCTGGTGCGCCACCGCATCCGCAATTTCCCTGATCAACTGGTCCATGCTGACATACTCGGGCTTGAACGTCCGCTGCCCCTCGCGCGACAGCTTCAGGATGGAGTTGATCAGGCGATCCATCTTGCCGATCGATCCCTTGATGAACGAAAGCGATTCATCAAAATCCTGCGACAATGCTACCGTCTTCCGCGCCTCTTCGGTATCGATTTTCTGCATGGCCGAAAGTGAATCGAATATGTCTTTTTTTATAGACTCGATTTCGGCGGTGAAGCCCATGATGTTCACCAGCGGCGAGCGCAAATCGTGACTCACGATATAGGCGAAGCGCTGAATTTCGTCATTGGCCTCCCGCAGCTCGACGGTGCGTTCTTCAATTCGTTTTTCGAGATTTTCGTTCATGTCCTGCAGCGCCCGACGGGCGTGCTCGCGCTGGCGGCTGCTGCGTTGCACCAGATAGACCGAAATCGCGCCGATCAGCACGATCACGGCAGAGCCCAGCAGCGTCAGCACTAGCAGATAGGAGTAGGTCCTGCGCGCCTCCTTGCGACGGGTTTCCAGCAGCGCGCGCTCGGTGTTGTACATGTCGATGATTGCCAGGCGCACGGTCTCCATTGTCGTTCGACCATGGCCCCCCCAGATCAGATCGGCCGCTTCCTTGGTTTTTCCGGCATCGTGCAGTTCGACCACCCGTTGCATCTCGTCGAGTTTGAGCTGCACCAGAGGCTCGATCTTGCGGAATGCCGGCTCCAGGGCGGGATCGTCGGCGACCGCTTCCGCAGCATTGCGGACCGCCGGAAGCGTATTGTTCGCAGCTTCACGATATTCGGCGCGATAGGGTTCCTGTCCCGTGATGATGTAGCCGCGCTGCGCGGATTCCGCCCGGCGCAAATTCAGCAGGACCAGCGACAGCCGGTTCTGGACATCGAAAGTCGTGACAACTTTCTGCGCGTCATCGCTGGCGCGGTTGACCAGCCAGAAAGATGCCGCGCTGATCAGAACGAGGATTAGAAAGCCCAGGGCCAGCAATGCGGGTTGCGCGCCGGGCGACCGGGGGAGACCGGTCGTCGCGACAGAACTCATGACGGTGAAAATGCTCCGGTTGGAAGCGATGACGACAAACGCGGAGCGGGCGGGAAGGTTCCCGCCCGGCGCAGGATTTCAAATGTCCATTCCGCCTTTTGCCAGAAATTTTTCAAGCCAGTGGATGGAATAATTGCCGTCGATGATGTCCGGATTGCGCACCAGCGTCCGGAACAGCGGCAGGGTGGTTTCGACGCCGTCGACCACGAACTCGTCCAGCGCGCGCTTGAGACGCATCAGGCATTCCTGCCGGGTCTTGCCATGCACGATCAGCTTGCCGACCATGGAGTCGTAATAGGGCGGGATGGTGTAGCCCTGATAGGCGGCGGAATCGACGCGCACGCCCAGCCCTCCGGGCGGATGGTAATGCAGGATCTTGCCCGGCGAGGGGCGGAAGTTGATCGGGTTCTCCGCGTTGACGCGGCATTCGATGGCGTGGCCGTGGAAGCGCAGATCCTGCTGGCGGCACGGCAATTCGCCTCCGGCGGCAACGCGGATCTGTTCGAGCACGAGGTCGATGTCGGTGATCATCTCGGTGACGGGATGCTCGACCTGGATACGGGTATTCATTTCGATGAAATAGAATTCGCCGTCCTCGTAAAGAAATTCGACGGTGCCGGCGCCGAGATATTTCATCTCGCGCATCGCCCTGGCGCAGACTTCGCCGATGCGTTCGCGCTGTTCGGTGTTGAGCGCGGGCGAGGGGCTTTCCTCCAGCAGCTTCTGGTGACGCCGTTGCAACGAGCAGTCGCGTTCGCCGAGATGGATGGCGCCGCCGCGGCCGTCTCCGAGAATCTGGATCTCGATGTGGCGCGGCCGCTGCAGGTATTTCTCCAGATAGACGGCGTCGTCGCCGAACGCGGCCTTCGCCTCCGACCGCGCGGTCGAAAGCGCGACGCTCATCTCCTCCTCGGTCTGCGCGACTTTCATGCCGCGTCCGCCGCCGCCGGCCGCGGCCTTGACCAGAACCGGATATCCGATCTCGCGGCCGATCCGGAACGCCTCGTCGTCGGAGGTCACGCCGCCTTCGGATCCTGGGACCACGGGGATTCCAAGTTTCTTGGCGGTGCGCTTGGCCTCGATCTTGTCGCCCATGGTGCGGATATGCTCCGCCTTCGGGCCAATGAAGCCGATATTGTGTTCGGCGAGAATTTCGGCGAAGCGCGCATTCTCCGACAGAAAGCCGTAGCCCGGATGCACGGCGTCGGCGCCGGTGATCTCGCAGGCCGCCAGCAGCGAGGGAATGTTGAGATAGCTGTCGCGCGCCGGCGGCGGGCCGATGCAGACACTCTCGTCGGCAAGGCGCACATGCATGGCGTCGGCGTCGGCGGTCGAATGCACAGCGACGGTGTGGATGCCGAGTTCCTTGCAGGCGCGCAGGATGCGCAGCGCAATCTCGCCACGATTGGCGATGAGGATTTTTTCAAACATGTTTGGCTCGAAGGCGCGAACGAAATGTCAGCGAATAGCAAATAGCGAATAGCGAATAGACCTTTCTCGCCACGCCGCTCACCTTGCTCACTATTCGCCACTCCCTATTCGCTATTCGCGATTTAGCTATTCGATAATCATCATCGGCTCGCCGAATTCGACCGGCTGGCCGTCCTCGACAAGGATTTGCGTGACGATGCCGCCGCGCGGCGCCGGAATCTGGTTCATCGTCTTCATGGCTTCGATGATCAGCACGGTGTCGCCGGCCTTCACGGACTGCCCGACATCCACGAACGGCCGTGCGCCGGGTGACGGCGCCAGATAGGCGGTGCCGACCATCGGCGAGGGTACCATGCCGGGATGCTTGGCCGGGTCGGCGGCGGTCGCGGGCGCGGCCACAACCGGTGCGGCGGCCATCGCCGGCGCTGCAACGCTCACCGCACGCGCGGCGCGCCCGATCCGAATCCGCTGGCCGTCGTTCTCGATCTCGATCTCGGTCAGCCCGGTCTCGTCCAGCAGTTTCGCGAGCCCGCGGATGGTCTCTTCGTCATAGGCCGCCCGGCCTTGCGTTTTCTTGTCCTTGTCAGACGCCACGTTTCAGCCCTTCGATGGTGTGAGCATGGCCGCGAGCCCGTCGATGGCGAGCGAATAGCCATTGATCCCGAAGCCGCAGATCACGGCTTTCGCCGCCCTTGAAACATACGAATGCCTGCGAAAGTCCTCGCGCGCATGCACGTTGCTGATATGCACCTCGATCACCGGCAGACTGCCCGCGAGCAGGGCGTCCAGAATTGCGATCGAGGTATGGGTATAGCCGGCCGGATTGATGACGATACCGGCGGCGCGTTTCGCGGCCGCTTCCTGGATCCAGTCCACCAGCGCGCCTTCGTGGTTCGACTGGTGGAATGCGATCGCGAGGCCATGCCGCTTGCCGGCCTCGCGGCACATTGTCTCGACATCCCCGAGGGTAGCACGGCCGTAGGTCTCCGGCTCGCGGGTACCGAGCAGGTTCAGGTTCGGGCCGTTCAAGACATAGATCGTCGTCGCCATCGGGGCTGTCGTCGCGCCGTCAGTTCATGCGGGAACAAGAGGGCGCGGGCGCCCGGCGGCCTCCTTATAGGCGGGACTTCCGGCAAGGAAAAGCCCGGAGTCAGCAGGTCGGCTTGCCGCAGCGGGCGTAGCCAATGCTTTTGCGCAGTTCCGCCAGACCGACGGCGCCGACGATCAACTGGTCATTAACAAGGTAGCTCGGCGTTCCGTGGATACCAAGATCCTGTGCCAGCTTCAGGTTTTCTTTCAACATGTCCGAGACCGCCGATCCTGCGCTTTCCTTCTCCACTCTCGCCCTGTCTGCGCCAACTTCCGAGACGACGCTCAAGGCTCGCGCCCTGTCAATTTTGCCCCGGCTCGCGTACATCTTTTGATGAAAGTTGAAGTAGCGCTTGCCGGAAGCGTCGTGCATCGCGAGCGCAATTGCAATCCGGCCAACATCGGTACTCGCGGGACCGAGAATGGGAAGGTCCTTGAGCACGACCCGCAAACCAGGATCGGTTTTCAGCAGTGTCGTAAGGTCTTCGACGGCCCGCCGGCAATGCTCGCAATTGTAGTCGAGGAACTGCACCAAGGTGACGTCGCCGTCCGGATTTCCCAACGTGACCTGCGCCCTCGATCGGAAAAGCGCGTCCCGGCTGACCTCGATGACGGAAGCAACACGCTTGGTGGTGAGCTTGTAGATTTCGTCATTGGCGCGATCGACGAGGGGCCCCGACTTGAAAAGCTGCGTGAACGCTTCCATCGCTTCCACCGTCCCGACCGACTTCGCATGATCGAAGGCGATCTGCGCCGGGTCGACGGCAGCCGCCGGTGGCGTAGCGTCAATTGAAGGGGAGCGTGCGGGTGGACCTGCCGCCGGCAGCCCGGCGAGATAGATGCGTCCGCCGCGCGTCTGGTCGTAATAGGCCGGCGTCTGTTCGTGCGGAAGCGGTGAGCCCTGTTCGTCCCGCGCCCGAAGCGCAAGCGCCGCCACCCGTTCGCGGACCTCGATCGCGATCTCGCCCAGATGCATGCCGGGCTTGGCGAGATATTCCACAAGCACGCGGGTGAACACCGAATTGCGGTCCCGGTCGTCCTGCTGCAGGCGGTCGAGCGCCGATTGTCCGATGCCCGCAGAATAGAACGTGAAAATTCCGCGCCCCTGTGTCGGCTCGGCCAGTCCGCGAGCGAGCCCGACAGACCGAGTGCCGACCCGTGGAAACGGGTTATCGCGGCATGCGTCGAGCACCATGACGGACACGCGCGGATTGCGCGCCTGAATTTCCGCGATGACGTCGGGTTCGGAAATGGCCGCGCCCCGTAGCCTCGATTCAGCGGCACCGGACAGTTTTGGCACGTCGACCGGCACGAGATAGTTCACGCCGCCGATCGAGACGCCGTGTCCGGCATAGAAGAAGAGCGCCGTATCCTGCGAACCGATCTGGCTCGTGAAGTCGGCCAGCTTGTCGATGATCGCCTGCCGCCCGAGATTCTTCCCTCGAATCACCTCGAAGCCGAGGCGGGCGAGCAGATCACCCATGGTGTCTGCGTCATTGACCGCCTTCTTCAACTGCTGATCGGCCGAAAGCGTCGGATAGACATCGTTGCCTATGACGAGCGCGAATTTTCGCGCGGCGTATGCATCGGCCGCGCCAGACAGAAATAAGGCAATGCCAAAGAGCGCAACGCAGCCCAGACGTGCCATGACGCCCTCTCCGCTGACCGCCCGGCAGGCGACCGACGCAGTGTAGCAAGAAACCTAGCCCACCAAGAAACCTAGCCCACCAAGAAACCTAGCCTAGCACGAAGCCTTGCCGCAACGCGCCTTGTTGATCTTGGCCTGCAACTCGGCGACGCCGACCGCGCCGACCACGGCCTCGTTGCCGATCACATAGGAGGGGGTGCCCTGGAAACCCAGCGCTTCGGCGAGCTGATGGCTTTCCTGAAGCGCCGCCTTGACCTGCGGCCCCGCCATGTCCTTTTCGATCCGCGCCATGTCGGCGCCGACCTCCCTGGCGACCGCGAGCGCGCGCGCCTTGTCGGCCTGGCCGCGGCCGCTCAGCAGCTTCTGGTGGAAGTCGACATAGCGCTTGCCGGTCTTGTCCTGCATCGCGACCGCAACCGCGACCATGGCCGCATCGAGGCTGCCCTGGCTCAGCACCGGCATTTCCTTCAGCACGACGCGCAGGTTCGGATTGTTCTTGATCAGCGTCATCATGTCGTCGAGGGCGCGTTTGCAGAAGCCGCAATTGTAATCGAAGAACTCGACCATGGTGACGTCGCCGTTCGGATTGCCGAGCGTCACATGGCTGGGCGAATGGAACAGCGCCTGCTTGTTCTCGGTGATGACGCGCTTCAGCTTTTCCGCCTGGGCCAGCGCCTGGAGTTCCTCGATCATCTCCGGATTCTTGATGAAATAGTCGCGGATGATGCTCTCGATGTCGCTGCGCTGCTGCTGGGTGAAGCCCGGGCCCTGACTGGTGCCCTGGCTGGACGGTGCGGCGGCGGGTGGCGGAACCTGCTGGACCAGAAGCTTCTGGATGGACGGATCCGTGCGGATCATCTCCGATACCAGGGGTCGAAACAGACCGGGATTCTGCACGATCGATTCGCGCACCATGTCACGCAGCTTGCCGTCATCGATGGCGACCGGCGCGGGTGTGCTTCTGGCAACCACGACCGTACCGCGCTTCTTGGCCGCGACCGCGTTGCGCTTCTTTACGACCACCACCTTGCGCTTTCGGTCGCTGCGCCAGGCAGGAGCTTTCCTCGGATTGAACGTGTCCGCAATCAACCGCTCGAGGTCGCTCGGCCGCTGGACGGAGCGGGTATCGGCGGCGGCAAAACCGGTTGCGGCGCCGAGCACCAGAATGGACGAAATCAGCGTTCCAAAGACGTTTCGCATGGCAATCCTTGAGTTTAACGGCTGGTGGGTCCGGCCGGGACCTTGGCGGCAACGATGTCGTCGGCCCGCACCCATCCGGGTGAGCCGACCGGCAGGCGGGTCTTGGCGCGCGCGGCGAGTTCGCGCGCGGTCTTGAAGTCGCCGCGCGTGAAGGCGGCCTGCGCTGAGGCGAGATCAGCCTGCGCGATGTCGCCCTTGCGGCCATAGGCCATCGCAAGCTGCTGATAGCCGTTCGGCGTGTCGGGTTCGCGTGCGAGCCCGTTGCGCAGGATCGTGATCGCCTCGTCGGCAAGTTTCGGGTTGTTGGTCGCCACCAGCGCCTGTCCGAGCATGATCTGGATCAGCGTCGGATCGGGTGCGAGCGACACGGCGCGGCGCAGCGGCGCGATGGCATCGATGGCGCGCCCGTTTTCCAGCAAAGCCTGTCCCTTCAATTCGTGGAAATACGGGTTGTTGGGCTGGATGGCGATAAGCGCGTCGATCTGCGCGATCGCGGCGCGAATGTCGGAATGGCGATAGGTCGCGATGGCGCGGGCATAGCGCGCGGCGAGGGAGGTATCGGACGCCGGATAGCGGCGCGCGACGGTCTGCGGGGCGTCCATGAAGCCGGACAGTTTGGCGCGCATCAGATCGTGCCGTGCCTGCAGGTCCGGCGAATCCTTCTTGTCCCAGTTCGGGCTGGTCCGCGCGATTTCGGTCAGCGCGGCCATGCGCTCGTTCGCCATCGGATGCGACTGCGCGTAGGGATCGGCATAGCGCGCAACGAACATCGACTGGTCCGCCATGCGCTTGAAGGTCTCGTACATCCCTTTCGCCGACTGGCCGGTCGCGGCCAGAAACTTGACCGCGGCGCGGTCGGCCGCTTCCTCGTGGGCGCGCTGATAGGACAGCAGACTGCGGGTCGCGGCATGCTGGCTGGCATGGATCGCCGCCATGCCGGCCTGTCCCGCACCGGCGGCATTGCCGCTTGCTGCACCCGCGGCGAGCGCCGCGGCACCGAGAAGCATGCCGACCAGTGCTGCGGTCTGCACATTGGCGAGTTCCTGGCGCAGCTTGGACAGGTGGCCCCCGGCGATGTGGCCGGTCTCGTGCGCCATCACGCCGATGATCTGGTTGGGCGTCGTCGATTCGGCGAGCGCCCCGGTATTGACGAAAATGCGTCGCCCGTCGACGACGAAGGCGTTGAAGGCGCGGTCGTTGATCAGCACGATTTTCAGGTTGGCGCGCGAAAGGCCTGCCACCTTGAAGATCGGATGGGTGTAGTCGCGCATCAATTGCTCGATCTCGGCGTCGCGGATCAGCGGCAGGCCGCCGCGCTTCTGGGCGGCGGCGGGCAGCGGCGGGCAAGCCAGTGCAACCGCGACGAGGGCGGCGACCACGCGCGCGAGCGGCTTCGCGGCCATGGACCTGATCGTGGGCGTGCCGGACATGGCCTGGGATATCGCTCGAATCATGACGCTCTGATTGCTTCGCCAATGGCGCAAATCTGGTCCGGCGGACATGACCTTCCTACAAGCATTTGCGGCACGTCCATCGCAGATCCAAGATGCACCGGAGAGATCGAGTTAGCAGTGTCCTTTCGGCTCCGACACCTGTAAAAGCGTTCTGCTGCGAGGTGAAACACGGGCCCGAGCCGGGACACTAGGTGAGACCGCCAGAGGCGGTCAAATCACGCCACGGGCATCCTTCTAAGGCGTCGCAGGCAATCCCGCGAATGCGGCAGGAGCGGGGCACATGCGCGAACAAATGCGCGAAACGGGTGTCTGAAACCGATGCTGGAACGGGCCCGGCACATTTTGTCGCCATCGGCGCGCAGCGATGTTCCGCCCTTCATGGTGATGGACGTGATCGTGGCGGCGACCCGCGTCGAGGCGGCGGGCCATCACGTCGTCCACATGGAGGTTGGCCAGCCGGCAGCGCCGGCGCCGCGAACCGCGATCGATGCTGCCAGGCGCGCGCTGGATGGACCGCTCCGCTATACCGAGGCGCTCGGCATCGGATCGCTGCGAGCCCGCATCGCCCGCCATTACGGCGAGACATATAATGTCGATCTCGACCCGGCGCGGGTGATCGTCACCACCGGCTCGTCGGCGGGCTTCATCCTGGCCTTTCTGTCCATGTTCGAGCCGGGTGACCGGGTCGGAATCGCCAATCCCGGCTATCCGCCCTACCGCCACATCCTGAAGGCCCTCGGCTGCGAGCCCGTGCTGATCGAAACCGGCGACGCGACCCGCTGGGCGATGACACCGGAATCCGTGCTCGCGCTTCACCGCAAGACCCCGCTCGCGGGCCTGCTGGTCGCGAGCCCCGCCAACCCGACCGGCACCATGATGCGGCCCGAAGCGCTCGCCGACCTCATTCGCGCGACCGGGGAGGCAGGAATCCGCTTCATCTCCGACGAAATCTATCACGGGCTCGATTATGCCTTCCCGGCCGAGACCGCGCTTCGCATCTCCGACCAGGCACTGGTGATCAATTCCTTTTCGAAATATTTCTGCATGACCGGCTGGCGCGTCGGCTGGATCGTGGCGCCCGAGCCGCTGGCGCGGCCGATCGAGCGGCTGCAGGGCAATCTCGCGATCAGCGTGCCGACGCTGTCGCAGATCGCGGCCGAAGCCGCGTTCAACGGCCGCGACGAGATGGATGGCGTCAAGCACGGCTACGAAGTCAACCGCCGCATCCTGATCGAGGGCTTGCCGAAGGCCGGGCTCGAAACGTTTCTCCCGGTCGACGGCGCCTTCTATCTCTATGCCAACATCGCGCGCTTCTCCGATGATTCCTGCGATTTCGCCAGGCGCATGCTGGAACAGGCCCATGTGGCGGCGACGCCGGGCGTCGATTTCGATCCCATCGACGGGCGCCATTATCTTCGCTTCTGCTATGCGCAATCGCAGGCGGACATGCACGAGGCGGTGAAGCGTATCGGCGCGTGGCTGCATCGGCAATGAGCGCGGAAGCAGGACCCGCGCCGCTGCCGCGCGCCGTTCCGCCTTTGCTCAGTCTGGTTGCCGGCTATGTCGACACCATCACCTTCCTTGCTCTGTTCGGATTTTTTGCCGCTCAGGTGACCGGCAGTTTCGTGGTGGCCGCGGCCGAATTGGGGGTGGAAGATCGCGGCGTTGCGGCCAAGATGCTGGCGATCCCGTTCTTCATGCTCGGCGCCGGCACCGCCGCCGCAATCATCATCGCGCGTCGCGGCAGGAAGCGATCCTCGCTGCCGCTTGTGTTCGCGCTGGAGGCGGTGCTGCTTTCGGGCTTCGTCGCGCTGATGGTCTATTCATGGCCGGTCACCGATCCGGATTCATGGCTTGGCGCGGCGGCCGGGCTTCTGTCGGCGGCCGCCATGGGCGTGCAATCGACGCTGGTGCGCCTTCTGCTGCGCGGGGTGCCGCAGACCAACGTCATGACCGGCAACTCAACCCAGCTTGCGATCGACGCGACCGAACTGATCTATGCGCGATTGCGCCCGTCGCGCATGGTCGCCGATCCGGCTTTGGCGGCCGAAGCCCGCAGGCGCTTTGCGACCGTTTTCTCCGTGCTGGCAGGATTTCTGGTCGGCGCGCTCGGCGGCGCGCTGGCCTATGCGCTGGCTGGACCCTGGAGCGCAAGTCTTGCCATAGTGATCGTGGCCGGGCTGATTGCATGGTCCGCGACACGCGGCGGCATCGATCCGGTGTGAGGGCGTGTAGCGGCGCATGGACGGGACACTCATTCTGACGATCGCGCTTGCAGCGCTGGTCTATGGCGTGGTTGCCTATATTCTTCTGCCGATGGCCTGGCATCATCACGAGCATCAGCCCGGTCTCGCGAAGCATCCGATGGTGACGCAGACCAAGCAGGGGATTCCCGGCGACGCGCTGAATGTCGGACTGGTCGGCGAGCGCGACACCATCATCCGGGCCATGAACGACGCGGGCTGGTTTCCGGCCGATCCGGTTACGCTGACGTCGAGCGTCAAGATCATCGGTTCGGTGCTGCTCAAGCGACCCTATGAGCATGCGCCGGTCAGCCCGCTGTTTTATTCCGGGCGCGTGGAGGACCTGGCTTTCGAAAAGCCGTCCGGCAAGAGCGCCGACCGCCGGCACCATGTGCGGTTCTGGCAGGTGCTCGACAAGGGCGTGGAGGAGCGGCCGGTCTGGCTCGGCGCGGTGACGTTCGACCGCAGCGTGGGACTCAGTCACTATACCGGGCAGGTGACCCATCACATT
>NZ_JBFWPA010000043.1:0-53635 GCF_050250235.1 Pseudorhodoplanes sp.
CACACGCGTGGCCAGCCCGGATGCGTCTTCGGTCTCGATCGCCAGGCCACACAGGGTCGCGGGACCCGTTGCGGCCTCGAACTTGGTCGCAGGAATTCGTCGCAGGAAGCGCGACACAGGTTCGTCCTTCAGCATGCCGATCACGGAATCGTAGTCGCCGGTCATCCCGGCGTCGGACTGGAAGGCCGTGCCGCCCGGCAAAATCTGATGGTCGGCGGTCGGCACGTGGGTATGGGTGCCGACCACGACGCTGACCCGGCCGTCGAGGAAATGGCCCATCGACTGCTTCTCGCTGGTCGCCTCGCCGTGAAAGTCGACCAGGATGGCGTCCGCGTCGCGCTTCAGGCGGCAGATATCCAATTCACGTTCGATCGCTGCGAATGGATCGTCGAGCGGGTCCATGAAGATGCGTGCCATCGCATTGATGACGAGCACGCGTGCGCCGTTTTTCGCCTCGATCATGGCGGTGCCCTTGCCAGGCGTTCCCCTGGGATAGTTCAGGGGTCGGACCATCCGGGGTGCGCGTTCGATGAAGACGAGCGCCTCGCGCTGATCCCAGGAGTGATTACCGAGCGTGACAACGTCGACGCCGGAATCGACAAATTCGTTGAAGATGGTTTCGGTGATGCCGAAACCGCCCGCGGAATTCTCGCCGTTCAGCACGACCAGATCGAGCTTCCAGTCGGCGACGAGACCCGGCAGCCGCTGCTGCACGATCGCCCGCCCGGAGCGCCCGACCACGTCGCCGATGAACAGAATGCGCAAACAATGCTCCCTAACGGAAATCGATGGTTTCTTTTTCCGTTAGCACAAGGTCGAGCGGCTGGTCGAACGGCGTGGCCGGGACCCTGCCAATTTCCTGCAACGAAAAGGCAAGTCCGATCGTCGTCACCGGCTTCATCGCGCGGATGCGGGCGATGGTCCTATCGTAATAGCCGGCGCCGTAACCGATCCGGTGCCCCGCCCGGTCGAACGCCGCAAGCGGCACCAGCATGACGTCGGGAAAGACTTCGGGCGCCTCGGGCTTCGGCTCGCGGATGCCCCACACGCCCGAAGCCAGTTCATCGCCGAACGCCCAGGCCCGCATGACCAGCGGATTGCCGCGCTTCGGGGTCACCGGCAGCGCCATCGCTGCGCCCAGATCGGCAAGCCTGCGCATCAGCGGCACGGGGTTGAATTCGCTTTTCATCGGCGAATAGCCGGAGACGATGGTGCCGGTTGCGACGGGAACCGCAAACGGCCGCTGCGCCACGGCTTCCACGGCGGCGGCTCGCTCCTGCGCGGGCATCGCCTCGCGGCGCGAAAGGGCTTCGGTGCGAAGGGTGGATTTTTCGGGTTTGAGCGAAGCTGCCGTCATCATCAGACTCGTGTCGCGGATGCGGCGCAGCGTGAAACGGTACGACGCTGATCCGGGACCCACGCATCATTCGAGAATGGGGCCCGGTTCTGCAGCGCAAGACTTCGTCCTGCGCTGCGCCCGGGACGCGAAAGGAGAAAGTGCGGAGCCACGATGGCCGTCGGAATTTTCGACCCCGGGAACCTACAGAAGTAGGTGGGCGCCATATGACCGGATCCACGGACCCGACCAGGGACAGCTCCCTTCAGGATCGTAAGGCCCCGGGAGTATGATGTTTCCAGTCGCACCCCGCAGCCCCGCCGGAACAATGTAGTGTGCGATCCCGGCAAGCGCCACACGTCATTCCGCCGGGCCGGCCGAAGGCGCTAACCCATCGCCACGCCCGGTCCGGGCTGGATCGACTGGTTGATCTGACGCGCAATATCCTCAATCCGCTCGGCGGCGGCATTGAGCGACGCGACCACGGCGGCCTGGGCCTGTTGGGTGCGTTCGGCGGACACGACGCGGGCGTCCTGCAGGGCGGCAATCTCCTCCTCGAGCCTGCGAATCCGGCGAGTCTGTTCGGTAAGTTCGTCGGCAACCGTCAGGGCGGCCATCACGGTGAGCCGCTGGTCGCCAATCTCGCCATGGGTACCGCGCAGATGGTCGATGAGGCCGTCGATATCCTGGGCGAGCTTGACGACGTGGTCTTCCTGGCCATCCTCGCAGCCCATGCGGTAATGGCGGCCATTGATCGTTACATTCACCTGAGCCATCGCTCTGTCCCTTCCCGGAAGCCCTAGCGATCGTGCTCGTCGAGCAGCTTTTCGATCGTGGTCATCGCGACCTCGATCCGGCGCGCCACTTCACGGTTGGTATCTTCAAGCCTGCGTGCATGCGCAGCCGCCGTGTCGAGTTCGGCTGCCAGCCGGGCGCGGTCGTTGCCGAGCGCATGCAATTGGGTCGCGACCGCCTCGCCGCCGGAATCGGCCTCACGCTTTCGCACCACCGCGGCCTGCAATGCGTCCAGAGCGTGAGCCAGTCTGCGGGCGGCCGCGTCGATCGCGCTCGGATCGGTCATGTCACGCAGCACCCATCTATTCAAAAACCGTTGCTACACAACGCGTTAAGGCAGCAAGCCTAATTTGACGCTTCAAGCCCGTCAACGTTTCCCCCGCATCATCCCCATCATCCTCGCGGTTCGGCGATTGTTCCGCCATCTGCGCCGCCCGCGCTGGACTCGCCGCATCCGCATGATAGGACCGCGCCAGCATTCAACGCTTCCCGGATTCCCCCATGTCGCGCGCAGATCACGACCGTATGGCCAACGCGATCCGCGCGCTGGCAATGGACGCCGTCGAGCAGGCCAAGTCCGGTCATCCAGGCTTGCCGATGGGCGCGGCCGACATCGCGACCGTGCTGTTTACGCAGGTCCTGAAATTCGATCCGTCCGATCCGGCCTGGCCCGATCGCGACCGCTTCGTGCTGTCCGCCGGCCACGGCTCGATGCTCATCTATGCGCTCCTGCACCTCACCGGCTATGAGGCGATGACGCTCGAGGAACTGAAGAATTTCCGCCGTCTGCATTCCAAAACCCCGGGCCATCCGGAGAATTTCATCACGCCCGGCGTGGAAACGACCACCGGTCCGCTCGGCCAGGGCATCGCCAATGCGGTTGGCATGGCGATTGCGGAGCGCCATCTCAATGCCGTTTTCGGTGACGTAGTCGATCACCGCACCTATGTGCTGGCCTCTGACGGCGATTTGATGGAAGGCATCAGCCAGGAGGCGATTGCGCTGGCCGGCCACCTGAAGCTGAGCCGGCTGATCGTGCTGTTCGACGACAACGGGATCACCATCGACGGCAAGCTGTCGCTGTCGGACTCGGTCGATCAGGTGAAGCGCTTCGAGTCTGCGGGGTGGGTCGCCGAGCGCATCGACGGGCATGATCCGGACGCCATCGCCGCCGCACTGAAGAAGGCGCAAGAGGCCGACCGACCTACCATGATCGCCTGCAAGACCACGATCGGTTTCGGCGCGCCAAACAAGGCCGGCAGCGAAAAATCGCACGGTTCGCCGCTGGGTGCCGACGAGATCAAGGGCGCGCGCGAGAAGCTGCGCTGGAGCCATGAGCCTTTCGTCATTCCGGACGACATTCTGAAGGCGTGGCGTGACGCCGGCCAGCGTTCGAACGATATCCGCAGGGCGTGGGACAAAAAGCTCGACGGCCTCGATCCTGTGGTGAAGGGCGAGTTCGAACGTCGCATCACGGGTGAATTGCCGGAGGCCCTGGCCGACGCGGTCAAGAGCGTGAAGGAGACATTGGCGAAGGCGCCGAAGGAGATCGCCACGCGTGCGTCTTCCGAATTCGCACTTGAAGCGCTCGTGCCTGCGGTCCCCGAAATGATCGGCGGCTCGGCCGACCTTACCGGCTCCAACAACACCCGCACCAAGTCGATGACGGCGATCAGCGCATCGGACTATTCCGGCCGCTTCATCAATTACGGCATCCGCGAACACGGCATGGCCGCGGCCATGAACGGCATGACGCTGCATGGCGGCATCATCCCCTATTCCGGGACCTTCCTGGTGTTCTCCGATTATTGCCGTCCCGCGATCCGTCTTGCCGCGCTGATGGGCGAGCGGGTGATCCATGTCATGACGCACGACTCGATCGGACTGGGCGAAGACGGCCCGACGCATCAGCCGGTCGAGCATCTCGCGGCCTTGCGCGCGATTCCGAACCTGAACGTGTTCCGGCCCTGCGACGCGGTCGAGGCGATCGAATGCTGGGAACTGGCGTTGCGAGCCAAGGACACGCCGTCGGTGCTGGCGCTGACTCGCCAGAATCTGCCGCAACTGCGGACGTCATACGTCCCCGAGAATCTCTGCGCCACGGGCGCCTACGAAATCCTCCCCGTTGAAGGCGACAACGTCGACGTGTCGATCTTCGCCTCCGGCTCGGAGGTCGCGATTGCGGTCGAGGCTGCGCAGCTGCTGAACCGGCAGGGAAAGCCGGCGCGCGTGGTGTCCGTGCCGTGTTTCGAACTGTTCCTGTCGCTGCCGCCTGAGCAACGTCACCCGGTCATCGGCGGCGCCGAGGTTAATGTCGCGGTCGAGGCCGGCATCCGCCAGGGCTGGGACGCAATCATCGGTTCGGAGGGCGTATTCGTCGGCATGTCGTCTTTCGGCGCCAGCGCACCGTACAAGGACCTGTATCGCCACTTCGGAATCACGCCGGAAGCGGTCGCGGCGGCAGCTTTGGCGAAGTTCCGGCCGCGATAACCGTACCGGCGTTTTTTGCCGCAGTGCGGCACAGACGGCGGTTGCGCGAGTTGAGTTGGTGCGGATTCCCGCTATAGGAAGGCCGCAAGCGCGCGGTCCGCCTTTCTCGCGCGGTCGCGCCTCCAAATTCAGCCAGCCGGGAGCTTGGAAAATCATGACGGTACGGGTCGCCATCAACGGATTTGGCCGCATCGGCCGCAATGTCTTGCGGGCGATCGCCGAGTCCGGCCGCAAGGATATCGAGGTGGTGGGGATCAACGATCTGGGCCCGGTCGAAACCAATGCCCACCTGCTCCGCTTCGACTCGGTGCACGGCCGCTTCCCGGGCGAAGTGACCGTCAAGGGCGACACCATCTCGGTCGGCAACGGCGCGATCAAGGTGACGGCGGTCAAGGATCCCTCCACGCTGCCGTGGAAGGATCTTGGCGTCGACATCGCGATGGAATGCACCGGCATCTTCACCGCCAAGGACAAGGCCTCGGCTCATCTGACCGCAGGCGCGAAGCGGGTTCTCGTCTCGGCCCCGGCCGACGGGGCCGACCTCACCGTGGTCTACGGCGTGAACCACGACAAGCTGACCAAGGACCATCTCGTGGTCTCGAATGCGTCCTGCACCACGAACTGCCTCGCACCCGTGGCAAAAGTCCTCAATGACGCGGTCGGCATCGAAAAGGGCATGATGACCACGATCCATGCCTATACCGGCGACCAGCCGACGCTGGACACCATGCACAAGGATCTCTATCGCGCCCGCGCGGCCGGACTTTCGATGATCCCGACATCGACCGGCGCCGCCAAGGCGGTCGGCCTTGTGCTCCCGGAACTCAACGGCAAGCTCGACGGCTTCGCGATGCGCGTGCCGACCCCGAATGTCTCGGTGGTCGACCTGAAATTCATGGCGAAGAAAGCCACCAGCAAGGACGAGATCAACGACGCGATCAAGCGCGCGTCCGAGCAGCAGCTCAAGGGCATCCTCGGCTATACGACGAGCCCGAACGTCTCGATCGACTTCAACCACGATCCGCATTCCTCGGTCTTCCACATGGACCAGACTAAGGTGATGGACGGCACGCTGGTGTCGGTCCTGTCGTGGTACGACAACGAATGGGGCTTCTCGAATCGCATGTCCGATACTGCGGTTGCGATGGGCAAGCTGATTTAAGTCTCTCGCGTCCCGGACGCGATGCAGCGTGAAGCGTGCATCGCTGAGCCGGGACCGATTATTTTTCAGGTCCCGGTTCTGCAGCGCATCGCTCCGCGCTGCACTGCGCCCGGGACACGAGACCGAGCGCAAATGAATTCCTTCCGCACCCTCGATAACGCCGACCTGAACAACAAGCGCGTGCTGCTGCGCGTCGACCTCAACGTGCCGATGGAAAATGGCAAGGTCACCGACGCGACGCGCATCGAGCGCGTGGCGCCGACCATCACCGAAATCGCCGACAAGGGCGGCAAGGTCATCATCCTGGCGCATTTCGGCCGCCCCAAGGGCCGAGACGAGAAGGACTCGCTGCGTCCGGTCGCGGCCGCATTGTCGGAGGTTATCAAACGTCCGGTCGAGTTTGCCGAGGACTGCGTTGGCGCGGTTGCGAAGACCGCAATCGACGCGATGGACCCGGGCGACATCCTCGTGCTGGAAAACACCCGCTTTCACAGGGAAGAGGAAAAGAACGACCCCGCCTTCGTGCAGAAACTCGCAGATCTCGGCGAGATCTATGTCAATGACGCCTTCTCGGCCGCGCATCGCGCCCATGCCTCGACCGAAGGTCTGGGCCACAAGCTGCCGGCCCATGCCGGCCGCACCATGCAGGCGGAGCTTGATGCGCTGTCGAAAGCGCTGGTCGCACCCGCAGCGCCCGTGATCGCGATCGTCGGCGGCGCCAAGGTGTCGACCAAGATCGACCTTTTGGAAAATCTTGTCGGCCGCGTCGATGCGCTGGTGATCGGCGGCGGCATGGCCAACACCTTCCTGCATGCGCAGGGCGTGAGGATCGGCAAGTCGCTGGCCGAGCGCGATCTCGCCGACACCGCACGCCGCATCCTGGACAAGGCGGAGGCCGGCAAATGCGCGATCATCCTGCCGGTCGATGCCATCGTCGCTTTCCATTTCGAGGCGAACGCGCCGTCGCACGCCTACGGCCTCGACGCCATCCCGGACGACGGCATGATCCTCGATATCGGCCCGCTCTCGATCGAACGCGTGATTCACGCTATCGACGACGCGCGGACGCTGCTCTGGAACGGCCCGCTGGGCGCCTTCGAGCTTCAACCGTTCGACCGCGGCACCGTGGCTGCGGCCCGGCACGCCGCGGAACGCACCAGGGCCGAAAAACTTGTCTCGATCGCCGGCGGCGGCGACACGGTCGCGGCGCTGAACCAGGCCGGGGTGGCGGACGATTTCAGCTACGTTTCCACAGCCGGTGGCGCGTTCCTGGAATTTTGCGAGGGCAAGGCCCTGCCGGGCGTTGAGGTATTGCGGGTCCGGTGATCTTCGCCTACGTTACATGTAACGGAGGCACGATGGCGAAGACCGTAAAGAGCAAGGCGAAAAGCAAGACGCGATCCGGCAACGAGGTAGCCGACGAACGCACTCGGCTCTCCGCTCGGAAGAGGACGCAAAAGCATCGCGATAAGCTGCGCGCGCAGGGTCTCCGCCCGATCCAGATGTGGGTGCTCGATACCCGAAACCCTGCTGTGGTCGCCGAGATCAAGCGCCAATGCCTGCTTGTGCGCGACGACCCGCAGGAGAAGCAGATTCTAGATGAAATCGAGGCCCTGACCGACTTTGACAGCTGGAAATGAACCGCGGCGATCTGGCCATAGCGGCCCTGCCCGGCTCCTACGGCAAACCGCGTCCCGTACTGGTTATCCAGTCCGATTTATTTCGGCACCTGTATTCGGTAACGGTGCTGCCGCTGTCTTCGGAACTGGTGGACGCGCCCGCTTTTCGCATCACAATCGAACCGACACCCGACAATGGCCTGCAACTCCGTTCCCAAGTTCTGGTTGACAAAGCGCACACTCTGCCGATCCACAAGCTCGGCCGGACAATCGGTCAACTCGCGGCGAACGACATGGCGACGGTGAACCAGGCATTGTCCGCATTCCTCGGATTTGAATAGAGACGTTCAGGAGACGACATGAATCTCGCAGACTTGAACAAGGTCGCCGAAGCGATGGTCGCGCCCGGCAAGGGTATCCTCGCCGCTGACGAATCCTCCGGCACGATCAAGAAGCGTTTCGACGCCATCAGCGTGGAGTCGACGGAAGACAATCGCCGCGACTATCGCGAAATGATGTTTCGGTCGAGCGAGGCGATGTCGAAGTATATCTCGGGCGTCATTTTGTATGATGAAACCATCTGGCAGAAGGCCAAGGACGGCACGCCGCTGGTCGATCTGATCAAGAAGGCCGGCGCCATTCCGGGCATCAAGGTGGATGAAGGCACAAAGCCCCTCCCCAATTGCCCGGGCGAACTGGTCACCATCGGGCTCGACCGGCTCGCCGATCGCCTCGCCAAATATTACGAACAAGGCGCACGCTTCGCAAAGTGGCGCGCGGTAATCGACATCGGCGAGGGCATTCCGAGCTACGCCTGCATCAGCGCCAATGCGCATGCGCTGGCGCGCTATGCGGCGCTCTGCCAGGACGCGCAGATCGTGCCGATCGTAGAGCCGGAAGTGCTGATGGACGGCAGCCACGACATCGACCGCTGCTACGAGGTTACCGAATTCGTGCTCAAGGAGACCTTCCAGCAGCTCTACTATCAGAAGGTGGCGCTGGAAGGCATCGTGCTCAAGCCGAACATGGCGGTGCCGGGCAAGAAGAGTGCGAAGAAGGCCTCGGTACAGGAGGTCGCGGAAAAGACCGTGAAGCTACTGAAGAATTGCGTGCCGGGCGCGGTGCCGGGCATCGCCTTCCTGTCCGGCGGACAATCCGACGAGGAGGCCACCGCCCATCTCGACGCCATGAACAAGATCGGCGGACTGCCGTGGAAGCTCACATTTTCCTATGGCCGCGCACTACAGGCCGCGCCGCAAAAGGCCTGGAGCGGCAAGAGCGAAAATGTCGCGGCGGCGCAGCGCGCCTTCACCCATCGCGCGATGATGAACGGCCTCGCCTCGCTCGGTCAGTGGAAGCAGGATCTGGAAAAGAAGGCGGCCTGACCCTGCGAGATGGGGGCTGGCCGGCGGGTGGTCATCACGACACGCGAAACACACCCATCATTCCGCCGGCCTGATGCTCCAGGATGTGACAATGGAACATCCAGTCCCCCGGATTGTCGGCGACGAATGCGATCTCCGTGCGTTCGCGAGGCTCAAGCAGCACGGTGTCTTGCCACTCACGTCGCGGCGTCGGCGTGCCATTGCGCGAAATGACCCGGAACGAATGGCCATGCAGATGCATGGGATGATGCCAGGCCGTGTCGTTTACCAGTTCGACGACATATGAACGGCCACGCGCAAAGCTGAGCAGCGGCTCGTGCGCGTGGCCCTTGGCCGCGATCCCGTTGATTGCCCAGACCAGTCCATTATGCATCAGCGTGCGAATATCGGTCTCCCGGCCATCCATCATCGCCGATCGCATCCCGCCCATCATGCCGCCGCCCATGACCACCTGATGTCGTTCGGCCGCACCGAGGTCCGGTTCGGCCAGCGGGTTGGCCGCAAGCCGCACCGGCGATCTTTCCCCGACACGAGATGAAGGCTCGGCTTCGGAGTAAAGCAGATCAAGCAAACGGTAGTGCAGGCCGCGGTAGAACCGGTCGGCGACAGTGAAGCGCTTTCCGCTCGATGCTTTCATGTCGAGAACAATGTCGGCACGCATTGCCGGACCGAGCACCACCCGTCCGCCCTCCGGCGTATGCGGCTCGACCGGCTGCCCGTCGAGCGCAATCACCGTGGGCTCGTGCTCCGCGAATTCCAGTCCGAAGATACGCGCATTCGCCGCATTGATCAGGCGAAGCCGGATTCGCTCGCCGGCGCGCACCGCGAAGGTGTCGCGAACCCGGCCATTGACCGTTACCGTGTTGCCGACACGGCCGTTGTGACTGACATCGTGCATGTTTCCGAAATCGTCGCTGATCGCCGCATTCTTCAGCAGGCGCCAGTCGCTCAGCACCCATGTGACGTCGCGGTCGACATCGGGCGCCTCCGGCTCCTCCACGATCAGCGCACCATACAGACCGCGGCCGACCTGCTCGAAACTGCGCTGATGCGGGTGATACCAGAACGTCCCCGCATCCGGGCAGATGAACTCATAGGTGTAGGTCTCGCCGGGTGAGATCGGCTTCTGTGTCAGATGCGGAACGCCATCCATCGCGTTCGGAAGACGAATTCCATGCCAGTGAACGGTGGTTTCCTGGGGCAGCCGATTCTCGACGCGAACGCGCAGTCGATCCCCCTGACGCACGCGGATTTCCGGGCCGGGCTGGGCGCCATTGTAGCACCACACCTCGGTGTCGGGATGCGGCGAGCCGACCATGGCAACCAGCGCGCGGTCGCAGGTCAGCGATATTTCATGCAGCCGCGCTTCGGATGCCGACACGGGCGTGCGGCACAGTGCAGCCGCGGCAAGCCCTGCCGATCCCAAAAGAACATCACGGCGGGTGAGGATCGACGAATTTTGCGAAGCCATGCTGCCTCCTGACGATGAGCCGTCCGGGCGAAGCGGAGCCGTTCGCTGGCCAGACGGACCTTGGCGGTCGCAGATCGGGCCGCCCGGTCAGCCCACCATGCGCACCATTGTGGTGGGAACCGGCGTCTTGCGGCCGATGCCAGCGCCAGAACCACGGCTGGCACCACCGAAAAAGGGCGTGCGTGTTTGCGTTGCCGCAATTCCCGGACGATAACAACGTCCGTGACTGCGCACCAGCCGTGGACGACATTGCGCAATCGCCGAACGCCGCTTTTTCGCCGGATTGAAGTCCCATCGGAACCCCAATGACGTCGCGACCATCCGAACTGGTGCGCCCAGAACCGCGTCTCTATCTGGTGACGCCGGTGACCGCTGACGTGCAGGTGCTGAAGCACGATCTGCTGGCCGCATTTGCTTCCGCCGACATCGCGGCCGTGCTGCTGCGCCTGCCCGATGGCGACGATCGCGCATTGATCAATCTGGTGAAGGCCGTTGCGCCGACCGCGCAGAAAGCGGATGCCGCCCTGATCCTTGACGGGCATGCGCAGATCGTCGCCCGAAGCGGCGCCGATGGCGCGCATCTGGCCGGCCTTGCCGCGTTTGAAGCAGCCGCATCATCGCTGAAGCCGGCCCGTATCGCCGGCATCGGCGGGCTCGAAACGCGGCACGATGCCATGGCTGGGGCCGAGAACGGCGCCGATTACGTCATGTTCGGCGACAACGCGCGGCCCTCGCTCGACGCCGTGATCGAGCGCGTCGCATGGTGGTCGGAGGTGTTCGAAGTACCATGCGTCGCCTATGCTGCCTCGCTCGAAGAAGTCAGGCCGCTCGCAGAGGCCGGCGCCGACTTTATCGCGGTCGGCGACGCGGTCTTTTCGGATTCGCGGGGGGTCGCGCGTGCGGTCGCCGACGTCGCCGGGCGGCTCCACCTGGCGGAGGTCGCGACATGATCCATCCGCTCGCCATCGCCGTCGCCCTGGCGATCACGGTTTCGTCCGCGCACGCTCAGGGTGCAGCCAAGAAGGCATCCCCCGCGCCGCCGTCGGTTCCGCTCCCGGAACCCGCTCCGCATTCCGACCAGGCTGATCCGAACGCCGACACGGCCTATGCCGCGTTCCAGCGCGGCTATTATCTGACCGCGCTCGCCGAGGCCCAGAAGCGCGTCGACGCCACCGGCGACCCGAAAGCGATGACGCTGATGGGTGTGCTTTACGGCGGCGGTCTGGGGATCCCGCAGGACGATGCGAAGGCGGTTGAATGGTATAGCAAGGCCGCAGAGCGGGGCGACCGCGAGGCGATGCTTTCGCTCGCCATGATGAGGCTTGCCGGCCGGGGCGGCCCCAAGGATCTCGACGCCGCCACCAAGCTGTTCACGAGCGCCGCCAAGCTCGGCCAGCCGGCCGCGGCCTATAACCTTGGGCTGCTGTATCTGGAAGGGGTGCAATTTCCCCGCGACTTCTCTCGCGCCGCCGAACTGTTTCGCATTGCCGCGCAGGCCGGCAACCGCGAGGGCCAATACGCGCTCGCGACCCTTTACAAGGAGGGCCGCGGCGTCACCACGGACGAAAAGGAGGCCACCCGCCTGCTCGGCCTTGCGGCATTGGCCGATCATCTCGACGCGCAGGTGGAGTACGCCATCGCGCTCTTCAATGGCACCGGCATCGACAAGGACGAGGCCGCTGCCACGCAGCTCTTGCGCAAGGCCGCTCAGCGCGGTGCGCCGATCGCACAGAATCGCCTCGCCCGCATTCTCGCCGCCGGCCGCGGCGTGCCGGAGGACCCCAAGGAAGCGGTGAAGTGGCACATTGTCTCCAAAGCCGCCGGCGCGACCGATCCATGGCTCGACGACTATATGGGCAGGCAGAGCGAGGACGTTCGCAAGGCGGCTCAGAAAGAAGCCGATCCGTGGTTGTTCATCATCGCCAATTCGCGCTCTTGACGGCGGGCAACGCGCCGGGCACATGGCGCCTCGGATATTCCCGAAAACCGCACGGAACGCCCCATGGCCAAGATCAATGGCAACGAAATTCGTCCTGGCTATGTCATCGAATACCAGGACACGCTCTGGGTGGCGGTAAAGACCATGGCGGTGAAGCCCGGCAAGGGCCCCGCCTATAACCAGGTCGAGCTGAAAAATCTGATCGACGGGCGCAAGCTCAACAACCGCTTCGGCTCCGACGAGCGCGTCGAGCGGGCGCGGCTGGAGCAGAAGGATTTCCAGTTCTTGTACCGCCAGGGCGAAAGCCTGGTCTTCATGGACAACGACACCTACGAGCAGACCGAACTGCACGAGGATTTCGTCGGCGAACGCGCGGCTTTCCTGCAGGACGGCATGACGGTCACGCTCGAAATGCATGATGAGCGCCCGATCAGCATCAAGCTGCCCGATTATGTCACGCTCGCGATCGTCGAGGCCGATCCGGTCGTGAAGGGGCAGACCGCGTCGTCGTCCTACAAGCCGGCCAAGCTGGAAAACGGGCTGCGGGTGATGGTGCCGCCCTTCATCACGGCAGGCGAGAGGATCGTGGTCGACACCAATGAAGTGACATACGTGCGGCGCGCGGAGTGATCTTCATCCCTTCCGCCCGAACGGGCGAGGGATAAGGAAACACCATGCAACACTCCGCGCTTCTCAACGTGATGATGAAAGCCGCGCGCAAGACGGCCCGGCAGCTCAATCGCGATTTCGGCGAGGTCGAGAAGCTTCAGGTTTCCGTCAAAGGTCCCGCCAATTTCGTCACCGCCGCCGACCGCAAGGCCGAGCAGACGCTGCGCGAGGAATTGATGGCGGCACGGCCGGGCTATTCGTTCGTCGGAGAGGAGGGCGGCCGGATCGATGGGCCGGACCAGACCCACACCTGGTATGTCGACCCGCTCGACGGCACCACGAATTTTCTGCACGGCATCCCCCAATTCTCCATCTCGATCGGACTCGAACGCGAAGGCGCGATCATCGCGGCACTCGTTTACAATCCGGTCTCGGACGAGATGTTCGTCGCCGAGAAGGGCAAGGGCGCTTTCCTCAACGATCAGCGGCTGCGCGTCGCCGGGCGCCGCTCGCTGCAGGACGCGGTCGTTGCCTGTGGCCTGCCGCATCGCGGACGCGGCGACCTCGCGCTGTTTCGCTCCGAGTTCATGGCCGTGCAGGAACAGGTGGCGGGCCTCCGCCGCTTCGGTTCGGCGGCGCTCGACCTCGCCTTCGTCGCGGCCGGCCGCTTCGATATCTACTGGGAGCGCAACCTTCAGTCCTGGGACATGGCGGCCGGCATTCTGCTGGTGCGCGAGGCCGGCGGCTATATCAGCGACTGCGACGGCACCGACGCGATGTTCCTGAAGGGCCACATCGTCGCCGGCAATGAAGCGCTGCAGAAGGAATTGCTGGCTATCCTGAAGCGAACCGGCGCCGCGGGTTAGCGGTCACACCGCCCGCATGCGGTAGTGGCTCACGCCCCATTCCCGGCCGCCCGCGTGGCCGAACATGCCGGCCGTCGCGAGAAAGAAGATGCGCCAGCGCCGCAGCCAGAGCCGCGTGTCACTTCCATAGACGCGGCCCAGCACCGCCGTGACCTCCTCGCGCCGGGCATCGAAATTCGCAAGCCAGTCCAGTGCCGTTCGCTCGTAATGCGTGCCGTCCCAGAGCCAGTCCGCCTCAACCGCGAACAGATCGGAGAAGTGCCGCGGCAGATTGTGGCTCGGCATGATCCCTCCGGTGAAAAAATACCGGGCGATCCAGTCGGCCTCGTCGGAGACTTCGTACCGGTATGGAATGCGGCGGTGACTGAAAACGTGCATGAACAGCCGGGCGTCCGGCTCCATCCATGATCGCACGCGTGCAAATAGCAAGCGCCAATTCGACATATGCTCAAACATCTCGACCGAGACCACGCGGTCGAATTTCTGTTCGGGCGAAAAAGCGTTCATATCGCAGGTCATGACGCGCAGATTGCGGATCTGCCGCAACCGCGCCTCGCTCTCGATGAATTCGCGTTGCGATTGCGAATTGGAGACTGCGACGATGCGGGCATTCGGAAACGCGCCCGCCATATGGAGCGAGAGCGATCCCCAGCCGCAGCCAAGTTCGAGGATGCTTTGTCCGTCCCGCAAATCCGCATGCTCGACCGTCAGTTGCAGCGCGCGCTCCTCCGCATCCGCCAATGTCGCGCTCTTGCCGTCATAATAGCAGCAGGAATATTTGCGATGCGGTCCGAGAACCAGCGCGAAGAAATCCGCCGGCACCTCATAATGCTGCGCATTCGCGTCCTGCGTATGGATCGCGATCGGCCTAGCGGCCATCTCAAGCGCAAACGCCACTTCCGTCGATGAATCCATGCGCGACAGCGACCGTGCCGTGCGTCCGCACAGCAGTTCGATCCCGGTCCGTGTGACGGCGTCCGGGATCGGGACTCGTTCGACCAGCTTCGATGCGGCAGTCACGAGTCCCATGACGCGCTCCTCATGATCTTGGTGGCGCTGGAAAGAACAGGCTGGTGCGCCGCTGGTAGTCGGCGAAGGCGGCACCGCGCGTGCGCGCCATATGTGCCTCCAGATGCGGCACGCCGGTGGCGTAGCGCAGCACCCAGTACATCACGGCAGGGCCCATCAGCGCGAGCCAGCCATAGAGGTAGCCACCGGACGGATCGATCGCGATCACAGGCCAGGCGAGCCAGCCGAACCATTGGAAGAAATAATTCGGATGCCGCGACCATGCCCACAGGCCGCTGTCGAGTATCCGGCCGTGATTGGCGGGATCGGCTTTGAAGCGCCGCAACTGGCCATCCGCGAGCGCCTCCCCGATCACGGCGATTAGAACGATGGCAATGCCGACATAATCCTGCGTCCGCATCATGGGCGCGGGATTTTTCGCGGCGAGATACACCGAGAGCGCGAGCGGCACTGACCCGAATGCCTGCTGCTGAAGGAACATGAACATGCGCCGCGGTGCCGCCTCGCCCCAATCGGCGGCGAGTTTCGCATAGCGCGGATCATCGGAAATCCTGGCCGAGCGCGCGGCGATGTGCATGCCGAGCCGCGCCGTCCAGAGCGCAACCAGCACCGCGACGATCATTTCCCGCGGGGGGTAATCGTGCGGCGGCAGGAGCAGCGCAGCGCCGATCCCCACGAGCCCAAGCCCGACGGTCCAGGTGGCGTCGACCCACCCGGAATTGCCGGTTCGCTCGCGGATCAGCCAGGCAGCCGACATGATTACGGACAGGGTGACCGCAATGGCCGCGACGGCGAGAATCAGAAATGGCAATGTCATGACGGAACCGTACGGTATCCCTGCGCGTCAATTCCGGTTCGATTCGCCGGGAGATACGCACAGCTTTGCGAAGCGTTTCAAATCACACGGGACAATGTTAACGCGCTCATTCGCCCGGCGGGTTCTATTTCGCCGCGCCTGTGCCATATTGAGGGCACGCTTTTTCATTGAAAGGCTGGCCAGCGATGGCTCGCAAATACGACCCCAACAAGCTCTCCTCCCCGCGCATCTTCCTTGTGCGGATGCTGGTATTTCTGGTGCTCTGCGGCCTGGTCGGCGTGGTGCTGTACCGGCAGATTCTGAATGCCTTCATGTCGAATCCGGGTCTGAACGGCCTGATCATCGGCGTGCTCGTGATCGGCATCCTGCTGTCGTTCCGGCAGGTGCTGCGGCTGTTTCCGGAAGTGGCCTGGGTCAACAGCTTCCGGCTGGCGGATCCTGGCATCGCGGTTGAACGCCCCCCCTCCCTGCTTGCTCCGATGGCGGCGCTGCTCGGCGACCGGCTCGGCCGGATGGCGATCTCGACGCAGATGATGCGGGGCATCCTCGATTCGATCGCGACGCGGCTTGACGAGGCGCGCGACCTCTCGCGCTATCTGACCGGTCTGCTGATCTTCCTCGGCCTGCTTGGCACTTTCTGGGGCCTGATCGAGACGGTGGGCTCGGTCGGAAAGGTGGTGGATACGCTCAAGCCCGGTGGCGATTCGGCGTCGGTATTCGAGACGCTGCGCGAGGGACTGGCAGCCCCGCTCGGCGGCATGGGAATCGCCTTCTCGTCCTCGCTGTTCGGACTCGCCGGCTCGCTCATCCTCGGCTTCCTCGACCTGCAGACCAGCCAGGCACAGAACCGATTTTATACCGACCTGGAAGACTGGCTCTCGACCACGGTCCATGACATCGGCGCGGACCCCGCAGGCGCCGCAGGGGGCGCCTTGTCGCCCGACATGAAAGCCGCGATCGAGCGGCTGCGCGAGGCCGTGTCCGAAACCGGCGGCAACAAGGCCGCTACCGCCGCCATGGCCAACCTCGCCGAAGCGATCCAGGGTCTCGTGCACCACATGCGCACCGAACAGCAGATGATCCGCGACTGGGCGGATTCACAGGCCGAGCAGAATCAGGAAATCCGCAAGGTTCTGCAATCGCTGTCCCGGGAGAAGACGTAAGCGGTCATGGCACTCGCGCGCAACCGCAGAGATCGCAACGTCGATTACTGGCCGGGCTTTGTCGACGCGCTGTCGACGCTGCTGCTCGGCATCATCTTTCTTCTGTCGATTTTCGCGGTGGTGCAGTTCTATCTTTCGCAGGAAGTCACCGGCAAGGATACGGCGCTGCAGCGGCTGACCGCCCAGATCGCCCAGCTCACCGACCTGCTGGCGCTGGAGCGCTCGAGCCGCTCCAATCTCGAGGAACTGCTCGGCAGCATGCGCTCCAATCTGGCGGCGACCGAATCCGAGCGCGACCGGCTGCGCGGCCTCGCTGACGGTGCCGGTGGCGCCGCTGCCGCTCAGGGCCGGGCGAACGAACTCGCCGCCGCGCTCGATCTCGAGAAGCAGAGTGTGGCACGTGCGCTTGCGCAGGTGGAATTGCTGAACCAGCAAATCGCAGCGCTCCGCCGCCAGCTTGGCGCAATCGAAGGCGCGCTGGAAATCTCCGAGAAGCGCGAGCGCGATTCCCAGAGCAAGATCGCCGATCTCGGACAGCGGCTCAACCTCGCGCTGGCGCAGCGCGTGCAGGAATTGCAGCGCTTCCGCTCCGACTTTTTCGGCCGCTTGCGGCAGATTCTCGGAAGCCGGCCCGACGTGCGAATCGTCGGCGATCGCTTCGTGTTTCAGTCGGAGGTGTTTTTCGATCCGGGTCAGGCTGTGCTGAAGCCGGAAGGTCGCGCCGAGATTGACAAGATCGCAGACGCGCTCATCGAACTCGAAAAGAAGATTCCGCCTGACATCGCCTGGGTCATGCGGGTGGACGGCCATACCGACATCCGGCCGATCGCGAATGTGCAATTTCCCTCGAACTGGGAGTTGTCGTCGGCACGCGCGATTGCGGTTGTCCAGTACATGATCTCGCGCGGCATCTCGCCGCAGCGCCTGGTCGCGGCCGGCTTCGGCGAGTTCCAGCCGCTTGATACCGACAAGACCGAAGAGGCCTTTCGCCGCAACCGCAGGATTGAGCTGAAACTGACCGAGCGATAACGTCGCCCGCGGCAAGCCTCCGGGGAATGATCCATTCATGCCGCAAACGGTGAAGCTCAGGCCCTATCACCCTGCTGACGATCAACCGGCGCTGGCACTCTGGCAGCGCAGCTGGCAACTGGCCTATCCACAGATCGACTTTTCCCAGCGCGCGGACTGGTTCCGCGAGCATTGGAGCGACCTGAAACAGGATTCCAGGATCGTCATCGCCGAATACGAGCCGGCGCCGGATCATCTTGCGGGCTTTGTCGCGGTATCGCCGCGCACCGGCTATCTCGACCAGATCGTGGTCGCCCCGGAGCTGCAGCATCATGGCGTCGGCAAGGCGCTGATCGACGCCGCCAAGCAGATCGGGCGCGAAGGCCTCTACCTGCATGTCAACAAGGACAACGAACGCGCGCTCGGTTTCTATCGGAAATGCGGCTTCGTGATCGCGGGCGAGGATATCAACCGCAGGTCCGGCGCGCCGGTCTACATGATGACGTGGCGGCCCGGTCAGGACTTCCCGGAACCCTGAGAGGTGGCGTGGTCAGGACAGTCCGAATTGCAGCCGCGCCAGCCGCGAATAGAGTCCGCCGGCGCCCGCGAGCTGCTCGTGCGTTCCCTCTTCAACAATCCGTCCCTGCTCCAGCACAAGGATGCGGTCGCAGGAGAGAACGGTTGCGAGCCGGTGCGCGATGACGAGCGTGGTGCGCCCCTCCATCGAATGCGCCAGCGCCGTCTGCACCAGGGTCTCGCTTTCGGCATCCAGCGAGGAGGTCGCCTCATCGAGCAGCAGCAACGGCGCGTTGCGCAGGATCGCGCGCGCGATCGCGATGCGCTGGCGCTGCCCGCCCGACAATGTGACCCCGCGCTCGCCAATCAGGGTCGCGAAACCCTGCGGCAGCCTTCGAATGAACTCGGTCGCCGCTGCCATCTCGGCCGCACGCTCGATCTCGGCATCACTCGCATCCGGCTTGCCGAAAGCGATGTTGTCGCGCACCGAAGCCGCGAAGATCGCGGATTCCTGCGGCACCAGCGCGATGTGACGGCGCAGATCCAGCGGATCGGTGTCGGCGACATTCACGCCGTCGAATGTCACACGCCCCGATGCCGGATCGTAGAAGCGCAGAATGAGATGAAAGATCGTGCTCTTTCCGGCGCCCGACGGTCCGACGATCGCAACTTTCTCGCCGGGCGTCGCGCGGAATGTTACGCCGTCAAGCGCGGGCTGGTCGGGCCGCGTCGGGTAGAAAAAGCGCACATTCTCGAACGCGATTTCGGCGCGCGCCTTGTCGGGCAGGGCCACCGGATGGGCGGGCGGCTTCACGTCCGGCTTGACGTGCAGAATCTCGAACAACCGCTCCGCGGCGCCGGAAGCCTGCTGAACCTCGCCCCAGACCTCGCTCAACTGGCCAAGTCCCCCGGCCGCGAATACCGCATAGAGCACGAACTGGCTGAGCCGCCCCGGCGTCATGCCACCCGCCAGGACATCGACCGCGCCGATCCACAGCACGACCACGACGCTTGCGAAAATCAGGAATACTGCAATCGCGGTCAACACCGATCGCGACAGCGTCGATTGCCGCGCCGCCTCGAATGCCGCCTCGACCGCCGCACCAAAACGCTTCGCGGCATAGCTCTCGCTGGTGAACGCCTGCAGGGTGCGGATCGCGCCAACGGTTTCGGCGGCGTAAGCCGATGCATCCGCAAGTGAATCCTGCGCCATGCGGGATCGCCTGCGCACCGCGCGCCCGAACGCAACGAGCGGCAGCACGATCACCGGGATCACCGCCAGCACAAACAGCGACAGTTTCGGGCTGGTGATCACCATCATGGTGCCGGCGCCGAGGAACAGCACCAGATTGCGCAGCGCCACCGAAACCGAGGCGCCGACCGCAGCCTTGATCTGGGTGGTGTCGGCGGTCAGCCGCGACATCATCTCGCCGGTCTGCGAACGGTCGAAGAAGGACGGCGACAGCCGCGTGAGATGAGCGAACACCTCCTCGCGCAGGTCGGACACGATGCGCTCGCCCAGCGTGGTGACGAGGTAGTAGCGAAACGCACTCGCCAATGCGAGCACGAACACCACCCCGATCATCACCGTGAAATAATTGTCGATCAGCGCGCGCTCGCCACTGAAGCCGTGATCGATCATGCGGCGGACCGCGACCGGCACGGCGAGCGTCGCCAGCGCCGCCACCAGGAGCGCCACGCAGGCCAACAGCGCCCGGGTCCGGTACCGGAGCAGATAGGGGACCAGGAGCCGGAGCGGCTTCAGGGACGTGCGCCCCGCCGCTCTCGCGCGGATCGCGTCCTCGGTCGCCGCGCCTTTCCCACTCTCCGCCACAAGGGCCATCTTGCCCGGTCTCCGGCTGGTTGCAGGCCCCTGAATGCCGCGTGCCGGAGGGCCCCGCAAGGCCGAATCGACGCACCTTGTGCCTCGGGCTCGCCTGCGTTATAGACGCCGCGAATTTTCACGCATCGGCAGGTCCAAAAAAGCGCAGCTTACAGAGCGCGTGGGAGCCCATCATGAAATCCGGCATTCACCCGAATTACCACACCATTACTGTCAAGATGACCGACGGCACCGAGTTCGTCACCCGCTCCACCTGGGGCAAGGATGGCGACACGATGTCTCTGGACATCGATCCGAAGTCGCACCCGGCCTGGACCGGCGGCTCTCAGCAATTGCTCGACCGCGGCGGGCGCCTGTCGCGTTTCCAGAAAAAATTCTCGGGCTTCATCAAGGACGACGCAGGCAAGAAGTAGCCGGCGCGGCGCCCTTCACGTCATCCGCCCGGGATTCAGGCCTTGCGCTCGAATGCCGCCCTCAGCATGCCGATCTGGTGCTCGACCGGGTTGTTGCTGTTGCGCGGCATGGCCGAGGGAGCATGGATGGTGGCATCGAGCCGCCGCACCTGATCGGCCAGCGACAGCGAACGCCGGATCAGCGACACCAGCGTGTCGGGAAGCATCTGCAGGGTATCCTCGTCGGCCGAGAAGGTCGGCGACAATTTCACCTTGGTCTTTTCCTGATTGACCTGCGAGAGCGACATTTCGCCCTCCTTCACCGCGCGATGCAGCAGCAGCCACGATGCAAGCTGCATCAGGCGCGTGGTCAGCCGCATGCTCTCGGTCGCATAGGTGAGCGCGGCCGCGCGTGGCAGCCCCTTGGATTCCTTGCGACCCGGACCATCGAGATAGGCCGCGGTTTCTTCAACCAGCCCCATCCCGTCGCGGAACAATTGCGAGAAGGCCTGCGAGCCCGCGAGCTTTTCCCGGAACGAGATCGGGCCGCCCGCCTCAAAGGATAGATCCGACATCACGCTACGCCTCACCCCAATGCACGCAACCGGCAAGGACGTCGCACAATGCCCGGTCGGTGCAACCGCCAAACTCGTCGGCGGACCATACGGGTTGCAGGCGGACCGGGTAAAGCGAATGCGAAGCTAATTTGATGTCATAGTTGCCAAGAGACGCTTCCTTTCACCACCACGGCCCTGTGTGTTCCGATATGGCACAGGAAAAAAGAGCCGCCGTTTCCGGCGGCTCAAGTGGATAACAGGGAGGCGTCAAACAGAGTGGACAGGAGCCACTCGATGTCCAGAAGATGGACGCCGCAGTAATACCGGGGAAAGCTTAAAGCATCGTTAAATGCAAAACGATCGGTAAACCCGGACGCGGAAAATGCGCGGACCGGGAACCGTTAACCTTGCTACTTCCTGAAGAACTGATCCGCCGCGCTGCGCGTCGACTGTTTCTTTGCGATATCGGCCTCCAGCCGCACGACCTCCTCGCGCAGCAGCGCAATTCGCTCGTTCAGTTCGCCGACGGAAAGCAAAGTCAGATCCTGGCCGATTTCATGGGCGATTTTTTTCTTGGGCCGGTCGTCGTCTTCGAATGCAGGCATCGCGGGCCTCCGTACCGGCGAAATCTAGCTTCGTCCGGCCGGGTTGTCACACGCCCGCACGGCCACTATCACAAGGTCTCCGCTCGTCCCGCCATGCTGCTAGCCAAGCCCACGCCTGGATCGCCCGCTTGCGCGGGAATGGACGGAGAACCGCTTCCGGCCCCTTGCTCCCTCAGGACATGCTCATGACCGCACTCCCCGCCCAGATGACCGTGATCGGAATCAAGGAACCGGGCGGACCGGAGGTGCTGGTGCCCGAACAGCGCGACATTCCGAAGCCGGGCAAGGGCGAGATTCTCGTCAAGGTCGCAGCCGCGGGCGTCAACCGGCCGGACGTGCGCCAGCGTCAGGGTTCCTATCCGCCGCCCAAGGGTGCGGGGGATATTCCAGGCCTTGAGATCGCCGGCGAAATCGTCGCCCTTGGTGAAGGCGTCACGAGGTGGAAACTCGGCGACAAAGTCTGCGCCCTCGTGGTCGCGGGCGGTTATGCCGAATATTGCCTCGCCCATGACAGTCACGCGCTGCCGGTGCCGCCATCGCTGTCGATGGTCGAAGCCGCGGCGATGCCGGAAACCTTCTTCACGGTCTGGCAGCACCTGATGATGCGTTGCCATTTCAAGAGCGGCGAGTGGGTTCTGGTGCATGGCGGCACGTCGGGCATCGGCACCACGGGCATCATGCTGGTCAAGAATTTCGGCGGACATGTCGTCACCACCGCCGGATCCGACGAAAAATGCGCGGCGGCAAGGAAACTCGGCGCCGATGTCGCGGTGAATTACAAGACCCAGGACTTCGTCGAGGAGACCAAGAAGGCGACCGGCGGCAAGGGCGCCAATGTGATCCTCGACATCGTCGGCGGCGATTACATCGACCGCAATTACGACGCCGCCGCCGACCAGGGCCGGATCGCCCAGATTTCGTTCGCGGGCGGGCCGAAAGCTACCGCGAATTTCGCGCGCCTGATGGCAAAGCGCCTTGTGCACGAAGGCTCGACGCTGCGCCCGCGCACCATCGCCGAGAAGGCCGAGATCGCCAAGGGCATCGAGGAAAAGGTCTGGCCGCTGGTCGAGGCCGGCAAGATCAGGCCGGTGATCGATTCCACGTTCCCGCTGGCGAAGGCCGCCGATGCGCATGCGCGAATGGAATCGAGCGCGCATATCGGCAAGATCGTGCTGACAGTCTGAGCGCCCCCGGCCCCGCGAGACGCGGCGCAATATCGAACCTGTTTCCCGAAACTTCGCCTGATCGTTCCCGATCAAGGCCGTGCCTGGCCGTTTACCGCCACCGGCACTCCCCTTTCCATAGTCCGCACGAAACCCCTATAACTGCAGCGCTGCCCCCGGCTGCGCCCCGAAATCGGCGTAAATGTCGGACTTTTCTACGCTTTACAGGACGGGGAACTTGCCGGGACGCCGCGCAACGATCATCACAACGCGACGGCCAGCGGGCTTGCGACGAGAATTGACGCAGGCCGCGGCTGCGCTGGCGCTTGCTTTCGCGACGCTGTGGCTGGCGCTCTCTCCCGCATGCGCGGTCGATGCGGTGAACGTGCGAACCGATGCGCCCGCCATCGACCTGACGCTCGCGGCGGAGCGGCCCAAGACCGATGGCGACCGGGTCCAGGTCTCGACCGCACCCGGCCCCGACGGCATCGTGCGCCGCATCGAGGTGCGCGGGCGCGAGGCCGGCAATTCCTGGGCGGTGTTCGCATTGGCCAATACCGGCGACGAGCAACTCGACCGGCTGATCGTCGTGCCGCATTACCGCATGGTCGGATCCGGATTGTTCTGGCCCGATCTCGGCCTGTCGCGCGTCGTGACGGTGACACCGAGCGCCGGTGAGCGCCCGGAGCGTCAGGATTCCGCCACCGCCGACGTGTTCCGCATCACGCTCGATCCGGGCTCCGTCGTGACCTATGTGCTGGAATTGCGCTCGGACAACCTGCCCCAACTCTATCTGTGGGAGCCGGATGCCTACAAGGACAAGATCAACTCCTTCACGCTCTATTACGGCATCGTCATCGGCATTTCGGGCTTGCTTGCGCTGTTCCTCACCATCCTGTTCGTGGTGAAGGGCTCGGTGATGTTCCCGGCGGCCGCGGCGCTCGGCTGGGCGGTGCTGGTCTATATCGGCATCGATTTCGGATTCTGGGGCAAGGTGTTCGACATGTCGGCCGGCGCCGAGCGCATCTGGCGCGCCATCGGTGAATGCGTGCTCGCCGCGACGCTTCTGGTCTTCCTGTTCGCCTATCTCAACCTCAGCCGATGGCATGTCCGCTACGCGCATATCACCATCGCCTGGCTCGGCGGTCTCGCCGCGCTGATCGCGGTCGCGCTCTATGATCCAGCGGTGGCGTCCGGCATCGCGCGCTTCTCGCTGCTGGGCGTCGCTTTCCTTGGCTTTGCGGTGGTTGTACTGCTGTCGACTCAAGGGTTCGATCGCGCGGTGCTGCTGATCCCGACCTGGTTCCTGCTCTGCATCTGGACCGTGGCAGCGGGGCTCACCATCGCGGGCCTCGTGACCAACGATATTGTCGGACCAGCACTCCTCGGCGGACTCGTGCTGATCGTGATGCTGATCGGCTTCACGGTAATGCAGCACGCCTTTGCGGGCTCGATCACGCACGGCATCGTCTCCGATGTCGAGCGGCGCGCGCTGGCGCTCACCGGCGCCGGCGACATGATCTGGGACTGGGACGTGTCCTCGGACAAGGTCTATACCAGTCCGGAAACCGAGGCGATGCTCGGGCTCAAGCGCGGCGCGCTGGAAGGCTCGGCGGCGAAATGGCTCGACGTGCTGCATCCGCTCGATCGCGACCGCTTTCGCGCGACGCTCGACAGCGTGATCGAACAGCGCCGCGGCCGCCTGATCGAGGATTTTCGCCTGCGCACACCGGATGGCCATTATCTGTGGTTCACCCTGAAGGCGCGGCCGGTGGTCGGTTCCGACGGCGAGGTGGTGCGGCTCGTCGGCACGCTCACCGACGTGACCGAGTTCAAGACCGCGGAAGAGCGGCTGCTGCACGACGCCGTGCATGACAACCTGACAGGGCTTCCAAACCGCCAGCTCTTCATCGATCGTTTCGAGGCGGTGCTCGGCTTTGCCAAGAACGATCCGGCAATGCGGCCAACGGTGATCATGATCGATCTCGACCGCTTCAAGCAGGTCAACGATTCCGTTGGCATGGCGGTCGGCGATTCCATCCTGCTCACGCTCGCGCGACGCCTCACCCGCCTGCTCAAGCCGCAGGACACCCTCGCACGCCTTTCCGGCGACCAGTTTGCGCTGATCCTTCTGTCGGAGCGCGATCCCGGCCGCATCATCGCCTTCGCGGAGAATATCCGGCGCACCATCCGCGCGCCGATCACCTTCAACGACCGCGAGATTTTCCTGACCGCTTCGATCGGATTGTGTCTCGCCGACGCCCAGTCCAACCGCACCGAGGAGATCCTGAAAGACGCCGAACTTGCGATGTATCACTCAAAGCGCATCGGCGGTGACCGCATCGAGGTGTTCAAGGCGGCGATGCGCGCGCGCAAATCCGACCGGCTGACCCTCGAATCCGAATTGCGGCGCGCGATCGAGCGCGAGGAGATCAAGCTTCTGTATCAGCCGATCGTGCGGCTCGAGGATCGCACCGTCGCCGGCTTCGAGGCGCTGGCCCGCTGGGACCATCCGAAGCTCGGCCGCATGTCGCCGGCCGAATTCATCACCATCGCTGAGGAAATCGGCCTCATCGTCGATCTCGGCATGTTCGCTCTCGAGCGAACCGCGCGCCAATTGAGCATCTGGCAGCGCACCCTGCGCGCGCAGGAGGGTGTGTTCGCCAGCGTCAATGTCTCGTCGAAACAGCTGCTGCGGCAGGATCTGATCGGCGACCTGCGAACCGTACTCGCACGGTCCTCGGTGATGCGCGGCACCCTCAAGCTCGAACTGACCGAATCCGTGGTGATGGAAAATCCCGAGCATGCGGCACAGATTCTGGCGCGTCTGCGCGAGCTTGGCGCCGGCCTCGCGCTCGACGATTTCGGCACCGGGCATTCGTCGCTGTCCTATCTGCAGCGCTTCCCGTTCGACACCATCAAGATCGATCAGTCCTTCGTTCGCATGAGCGCGAAGGGCACGCGTCCCGTGATCCTGCGCTCGATCATCGCGCTGGCGCATGACCTCGGCATGGAAACCGTGGCGGAAGGCGCCGAAACCGATTCCGATGCGGTCGAACTCTATCACATGGGCTGCGAGTACGCGCAGGGCTTCGTGTTCGGCCAGCCGATGACGGCGGAAGCCGCGACCAAGATGCTGTCCGGCGACCGGATGGAGCTGGCGCGATAAAGACGCCGCCCGCAATGAGCGCGATGGGCCTAAGCGTGCCCGGCCTCGCTCGAGAGCATTCCGGGCGCGATGCCGAGCTTGCGCATGGCCTTCTCGTATTTGCTCTCCGGCTCGCCGAAGATGAGTTCGGGATCGGCGGTGCAATGCAGCCAGCCGTTATTCTGGATCTCGGCTTCGAGCTGGCCCGGCGCCCAGCCGGCATAGCCAAGCGCCAGGATGGCGCTCTCGGGGCCGCTGCCGGTCGCGATCGCTTCGAGGATGTCGATGGTCGCGGTGAGGCAGATGCCCTCGTCGATCGGCAGCGTTGAGTTCTCGATGAAGAAATCCGAGGAATGCAGCACGAAGCCGCGCCCGGTCTCGACCGGACCTCCCTTCATCACCATCACATCGTCATGCCGCGTCGAAACCTCGATGGCATCACGGTCCGGTACGACATTGAGCTGCACCAGAAGGTCCGGGAACTTGATGTTGCTGGCGGGCTGGTTGACAACGATTCCCATCGCGCCTTCCGGTGAATGCGCGCAGATATAGATCAGGCTTTTCGCGAAGCGGTCATCGCTCATCGAGGGCGAGGCAATCAGCATCTGGCCGTCGAGATAGCCGCGTGCCGGCGGCTTTCCCCCCAGAGACTTCTGTCCGAGCCCTGTCTTCGGAATCTTCATGTCAGGAAGGTTAGCCGCTTCGCCGCGCCTTGTGAAAGAGAAGTTTCGCCACACCTCACGGCGAATTCAATGGAGCTCAACGGTCAAACTGCCTAAATCGTTGCGATGCATGCCCTGATAATTCGCACCGGCCGCGTCGCCACAATTGCACTCGCGGCCATGATTTTGCCCGTTCCCGCGGCATTTTCCGGCTCGTCGGAATGGGATGGCGACGCCCGCGCCGGAATGCGGGTTGTCGCGGGCGGGCCCAAAGTCGAAGACGGACGCGCGCTCGTGAGCGCTGGCGTGGAGATCCGGCTGGCACCGGGCTGGAAGACCTACTGGCGCTATCCGGGCGATTCCGGCGTGCCGCCTCATTTTGATTTCGCAAAATCTGAGAATGTGAAGTCGGTTCAGGTCGCATGGCCCGCGCCTCAGCGCTTCGCCGATGCGGACGGCGTCATCATTGGTTACAAGAGCAACGTGATGTTCCCGCTTCGTATCGAGCCGAAGGATGCGGCCAGACCCGTGGTGCTGCGGCTCGCACTGGATTACGCGATCTGCGAGAAGGTCTGCATTCCGGTCCAGGCCAGGGGCGAACTGACGATCAAGGGCGGCGCCAAAGGCTCCGAGATCGAAAAAGCCGAACAGACGGTGCCGCGCGCGCAGAAACTCGGCGCCGATGCGCCGCTCTCGGTCAAGGCGGTCCACCGCGACAACGGCGCGAAGCCTGCGCGGGTGCTGGTGGATGTCGCAGCGCCGCACGGCAGCGCCGTCGCGGTCTTTGCAGAAGGTCCGACCGCGGACTGGGCGCTGCCGGTCCCCGACAAGGTCGACGGCGCGCCCGCAGGGCTGCAGCGCTTCGCCTTCGCGCTGGACGGCCTGCCGCCCGGTGTGACCGCCGCCGGCGCCACGCTCAAGCTCACGGCGGTCGCAGGCACTGACGCGATCGAGACCACCTTCCGGCTCGACTAACGCGGTCACCCGGCCTATTTTGGCCGGCCTGTTTAGCAGCGCCCTTCCGTGCGGCCGGTCCAGGCCGCGCGCAACCACGTGACAATCGAAGAGGACCATCATGACCATCAAGGTCGGCGACACATTGCCCAGCACCACGTTCCGCGTCATGACCGCGGACGGACCGAAGCCGAAAACCACCGACGAGGTGTTCAAGGGCAAGAAGGTCGTGCTGTTCGCCGTCCCCGGCGCGTTCACCCCGACCTGCACCAAGAACCACCTGCCCGGCTTCGTTACCAATGCCGCCGCCATCAAGGCCAAGGGAATCGACGCGATCGCTGTGACGGCGGTCAACGATCCGTTCGTGATGGGCGCCTGGAAGGCCGCGGCCGGCTCCGACGACATCGAATTTCTGGCCGATGGCAGCGCCGACTTCGCCAAGGCGACCGGACTCGAACTGGATGCATCCGCCGGCGGCCTCGGCATTCGCTCGAAGCGCTATTGCATGGTGGTGGATGACGGCGTGGTGAAGTCGCTGTCGATCGAGGACGCGCCCGGCAAGGCCGACGCCTCCGGCGCCGACGCGCTGCTGAAGTCGCTGTAATCTGACTTCGGCGTCATTGCGAGCGAAGCGAAGCAATCCATCAAGCTGCCAGTTGAAATGCTGCGGTGGATTGCTTCGTCGCTTGCGCTCCTCGCAATGACGAGCTGACGCTACCTCCCCTTCAGCCGTAGTTCCGCGATCGCGGCGCGCGCCAGCTCATCCGCACGTTCGTTCAGATCGTGTCCGGCATGGCCCTTGACCCAGTGCCATTTGAGTTCGTGCCGCTGCAGCGCCGCATCGAGGCGCTGCCACAGGTCGACATTCTTCACCGGCTTCTTGTCGGCGGTGCGCCAGCCATTCTTCTTCCAGCCATGGATCCAGGCCGAGATGCCGTTCCGCACATACTGGCTGTCGGTATAGAGGTCGACGCGGCACGGCTTCTTCAGCGTCTCCAGCGCCGAGATCGCCGCCATCAATTCCATGCGGTTGTTGGTGGTGTGAGCCTCGCCGCCCTTGAGCTCTTTCGTGTGGTCGCCGGATTGCAGGATCGCGCCCCATCCGCCCGGTCCGGGATTGCCCGAGCAGGCGCCATCCGTATGGATGATGACATGCGGCAGGCTCACGCGAGTTCACGCGCCGCGACGCCGTAATCGTGAACGCTGTCCGCGTGCTGATGGAAGCGCAGCTTGCGGAAATATTCCTGCGGTGATTTCGGCCGCACCAGCGCGCCCGGCGGCACGTTCAGCCAGTCGACCACGCGCGTCGCGAGAAAGCGCAGCGCCGCACCACGCGCCAGCACCGGCATCGCCGCAAGCTCGGCATCGCTCATCGGCCGCACCCTGGCATAGGCCTGCAGCAGCGCGCGGCCCTTGGTGACATTGTAGGAGTGATCGTTCTCGAAGCACCAGGCGTTCAGACAGATCGCGACGTCGTAGGCGAGCATGTCATTGCAGGCGAAATAGAAGTCGATCACGCCCGACAGCCGCTCGCCGAGGAAGAAGACGTTGTCCGGAAACAGGTCGGCATGGATCACGCCTTCAGGCAGGCCGCGCGGCCAGGCCTGATCGAGAAAATCGAGTTCGTCGCGGATTGCCGAAAGCATGCCCGGCTGGATGGAGTCGATCCGGTCCGCGCAGGAATCGAACAGCGGACGGAGCTTGGTGGCCGCCAGCGCATTGGTGCGATGGTCCCTGAAGTCCGCGCCGGCCAGATGAAGCCGTGCCAGCGCCTCGCCGACCGCCGTGCAATGACTCGCCTCCACGCGGCGCATCCAGACGCCGTCAAGGAAGGTCACGACCGCCGCGGCGCGCCCGCAGAGTTCTCCGAGCGGCCGGCCGTCGCGCCGACGCACCGGCTGCGGGCAATTGATGCCGCGCGCGGCCAGATGCTCCATCAGCGCGACAAAAAACGGAAGATCCTCGACCGCGACCAGCCGCTCATAGAGCGTCAGGATGAAATATCCGGCATCGGTGTGCAGCAGGAAGTTGGAATTCTGCACGCCCTCGGCGATGCCCTTGTAGGACAACAGCTTGCCGATGTCGTAGCCTTCCAGAAAGGCATCGAGCTCTTCGACCGGAACGTCGGTATAGACCGCCACCGGCTACTCCGTGGCTTCGGACGGCCGCAGCGGACGCGGCAGCGGGAAGAACATGGTCTCTTCGGTCGCCGACATGGTCTCGACCCTGACGTCATAACGCTGCGCAAAGGCATCGAGCACTTCCTCGACCAGCACTTCCGGCGCCGAAGCGCCGGCGGTGATGCCGAGCGACGCAACCGCTCCGAATTTTTCCCAGTCGATATCGGCTGCGCGCTGCATTAGCACCGCATGCGGACAGCCGGCCCGCTCCGCGACCTCCTTGAGCCGCTGCGAGTTCGAGGAATTCGGTGCGCCCACCACGATCATCGCTTCGACCCGCGGCGCAACCAGCTTCACCGCATCCTGCCGGTTGGTGGTGGCGTAGCAGATGTCCTCCTTATGCGGACCGACGATGGCCGGAAAACGCGCGTTGAGAACCTCCACGATCTCGTTGGTGTCGTCGACCGACAATGTGGTCTGCGTCACATAGGCGAGGTTGCCGGCGTCCTTCGGCATGAAGTCGCGCGCTTCCTCCGTCGTCTGAATCAGGGTCACGGCCCCTTCGGGCAATTGCCCGATGGTGCCGATCACTTCGGGATGGCCGGCATGGCCGATCAGCAGGATTTCGCGGCCCCGGCGGAAATGGATGTCGGCCTCGCGATGCACCTTGGTCACCAGCGGACAGGTGGCGTCCAGCGTAATGAAATTGCGCGCCTTGGCGGCTTCGGGGACTGATTTCGGCACGCCGTGGGCGGAAAACACCACCGGCGCGTCGGTATTGGGAATTTCGTCCAGATCTTCGACAAAGATCGCGCCCTTGGCCTTCAAGGCGTCGACCACATACCGGTTGTGCACGATCTCGTGCCGGACATAGACGGGGGGACCGTACAGTGCGAGCGCACGCTCCACCGAATCGATCGCGCGCACCACGCCGGCGCAGAACCCGCGCGGAGAGCACAGAACGATCCGCAACGGCGGCTTTTTACCGCCCGGCATGCCCGAAGGGCCGGTCATCGGCATCATTTTTCATCGGAACTCTACCCGCGACATGGGGGCGGCAGCCCCGGGAAGTCAAGGCACAGCATTCGACTTAACGGCTCGGAAAAGCTATAGTGCTTTGATGGTCCGCGGGGGCGGACCGGGGCTTTGCGCAATGAAGGCGATCCATTTTCGATACTTGGCCGTGGCGGTCCTAGCCGCGAACCTGGGCGGCTGCGTCAGCAGCGGCGGCTACCATGTGGAGAATGCTACCGGGCAGCCGATTCCCCATCACGCCCTGGCTGACGACGTGTTCCTCGACGGAACCGGCCCCACGGCGCGCCGTCTGGCCCGCATGCCCTCGACCCATGTGGTCGAGCGCCACCACGCCGAGCCACCACCGCCCGGCGCTCCGACCCGCGCCGTTGTGCGCAAGCGTCCAACCGCTCTGGAGCGTCCCGAAGATCTTTCCAGCACGACGGGAACCCGCAATTCGGTCTCAAACGATGCCAACAAGCCGTTTTCCGATCAATGGTGGGAAAATGAGCGGCGGGAGGATGCGCGGTTGAAGCGGGTCATGAATATCTGCCGGGGCTGCTGAGCCGGGCCGAGGGCTCTGTCACAGGTTGCCCGCACCGGCGCCAGGGCCTATATTCCGGCCATTCCTGTCATCCCCGATGACGACCTGCTTCGCCTTCTCAAATTCGCCCCCACGGGCGGGCGGAGCGCGAAGGAGATTTTTTGCCATGCAGGAAGCGCCGTTGATGCCGAAGGCCACCGCCGTGTGGCTGGTAGAGAACACCGCGCTGTCGTTCGATCAGATCGCCGAATTCTGCAAGCTTCATCCGCTCGAGGTGAAGGCGATCGCGGACGGCGATTCGGCACAGGGGATCAAGGGGCTTGACCCGATCCAGACCGGCCAGCTGACCCGCGAGGAGATCGAGCAGGCCGAGCAGAACAAGAACCGCCGCCTGCACCTCGCCGAGCGCAAGGTCCGCGTGCCCGAACAGAAGACCAAGCGCGGCCCGCGCTATACGCCCGTGTCGCGCCGACAGGACCGTCCCAATGCGATCCTGTGGCTGATCCGCAACCATCCCGAGTTGAAGGACAGCCAGATCATGCGCCTTGTCGGCACCACCAAGTCGACGATCCAGAGCATCCGCGAGCGCAGCCACTGGAATGCCCCCAATCTGAGCCCGCTCGATCCGGTGACGCTCGGCCTGTGCTCGCAGATCGATCTCGACATGCAGGTCGCCAAGGCGGCCAAGGAGAAGCCCGCGCCGTCCGATCACGAGCGCGTCACATTGCTGCCGGCCTCGGTCACGACGGCGCCGGAGCAGGAGCCGGTGCATGAAGACAGCCGGGCCGCCGCGGCAAGCGCCAAGTCACAGGAAGACGCCGATGTCGCGTCGGTCTTCGCCAAGCTGAAGAAGATCGGCGGGACAAAAGCCGACGACGAGGAATAGCCGCCCTCGCCTGCAAGATCGCGCGGGCGACCTCGCCTGCGCATGGACGCACCTCCACACAGGCACAAACCTTGCTATCCTCACGCCGGCCTCGTGCAGGATTGTGAGGATCATCTCATGGAATTCCGACCGGATCGCCGCGCCCTTCTGGTACTCGCGGGCGGGCTCGGCTGCTCGGCCCTCACCCGAGCGGCGCGGGCGCAGGCCAAGCCGAAGGTTGCCGCGCTGTTCGCCGGCCGGATCGATGACGGCGGGTTCATGGAATCCGGCTATCGCGGGCTGGTCGCAGCCCGGGACGCGCTGGGGGTCGAGATCGGATGGCGCGACGGCGTCAAGCCAAACCGCGATCTGCTCGAAACCGCGTTGCGCGAACTCGCGCGCAGCGGTGCGGCTCTGGTGATTGCGCATGGCGGCCAGAACAACGAAGCTGCAAGACTGGTGGCGGCGGAATTCCCCGACATCCGTTTCGTCGTCACCCAGGGCAACGTGACCGGCGCGAACCTCGCAAGCTACGAGGTCCTGCAGGAAGAATCCGCGTTTCTTGCGGGCGCGCTGGCGGCCATGACCACAAAGACAGGCGTCGTCGGGCACATGTCGGGCATTCGCGTCGTGCCGGGGCTGAAGGGGCGCGCCGCCTATGCGAACGGCGTCGCCCATGCAGACCAAAAGGTCCGCCTGCTGACCAATTTTTCCGGCAATCAGGACGACAATCCGCTGTCGAAGCGCGTGGCGTCCGCGATGATCGCGCAAGGGGCTGACGTCATCTTCACCATGCTCAATGCCGGCCGTAGCGGTGCGATCGAAGCCTGCCGCGAGGGCGGCGCCAAGCAGATCGGCAATGTGCGCGACTGGGTCACGGTGATGCCGGATGTGTTCATCGGATCGGCGATCGCCAATTCAGGTATTGCGCTCCTGCGGGCGGTGGAAGACCTGAATGCGGGAACGCTGAAGACCGGCGCCATCGAGAAGATCGGACTGGCTCGGCCGGACGCCGTGCGTCTCACCATGTCGGAAGCGATTGGCACTGATCTGCGCAAGAAAGTCGAAGACCTTGCCTTGGCGATCAAGGACGGTCGGGTGCACGTCTCGACCGAGTGGAGCGGCGCGGAATTTCCCAATCCGTCCTGAGCGGCTCAATCCACCGCGAGCTTTCCCCTGGCGACGGTCTCGCGCCAGATCTCGGCCTCGGCTTTGGCGGCCTTCGCAAATTGCGCCGGCGTCTCGCCGCCCGGCAGAAAGCCCAGCTCGCCGAGCTTTCTGGCAACCGCCTCATCGGCAAGTGCGGCTTTCACGGCTTCGTGCAGCGCGTCAATCGCCTCCTGTGGCGTATTCTTTGGCGCGGCCAGTCCCCACCAGTTCTCGGCGACATAACCCGGCACGCCGCTTTCGCTTGCGGTCGGCACGTCCGGGACATTCGGCAACCGCTGGTCGGCGGCAACTGCGAGCGCTTTCGCCTTCCCCGACTGAACGAACGCACGCCCAACGCCCCAACCGGCAAGATAGAGTTGCACGTCGTTGGTGATGAGCGCCTGCATCGCCGGCGGCGCACCACGATATGGCACATGGACAAGCTCGATGTCTGTGAGCTGCTTCAGCCGCTCCACCGCCAGATGCGGCGTGGTACCGACACTCGGCGACGAATAGCTGAGCTTTCCCGGATTGGCCTTGGCATGGGCGACGAACTCGCCCAGCGTCTTCACCGGCACTGACGGGTTCATGTACATCACCGAGGGCACCACCGCGACCCGCGTGATCGGCGCGAACTCCGTCAGCGGATCGAAGCTGGTCTTCGGGAACATGAACTGGTTGATGACGAAATTGTTGGTGGCGCCCATCATCAGCGTGTGACCGTCCGGCGCGGCACTCGCGACCGCCTTGGCCCCGATCATGCCGCCACCGCCGCCGCGCGCATCAATGACGATCGGCTGTCCCAGCTTCTTTTCCATCGCTGTCGAAATCAGGCGCGTGATCATGTCGCCAGCGCCGCCTGCGGCATAGGGCACGATGATCGTCACCGGCCGCTCGGGGAACGCGGCAAAGGCGCGGCGCGGTGCGAAGACTGCCGCCCCGGCCGCGGTTGCGATGAAGGCGCGTCGGGTCAGTTTCATCATGGCAATTCTCCGGTTCACAGGTCGATGCGCATCAGATCATGGGCGATCTGCAGCGGCCCCCGGTAGACGCTGCGGATTTCGGAAACGAAGGCGTCGATCTGATGCGGCCCCATCAGGTCGACCGGCAGATGCTTTCCGGCCGCGCGCTTCAGCACCGGGCTGAGCGAATCCACATGGCCGATATGGGTCGCGACCACCTGCTTCACGCCGGCTTCGACCGCGAGCCGGCCGAGGTCCTGCGGGCTGGTATGCGAGAAGGTGCCGACCTGCGACTTGCGCCGGTGCTCGATGAAGGCCTCGGTGAAAGTGCATTCGTGAATCAGCAGATCGGCGTCGCGCGACAGCCGCAGAATATTCTCGCAGGGCGCGGTATCGCCGGAGAACACCACCACCCTGCCTTCCGCCTCGACTCGAAAGCCGTAGCAGGGCGAAATCTCCGCCGGAATGTGATCCATCAGGGCTGCGGTGACGCGCAGTTCCCTGTCCTCCAACACCAGGCCCTGCGCGTATTCCGTCACATTCGGACGGATCGCTTCCATGTTGGCCTGCCGCGCGGGATAGGCGCCGCGCGCGCGGATATCCGCATCGAAGGCGCCGCCCTCGAACAGATGACCGGCCATTTTCGCGGTGCCGTCGGGGCCGAAAATGTTCAGCGCGCCGACCCGGTTCAGAATCCAGCTCGAGATCACGAAGAACGGCAATTCGCAGACATGGTCGTGATGCAGGTGCGTGAGGAAAAGGTCGCCGATATCGGCCGGATTGACGTCGATGCGCATGAGCTGGCGCGTCGCGCCATGCCCGCAATCGAGCATCAGGTGGCGGCCGCTCGCCAGCGTGATCAGGATCGAGGTGTGGCAGCGGTCGGGATCGGGCAAGGCCGCGCCGGTACCGAGCAGCACGATGCGCATAAGCAGGCTTCTCCTGTCCCCTTCACTATGGACAATTCGAGTGATAAACAGAAATCGCATTATGCTATTGAGTGATAACCGGTTGGAATGATGCAAATGTCGTCGCCGCTGCGGATGCGCCATCTCGATGTGCTGCTCGCGGTCGCGGCCGAGGGCTCGATGCAGCGCGCCGCGCAACGCGTTCACCTGACCCAGCCAGCGATTTCCAAACTGGTGCGCGAGATGGAGACGATGTTCGGCGCGACGCTGTTCGAGCGATCAAAGCGTGGTGTCATGCTGACCGAAAGCGGCCGCGCGCTTGCGATCCGCGCCGAGTATCTGCGCAACGATATGGACAATGCGCGCGAGGAAGTCGCGGCGATCGCACGCGGCACGCTCGGATCGCTGCGGATCGGCGCCCTGCCCGTGGCCGAGAGCAGGCTGCTGCCGAAAAGCCTGATGGCGCTGCGGCGGATCGCGCCGGACCTGCGCGTTCGCGTGCACGACGGCACCGGTGCGGCGCTGCTCGGTTCGCTCCGGCGGGGCGAACTCGATTGCGTCATCGGCCGTCTCGACTCCCGCGCGGACGGCAAGGATCTCGTCGCCGAGAAACTGCTGCGGCTGCCGACCCGGATCGTTGCGCGCCGCCAGCATCCGCTGGCTGCGAAAAGGCGACTGAGGCCGGAAGACCTTGCGTCCTATCCATGGGTATTGCCGCAGCCCGGCGCGCCGATCCGCACCGTGATCGACGGCATCTTCGCCGCCGCGGGAATCGCGGCTCCCGTTCCGATCGTCGAATCGACCTCGATCCGTCTGAACTACGAACTGGTTCGCTCCTCCGACATGATCGGCGTGATGCCGGATGATGCGGCGACCGCCTACAAGGCAGACCGCGCGCTCGCGATCCTCTCATTCGAGCTGGGCGACCGATTGCCCTATGTCGGGGTCATGCGGCGTACCGCCCCGCCCTCGCACGCCTTGAGCCTTTTCCTGCGGCTGCTGCGCGAAACTTGTGGATAGTTGAGCGCGACTCAGGCGGTATTTGGCTGCCCCTCACATCGCCCGTGCCCGTTCGGCGTCAGTTGTGGCTTCCCTGCACTAGGTGCGCTGCCGCGACGCAGATAAGGTCCGGCCCTCATCGGCGGGGGCGTCGAAGGGAATCTCTATGAAATTGCAGGTCTTTCTAGCCTTTTCGGTGATCGCTTCCGTAGCCGTGCAAGCTTCCGCCCAGACCGCCGAAACCCGCCATGCGGCAGCCAGTCCGGCGGTCAGCGCCGCAGAGACCGAAGCGGCGCCGAAGCCTCAACCCGCTCCCGCACCTCCCGCCACCGCGGCGGTCGATCCGTCTCCCCGAGCCGATGCAAAGCCGCGGACGCGTCCGGTCCGCCGTGCCGCACCGGCCCCGCAGCGGCCGATGACCTGGGGCGAGCGCATGCGTGCCATGTGGGGCATCAACAATCGACCGGCTGATCCGAACCGGAACGCCCGCCAGCAACGGCAATATCCGGCAGCACCCGCCTATTCTGCGCGGCCGAACAACCGCCTGATGTTCGGGATGTTCTACACCAGGATCCCGCGCCGGACCGTGGCGTTCCCCGGCAATTACGCGCCCGGTACCATCATCGTGCGCCACCGCGAGAAGCGGCTCTATTACGTGCTCGGTAACGGACAGGCGATCCAGTATGGCGTCGCCGTCGGGCGCGAAGGCGCAGCCTGGTCGGGCACCTCCGTTGTCTCAAACAAGCGCGAATGGCCAAGCTGGACGCCGACGCCTGCGATCCTGGCGCGCCAGCCGAACCTGCCGCGCCACATGGAAGGCGGCCCGCAGAATCCGATGGGCGCGCGCGCGCTCTATCTGGGCGACACGCTCTATCGTATCCACGGCACCAACGAGCCCTGGATGATTGGCGAGGAAGTCTCGTCCGGCTGCATTCGCATGACCAATGACGACGTCATCGATCTCTATAACCGCACCCGCATGGGTGCGACCGTGATCGTGCAGCGCTAGACCGGTTCACCGGAAAACAGGGGGCGCCGCAACGGAATCGTTGCGGGGGCCAGACGGCCGGGCGAAAGCCCGGCCGTTTTGTTTGACGGCCCTTCGATCAGGCCGCAAGAGAATGGTCGACGCGCCGCAAGGCACGTTGCAGCGCCTGCAGGCATTCCGGGTCGATCGCGGTACCGGCCATCTCCGACATGATCGCAAGCGCCTTCGATACCGGCATGGCCGCACGGTACGGACGGTCGGACGTCAGCGCATCAAAAATGTCGGCCGTGGTGATGATGCGCGTGTCGAGGCAGATGTCGTCCCCACTCAGACCGCGCGGATAGCCCTTGCCGTCGAGCCGCTCGTGATGCGCGCCGGCCACCACGGCAAGATCGCGGAACGCGGCGATGCGCGACAGGATCGTCTGCGAATACGCAGCGTGCATCTTCATCGCAGCCCATTCTTCCTCGCCCAGCTTGCCGGGCTTGTCCAGGATCGCATTGCTGACGCCGAGCTTGCCGATGTCGTGCAGCAGCGCCGCCCGCTTCAGCCATCGGCGCTTGTCCAGCGGCATCCCGAGTTCTTCGGCCACCATGTCGGTGAACAGCGTCACGCGCTCGCTATGGCCGCTGGTGAATGGGCTCTTGGAGTCGATCACCTGCGCAAAGGCCGCGGCGATATCGTCGAGGTATTCCTCATCCACGGCGATAGTCTGAAGGGCTGGCTCGAGCGCGAACATCTTCTGCCGGAGATCCGTCGCGGAGAGTTCATCCCAGAATCCCGTGCGCTCTGCGATCCGGCTGAAAGCTCCGACCAGTTGCGGATCGAACCAGGTGCCGGATCGGTTCTCCACCTCCCGCATCGCGGAGTCACGGCCGGAACTCGTGTGCAGGACGTCGATCACCTGCGCCATCAATGCGATCCGCGCATAAAGCGGGATGGCGACGCCCCTGATGCCTTCCGGCATGCCGCCGCCATCCCAGTGCTCGTCGAGATTCTGGATGCCCTGCGCGACCGCCTCGCTGAACCGCATCTTGCGCGCGATGTCGGCGCCGCGGTGGCAACGCGTCTCGATCAGTTCGCGCGCAATCTTGCCGCCATTCTGGAAAATGTTGATCAGCGCCCTGAAACGTTCGGTCAGCCCCGCCTGCAGCCCGGTATGGGCCAGCACGAAACGAAGTGCCTGCGGCAGGCTGCCATCGATCTGCTTGAAGTCGCGTTTGAACTGCAGATCGTCTGTGAGATAGAGCTGACAGATACGAGCCGCATTGCTGCTGCAGCCAAGGTCCTTGAGCAGGAGCGTGTAATACAATTCCCACAGCGACGCATCATCGAGACCGAGTTCCCGTCCGATCTGCGTCCCGATCCAGCAGCAGCGCACGCAATGCCCGGCCGGCTGGCCCTCGGTCATGTCGAGCGCGTGGCTGAGCGCGCCCAGCAGTTCCGCGAGCCGGATGTCGCCGGCGCGAGACGGCGCGGCAGCCGTCGAAACAGGGTCCGTCATTGAAAAGGTCCGTCATGCGCGGGCAGAAGAGAGGCGCACAACGGAGGCATGAGCAGGGTTAACGTCTCGTTAAGCGAGACTAAATCTGTGCAGTCTTTGGGATCGCAATTCCGTGCTCGCCCAGACGGTCTTTTGCAAGAGCAACGACGTCTTCGGGAAACCGATCCGAATATCGGACCACCAGATACTCCCCCGTAAATTCCGGCATCCCCCGATCTACCAGAAGCTTGAACCCATTTGTTTCAGCTTTTCCACGCGTCCATTCGATGAGACTTTGGTGGACGCCTTTGTTTGTGATTTTCTGTCGAGTTCGCGATGCGATCGTGTTGCGTTCATTTTTTTCTGTAAGCAATTGTTCATAGGCCGCGAGTGTCTTGTAGAAATCTGCAATCAGCGGGTCAGAAGGATCGTCGTTGGCGGCCCCCGTTAATTCGCAATATCGCTTGAACACAGCGTTGTAGACATCTGACAATTGCTTGTCATGCGCGCGGCGCATCACAATCCGGCACTCATCTGGAGTTTTTAGGATGCTTGGATCGTAAGGCTTCACCGCTACCCGCCCCTGCCCTTCACCGCCTCGCCGATCTCCTCCAGCACCTTCGGGTCCTCGATCGTGGCGGGCATCGTCCAGCTTTCCCCGTCCGCGATCTTCTTCATGGTGCCACGCAGAATCTTGCCGGAGCGCGTCTTCGGCAGGCGCGGCACCGTGATCGCAAGCTTGAACGCCGCGACCGGGCCGATCCGCTCGCGCACCAGCGCCACGATCTCCTTCTCGATCGCCGCCGCATCGCGCGTCACGCCGGCCTTCATCACCACGAAGCCGCATGGCACCTCGCCTTTCAACGAATCCGCCATGCCGATCACCGCGCATTCGGCTACGTCGGGATGCGCCGCCAGCACTTCCTCCATGCCGCCGGTCGACAGGCGATGCCCCGCGACATTGATGATGTCATCGGTGCGGCCCATCACATGCACATAGCCGTCCTCGTCCCTGAACCCGGCATCGGCGGTTTTGTAATAGCCGGGAAACTCGTCGAGATAGGCTTCGCGAAAGCGCTCGTCCTGCTGCCACAGCGTCGGGAACGCGCCGGGCGGCATCGGCAGCTTGGCAACGATCGAGCCGATGGTACCGTTCGGCACTTCCCTGCAGCTCTCGTCGACCACGCGGATGTCCCAGCCCGGCATCGGCACGGTGGCAGAGCCGTGCTTCACCGGCAGCATGCCAAGGCCGACAGGATTGCCCGCAATGCACCAGCCGGTTTCGGTCTGCCACCAGTGATCGACCACCGGCTTGTTGAGCTTCTGCTCCGCCCATTCCACTGTCGGCGGATCAGCGCGTTCGCCCGCAAGGAACAGCGTGCGGAATTTCGACAGGTCGTATTTCGGCAGGAGCTTCGCGTCCGGATCTTCCTTCTTGATCGCGCGAAACGCGGTCGGCGCAGTGAAGAAGGCGACCGCGCCGTGCTGCGAGATCACGCGCCAGTATGCGCCCGCATCCGGCGTGCCGACCGGCTTGCCCTCGTACATGATCGAGGTCGCGCCATGAATGAGCGGCCCGTACACAATGTAGGAATGCCCGACCACCCACCCGATGTCGGAGCCGCACCACCACACTTCGCCCGGATCGACGCCGTAGAGATTTTTCATCGACCATTTCAGCGCGACCGCGTGTCCGCCATTGTCGCGCACCACGCCTTTCGGAATGCCGGTCGTGCCAGACGTATAGAGAATGTAGAGCGGATCGGTCGCCAGCACCGGTACGCAATCGGCGCTCTTCCGCGCGGCGATGGCCGCGTCGCGCAAGGCGGCCCAATCATGGTCGCGACCCTCGTCCAGCTTCGCCTGTTCCTGCGGCCGCTGCAGCACGATGCACGCCGACGGCTTGAACTCCGCCATCGCCACCGCTTCGTCGAGCAGCGGCTTGTACTTGACGATGCGGCCAGGCTCGATGCCGCAACTCGCCGACAGGATCAGCTTCGGTTTGGCGTCGTCGATGCGCTTGGCCAGTTCCTTGGCGGCGAAACCGCCGAACACCACCGAATGCACCGCACCGATGCGCGCGCAGGCGAGCATCGCGAACACCGCCTCCGGCACCAGCGGCATGTAGATGATGACGCGGTCGCCCTTGCCGACGCCGAAATCCTGCAGGATCGCGGCGAGCGTCGCCACCTCGAACAGCATCTCGTCATAAGAGAACGAGGCCTGCGCACCGGTGACGGGCGAATCGTAGATCAGCGCCGCCTGACCGCCGCGACCGCCGATGACGTGCCGGTCGAGCGCGTTGTAGCAGGTATTGAGAACCCCGCCCGCGAACCAGCGGCCATAGACGCCCATCGATGGATCGAACACCTTCTTGAACGGCTCGAACCAGTCGATCTCCCTGGCGGCCTCCGCCCAGAAACCTTCCGGATCGCGCTGCCATTGCGCATAGACCTCGTGATAGCGGCTGGTCGCCGCGCGCGGCGCTTTGGCATCCATTCGCGTTTCCCCTCCTCTCCCCGTCATCCCGGGGAGCGGAATTTTTCGCAATTGTCGGATTGTCGGCCGCAATTGCAAGCGCCCGTTCGGGCGAAACTCCAACAAGCGCCGTTTGGGCGCAAAACTCCAACACGCGCCGTTCAGGCGCAAAGCCCACCAAGCGCCGCGCAGGCACCCCATTCGCAAATAGCACTACCGGCGCGGCGCCCGCTCGTATTTGATCCGGCGCAAGCCGAGACCCCCCTTGAACCTGCCCGCCGACCTGCTGTTCTGGATCGTCGCCACGATCGCCGTCACGCTGCTTGGGCTTGCCAAGGGCGGCTTCATCGGCGTCGGCATGGTGGCGACCCCGCTGCTGGCGCTGATCGTTCCGCCGCTGCAGGCGGTGGCGATCATTCTGCCGATCCTGCTCCTTCAGGACGTGATCTCGGTCTGGGCCTACCGCCACCACTGGCACGCCTGGAACCTGAAGGTGCTGATCCCGGGGGGTCTGATCGGGGTCGCAGTGGCAGGCCTGCTGGCGGCCTGGGTGCCGGACGCGGCGGTGCGGCTCACCGTCGGCGTCATCGGTGCGACTTTCGTCCTATGGCGCTGGCTTGGTCCGAGCGGCGGCGATATCGGCATCCGCCCAGGCGCGGCGAGCGGGGTGTTCTGGGGTTCGATCTCCGGCTTCACCTCGACGCTCGCCAATGCGGGTGCTCCGCCGGTGCAGGTCCACATGATGCCGCAGCACCTGCCGAAGCTGATATTTGCCGGGACCTTGACCATCTATTTCGCGATCACCAATCTCGCCAAGGTGATTCCGATTTTTTCCCTTGGCCAGTTCACGACCGACAATCTCCTCACATCGGCGGTGCTGTTTCCACTCGCCATCGCCACCAACTTCCTCGGCCTCTGGCTGGTGCGCATCACCCCCCAGGAGACGTTCTACAGGATCGTGTATGTGATCACCTTCGTGATCTCCCTTGAGCTGATCCGCAACGGCGTGACCGCATTCGCGTCCTGACCGGAATTCCTGCTTATGTCGATCATCACCGATCCCGTCTTCTACATGGTCGCGATACCGGCGATCATCGCGCTCGGTCTGTCGAAGGGCGGTTTCGCAGGGGTGGGCGTGCTGGCGACGCCGCTCACGGCGCTCTACCTGCCGCCGCTGGAAGCCGCGGCGCTGATTTTGCCGGTGCTGATCGTGCAGGATGTGATTTCGGTCTGGTGGTACCGGCGCGATTTCGATTCGTGGAATCTGAGGGTAATGCTGCCGGGTGCGTTGATCGGCATGGGAGTCGCGTGGCTGTTCGCGGCCCATGTGAGCGACGCTGCACTCCGGATCAGCGTCGGCGTCATCGGCATTTCGTTCGTGGTCTATTCGATGTTCGCGCATGTTCCGGTCGAAGGCCACCGCAAGACCGCGCTGAGCGGCGGGTTCTGGGGCGGCGTTTCGGGCTTCACCTCGTTCCTGTCGCAGGCAGGCGGGCCACCCTTTCAGGTTCATGTTCTGCCGCAGCGGCTGCCCAAGCTCACGCTGGTCGGCACCACCGTCATCTTCTTTGCGTTTGTCAACGCCTTGAAGATCGGCCCCTATTTCTCACTCGGCCAGTTCTCGGCGGTCAATTTCGCAACCTCGCTGGTGCTGCTGCCGCTCGCGATCGCCGCCAACGCGATGGGCATCTGGCTGGTGCGGGTCACGCCGGTCGAGACGTTCTACAAGATCGCCTACACGCTGGTCTTCTGCGTGTCGGTGATGCTGCTGTGGCAGGGCGTCACGGGCCTGATGCGGGGCTGATCCGGTCACGCTGATGACACAGGCGGTTCCTAGCCTCTCCACATGAAGCAAATCGTGTCCCTCGCCATCCTCACCCTCATGACCCTCCCCGCATCAGCCTTCGACCTCCAGGGCCATCGCGGCGCCCGCGGCCTCGCGCCCGAAAACACCATCCCCGGCTTCGAGACCGCATTGAAAATCGGGGTCACCACGCTCGAACTCGATACCGGCATGACGAAGGACAATGTCCTTGTCGTCAGCCATGACTCGGTTCTCAATCCGGAACATACGCGGGGACCGGATGGCGCCTTCCTGAACAAGCAAGGCCCGGCGATCCGTTCGCTCACCTTCGACGAATTGCAGGCCTACGATGTCGGCCGCATCCAGCCGGGCACAGCATACGCCGCGCGGTTTCCGATGCAGAAGGGCGCCGACAATGTCCGCATTCCCAAGCTCACCGAGGTATTCGATCTGGTGAAGCGCCATGGCGCCGACCATATCCGCTTCAACATCGAGACCAAGCTCACGCCGACATCCGGCACCGACACGCCCGATCCGGAGACCTTCGCATCCGCGCTTGTGAAGGCCATCCAGGATGCGGGGCTGACAAAACGCGCGAGCATCCAGAGCTTCGACTGGCGCACCCTGATGATCGCCAGGCGCATCGCGCCGGAGATCGAACGGGTCTGCCTCACGATCCAGAGTCCGGGCGAGGACAACATCCGCCGCAATCTTCCCGGTGCCTCGCCATGGACGGCCGGCTTCGATATCGACGAGCATGGCGGCTCGGTGCCGCGTCTGGTGAAGGCCGCCGATTGCGCGGTCTGGTCGCCCTATTACCGCAACCTCACGGCCGCGCTGGTGAAGGAGGCGCATGATCTCGGGCTCAAGGTCATCCCCTGGACCGTGAACGAGATGGCCGATCTCGAACTGATGTACCAGACCGGGATCGACGGCATCATCTCGGATTATCCCGACCGCGCCCGTGCCGCGCTGCCGAAGGGGATCGCGGCGCCGACGCCGGTGAAAGTGCGCTGATCAACCGCATGCTGCTTCTTATCCTCCCCCTTGTGGGGAGGGTCGATCGACTGAGCAACGCGAAGGAGATCGGGGTGGGGTTCTTTCCGCCATTGCGGTAAGTCCCCACCCCGCCTGTTTCGCTTCGCTCAACAGGCGACCCTCCCCACAAGGGGGAGGGTTAAGTCACCACCACCTTGCGAAGGTCTCACAACGGATCGCAATTGATCGCGCCCTCGCCGCTCCCTATCCTTGCCTCATCCAAGGGAGGCAACAACAATGGCGAAAACGCCCCAAGCCCAAACACCCTACGACATCGACCTCGATCGCAACCCGGCGAATTTCCAGCCGCTGACGCCGCTGCAATTCCTGGAGCGCGCCGCCAGCACGCACCCGGATCACATCGCGATCATCCACGGGACCCTGCGGCGCAATTACCGCGACTTCTATGCGCGCGCACGCCGCCTCGCCTCCGCCCTGGCCAAGCGCGGCATCAAGCGTGGCGACACGGTGTCGGTGGTGCTCGCCAACACGCCGGCGATGCTCGAATGCCACTACGGCGTGCCGATGACAGGCGCGGTGCTCAACACCATCAACACGCGGCTTGACGCCGCGGTGAATGCGTTCACCCTCGATCACGCCGAAGCGAAAGTGCTGATCGTCGACCGTGAATTCTCCCGCGTGATGAAGGACGCGCTCGCGCGCGCCAAGGTCAAGCCGCTGCTAATCGACTACGACGACCCGGAATACGGAGGCGACGGCGAGCGCATCGGTACGCTGGAATACGAGGACTTCCTGAACGAAGGCGACCCGGGCTTTCCCTGGCAAATGCCCGGCGACGAATGGGACGCGATCTCGCTCAACTACACATCCGGCACCACCGGCGACCCGAAAGGCGTGGTCTATCATCACCGCGGGGCCTATCTGCTCGCGACCGGCAATGTCGTGACCTGCGGCATGACACGACATCCGGTCTATCTCTGGACGCTGCCGATGTTCCACTGCAACGGCTGGTGCTTTCCGTGGTCGATCTCGGTGCTCGCCGGCACGCATGTCTGCCTGCGTCAGGTCCGCGCAGCGGCGATGTATGACCTGATCGCCGCCCACAAGGTGACGCACCTCTGCGGCGCGCCGATCGTGATGGCGACGCTGCTCAATGCACCGGCGAACGAGAAGAAGCCGCTGCCTCATGTTGTGGAGTTCTTCACCGCGGCCGCTCCGCCGCCGGAGGCGGTGCTGGCCGGCATGAAGCAGGCGGGCTTCAACGTCACGCATCTCTATGGGCTGACCGAATGCTACGGCCCGGCCGTGGTCAACGACTGGCACGACGCATGGGATGCGCTGGCTCCCGCGGAACAGGCCGCGAAGAAGGCCCGGCAGGGCGTGCGCTATGCCGCGCTGGAAGCGCTCGACGTGATGGACCCGCAGACCATGCAGCCGGTCGCCCGCGACGGCGCTGCCATGGGCGAAGTGATGATGCGCGGCAATGTGGTGATGAAGGGCTATCTCAAGAACCGCGCGGCGAGCGACAAGGCCTTTGCCGGAGGCTGGTTCCATACCGGCGATCTCGGCGTGATGCATCCGGACGGCTATATCCAGCTCAAGGACCGATCCAAGGACATCATCATCTCCGGCGGCGAGAATATCTCGTCGATCGAAGTGGAGGACGCGCTCTACAAGCACCCTGCCGTGCAGGCCGCGGCCGTGGTGGCGAAGCCTGACGACAAATGGGGCGAGACGCCGTGCGCGTTCGTCGAACTCAAGCCCGGCGCCAGCGCGACGTCCGACGACCTGATCGCCTGGTGCAAACAGAATCTTGCGGGCTACAAGGTGCCGCGATACATCGTGTTTTCGGAATTGCCGAAGACTTCCACCGGCAAGATCCAGAAATTCAAGCTCCGCGACGTGACACGGGACATCTAGAAACCGAACCGTCAACCTTCGGATTGACTGGAAATTCTTCACCGCCCGTTAATCATTCGGTCCGCGTTAATCATTGGTCAAACCAGACGGCATAACCTCGTAGAAATACGGCTTGCGTCCTTGCAAAAGCCGGCTTTGGGCGCAGATGTGAAAGGCCGCCCGCAACGCCACAAGGCCGCCGACCATGCCGATCAATATCCTTCATGTCTTCCGCGCGCCGGTCGGCGGATTGTTCCGCCATGTTGTGGATCTCGTGCGAGGACAGATCGCATGCGGCCACCGAGTCGGCATCATCGCGGACTCCCTGACCGGCAATGCACGGTCCGATGAGATTTTTGCCGATCTGGCTCCGCGGCTTGCGCTCGGGCTGACCCGCATTCCGATGCACCGTCAGCTCAATCCGCTCGACGCCCCGGCCGTCTTTCACGTGACGCGGCGGATCCAGCAGACCGGCGCAGACGTCATCCACGGCCATGGCGCCAAGGGCGGCGCCTATGCGCGGCTCGCGGTTCCGGGGCGGCGCGTGGTGCGCGCCTACACACCGCATGGCGGCAGCCTGCTGCTCAGCCACGACAACTGGTCGGGGCGGCTTTATCTGACGCTCGAGCGCATCCTGCTCGCACGGCCCGCGCTTTTCCTGTTCGAGAGCGCCTATAGCGGAGTCGTTTTCAGGCAAAAGATCGGCGAGCCGAACGGTATCGTGCGAGTCATCCATAACGGGGTGTCTCGGAGCGAGTTCGAGCCGGTGGCGCCGGTCCCCGATGCCACCGATCTGGTTTTTATCGGCGAGTTTCGTCCGGTGAAGGGCATCGACATTCTGATCGACGCCATTGCGAGGCTGCATGCAACCGGCCGGCCGGTGACGGCCACGCTGGTCGGCAGTGGGCCGGACGAGGCCGCGCTGAAGGCGCAGGTCGAGCGGCTTTCGCTGCGGCATGCGATCCGCTTCGTGCCGGCAACGCCCGCCCGCGAGGCGCTCGCGTTTGGACGGGTCATGGTGATCCCCTCGCGCGCGGAATCGCTGCCCTATGTGGTGCTCGAAGCCGCCGCCGCCGCCAAACCGCTGATCACCACCAATGTCGGCGGCATTCCCGAAATCTTCGGCCCGCTCTCCAAAGCCCTGATCGAACCGGGCAAGGCCCAGGCGCTGGCCGACGCGATTGCGCGCACCATCGGCAGTCCGGCCGCGGCCGAGCACCTGGCGCAGCAATTGCGCGACCGCGTCGCAGCCTCGTTCTCGATCGATGCAATGGTCGATGGCGTGCTCTCGGCCTATCGCGAAGCGATGGCGGAGGCGATCCCGGTGCAGATCGGGGCACTGGCGCAGAAATAGCGCATCATTTCGACCGGGCTTTGTCCGCGCCTGCCTTTTCCAGCTTGTCCAGCCGCGCCTGGGTCGCGGCGAGGCCAGCCTTCAGCGTGCTGATCTCGGTGCGCGCGGCCGCAAGCTCCTTCGCAGCCGCATCAAGCTTCTGGCGTGCGTCGCGCGCATTGCGCTCGATCACGCCCTGAAGAAATTCGACATTGGCCTGCAGACAGCCGGTGCGGCGGTCCATCTGCTTCTCGGCGGTGCACAGCTCAAGTCCGCGGACATCCTGCGCATGGACGGGCGCGTTGCCGCACACAAATATCGCGGCCGCGGCAAGCGCTACTATCCGCCGCCGCCTATTGTCTGGGTTCGGGCTTTGCATCGGGTTTGGCCTCGGTCTTCGCAGCGGCGTTGGCATCGTTACAGGACCATTCCTTCGGCTGACAGGCGATCCCGATATTGGAGCAGACGGTGAGGCTGCAGGTGCGGCAGCCGTCGCTGAAGGACTTGCAGTTCGGTGCCTCTCGGATCACCCTTTGCCACCAGCTTTCGGCGGCTTCCGGCGTCTCGCGCTCGGGTCTCTGCAGATCAAGCTTTACGTCATCGGCGGACTTCGCCGCCGGTGTCGTCGCGGCCGGCGGCGCCTGTGGCGCAACCCGATCCGACGCGAACGCGCCACTGCAGGCGAACAGCAGGGTCAGCCCCAGGGTGGCAACGCAGCGCACCGTAACAGTCATGGCGTAACCCCTCGGCGCTTCCTCTCCGACCGGTCTCAATGTCAGGTGGAGAATCGCCGAAAACAAGACCGCCGGTCTCCGTCCGGAGAGCCGGCGGCCCAACCGCAATCACGCCACACCTGAAACCGCCTCATTAATGGACGCTGGCCGATGCCTGCATCCGGGCGATTTCATCCTTCACTTGCAGCTTGCGACGCTTCAGCTCGGCAATCGTGGCGTCGTCGGTAGACGGATGCGCCAGCGCATCCGCGATCTGTTCCTCAAGGGCCCGGTGCCTGGCCTTGAGCTCCACAAGATGCTCTTGAATGGACATGGGGGATTTGGCCTCCTTGGTCGGTTGGAGTCCTGACGCAACAATTCTGACATGAGGATTGTGGCAAGTCGACAGGCCGGCTTGTTGCATCGCAGCAAATCCCCGCTTTTCGTTAGTTTTTCGGGACTGCTTGAACGGGATTCCGGAACGCGGCACAAATGGCCGCCGAACCGGGCTGGAGAAGCCGGGGGGCAACCCTCTGAATTGACTGGGTTTTCGCAAAAAGAATCAGATGACCGGCGACGACGAAGGCACATTGCGGGAGGAGCTTGCGCGGTTGCAACAGGAGCACCGTGACCTCGACGCCGCAATCGAGGCACTGAGCGACGCTCCCGGCCGCGACCAGATTCAGGTGCAGCGGCTGAAGAAGCGCAAGCTGATCCTGCGCGACCGCATCGCGTTCATCGAAGACCAGCTTACGCCGGATATCATTGCCTAGCCTCGGATTTGATCCGGGTGAACCGCAGGTCGCAAATTTCCAATCGATAACCGCCGCCGTGACGATGGAATCCGGCCCTCGCTTCCTGCGGGCCCGGAATGACGGTACCGCTTGCCGCCCCAACGTCCCTGCGTATAGTCGGCCGCTTCTTTCGTTTCCGGATTCGCATCCATGGCCGCGCGGCCGAAACCATCACCGGCGAAGAAGCCCGTCGCCATCATCATGGGCAGCCAGTCCGACTGGGCAACGATGCAGCATGCCGCCGAAATGCTCGACCGTCTGAAGGTCGGATATGATGCGCTGATCGTCTCCGCGCATCGCACGCCCGACCGTCTTTATGCCTTCGCGAAATCCGCGCACAAGAAGTACAGGATCGTCATCGCGGGAGCGGGCGGGGCCGCGCATCTGCCGGGCATGGCGGCGGCGATGACCACATTGCCGGTGTTCGGGGTGCCGATGAACGTGACCGCACTGGAAGGCAAGGACTCGCTGCTGTCCATCGTGCAGATGCCGGCCGGCATCCCGGTCGGGACACTGGCGATCGGCAAGCCCGGCGCGATCAATGCAGCGCTGCTGGCCGCCGCCGTGCTGGCCCTTGGCGACAAGCCGCTCGCCAGGCGTCTTGCGGCGCTCCGCAAGGCGCAGACCGCGGGCGTCGCAAGAAGGCCGACGACGGCCGTCAACGAAGCGGCGGGGTCGAAGGCCGTTGGCGGACGCGACCGGTCGAAGGACCTGCACGAACCGACGCGGCCAAGCTGACGATGCTCAAGCGCGACAACGCACCGCTGCCTCCGGGCGCCACCATCGGCATTCTTGGTGGCGGCCAGCTGGCGCGCATGCTGGCGCAGGCCGCGTCCCGAATCGGTCTGAATTGCCACGTTTACGCGACCGAGGCCGATTCCTGCGCCCTGGAGGTCGTGAAACGGGCCACCGTCGCACCCTATGCCGACCAGGACGCGCTCGCGCGCTTTGCCAAGGGCTGCGACGTCATCACCTACGAATTCGAGAATGTACCGTCGCAGACCGCATCGTTTCTGTCCCAGCGCAAGCTCGTGCTGCCCGACCCGCGGGTGCTCGCGACCACGCAGGACCGGCTGATCGAAAAGGAGTTCGTCGAAAGCCTCGACATCGCCACTGCTCCCTATGCGCCGGTGATCGACGCTTCGCAGCTTTTTGAGGCCGTGCACAGGATCGGCCTGCCCGCGATCCTGAAGACACGCCGGTTCGGTTACGACGGCAAGGGTCAGCACCGGATCGACGCCGGCGGCGATCCGGCCACGGCATGGCGCGCGCTCAGCGGCGCACCCTGCATTCTCGAGGGCTTCGTGCCGTTCGAACGCGAAATCTCGGTCGTGGTGGCACGCGGCCGCGACGGCTCTCTGCAGAGCTTCGACGTGACCGAGAACGAACATCGCGATCACATCCTGAAGGTGTCGCGCGTGCCCGCCGCGATCCCCGATCCGGTTGCGGCGGAAGCGGTGCGCATCGCCGAGAGCATTGCGACGGCCTTCGATTATGTCGGGGTGCTGGCAGTCGAGATGTTCGTCCTGCGCGACGGCACCGCGCAGCGCGTATTGGTCAACGAGATCGCGCCGCGGGTGCACAATTCCGGGCACTGGACCATCGACGGCTGCACCGTCTCGCAATTCGAGCAGCATATCCGCGCGGTGGCGGGCTGGCCGCTGGCCGTGCCGGTCCGGCTCGGCCGGGTCGAGATGGTCAATCTGATCGGGGCTGAAGCCAACGACTATACCCGCTGGCTTGCGGTGCCGGGCGCCGCGATCCACCTCTATGGCAAGGGCGATCCGGTTCCCGGCCGCAAGATGGGTCACGTGACACGGGTGCAGGCAGATTGATTCGCTTCCCCCCGCTTCAGGGGAGGAACGGCCATCAGACCCCGCGGTTGCGCAGCACCGTCTGGCAGGCCTTGCTGATGCGGGTCCGGTTTTGCTGCAGGCAGCCCAGCACTTGCAACGGGTCCGGCTCGAAACGCTTGCAGAATTTGGCAGAATCCGGCGCACAGGCGGCCTCTTCCTGTGGCGTTCCCTGCATCAGGTTGGGAAACGGGAACGGGATTGGCTGTTGCTGGGCGTTGGCGCCGGCCGGTGCCAGCACCAGAAACGCCGCCAAAGCCTTCCACGCAAAGCCTGTCATAGGTCACCCCCGGGTTGCCGATCTGGCTTCAGGCATGCCGGTGAACCGGCGCGCGGGCAAGCCAATTTGGCGGGATGCACAGCAGGCGGCGGACGTCTGTGGACTTTCGGTCCCGTTTCTGGTATCTGCCGGCCGACTCGAAGGGCCCGATGCGCCCTTTTCGGCTCCCGAACAACAATTCGTGCGCTGCCCGCCGGCCGATCCGGCACGGGCAGCATCCGTGAAGAAGGATTATCCGTGCAGGTTCTTGTCCGCGACAACAATGTCGATCAGGCCCTGAAGGCGCTGAAGAAGAAGATGCAGCGCGAGGGCATTTTCCGCGAAATGAAGCTTCGCGGTCATTACGAAAAGCCCTCCGAGAAGAAAGCCCGGCAGAAGGCGGAAGCGGTGCGGCGTGCGCGCAAGCTGGCGCGCAAGAAGCTGCAGCGCGAGGGTCTGCTGCCGATGAAGCCGAAGGTTATTCCCGGCGCCGGTGGACCGGGCGGTCGCGATGGCGGGCGTGGTCCGCGTCCGGGCGGCGGTTTCGGCGGCGGCCCGCGCGGCTAGTCCCAGCCAGATTCGCTCGAGGGGATTTGCGAAAGCCGCCGGGGCAGTTCCGGCGGCTTTCTTCTTTCGATCCTTCCTGCGCCGGGAAGCAACAGGAAGCGGCGTCGTATCGTTCGGAAGCAAGCCCGCCGCCGCTTTACCGCCACGTGATTGCGCTTATCATCGGCTCGCAATGACGCCACCCAGTTCCCTGTTGCGACCGCTCGCCGGCACCGCAAGCCTTGCGGCAGCCCTCACGCTTGCGGGATGTTCCACCATGCTGGAACACGGTGCGCTGGCGCCGGACGCCACCTACGCCGCTTCTCCGGCCAATCTCGCCTCGCTGACCGAGGTGATCCAGTCGCAACCGAACGACCCGCAAGCCTACAACATGCGAGGCACGGTGCTGGCGACCTCCGGTCGGCGCAAGGAAGCACTGGTCGACTTCAACAAGGCGATCCAGCTTGACCCGAAATATGCCGAGGCCTTTGCCAATCGCGGCCTGGTCCACCGTCAGAACGGCCAGCCGGATCTCGCCATCCGCGACTACGACGCCGCGCTGCGGATCGACCCGAATTACGCCGCGGCCTATCTGGGCCGCGGCCTCGCCTGGCGCGACAAGAAGCAGAACCTGAAAGCGCTCGAAGACATCAACCGCGCGATCGCGATCCGGCCCGACAACGCCCAAGCCTATCACAATCGCGGCCTGCTCTATCAGGGCAGCGGCCAGCACCAGTTCGCAATCGACGATTTCTCGACGGCGGCGACATTGGCGCCGCGCGAAGCCGATCCGTATCTCGCGCGCGCGCTCAGCTTCATCGCCGCCGGAGACCTGAAAGCCGCGGCGAGCGACCTCGACAATGCCGTGCAGCTCGACGAGCAGAATTTCGCCGCATGGACCAGCCGCGGGTTTGCCTATGAGCGACTGGGCGACAAGGAAAAGGCCGCCGGCTCCTATGCGAAGGCGCTCAACATCCAGCAGAATTATGCGCCGGCCTCGGACGGCTTCCGCCGCGTTGGCGGGCAATATGGCAAGACCTATCAGGCGTTCTGAGCGAGGGTCGTCGCTCACTCCTCGTCATAGGCGAGATAGCGGATGATCCGCCACCTGCCGTCGGCATCGCGGCGGAAGACGTCAAGTCCCGGCTCCACCGTTTTCGTTTCCTTGCCGGTCTCGATCTCGCGCACGGTCTGTGTCCACACCACCCGCGCCACTGCGATGTCGCCGAATACCAGGATTTCGCGGATCGCGAGCGCATTGTGATAGCGGCGCGCGCGATCGGTGAGTGCCTTGGTGAGGAGCTGGCATTGCCGCTCATGGCCACGCTCGGGCGCACCCCGATATTGTGCGATCAGGTCCCTCGCGAACAGGTCACAGGTTCGATCGACGCGACCGGCATTGAAGTCCTCGGTCCATGTTTCGAGCGCAGTGCGAATCTCGGAATCTGCCGATGATTGCGCCAGGACCGTGCCCGCCGACGCCGGAAATGCCAGCGAAAGACAAAGCGTGAGGATGAGCCGGCGAAACATCAGCCTTCCGGCGGCGCAACCGTCGCGGTCTGTCCGCTGCGCTTCAGGGCATCCGCGACGAAGCCGCTGGCCTTCATTTCCTCGACGAATTCCCGCAGGTAGCGCGCGCCAATGGCGCGGCCCTGCTTGGTGCCCATGGCCTGGCGAATCTCCATGAAGCTGTCGGGGAGCACGTGCAACTCGGGATTTGCGCCGAGATACCTGCCGATGAGCTGGCGCACGCCGCCCATCGCGTCGAGCTTTTCGCGTGCGAACAGATCGGCGAGCCCGGTGGCGCCGGGTGGCTCGCGACGGACCAGTTCGGCATGCTGCAACGTGCGGGTGAGATAAAGGTCGTAGGCCGATTTCGGCGTCACGACGATGCGCCGGCCCGGATGATCGAGATCGGCGACGCTGCGGAAAGGCGCATCCTTGCGCACGAGATAGGTGCCTTCGATCAGCACATAAGGCGCGGTGAAGGCGATCTCGGCGGCGCGCAGCGGCTCGATCGCGAGGAAGGCGATGTCCCAGGCCTGCGGGTCGGGCGGGATCGCGGAGAGGGCGTCGAATACCTTGCCGGCGCCATCGAATGAAACGAAATGCACCGGCACGCCGAGCCGCTCCCCAAGCGCGCGCGCAAGATCCGCAGCAACGCCGCGCGGCTCCTGCTCGGTCGGCCCGCGCTGGGCGAGGACACCGTTGCCGTAATTGATGGCGGCGCGCAGGGCACCTGCCGGCGCAAGGTCCTTGACGGCATCGGCCGGCACCATGCTCTTCGTCTGCGTTTCCGTCCCGAGATTTCCGTCGTGTTTTCGGGTTCTTCTTCAGCTTGCGGGCGTCGGCATCCATTTCGAGGCAGGTAAGGAGCTCCACATAGCTCGGCGAAG
>NZ_JBFWPA010000044.1:0-53144 GCF_050250235.1 Pseudorhodoplanes sp.
CTTGTACTTGTCGGCCGGCATGCTGGGGCAAATCAGCGCGAGATTGGTGGTGCCGTCGGTCAGATAGACCGCCGAGCCCATCGGCTGATGGTCGTATCCAAGATGCTTCAGCCCGAACACCGCCTGGTAGAACGCGGCCTGCTTTTCGAGATCGCGCACGAACAGCGCCATGTGCTTGATGCGGCCCTTGAGATTGTCCTGCGGCACCAGCGTCTCGTCGAGGAAGGCATGCGCGGGATCGGCCTTGATCTTGCGGCCGTCGGTGCCGACCCAGCCGTTCTCGGAAATGTCGAAGATGATGCCCTCGGGGTCCTTGAATTTGCGTTCGAAATTGCCCTTCCGCTCGTCGCCGAGGTCGAAGAAGAAGGTGCCGCCGTGCTTCTCGATCAGCGCTTGCGTGTCCTTCATGCTTTCGACCTGGAAGCCGAAATGGTTGGCGCCGATCTGGCCTTCCGGCTTGTCGCCGAAATCGTGGCCCCTGCTGCCCTTGAAGTTCAGCAACGCGAGATTGATGGCGCCGTCGCCCATATAGACCGCCGAGCCGATCGGCAGGTCTTCGCGGCCGTGACGTTTCATGCCGAAGACGTCGGCATAGAATTTCGCCGCCTTGTCGAGGTCGCCGACGCAGACCGCAAAGTGACGCAGCCTTGCCATGATTGCCTCCGCAATGTTCCGATACATTCGATTGAATGCATTATAGGCTTGAACGGCAGCGGATGAAATAGCGTCGATTGCGCGGGCGGGATTTGATGTTACGCAAGGCATTGCCGCATTTGTCGTCATGCCCCGCGCAGGCGGGGCATCCAGTCATCATTGAAGCAGCGGTGTTTACTGGATCGCCCGCTTTCGCGGGCGATGACAGAACCACTAGATCATCACCGGCCGGGTCTGCTGCTCGATCAGGCGCACCAGCGAAAGCGCCGTCAGTTCGGAGGATTTCGGGTTGGTCGCCAGCGGGTTGTTCTCCAGCGTGATGGTCATGCGGCCGGATGCGCCCTCGGCGGTGATGGTGTGCCCGTTCAGCCGAACCGCCGGATCGGCGATCAGTTCGACGCGGGTGCGATCGAGCCCGATTCCGGCGAGCGCGGTGACGACGGTGGCGTTGGCATTCTGAGGATAGAGGCTTGCCGCCTCGCGCGCGCTGCCTTCGAAGAAAACCGTGCGCTCGTGCAGGGATGCCAGTGCGAGCAGTTTTTCCGCCGGCGTGCCCTTCCAGGCGACGGGCGGCTTGACGATCCGGTGCGTGACCGCGTCCAGCCCAAGGACCGCCGCGCCCGCGACCGCATCGATCCCGCCGATCGCGCCGGACGGAATGAGGATGCGGCTGCCATGCCGCTCCGCAATCTCGGCGAGGCGCGGCAGAAGCACATCGTCGCAGAAGGCCGAGGTCGAGGCGATGATCATGCGTGGCGCTGCCGCCAGTGCGGCCGGTGCCCACGCGTCGATCGCGGCGCGGCCGGCGGCTTCGATGACGAGATCGGGCCTGAGCGCGGCGAGGTCCGATGGCGCGGCGAGAAATGGCACGCCCCCCGGGATGCGCGCGCGCTCCACCGGATCGTCTTTCGTGGCGACGGCCACGATGTCCACGGGCGCGTTACGCGTTCTCAGCAGATCGGCGACCCGCGAATTGATCGCGCCGAACCCGATGAAAACGACACGCAAACGCCCTTGCATGATCACTCCGCTGCTTCAGCCGGTTCGTTCGGTGGCGTCATGCGGCTCAGGATCGTGTCGATGCGATCCTGCCATGCCTTCCACGGCGCCTCGCGATAGTTGTGGTTGCGCACCACGAAGGACGCGCCCGGGAAGAATTTCTCGTATTGCAGATGCCGTCCGCCGAGTTCGGAGCCGACGATGTCCCAGGCGAGCCGGAACAGTTTCATGCGGTCGAGCGCGCTCATATGCGGCGTCTGCCAGAAGGTGCGGAATTGTTCGCCGAGTTCGCCATCTTCGAGCACCGAGCCGTCCGCCGGCATCTGCAGCATGCCGCCGCCGCAGAGTTCGCGCAGCGTATCGATGACGGCGGAGTAATTCTCCACGCCCCAGTTCAGACCGGCATACATCATGCGGCGGTTGAAGGTGACATGGCCCGGCACCGGCCATTCCTCGCAGGCCTCGATCTGGCCGGCGACGATGGCTTCCAGCAGTGCCTCGAGGGCAGCGAGGCGGCCGAGATTTTCGCGCACCGCCGGCACCTCCGCCGCGCCGTTTGCCTGCGCGATGCGGCTGCACAGCCCGACCAGGAACTGCATCTTCACCATCAGCCGCACATTGGAGTGATGGTTGCCATAGGCATGTGCGGCGGTCTCGATATAGAGGCCGCGCGACAGCGCCGGATCGTTGTGTACGAATACGCGCTCCCACGGCACCTTCACGTTGTCGAACATCACCATGGCGTCGGCCTCGTCGAAGCGCGAGGTGAGCGGCGCCTCGAATTCGGATTGCGCGGCCGGCGCGAACGGCTTGCGCGACCATAGCGATACGCCCGGTGCGTTGCAGGGCACGGCAAATGTGACGGATTCCGCTTTCGCCTCGGGCGACAGCGGCAGGATGTTGCCGATCCAGATTTCCTCGGCGACCGCCGATCCGGTCGCCAGCATCTTCATGCCGGAGATGACGACGCCATCGTCCTTCTCGGCGATCACCCGGCAGGCCGGGTTCGGCAGGTTCTTCCTCTGGAAGAAGTCGGGGTCGCGCGACGCCTGCGGTGACACGATCGCATGGGCTGCGAAGATGTCGTTGTCGCGCATGAACTTGAAATAGTTGCGCACGTTGTCGGCATATTGACCGAACAGCTCTGGCTTCAGGTTCATGCCGGTGACGAAGCTCGCGATATAGTCGGGCGAGCGGCCGAGCAGCCCGAAGCTCGGCTCCGCCAGGATACGGTGCGCTTTCGAGCGCGCGGCGAGCTGATCTTTCGTCTTCGCCTTCAGGTAATAGATCGAGTGTCGGTCACCGTCCTCCTCGTAGCTCAGCGCCTCCCGCTGGGCCGGATCACGCTTCAGGTCGTAGAAGTCGGCAAAGGCGCGCGCGAGATTGCGGAAGGCCGGATGCGTGGTGACGTCATCGACCCGCTCGCGCCCGATATAGACGGTGCGGCCGTCGCGCAGGCCTTCCAGATAGTCCTTGCCGGATTTGAGCATGGTGTTCGGGTCCCGATGGCGGTTTGCCCCATCAGAGCGCCGGAACCGGCCGCCCGCTAGCCGCAAGCCGCATGACTTGTCCGGATTCCGCAGGCATGATCCGTGCAAGAATTTCCGCGAAACGCTCCGCGAAAGACCAGAATCATGGCCTACGACATACCGCATCTGCGCGAGCTCGACCGTCTGCTTCCGGCCACACGCACCACGCGGCCCGATATCGCGCGCTCGCATCTCGCCGCGATCTTCGCCGACCATGACCTGCGGCTGTCCGCCGGGCGCGTCGATTTCAGTCACCGGCAGGCGAAGCTGTGCGACACCTCGCTCGGCATGCTGCGCTACGGCACCGCGGTCGAGGTCGTGGCTCCAGCGCTCGACTGTTATGTGGCGCAGCTCACGCTCGACGGGGAGGTTGGCTTCCGCACCGACCGCTTCCAGATCGCGCTCAAGCCCGGCACGCTGTTCGTGATGAATCCGGGCCTGCGCTACCGCAAGACCTGGAGCTCGGATGCGCATCAATTGATGATCAAGATTCCGCGGCAGCGGCTGGCCGCGCATGCGGCAAGTCCCATCCGGTTCGCACCAATTGCCTCGCCGATGGACGAAGCGGACGGTCTGATTGGGCTCATTGCGCATCTGTGCCGCGACCTCGCCAATGGGCGGGGCCTGAGCGCGCATGCCGGGCTGCGGCGGGAGATGGAGGATTTGCTGCTCTCCGCCCTGGTCGCGACGCGCCCGCAGACGGGTGCTGATGCGCCCGGCTATCTCCAGCGCGCCGAGGCGCATATCCGCGCACATGACGCGAGAAGCATCGGCATGAACGAACTTGTCGCGGTGACCGGCGTCAGCGAACGCGCGTTGCAACAAGGGTTCCGGCGCCATCGCGGCTGCAGCCCGTCGGAATTCTCGCGCAATATCAGGCTCGATGCGGCGCGTGCCGCCTTGCTGGCCGGTGAGGGTGTTACCCAGACGGCGCTGGCGTTCGGCTTTTCGCATTTCGGCAGGTTCGCGCAAGCGTATACGGCACGGTTCGGGGAAAAGCCTTCCGACACGGTGAAGCGGATGAGGCATTGAAGCTTTCGTGTCCCGGACGCGGCGCAGCATGAGCGAAGTGAATGGTGCGACGCAGAGCCGGGACCCAGCGAGGCAACACATTTAATAATTCCGGAACATGGGTCCCGGTTCTGCAGCGCGTCGCTGCGTGATGCGCTGCGCCCGGGACGCGAGACCGAGCTACCCCTTTGACGGCCGGCCCGGATTGACGTGGCCGCATTTCTTGCAGCGCTGATTCTCCGGATCGCCGTAATAGGCGTCGAACACCGGCGGCATGTCGCGTTCCAGAACCTCGATCGAAACGGTCTTTTCGAACAGCACGTTGTTGCATTTCTCGCAGTACCAGCGATGCGTATCCATCATGCCGTTCTTGCGGATGCGCTCGACGATCAGCCCAACCGTGTCCGGCCCGCGCATCGGTGAATGCGGCACATTGGCAGGCAGGAGATAGATCGAGCCTTCGGACAGCACTATGTCGTGCGGCTTGCCCTCGTGCTGGATGCGGACTTTTACCGTGCCCTTGAGCTGGAAGAAGAATTCTTCGGTCGGGTTGACGTGATAGTCGGTGCGGGCATTGGGCCCGCCGACCACGGTGACCATGAAGTCGTCGCCGGTAAACACGGTCTTGGCACCGGTCGGCGGCCGGAGCTTGTCGGGGTTTTCGGCGATCCACTTCATCAGGTTGAACGCGGTGGGGCCGGAAGTCTCTTCGGCTTTCTGGACGGCTGCAGCTTGTGCCATGGCGTGGCTCCTTCAGGCGGCTTTGTCGGGTGAGCCCGGAATGTGATCCGACGGATCCCACCCGGTCTTGTCGGCGAGGTCGAATTGCGCGGCCCAGTCGAGGGTATGCTGGTCAAGATCGGTATGGAGCGTATCGTTGAAGCGGTTCTGCCAGCCGAACAGCGCGATCACCGCCGTCATCTCCACGATCTGCGGCGTGGTGTAGTGCTGCTTCACCCGCGCGAAAATCTCGTCGGTCACCGCGTTTGGCACCACCGAGGCGCCTCGTGCGTAATCGAATGCCGCGCGCTCGGCGTCGGTGAAGAGCGGCGAAGTCTCGTAATCCCAGATCGCGTTGAGCTTGTCGTCGGAGATGCCCCAGCGCGATGCGCTGGAAATGTTGTGCGCCTGGCAGAACTGGCAGCCGGCGGTGCGGCTCGAGATATAGGCGATCAGGAAGCGGAAGCCGCGGTCGAGCGTGCCTTCGTCGCGGATCACGGCCTTGGACAGATCCATCAACGCCTTGAGAATCGGCGGACGATGCGCGAGCTGCATATAGCTGTTCGGAATATAGCCGTTCGACTTCTCGATGACGTCGAACCGCTCCTTGAACTCCTCCGGCAGGGCATTGCGGTCGGCGAGTTCGATGCGGGCCATGCTGATGCTCCGAAAGCTGCATAAACTCCGCTCATGTCCGCGACGGCGGACATCCAGTTCTTTGGCTCTGGGTCCTGCCTTCGCGGGGACGCGCGGAAATCAGGTTATCACACCCCGCCCGCATTCATTCTGCAAGCCGACAAAATGTTATGGATTGATATGTTTGGAATATAAAATCCGCTAGCGGGTCACAACCCTGGCGATTGCGGAGCGGGTCTGCTGACGCAAGGTGCGCGCGAATCCTTCCGCCGCGGGCGAGAGCGAGCGGCCGTCCGGCTGGATCAGATAGATGTTGCGAGTGACCTGCGGGTCGGTGAGCGGCCGCAACACCACATCGCGTCCGCGTGCGAACGACCAGGCATAGGCCGGCAGCACGGTGACGCCGAGGCCAGCCTCGGCCAGCATGACGGCGGTGGTCATTTGCGAGACTTCGTAAAGTGGCTTTCCGGCATCATGACCGGCCTGCGCCAGCGTGCGCTCGACCAATGCGCGGATCGAGGAATCGCGCGTCAGCATGATCAGCTTCTGGTCTAGCAGGTCCGCCCAGCGCATCCGTCGCTTCCTGGCAAGCGGCGATAGGCGCGCGCAGAACAGCCCCAGCGCATCCTGTGCCAGTATCTCGCGGCGGATGCCGTCGGCGCGTTCGTCGAAGGTGCCGATGGCGAGATCGGCGTCGCCTGCCCGCAGGCGATCAAGGATCTGGTCGTTGCGGGCGTCGACCAGTCCGACATCGATGCCCGGAAACGCCGTGTTGAACTCGGCAATGGCGGCGGGCACGATCATGGCCGCAAGCAGGGGCGGCGCGGCGATTACGATACGGCCGCGCCTCTTCTCGGACAGGTCGCGCGCGTCCCGCACCGCGCGGTCGAGATCGGCGAGGAGCTTGTCGGCCGATTGCAGGAACTCGCGGCCCGCCCCGGTCAGTTCCACGCGACGCGTGGTGCGGTCGAACAGGCGGAGATTGAGTTCGCGCTCCAGTTCGCGGATCGACAGCGACAGCGCGGGCTGCGCCACCTTCAGGCGTTCGGCGGCGCGGGTGAAAGAGCCGAATTCCGCAACGGTCCTGAAGGCCTGGATTTGCCGGAGCGTGATATTCATAACCTCATGATATCAATAGATATGATAATGTCATCTTGCTTAATGAATGCCATGGTCCGAAACTGTCGCCGCCCGCCGAAAAACAGGCGGGGCAGGGCGCTTCACGCATGGATCGCACGCGGGACCAGGTGTTACGGACGCAGTGGGTCGGCCAGCCGCTGCGCCGATTCGAGGATGCTGCGCTTGTCACCGGCAAAGGCCGGTTCGTCGACGACCTGCGGCTTCCCGAGACGCTGTTCATGGAGTTTGCCCGCAGCAACCATGCGCGCGGGTTGATCGTCAGCCTGAACGTCACTGACGCCGAGAACATGCCCGGCGTGGTCGCGGTGCTGAAGGCACCGGAGCCCGGAACGCTTGGCCATGCCGCCGTCAACCGCGTGTTGCCGCACATGCGTATGCTGCCGTTTCCAGTCTTGCCGGTGGCCGAGATCAATGCCGTCGGCCAGCCGGTAGCCGCGGTGGTGGCGACCCGGGCGTCGATTGCGGCGGATGCGGCGGAATTGATCCATGCCGAGATCGAGCCGGTGCCTCTCTGGGACGATGAAGAGCCGGTCTATCGCCATGAACACAGGGCAGGCGATGTTGCAGAAGCTTTTGCCTCGGCCGCACAGATCGTGCGCGTCACGATCGCGCATGAACGCGTGGCGCCGGTGGCGCTCGAGCCGCGCGCCGCGATGGCGTTCTGGGATGAGGGCGCGCAGATGCTCAATGTGTGGTTGTCGACCCAGACGCCGCATCGCGCGCGCAGCGATCTCGCTGCGATCCTGAATCTGTCCGAGAAAAAAATCCGCGTGGTCGCGCCCGATGTCGGCGGCGCTTTCGGCGGCAAGGCGTCGATCTACCCCGAGGATGCGCTGGTCGCGCTGGCGTCGGTGCAACTGAAGCGGCCGGTGAAGTGGCGCGGCTCGCGCACCGAGGATTTCCTCGCCGCCACACAGGGTCGCGGCGCGACCGTTTCGGGCGAACTGGCGCTGGATCGCGACGGCAAATTTCTCGGTCTGCGCGCCAAACTTGATTATCCGCTCGGGCATTGGCTGCCCTTTAGCGCGGCGGTGCCCGGCAAGAATGCCGCGCGCTGCCTGCCCGGGCCGTATGTCTGCGCCAATGTCGACATCGTGCTCGAAGGCCGCGCCGAGAACGCCGCGGCGGTCGGCATCTATCGCGGAGCAGGCCGGCCGGAAGCCGCGATGCTGATGGAACGGCTGGCCGACAAGGCGGCGCTGACCCTTGGCCTTGACCCGGCGGAGATCCGCCGGCGCAATCTGATCCCCAGCGATGCCTTCCCGTATCGCACAGCGACCGGATCGTTTCTCGATTCCGGCGACTATCCGCAGCTTCTGGAACTGGCGAAGGAGAAAGCCGGCTACGACGAGGCGCTGCGGATGCGCGACGAGCGCCGCGCGGCGGGCGAGGTCTGCGGCATCGGCATCGCGGTCTATACCGAGCCCTGCGGCCACGGCTGGGAGAGCGCGGAGGTCCGGCTCGACCCGGATGGGAGCATCGTTGCGGCGACTGGTTCGAGCGCACAGGGACAGGGGCGGGAGACCGCCTATGCGCAGATCGTCGCCGATGTGCTGCGCACGCGCCCGGAGCGGATCGCGGTCGATCACGGGGACACCGCGAATTGCCCCGCGGGTATCGGCGCGCTGGCAAGCCGCTCGACGCCGATCGGCGGCAGCGCGCTCGTGCAGGCGGCCGAGCAATTCCGCGAAAAGGCGCGGCTGTGCGCGGCGCGGCTGTTGCAGGCAGACCCCGATCATCTGACGCTGACCGAGAGCGGCTTCGAGACTGCGATCCCGGTGCGGCGCGGGCTGACCTGGCGCGACCTCGCCCGTATCGCGCAGGCCGACGCCGAGATTGCGGCGGAGTTCGGCAAGGGACTTTGCACCCCGGTGGTTTACGAGGCCGAAGGCGAGGCCTGGTCGAGCGGCTGCGTCATCGCCTCCGTGGCGATCGACCGCGAGACCGGCGTGCTGATGCTCGAACGCATCGTCTGGATCGACGATGCCGGCACCATCGTGAACCCGATGCTGGCGCAGGGCCAGATGATCGGCGGCCTCGCGCAGGGCGTCGGGGAGGCGACGCTGGAGCGGATCGTGTATGATGACGATGGGCAGCTACTGACCGCCTCCTTCATGGATTATGCCATACCGCGCGCGGTCCATATCCCCGAACTGGTGCTCGGCAAGATCGAAACGCCAAGCCCGTTCAATGCGCTGGGCACCAAGGGCATCGGCGAAGCCGGCTGCGTCGGCGTGCCGGCCGCGATCGTGAATGCTGCAGTCGACGCGCTGATGCCGTTCGGCGTCACGCATCTCGACATGCCGCTGAGCGGCGAAAAGCTCTGGTCGGCGATGGAACACAAAATGACGGAAGAAGGAACGAAGCGATGAAATACGGCAGGAACGACGCGAAGGCCTATTCCCGCGAGCACATGAAGGGCGTGTGGGCCGCGGCGCTGACGCCGTTTACACAGGACTACCAGATCGACGAAAAGGGTTTTGCGGGAAATCTCGCGCACTGGAAGAACGATCTCGGCATTGACGGCGTGTTCATTGCCGGCAAGCAGGGGGAGTTTTTCTCGATGTCGGTGCCGGAGCGCAAGCGTACGTTCGAGATCGCGGTGGACGCTGCGAAGAAGCATGGCTTCCAGACCATCATGTCCTGCTCCGACCAGAACATGGACGTGGTGATCGATCTTGCGAAACACGCCGAGGCGATCGGCGCCGATTACATCGTGGTGCACGCGCCGGTGCTGCATTTCTTCAAGGCGCAGGACCAGACCCTGTACGAGTATTACAAATACGTCAGCGAGCAGACCAATATCGGCATTGCGATGTGGAGCCATCCGGATTCCGGCTATCTGATGAGCCCGGAGCTGTGTGCGCGGATCGCCGAACTGCCGACCGTCGTCGCGATCAAGTATTCGGTGCCGCGTGAAATGTATGCCAAGCTGACCAAGCTCGCCGGTGACAAGATTCTGGTTTCGACCGCCTCGGAAGAAGAGTGGCTCGACAATATCCTGGAATTGAACTGGCGGCTCTATCTGTGCTCGAACCCGCCCTATCTGTTCCAGACCGCGGCCGACAAGCGCATCCGGGAATACACCGATCTCGCCTTCAAGGGCGACGCCACCGGTGCGCGCAAGATTCGCGACAGCCTCAATCCGGTGCGCGAGGCCTTCAGGAAGACGCGCCCGGCCGAGAAGCCGCACGCGCATGCGAAATACTGGCAGTCGCTGCTCGGCCAGGCGGCGGGGCCGGTGCGCCGTCCGATGCTGGAACTCACCGAAGCCGAGAAGGCCAATGTCCGCGCGGCAATCGCGGGCTGTGGCTTGAAACTTGCTAACAACCTCAAATCGACAGCGGCCTGACCAGCGGGTTCGGTCGCAGGTTGCTTGACGCCTGCGTGCAGAAGGACACAATCGCGCAACCATCGTTTTCGTCGTCTGCCTCCTTGGCATCGACGGATGCACCACCACAGGAGGGACTAGTGAGATTTGCAAGGTTCGGCGCCGGAGCGGCGCTGTCGGCATTGCTTGCGACGGGCGCCGTTGCACAGCAACCGGTCAAGATCGGTTTCATCACCACGTTGTCGGGACCCGCGGGCTATATCGGCGCCGACATCCGCGATGCCTTCAATCTCGCGGTCGAGATGGAGGGCGGCAAGCTCGGCGGCGTGCCGGTGCAAGTGATGGTGGAAGACGATGGTCTGAAGCCGGGTCAGGGCAAGCAGATTGCCGACCGCATGCTGAAGACCGACGGTATCAAGCTGTTTTCCGGCATCGTGTTCTCGAACGTCGCAGGCGCCACCGTGCCCGACATTCTCGACGCCGGCGCGATCTATGTCAGTCCGAATGCAGGCCCGTCGAACTTCGCCGGCAAGGACTGCCACAAGAACTATTTCGTGGCTTCCTGGCAGAACGATACGCTGCATGAGAGCGCGGGCCAGCACGCCACCAATCTCGGCTACAAGAAGGCATTCATTCTGGCGCCGAACTATCAGGCGGGGAAAGACGCGCTCGCGGGCTTCAAGCGCTTTTTCAAGGGCGAGATTGTCGGCGAGATCTACACGCGGCTCGACCAGACCGACTTCGCGCCGGAAATGGCGCAGATCCGCGCCGCAAAGCCGGAAATGGTGTTTCATTTCCATCCCGGCGGTCTCGGTATCACCTTCACGCGGCAATATCAGCAGGCCGGTCTGCTCGGCACCATTCCGCTGGTGGTTGCGGCGCCGGGCGTTGACGTGAATATCGTCAAGGCCCTCGGAGATTCCGCGCTCGGCATCGACGGGACCGCGCACTGGAATACGGACTTCGACAATCCGGCCAACAAGAAGTTCATGGATGCCTGGATGAAGAAGTACAACCGCTTGCCGACCTATTACGCCGGGCAGGGTTATGACACCGCGCTGGCAATGGGTGCTGCGTTGAAGGCCGTCAACGGCGACCTGAAGGACACCGAGAAATTCCGTCAGGCCATGCTGAAGGCCGACTTCGATGCGGTGCGCGGCAAGTTCAAGTTCGGCCCGAACCAGCATCCGGTCCAGGACTGGGTTTCGACCAAGGTCGAGAAGGGCCCCGACGGCAATCCGGTGATCAAGACCACCGGCAAGGTCTTCACCGACAAGGGCGATGTCTATTCGAAGGACTGCAAGCTCTAGCTGCGACTGACCGGCATCCTGCCGACTGCTTGTCAGAGCCGCAGGATGTCGTCGGCCTTCATCGGCTGCGCGAGCACCTTGCGAAAGGTGGCGCGCAGCCATTTGTTGCCGGGATCGTCGTTGAACCGCTCGTGCCAGAATTGCCGGATGGCGATCTGCGGGAGCGGCAACGGATGATTGTAGATCCGGATATCGGCGATCTGCTGCATCAGTTTTCCGAGCGGGCGGGGCACCGTTGCAAGCATGTCGCTTGACGCGACAATCATCGGCAAAGCCAGAAAGTGCGGGACCCGCGCTCCGATCTGGCGATCGAGCCCGTGCTTTCGCAAGAGCTTCTCCACGACATCATGGCCCGTGCCCTGCGCCTCGGCGATCGCGTGGCGCGCATTGCGGAAAATCTGGCCGGTGACCTGGCGGCGAATGGTCGAATGCCGCGCACTCGCCAGACAGGCATAATCCGACATGAACAGCATCTGCTGCATCAGACCGGTCCGCAGTGACGGCATATAGCCGATGGCAAGATCGACGTCGCCTGACCTGAGAGCCGGCACAATGGCGTCGGCCGGGAGCTGTGTGGTGCGGAAGCTTACGCCCGGCGCGGTGCGGCGGCAGGCTTCAAGCAGCCTCGGCAGAATGATCGCTTCGGCGATGTCGGTCATCAGGATGGTGAACAGCCGCAGCGCCTGTGCCGGGTCGAACTCGTTCTTGAATTGCAGCGTCCGCTCGAAGGCGGCAATGCCATCGCTGACATGGGAGGATATCTGCTCGGCGAAGGGCGTCGGCATCACGCCGCCCGCCGCGCGAACGAACAGCTGATCGTCGAAAATGTCCCGCAGCCGCCGCAGCGCGTTGCTGACGGTCGGCTGTGGCAGACCGAGTGCGCTGGCGGCTTTGGAGACGGTGCGATGGCGCCGTACCGCTTCGAATACAATGAGGAGATTGAGATCGACGTTTCGTATATTCATAATGTGAATACTAATAATTCAATTATAGCGAATTGGCAAAGTCACAGCGCGCGGGCATGGAGCCTGCATGACCGAGCTGGTTTTTTTCAACGGCGCGGAGCGGCTAAGCTCTCCGTTTTTCCCGGCCGAGAGCGGCGATGGGGCCCCGGCGGTGCTGCTGTTCCCGGCCATCGCGGGCATCAACGACTACATCGTGCGGGTCGCCCAACGTCTGGCAGTCGCCGGATTTTCGACCCTGGTCCTGAATTACTATGCGCGCGAGGGAGCGGCACCCGATGTATCGACGCCGGAGCGGATCGGCGCCGCGGTCGAGGCGCTGCCGGATGCGCGCGTGCTGTCGGATGCAAGGGGCGCGATCGGCGCGTTGCGGACCCGGCCAGATGTCGACGAACGGCGGATTGCGACCGTCGGCTTCTGCATCGGCGGGACCTATTCCTTTCTGACCGGTTGCGAGACCGATGACGTCGCTGCGGCCGTCGACTATTACGGATCGATCCGCTACGCCGCGACCTCCGCAAACAAGCCGGTCTCGCCGCTCGATCGCGCCGCGGCACTGCGCGTACCGCTGCTCGGCCATTTCGGCACCGCCGACCGCCTGATCAGCTGCGACGACGTTTCCGCCTTCGAGAATGCATTGCATGCCGGCGGCCGCAGCTACGAATTCTATCTGTACCGCGGTGCCCCTCACGCTTTCGATGAGGATTTCCGGCCGGTGTATCGCCCGGTCGCGGCGGCCGAAGCCTGGCAGCGCACGCTGACTTTCCTGAAATGGCATTGCCGCGCGTGAGCCTAGTGCGCGCGAACGCCTTCACCTGACCAGGTCCAAGAGAGGAAACACGGAGAGGAAAGATGACGAGCGTTCCGAAGAAAGCCCTTCCCATCGAAGGCCACGACCGCCGCCCGACCGAGCGCACGGACTGGGCGCAGATGATGACGGATGACGAGTATTATCCGTTTCTGGTGAAGAAGAATATCCGGCCCGCGATCTGGCGCTGGGCGGATGCGCGCCCCAAGCTAGAGGAACTGGCGAAGGACAAGCTGCGCCGCGCCGACCGCCGCTTTCTGTCACTGGTGAATGCCGATACCGGCGAAGCCGGCGGCGTTCTGCCGTCGCTGTTTCTCGGGCTGCAGATTATCAATCCGGGCGAGCATATCGTGCCGCACCGTCACAACTCCTACGCGCTGTACCATATCATCCAGGGTGAAGGTTATTCGATCGTCGGCGACCATCGCTTCGACTGGTCGCGGGGCGATACCTTCGCGTGCTCGCCCTGGGCGTTGCACGAGCATGTCAATACCGGCACCGAACCTGCAATCCAGTACGTCATTCAGGACATGCCGGCGCGGGCGATGGAGCGCAACCTGATGTGGGAAGAGCCGATCGGCAAGATGTTCCACATGGTCGAAGGCAATCTGCCGCACAGCGACTGATCGACTTCGCGGCATCGTTGGTGCGGACCGGGCCCATGCCGGGCTCTGTGTGCGAAGGCGGGACGCCTACGCAACGACTGCGCTGCGACCAGGCGCGCGCCTCGATGACGAGACGAGCACGTCGTCGACAAGAAGAAAAGCACGGGAAAACAAACAAGGACCAATGACATGATACGCAGGGCATCACTGGCATTCACGATTGTCTCCATGCTGGCCGCATCTCAGGTGGCGGCGCAGCAGCCTCTGAAAATCGGGTTCATTACGACGCTGTCCGGCCCGATCGGATATATCGGCGCCGACATGCGGGACGCCTTTCAACTCGCAATCGACCTGGAGGGAGGCAGGCTCGGCGGTGTGCCGGTGCAGCTCGTGGTTGAAGACGATGGCCTCAAGCCCGGTCAGGGCAAGCAAATTGCAGATCGTCTGTTGAAATCCGAGAATATCAGGCTGTTCAGCGGGATCGTGTTTTCCAACGTTGCCGGCGCGACCGTGCCCGACATTCTCGATGCCGGCGCCATTTATGTCAGCGCCAATGCCGGGCCGTCGGGCTTCGCCGGCAAGGAATGCCACAAGAATTATTTCGTGACATCGTGGCAGAATGACGGGGCGCATGAAAGCGCCGGCCAGATCGCAAACGAGCTTGGACACAAGCGGGCGTTCATTCTCGCCCCGAATTATCAGGCGGGCAAGGACGCGCTCGCCGGCTTCAAACGCATGTTCAAGGGAGAGATCGTCGGCGAGGTCTATACAAGGCTGGACCAGACCGACTACGCCGCGGAGCTTGCGCAAATCCGGGCGGCCAAACCCGAGGTGGTGTTCCAGTTTCATCCCGGCGGGCTCGGGATCACGTTCCTCCGGCAATATCAGCAGGCCGGTCTGTCCGCCACCATTCCGATGGTCGTCGCGATCTTTTCCCTCGACACGACAGTCCTGAAAGCGGTCGGCGATTCCGCGCTTGGCATCAATATCGGAACCCACTGGAATTCCGATTTCGACAACCCGGCGAACCGCAAGTTCATGGCGGAATGGGCCAAGAAATACGGGCCCGATCGTGTGCCGACCAATTATGCGGCACAGAGCTACGACACCGCGCTCGCCATTGCCAGCGCCCTGAAGGCGGTGAACGGGGACCTCAAGGATACCGCGAAATTCCGGCAGGCGATGATGAAGTCGGATTTCGAAGCGGTTCGCGGCAATTTCAGATTTGGACCCAACCAGCATCCGGTCCAGGACTGGTTTGCAACCAAAGTCGAAAAGGACGCGAACGGGAAGCTGGTGATCAGGACCTTGGGAAAAATCCTCTCCAATCACAGCGATTTCTACGCTAAGGATTGTAAGCTATAACGACGATCGGGACGGCCTGGGTTGACGAATTCCCTTGGCGGTCCGTGCCGCCGAGGGGATCATATCCATGATGCGTGGCCCGCGATGACGCTGGCACTCGAGCAGATTCTGAACGGAGTTCAGTTCGGCATCATGCTGTTCCTCATGGCGGCCGGGCTGACGCTGATCTTCGGCATCATGAACGTCATCAACCTCGCGCATGGCTCGCTCTACATGATCGGCGCCTATGGCGCGGCGCTGGTGGCGGCAAAGACCGGTTCCTTTCTGCTTGCCGTTCCCGCCGGGCTGATCGCCGCCGCGATCGCCGGCCTGATCATCGAATTCGTGGTCATCCGCAAGCTCTATGACCGCGACCACCTGGAGCAGGTGCTCGCGACCTTCGGACTGATCCTGTTCATCAACGAAGGTGCGACCATCCTGTTCGGCCGCACCCCGCTCTTCGTCGGAATGCCGCCGTTCCTCTCAGGATCGGTTGAGATCATTCCCGGTATTCCCTATCCGACCTATCGCATCGCGATCATGGCGGTGGGCCTGCTGGTGGCGCTCGGGCTGTATCTGCTGGTCAACAAGACGCGCATCGGCATGCTGGTGCGTGCGGGATCGACACACAGGGAGATGGTGCGTGCGCTGGGCGTCGACATCCGCCTTCTCTATACCGTGGTGTTCGGACTCGGCGCGCTGCTCGCGGGGCTCGCAGGGCTGATGGCGGGACCGCTGATCGCCGTGCAGGTCGGCATGGGCGAGCAGATTCTCATCCTCACCTTCGTGGTGGTGGTGATCGGCGGGCTGGGCTCGATCCGTGGTGCATTCTACGGCGCGCTGATCGTCGGCGTCACCGATACGCTGTTGCGCGCCTTCCTGCCCGGCTTGCTCAAGACCTTCATGAACGCATCGGAAGCCGACGCGCTTGGCGCCGGGCTCTCCTCCATGGGTATCTATCTCGTGATGGCGCTTGTGCTCCTGATCCGTCCGCAGGGGCTGTTCCATGCTCAAGGTTGACGAGAAATTTGTCGGGCGGGTGGAGGCGCCGCAGCACCGCAACTGGTGGCCGGTCGCGGGCACCATCATTTTCATCCTGTGCGCGGCGGCCTTTCCGATGGCCGCCACGGCGATCGGCGATCCGTCCCTGATCGGGCTTGCCACCCGCATCGCGATCTATGCGATCGCAGCCGCGAGCCTCAATCTGATCCTCGGCTATGGCGGCATGGTCAGCTTCGGCCACGCCGCGTATTTCGGGATCGGTGGCTACGTGGTCGGCATCCTGTACCAGCATTTCTCCGAGGGCGAGCCGTTTCTCGGCTTCATTCCGGGAACCAACGAGTTCCTGATCACCATACCCGCCGCGATCGTCGTCAGCGGCTTGTTCGCGCTGGTGCTGGGCGCGCTGTCGCTGCGCACCAGCGGCGTACCATTCATCATGATTACGCTTGCCTTCGCGCAGATGGTGTTCTTTCTGTTCATCTCGCTGAAGGCCTATGGCGGCGACGACGGATTGATCGTGCGCCGCCGCAACGTGCTGTTCGATCTCGACATGCGCGACGACACGACATTCTATTATCTGGTGGTCGCCATCGCCGTGATCTATTTCGTCGGCTTTGCGCGGCTGGTGGGTTCGCCCTTTGGCATGGTGCTTGGCGGGATCCGCCAGAACGAGCGCCGGATGGCGGCGATCGGTGTCTCGACCTATCAGTACAAGCTCACCGCCTTCGTGATCGCGGGCATGGGTGCCGGACTCGCCGGCGCGCTGATGGCGAACTACTCCAAGTTCGTTTCCCCGGATATGCTGCACTGGACCAAATCCGGTGACCTGATGATCATGATCATCATCGGCGGCACCGGCACGCTGCTGGGTCCGGCGCTCGGCGCCGCGATTCTGATCGGCCTCGAGACCTTCCTCACCTCCTGGACCGAGCACTGGAAGGTCATCCTTGGCCCGATCCTGATCCTGATCGTTCTGTTCTCCTCCGGCGGACTGACATCGCTGTTCTCGGGCTGGAGCCGCAAACGTGAATGAACCGCTGCTCAAGGTCGACGGCCTGACCAAGCGGTTCGGCGGTCTCGTCGCGACCGGCAATCTGTCGCTCGATGTCCTCGAGGGTGAGTTGCATGCGCTGATCGGCCCGAACGGCGCTGGCAAGACCACTTTCATCTCGCAGATCGCGGGCGAACTGCATCAGGATTCCGGCACCATCCACTTTGACGGCGCCGAGATATCGCGGTGGACGACGCCGGCACGGGTCCAGCACGGATTGGCGCGCTCGTTTCAGATCACGCAATTGCTGCCGGACTATTCGGTGCTCGATAATGTGGCACTGGCAGTGCAGGCGCGGCGCGGCCATTCCTATCAGTTCTTCGTGGATGCCCGAAAGAAGAGGGATCTCCGCGACGAGGGACGACAGCATCTCGAGCGCGTCGGCCTCGGCAATCGCGCCGATATCGTGGTCTCCGAACTCTCGCATGGCGAGCAGAAGCAGCTCGAGCTTGCGATCGCACTCTCGACCTCGCCGCGCATGATGCTGCTCGACGAGCCGATGGCGGGGCTCGGCACTGCCGAATGTGCGCTCATGATCGACTTGCTCAAGGTGCTGAAAACCGAGATCACGATCCTTCTTGTCGAACACGACATGGACGCGGTGTTCGTGCTGGCCGATCGCATCACCGTGCTGGTCAACGGGGAGCGGATCGCGACCGGTTCGGCCGAGGAAATACGTGCCAACGACGCGGTGCGTGTCGCCTATCTCGGCGAGGGCGATTCATGATGCTGAAGGTCGAGAAGCTGCAGGCGCGCTACGGCCGCAGTCAGGTGCTGTTCGACATCGACCTGTCCGTCGGCGAGGGCGAAATCGTGACGCTGCTCGGCCGCAACGGCATGGGCAAGACGACAACCATCCGTTCGATCATGGGGCTGACGGCGCCCGCGGGTGGCATCGTCGAATTCGCCGGACAGGCGGTGGCGGGCCGCGCGCCGGAGGTGATCGCACGGGGTGGCATCGGGCTTGTGCCAGAGGGGCGGCAGGTGTTTCCGCTGCTCACGGTGTTCGAGAATCTGTTTGCTACCGCCGCCAACCGTCTGAAGCGCAAGAATCCGTGGACGCTGGAAGAGGTGTTCACACTGTTTCCGCGGCTGGAGGAGCGGCGCAATCAATATGCTCGCACGCTGTCCGGCGGCGAACAGCAGATGCTCGCGGTCGGGCGCGCGCTCATGACCAATCCACAATTGCTGATCCTCGACGAGGCGACGGAGGGGCTTGCGCCGGTCATCCGCGCGGAAATCTGGAACTGCATTTCGCTGCTGAAGTCGCGCGGGCAGTCAATCCTGATCGTGGACAAGAACCTGTCTGTGCTGAAGCGTCTTGCCGACCGCCATTATGTGATCGAGAAGGGCCGCACGGTGTGGCGCGGGACCAGCGCTGACATGGATCGCGATGCCGAGCTGGTGCATCGCTACGTCACGGTATAGTCCGGCCCTGGAACGCGGGCGAAGTCCGCGAAGCCGGAATCCGTTCAAGTCTGAGAATGCATCTTGATTTTTTGTTCGGCCCTGTGGCCCGCCCCGGAATGACTCGTTTGGGTCATTGCGCAGACGCTTCCGATCATCACGATTGTCGGCCCGTCCGGCAGCGCCGCTTCCGCAAGTTCATCAATCGGCGCCGCGACCACCGTTTCATCGGGACGTGTTGCATTGGCGATCGCAATCGCGGGCGTTTGCGGATCGAGCCCGGCGGCAATGGCACGGTCTGTGAATTGTCGCAGGGTTTTCTTCGGCATGTAGATCACCGTCGTCGCCGCCGGATCGGCGACGCCGCGCCAGTCGATGTCGTCCGGCAATGTTCCACTCTCGCCATGTCCCGTGAGATATTGCACGCGCCGGGCGGCGCTGCGATGCGTCAGCGAGACGCCAAGCCGGCTCGCAGCACCCTGAGCGGCCGTGACGCCCGGCACGACTTCAATCGGGATGGCGGCGGTGCGGCAGGCCTGGATTTCCTCGCTCGCACGGCCGAAGATCATCGGGTCACCGCCTTTCAGGCGCACCACGCGGCGGCCCGATTTCGCAAGGCCCACCATCAGCACGTTGATTTCGGACTGCTTGCAAGACGGGCCGTGCCCGGTCTTGCCGACCAGCATGTGCTTCGCCTCGCGTCGCGCGAAGTCCAGCACCTCCTTCGAGACGAGATCGTCGTAGAGGATCACGTCGGCCGATTGCAGAGCGCGCAGCGCACGCAGCGTCAGCAATTCCGGATCGCCAGGCCCGGCGCCGACCAGCGTGACCGAGCCCTGTTCCGCTGCGGGGGCCTCGGCGTGAGTCTTTTCCAGCAGCGTATCGAAATCGACGCGCGACGGTTCGGCATTCGGGTTCTGCAGCGCGGTGCGTGTGAATATCTGCCAGAACAGCCGGCGTCCGTTGAACGAAAGGCCCGATTGCTTCACCGCGCTGCGCCAGCTTCGGGCAGCACCGGCCCACCGCGCGAAGCCTGAAGGAAGCATCGCTTCGATGCGGCTGCGGATCGCCTGCGCAAAAACCGGTGCCGCCCCGTCGGTCGAGATCGCGACCACGAGCGGCGAGCGGTTGACGATGGCGCCGAACGAGAAGTCGCAGAAATACGGCTTGTCGATCACGTTGCAGGGAACCCCGGCAAATTGCGCGGCGGCCTGGAATTGCCTTGCCTCGGCGTCCGCCTCGATTGCGCCGATGGCGAGGGCGCACCCCTCCATCGCGCCGCATTCCCAGGGCTTGCGATGGACGGTGATGGCACCTGCAGGCGCCGCCGTCGCGAGATCGAGGAGTTCGTCGCAAGGGTCGGTCGCGTAGATGTCGACCAGAGCACCCGCTGCGGCAAGCAGTTCCGCTTTCCACGCGGCCGCGGCATTGCCACCGGCGATGAACACGCGCTTGCCATGCAGCGCAAAAAACACCGGCAGCCGTGCCAGCGCCTGCATGCGCGGCGGCGCGCTTTCAGCCGGCATGCGACGCTTGTCGTGGTTGCTTGTCATGATGTCTCTCTTCAGCCACGATCCTTTTCAGCTCGGGCAGGCAGGAGCCGCAATTCGTTCCGGCGCGCAGCGCGATGCCGATGCCCGCCACGTCGCTGGCGGCGCCGGATGCAAGCGCCTCCCGGATGACGTTCAGGCCGACGCCGAAACAGGCGCAGACGGTCGGACCCGTATCCGCCATGCCGTCGGCGGATTGTCCGGAAAGCAGGATGCGGCGCTGCCGTTCTTCCAGGGTCTCGGACGCCAGCAGAGCCTTTGCGACGTCCCATTGCGGGCGCTGTGACGCCGGACCGATGAACAGACAGAAGGAGAGGCGCCCATTCGCAAATCCCGCCGCGCGATAGGTGCCGCGCGGTTCGTCGAGATATTCGGAGAGCGAGATGCCGGTCGGTGAAATCGCATGAGCCCAGCCGCGCCAGCGTTGCGGGCCGTCATCGCTTGCGAGCAGGAAGCCTTCGCCGCCCGCCGCGGCGGATTTCGCCCACCAGGTGTCTCGCGGCAACGCGATCGGCCGCTTGCTCAGGAAAAAGCCGGCGAAGCGATAATTGACACGAGTGATGGCGGCGGGCGTCGCCTTTGCTTCCGGTTGACCGGAGACCGGATCGGTTGCCGGAGTGATCATTTCGCCGATGCGCGCCGACGAGGCGCTAGCATCGCTCCAGTGGATCGGCGCGAACAGCGATCCGCGACGCTGGCCTTCGCTGACGCGAACCTTCAGCACGCAGGCGCCGTATCGTGTCGATATCCGCGCGAAGTCTCCGTCCGCCAGTCCCGCCTGCCTCGCATCATCGCAATGAATCTCGACGAAGGGTTCGGGCAGGTGCGAAGCAAGGCGGGGGCTCAAGCCCGTGCGGGTCATGGTATGCCATTGGTCGCGGATGCGGCCTGTATTGAGGATGAACGGGAATGCGGAGCCGGCCTCGGATTGCAATGTGGGTGGCTCCGGCGCAACGAAGCGCCCCCTGCGGTCCGGCGTGAAGAAGCCGCCTTCGGAAAAAAAGCGGGTATCGTCGGTGACCGTTCGGGATGTTCTCGGCCATTGAAACGGTGCGAGGGTTTCGAACTGCGTATCATCAATGTCTGCGAATGCGCCGATATCGAAATCGCGCGCGCCGCCATTTTCGAATGCGGACAGGGCAGCATGCTCGCGGAATATGTCGGCTGCGCTCGGGTAGTCGAATTCGTTGCCGAACCCGAGCCGCTGCGCGACCTGTGCGACGATCCACCAGTCCGGCTTCGCCTCGCCCGGAAGCGGCAGAAAGGTGCGCTGGCGCGAAACACGCCGCTCGGAGTTCGTGACGGTGCCGCTCTTCTCGCCCCAGGCCGCAGCCGGGAGCAGAATATGTGCGCCGCTCGTCACCGTGTCGTTGGAGAGGACATTCTCGGACACCACGAACAGCTCAAGCTTCCTGACCGCCTCTCGCACCATTGCCGCATCTGGCAGTGACACGACCGGGTTGGTCGCCATCACCCACAACGCCTTGATTTCGCCGCGCGCGATTGCCTCGAACATCTGCACCGCCTTGTGACCCTCGCGCTGTGCCATCCTTGGCGCACGCCAGAACCGCGCGACGCGATCGATATCGCCCGGGATCAGGCTCATATGCGCGGCGAGCTGATTGGCGAGACCGCCGACCTCGCGCCCACCCATCGCGTTCGGCTGGCCGGTGAGCGAGAACGGCCCCATGCCGGGCTTGCCGATGCGGCCGGTGGCGAGATGGCAATTGATGATGGCGTTGACCTTGTCGGTGCCCTGCGCCGACTGGTTCACGCCTTGCGAATAGCAGGTGACGGAGCGTTCGTTGCTACGAAACAGGTCAAAGAAACGCTGGATGTCGGAGGCATCGAGTCCGGTCCTGGCGGAGACGACATCGAGATCAGGCGCCAGCATGCGGCAGCGCTCCAGCGCCGCCTCGAAGCCTGCGGTGTGGGACTCGATATAGGGTAGGTCCAGTGCATGCGTGTCGGCCAGATGCGCAAGCAGGCCCGCGAACAGCACGCTATCCATGCCGGGGGCGATCGGCAGAAACAGGTCGGCTTCCTCGGCAGTCACGGTGCGGCGCGGATCGATCACAACGATCCTTGCGCCGCGTTCGCGCCTGTTCCGGACCATGCGCTGGAACAGCACCGGGTGGCACCATGCGGCGTTCGAGCCGACGAGGATGAGAAGGTCGGCCTCGTCCAGGTCGGCATAGCTGCCGGGCACGGTGTCGGCGCCGAAGGCACGGCGATGACCGGCGACCGAAGACGCCATGCACAGCCGCGAATTGGTATCGACATTGGCGGTGCCGACGAAGCCCTTCATCAGCTTGTTGGCGACGTAGTAATCCTCGGTCAGCAACTGGCCGGAGAGATAGAAGGCGACTGCGTCCGGCCCGTCGCGATCGACGATGCGTCGCATGCCGTCGGCGACCTTGCCGAGCGCGGTCTCCCAATCGGTGCGCGCGAGGTTGCCGTCAGGCTGGCGGAGCATCGGATGCAAAAGCCGGGTGTCGAGTGCGAGCGTCTCGCCGAGCGCGGAGCCTTTCGAGCAGAGGCGGCCGTAATTCGCCGGGTGGTCGGGATCGCCGGAGATCATCGCGCCGCCCTGTCCGTCGGGCGAGGCGAGCACGCCGCAGCCGACGCCGCAATAGGGGCAGGTGGTGCGCACAACGGGAGGGGTGTTCCGGGGCGCGTTCATGGTCTGCCGCCATGGAGTGAAACATTCACCCCAACCCCGCTCATCCCCGCGCCAGCGGGAATCCCGCCTTTTTGTCCCTGGAGCCCCGCCTTGGCGGGAGCGCGCGGATCAATGGGACGCGCGCGCATTCTCAATACACATCCTGCTGATAGCGGCCGTGCTTCTTCAGGTCCGCAACGAAGGCGATCGCTTCGTCGGTCGAGCGTGCGCCGTGCTGCGCGACAATGTCGACAAGTGCGCGCTCCACATCCTTCGCCATGCGCTTCGCATCGCCACAGACATAGACATGCGCGCCGTCCGCGAGCCACGACCACAGATCGCGACCGACCTCGCGCATGCGGTCCTGCACATAGAACTTCTGGTCGCCGTCGCGCGACCAGGCAAGCGAAAGACGGGTGAGCACGCCGCTGATCTTCATCGCGTTGAGTTCGTCCTCGTAGAAGAAGTCGCAGTCCCTTCGCTGATGGCCGAAGAACAGCCAGTTCCTCCCCGGCGCCTTCATCGCCATGCGCTCGTGCAGGAAGGCACGGAACGGCGCAACGCCGGTTCCCGGTCCGACCATGATCATCGGCACCGACGGATCGGCGGGCAACCCGAAGGCATGCGCCCTCTGCACATAAACCTCGATCGGAGCGCCCGGCGCGATGCGTTCGGCGAGGTAGCTGGAGGCGACACCCAGGCGGGTGCGGCTCGCAATGTCGTAACGCACGGTGTCGACGGTCAGCGACAGGCGGCCGGGCTCGATCTTGGGGGATGACGAGATGGAATAAAGGCGCGGCTGCAGCGGCTCCAGCGCCTCGACAAAGGCTTCCGGGTCGGGACGAATGCCTGCAAATTTCTGAAGCGCCGCAAGCACGTCGAGTGTGACGGCATCGCCGTCCGGGTCTTCGCCGGACGCGAGCGCCTTCGCCTTTTGACGGCGCTCGCCGCCGGTGACGTAGGAGAAGAGCTGGAACAGGGAGTCCGGCGCGGGTGACAGCGCGACCCTGTCGATCAGGATGTCGCGGAGAGTTGCGCCGCCGATGCGGTGATCCGGCGGCACACCGAGCGTACCGACGATCGTATCGACCAGAGCCGGATCGTTTTTCGGAAACAGGCCGAAAGCGTCACCCACGACATAGTCGAGCCTGGCGGCGCTGAGATCAAAATCGAGATGCCAGGTTTCCTTTTCCGATCCCGGCTTGTTGAGCTTGTATCGACCGACGAATGTCGCAGTCACAGGATTGTCGCGCGAACGGCCGGCCTCGTTCGCTGGCTTCGGCGAAGTGGCTTTCACCTCCGCCGGTGCCTTGGCTGCGGCGTGAGCCTTGTCCATCTCTTCGTGGAGAGACTTCAGCATGCGGGCGGTTTCCTTGCCGCCGGGCACGCAGAGATTCAGCCGCTGTTCCGACTCGTCGAAAATCTTGTCGGCATAGTCGTTGCAGTTGTAGCCGCATTGTCCGCAATCCTGCTGCGCCATGGCTGCCATCATTCGGCGCCGCAGCGGACGGCCCTCGGCGAGCTTCATGCGATCGGCCATCGGCAAGGTCTGGTCGTGCCATGGCGCTTCCCCGTCGTCCCCATCGCCCACACCGCCTGGCATCAAGGCGGCGCTTTGCTCGGGCGAAAGCGCTGTGACGGTGCCGCCATCGAGCGAGACAAGTCCTGCGAAGAATCCGTTGAGCCAGGCGCGTTGCTCGGGCGAGAACGGGGCGGTCTCGGGAACGAGATCCGGAATGCGGGGCGGGGCGCTCTGCGTCATTCCGCCTCCGTATCGAACAGAGACTTCAGCGCATCGACCTCATGGCGCTTTGCAAAGGCCAGGAAAGTCTCCTCGGCCGATATGCGATGCGCGAGATAGCCTTTCAGCATGCGCTCGACGACGTGCGGTGCTGCTTCGGCCTTCACGTCGCGATAGATTTCGCGGCCGATCGCGGCCTCCGGCCCGAAGCCGCCGCCGACGTGGATGTGATAGCCGTCGACCGTGTCGCCGTCATCGTCGATCGACACGCGCGCGCCGATCAGGCCGATGTCGCCGATATAATGCTGCGCACAGGAATGGTGGCACCCGGTCAGATGGATATTGACGGGGGTGTCGAGCGAGACCCGCGCGTCGCACCAGAGCGCAATCTCTTCGGCATTCTCCTTGGTATGCGCGGCGGCGAAGCGGCAACCGGTCGAACCGGTGCAGGCGACCAGCCCGGCGCGCACCGCCGTGGCATTGGTCGACAGACCAAGCGCCGCGATCTCGGTTTCGACCGACGCGATCCTGTCCGAGGGCACGCCCGATATCAGCAGGTTCTGCCAGACGGTGAGACGGATGTCGCCGTCGCCATGCTCGCGCGCGATCGTGGCGATGCCGCGCATCTGCGCCACCGTCATCTTGCCGACCGGCAACACGATACCGATCCAGTTCAGGCCGTCCTGCTTCTGCCGATGCATGCCGATATGCGCCAGCCGGTCGAAGGCAGGGCGTGGCTCGATCGCTTCGGCCGGCACGCGGGCGAGGGGCCGTCCGAGCCTTTCCTCCACCGCAATCAGGAACCTGTCGAAGCCCCAGGCGTCGAGCACATATTTCAGACGCGCCTTGTTGCGGTCGGTGCGGTTGCCGTTCTCGATGAAGACGCGGACGATGGCATCGGACACAGCGGTGGCCTCCGCAGGCTTGACGATCACGCCGGTATCCCGTGCAAAATCACGGTGCCCGGTGATGCCGCCCAGCGTCAGCCTGAACCAGATGCCCGGTTCGACACCGAAGCCGTCCTTTACGGCAACCGCCTGGAAGCCGATGTCGTTGGTATCCTCGAGCACCGCGATCCGGCCGGCGCCATCGAATGCGACGTTGAACTTGCGCGGCAGGCCATAAAGCGAGCGATCGTTGAGGATGTGGTGATGCCACTCGCGGGCATAGGGGCGTGTGTCCAGCAATTCCTGCGGATCGATGCCGGCGGTCGGGCTGCCGGTGACATTGCGGATATTGTCGGCGCCGGAGCCACGCGAGCAAAGGCCGAGATCCTGGATGGCCTCGACCACGTTGGTGGCGTTCGCAGGCTGGATCTCGCGCAACTGAAGGTTGGCGCGTGTTGTGACATGCGAATAGGGACCGGCATATTTTTCAGCGACGTCGGCGAGACCGGCGAATTGCCAGTGCGTCAGAATGCCGTTCGGTATCCGCAGCCGGCACATATAGGAGGATTGCGCCGGCGCCACATAGAACAGGCCGAAATAGCGCCAGCGGAAATTGTCCGCGGGCTTCGGCGGCTCGTTGTTCTGCGCTTGCTCGCGAAGCTTCGGATACGCGTCGAACGGATGCAGTTCGCGCTTGAACTTCTCCTGATCGGCGAGCTTGCCGCCTCCGGCAATGGTGCGGTCCTGCGCCTTGATATGGATGGCATCGGGTCCTGTCGGCTCGCCAGGATTGCCAGCCTTGCCCACACCCCCCTTGGCTACGCGCGCGGCGGAAAGACCGGACACGAAACCTTCGAGATAGCGCTTCTGGTCGGGGGTGAAGTCACCGGACATGTCAGGCCGCCATCCCAAGGGCGTTCCTGCCCACGCCGCCCTTGCGTTCGGCGAGGGCGCGGCCGAAGGCGAGTTCGTTGCGGAAGCGGTCGGTCGGCGCGCCGGACCGGATCAGGTCGAGATACCAGAGTCCGTCCGCGGTATCGCCGAACAATACCGCGCCGATCAGTCGATCATCCCTGATGACGAGCTTCTTGTAGATGCCAAGGCCGGGATCGCGGAACAGCACCGTCTCGGATCCTGCGCCGCCGGCAAAGTCGCCCGCCGAGAACAGATTGACCCCTGTAACCTTCAGATTGGTGGCAGGGATGCTGCCCTTGTAGCGCGCGATGCCGCCGCCGAGTCGATCGGCCAGCACGGCGGCCTGCTCGTAAGCCGGTTCGACCAGACCGACGCACCGGCCGTCATGCTCGGCACATTCCCCGACGGCATAGTGATCGGGCAGGTCGGTCTGCATGCCGTCATCGACGACGATGCCGCGGTTGATTGAGACCCCTGCGGTTCGTGCCAGCGCGACATTCGGCGCGATGCCGGCGGCCATGACCACGATATCGGCGGGGAGGGTGCGGCCGTCCTTCAGTTCGACCAGTTCCACCGTCCCGTCGCCGGAAAAGCGCGCGGTCTCGACATTCAGCAGGACATCGACGCCCTTCGTCTCGACCGCCGATTTCAGCAGGCCGGCTGCTTCGCCATCGAGCTGACGCTCCATCAGGCGGTCCATCAGATGCACGACCGTGACTTTCGCGCCGGCTTTCGCGAGCCCGTAAGCAGCCTCAAGTCCGAGGAGGCCGCCGCCGATCACCACGGCGTTGCATTTGCCGGCGCGCTTCAGAACGTCCACATCACGCAGATCGCGGAACGTCATCACCCCGTTCAATTCCCGCCCCGGGATCGGCAGCACGATCGGCCGAGAGCCGGTGGCGAAGACGAGCTTCGAATAGGGAATGGCGGCGCCGCCCGCGAGCTTCACCCGCCGGATATCGCGGTCGATCGCGGTCGCCGCCTGCCCGTAGAGCACGGTGACACCGCGGTCGCGCCACCAGCGCTTCGATTTCAGTTCGATGTCGGGCTGCGCCACGTCATCGGCGAGCACCGAAGACAGCAGCACACGGTTATAGGCCAGCCGCGGTTCCTCGCCGATCACGGCGATGGCGTAACGGCCCAGCGCGCGAGCGCAGAGGTTTTCCACGAGTTTCGCCGCGGCCATGCCATTGCCGACGATCACAAGGGATTCACTCATTGCAGATGTCTCGCGGCCGTTGTCTTCCTCTCCCCGTGAACGGGAAGAGGAAGAAAAGAGACGACGACGGATTCACTCATCGCTATTCGGCGGCAACGGTCTTCGGATATGCCTCCGATATCATGTAGCCGGACAGCGTGGTGTAGGCCTGCACCCAGGCGTCGGCGACGTCCTTGGTCCACGCCTCGCCCAGCCCTTTCTCCAGCGTCCACAGCAACGCGGCGCCGACCGGCTGGTAATCCTTGGCCTGAACGCCGTAGGTGACGTGGTTCTTCGCGAGCCTGCTTGCGGCCGGAAGGATGGTGTCAAGCTTGTCGAGACCGTTCACCACGGTCGCGAGCATCGCGATCAGCTTCTTCTTCTGCTCGGTGAGGTCGCCCTTGAACAGCGGCTTCACCTCGGGTGCGATCTCGAACAGCCGGTCGTAGAACAGGTCGGCTGCGGTGCCGGCGATCGGCACCACCTTGCTGAAGCTCGCCTGCACCAGGCTTACTTGTTCGGGTGTCATGTCAGTGCTCCATTGGCTGGAAGAGAATGGTCCTGCTGGTGCATCACAGCGGAACGCGGATCACGACGCCGCCCATCACGTCGTTGAGCTTGAAGTCGTCGCGCGGGCTGTCGACATGCTCGTTGTGGCAGCTCACGCAGCCGGGAGAGATCGCAACGTCGGCATAAACCGCGGTGAAGAACTTCTTCCCGCCGAGTGTTTCCTCCTGGTAGAAGGGCTTGGTCTTGTCCTTGTTGACGGCCTCAAGGCCCGCCTTCTCGGCCGGTGTGCGCGGTGCGTTCTGGTTGTTGATCGGCCACAGCGACAGCAGAGAATAGGAGAAAGTCTTGTTTTTCTCCGCCACCCGCTCGGCGCCGAACCGGAACATCTGCGCTGGAAGCGGCAGCGCCTTCTTGTCGGTGAAATGCTCGCTCGCGGTGATGACCTTCTCTTCGTTCTGCAGCCGGTTGACCACCTTCTGCGTGTAGACCGTGCGATCGGCCTCCATGACCGCGTGCAGCATGTCGGTTACCTGCTGCACCGGAATCGTGGCGGTGGTCTGTGCATAAGCGAGCGGGATCATCGCGGTCCCCCCGACCAGAAGCGATAGCGCTCCCATCTTCAAGGCAGTCATTTGCATCATCATGTCCTTTCCCCGTTGGTGATGTTTCAGTTCTGCTTCGATCTCTGCTGTTGCAGCTTCAGTTTTCTTTCGCGTCTTCGTTCCTCGATCCGCTTTTGCGCCCACTCGATGCTTTCGATGTGAACGTTTGAGCGCCCGTTGAAATTGCGCGCGATCAGGGCCGGGTCGGCGAGTGAATCGAGGGTGAATTGCAGCCCGTGACAGCCCATGCAGGCGGTGCGGGCCATCTTTTCGTTGGGCCTCAGATTGTCGTTCTGGTTATGCGTGATGAAGTGAAAGCGCTGGCCCTGCGCGTCGCGCTTCTCGGCCACCGGCATGTGGCAGGTCGCGCAGGACACGCCGCCGCCTTTCGGCAATTCGCCGGCCACTTCCTTCCTGAACAGGTCGTAATGCGGCGACGAGAAATAGGCTTGTGTGTGCTGGTCGTTGTGACAGCCGACGCAGGCCTCGACCTTTGCCGTGTTGAGATCATAGGCGTGCGGCGAGTGGCAGGTGTTGCAGCCGAGGCCGAGCGACGCATTGTCCGCTTTCATCGGGATGCGCGCCTGTGCGGGCGTCATCGCGGTGAGCTTGCGTTCGCTGAACAGACCGATTGGATCGGCGCGCGAGGCGAACAGACCCTCACGCAGCCGCATGCCATGCTTGCCTTCGACGAAGGTCTGCGCCTGATCGGCGTGGCAGCCTTTGCAGGTGGTGATATCGGGCGCCGCGATCCAGGCGGCGGGCGCGTCCTTCGCCGTGTGACATCCGCTGCAATTGACGCCGGCGCGTGCATGGGCGTCGGTGACCCACGCCTCGATCGCCGCCGTGGACCTGTATTCGGCCGGCGCATCCGCATCCGCTGCGGTCAGCGCCCTGGGAATCTTGATCGCGTCCTTGCGATCCTTGAGAAAGTTGGAAAGCACCGCCGCCTGCGCCTTGAGCTGGTCCGGCTCCTTGGCGTGACTGAGCAGAAAGTCCATGTAGAGGGCGCGGTTGTCATGAAAGTTGTGACAGCCCGCGGAGGCGCAGGTGGTGAAGGCGAGGTCCTTGTGGCTCGGTCGCTCCTTGCCGATGTTTTCGTGACATTTGAAGCAGAAGTCCTCCGGCAGTGTGACGCCCATGGCCTGCGTGATGGCGGGCCGGTGCTCGCGATGGCAGGTCACGCAATAGCGCGCATCGAGCATTGCGGTGCGTTCGGCGTTGCGCGGGTCGGTGAATTTCGATTGCGGATGGGAATCGTTCGCCGCTCTCAGCTCGGCGCCATGGCATTGCACGCAGGCATTCTGCAGGAGCTCCGGTCCGCCGAACACGCTGGTATGGCAGGTGTCGCAGGCCAGCTCGATCTGGTGATGGCCGCTCGTGGTCTTGCCGATCAGGAACACCGAGCGGTTTCCGCCATACCAGATCGCCGCGAACCCGACGCTCGCGGCAGACACCGACATGACGATCCACAACAACCAGAGCATCAGCGTTCTCGACATCTCCAAACTCAGTTTCAGAGGGCTCAGTAGGCGTAGACCGTCAGGACATGCAGCAGCAGCAGCACCGGCAGCGGCCAGAAGGCGAGGATGTGCAGCCAGGTGAAAAGCGGGCGGTAGCTGGTCCGGCCGGCCGCAAGCGCGGCATGCTCGCGCGCGGTCACGATGCCGGTCAGGCTGCCGATCACGGCGACGGCGAGAAAGGTCACCATCAGCCAGCGGTTGAGATTGTTGCCGAGATTGAATCCGGTGTGGAAGAACAGCACCGCCAGCGCCGACAGCCCGATGACCGTGTGCGCGACCCGCCAGAACTTGTAATGGCCGAGCCAGCGCCAGCTCAGTCGCTTGCGGACCGACAGGAAAGCGATCAGCGCCGACAATCCGAGAAGTGTGAAGCCGGTGATCTGCTTGATGATTCCGTCCTGCCACAACCGGTCGAGCGTCTCTCCGGTGGTGACCGTCTGCGCATAAGGCCAGGCGGGCAGGAACCAGGCGGCGAGCGCAATCAATGCGGCGATTGCGGAAGCGGCCGCGATCCATCGGCCGCCGTAGACCGGCTCGTGCACCACCTTGCCGCCGATCAACTCATGCAGCAGCGGACGGCAGGTGCCGCAAACCGTGCTGGCGCCGGTGTCACGCATCAGCGAGTCGACGGTCGTGGCGCCCTGCGCGATTGCATCGCCGAGTTGTCCGCGCGTGATGCCGGTGCAGTTGCAGACGGTGGCCGCGCGAGGCCATTGAACGACCGAAGCCGGCGCGGTCTCGGGGAAGAGTCGCCCGGTGCGCGCAAATCTCCAGCTCTGCCACGGAAGAATGAAGGCGCGCTCGCGTACGGCCTGCTGCACGCGATTGAGCTCCGGCCAGTCGCCAACGCTGACGGCGCCGACCAGCCGGAACCGGTCGATCACCAGCCGGCGGTACAGGCCCTTGTCCGCTGCGCTCCAGATCGCGCTGCCAATATCCAGGCGCTGGTCGATCTGCTCGACATCGCCCATGCTGAAGACGTCGGTGCCGACGACTTTCAGGCGCGTGGTCGGCACCGACCCCGAATAATGCGCCTGCTCGCCGGCGATGGCCGCCGCGGCAACCGCCGCCTGTTCCAGACCGGGTGCGACCAGTCCGTAGATGTGGCCGTCATGCTCGGCGCATTCGCCGATCGCATAGATGTCCGGCTGCGATGTCTGCATCCGGTCGTTCACGGTAATGCCGCGCCCGACGGCGATCCCGGCATTGCGCGCAAGCTCGATATTGGAGCGGATCCCGGTACAGATAATGACGGTGTCGCAGGCGACCGCCTCTCCGGTCGACAGCAATACGCGTTCCACGCGCTGCGAGCCTTCGATCGCACGCACCGAACAGGAGGTCCGTATCTGCAGGCCGAGGCGTCGGATCTGAGCTTCCAGCAGCTTGCCGCCGGCCTCGTCGAGCTGGCGCGCCATCAGATGGCTTTCGTGTTCGACCACGATGGTTTCGATGTTGCGCAGCGCCATGCCGCGGGCGGCTTCCAGGCCGAGCAGGCCGCCGCCGATGATCAACGTCCGCCGCGAACGCATGGCGCGCGCGATCAGCTGCTCGGCATGATCGAAGTTGCGAAACCGGTAGACGCCGTCGAGGTCGCGCCCCGGGATCGGCGGCACATGAGGATGCGAGCCGAGGCACAGGACGAGTTTTGCGAATGTGAATGTGCGGCCGAACTGGTTGGTGACGGTCTTCTCCGCCGGATCGATCGCGGTGATGGTGTGGCCGTCATAGCGCGACACCGGCGCGTCCGGATTGAACTGGTCCGGCTGATAGACCGTCCCGATCTGGACTTCGCCGGCCAGCAGCGGCGTGAGCTTCAGGCGGTTATAGGGACGCCAGCGTTCGGCATTGAACATGAGGACGGGAAAGCCGCGCCGTGCAACTTCGTGCGCCACCCGCAATCCGGACGGACCGCCGCCAACTACGATGACAGGCTCGCTCTGCTCACCGGCAATCGTGCCTCGCAGCACGCTCCCGGCATCGACCGCGACGGAGTCGCGCAACAGAACGGCTTGATTGGCAACCTGCATTGCTGTGTCCCAAGACGGGCCCGCCAGCAGGCGCGAGCCGGCTGAACGAGCGATGCATCGGCGGCGATGCCGTTGTTTGGTCCGTCGTTGGACACGGCGGACCGCGCGGCCCGCCGATCATCTCTGTTCAAGCTTCGTGCCAGTTGCGCTTTGGAATAATCCCAAGGAAAATCAATGCGGGAAGCGGACACGGATGGCCGTTTGCATGCCGACATGCCTCCAGAATGCAGGCAGTTGGCTGAAGTTTGTGCGGTGCACAAATGATGGGCGTCAGCGACGCCGGATTTTCCAGGCGTCGAGATGCGCCGCGACATCGTTCGGGTCGAAGGCCGGGCCGGTGAATGCACCGACGTGATCGGCGGGCTCGCCGGGGGGCAATTGCGGCCGTACGCCAAGCATCTCGTCATACAGGTCGGCGCGGAACGTGGCTTTCGCGGTGGCGAGGCCTTCCGCCGACAGCAATGCCTGTCCCCAGCGCACCATCTGGGCGTAGAGCCACGCCGCCTGAACAGGATCGGGTCTCGCCGCGCCCGCACGCCCGATCATCAGGAAGCGGTCACTGCTGCGGTAGATGCCATCGGGGCCGACTTTCAGACGGCCCTCGAAGGTGCGCCGGCACAACTCGGCGGCATTGCCAAGCCGGTCCGGCGCCGACAGCAGGGCCGTCACCTCGTCGCGATTGCCAGCATCCTCGACAAAGGCCACGGCGCGGTCATGGGCGCGCACCAGCCTGCGCAACGTATCGGGATTCTCCTCGGCCCAGCGCGCGCGCACCGCCAGCACCTTCTCGGCAGCGCGTTGCAGGATTTCGGACACGAAATGCAGGATGTGGCCGATGCCAAGATCGACCGCCACGGAATTCCACGGCGCGCCGACGCAGAACGCATCGACATGATTGCTGGCGAGACTTTCCACCATGTAAGGCGGCGGCAGCACGATCAGCCGCACGTCCTGATCGGGGTCGACGCCGCCGGCCGCCATCCAGAACCGCAATTGATAATTGTGTGTCGAGAACGGAAACGTCATGCCGAAGGTGAGCGGGTCTGCGCCTTGCGCCTTGCGCTCCATCACCACGCGCGCCAGCGCGCGCGCCGATATCATGGGATCGGCGATGTCACCGTCGGCGGCGTGCTTCAGTGCGGCGTGAAGCGCGGGCGACACCGTGATGGCATTGCCGTTCAGCCCAAGCCCGAAGGCGGCAACGATCGGGACCTTGACATGGCCGAGCCCGAGACTCGAGGCGATCGCGACCGGTGCGAGAAGATGCGCGGCGTCGAACAGCCCGATATTGAGCTTGTCGCGCACATTCGACCACGACACCTCGCGCACCAGTTCGACATCGAGGCCTTCCGTGGCGGTGAAGCCCCTGTCGACGGCGACGATCAGCGCGGTGGCGTCGGCTAGCGGGATGAACCCGGCACGGAGGCGCTGGCCGGCGCTCATTTGAACATCTCCGAGGCGGTAATGACCGATTGTGCGATCTCGGCGATTTTCTTGTTTTCCTTCATTGCCGTGCCCCGCAGCAGGACATAGGCCTGCTCCTCCGTAAGACCTTTTGCCGACATCAGGATGCCCTTGGCGCGGTCGATGACCTTGCGCTCCTCCAGCGCGTTCCTGGTGCGGTCGAGTTCTCCCTGCAGTTTCGCGAATGCGTTGAAGCGCGAGATGCAGGTGTCGAGGATGTGCTTGATGCGTTCTTTCTTGAGCCCGTCGACGATATAGGAGGCGACGCCGGCATCGACCGAGGCCTGGATCGAGGCGGTGTCGCTCTGATCCACGAACATCGCGATCGGCCGTTTGACGATGCGGCTGACCTGGAACATCTGCTCCAGGACGTCGCGGCTTGGATTCTCAAGATCGATCAGGATGACGTCGGGGTCGATCTTGTAGATGCGGGTCAGGAGATTGGCCATCTCGGAGATGCGGACGACGTCGGTGAAGCCGGCCTCGCGCAGGCCTTCTTCGAGGATCGCCGAGCGCACCGGACTTTCGTCGACGATGACGATCTTCAGCGACAGGTCCAGGCCTGATGTGATGCCCGAGGTCGTGCTCATGCCGTTTCGACAGGCTGGCGCGCGGCTGGATTTGCTATCGGAGCCGCCATGCATGGCGTTGCCACACGAATGTGCAGACCCTGCCATCCCATTTGGCAAGCCATCTGGCCTTTCGGTCCCCGGTCGATCTACAATTCCAGCGATAAGTCCGGCGCATGCGCCTGACGATGCAGGAACGGGGCCATTCGGCTTCCTGCATCGGCCCGGGAACAAGGCCGCCGAAACGTGAGACGTCCAGGGAGAGCATCAATGTCCGCCGCTTCAGGTTCCGTCGCCCCCATCCACGGCCTTCACCATTTCGCCTGGCGCTGCCGGGATGCAGAGGAGACCCGTCACTTCTATGAGGACATTCTGGGATTGCCGTTGGCCCATGTGATCAAGGCCGACACCGTGCCCTCGACCGGCGAGCATTGTCCCTATGTCCACGTCTTCTTCCAGATGCGGGACGGCTCCTATATCGCCTTCTTCGATCTCGGCGACAACGAGGCTGCGGCGCCGTCGCCCAACACGCCGGCCTGGGTCAATCATATCGCGCTCAGGATGAAAACGATCGAGGAGGTGCGCGACGCCAAGGCGCGGCTGGAAGCAGCCGGGATCGATGTGGTCGGTGTCACCGACCACGGCTTCGTGCACTCGATCTATTTCTTCGATCCGAACGGCATCCGTCTAGAACTCACGACCGAAACCCTGTCCGATCGGGAGGCTGCGGAGTTCAAGGCCGCTGCGCATGGCGACCTTGCGGCGTGGACGCGGGAAAAGGCCGGACGCGCAAAGGCACCGGCGGCCTGAAGGTACGCGCGCGTCGCGTCCAGTGACGATCCGCCATGTCGGGGCGGCGCTTGACCCTGGCGCCCGGAGTGACGACAAGCGTCCCCGCATGAACCTCCACCAGACCATTGCAGTGCCGCCGCCATCCGCCCGCGCCGACCTCACGATGAAGGACGGTGCGGTGATCCGCCTGCGCCGCTACGGCAAGGCGGGCTCGACGCGACTCGTGCTGGGCCATGGCAATGGTCTTGCGATCAACGCCTATGCGCCGTTCTGGCTGCCGCTCGCCGACCGCTACGACCTCGTTGTGTTCGACATGCGCAATCACGGTGAGAACCCGCTTCATACCCGGGAGGGGCATGTCTGGGAGAATTTCTTTTCCGATATCGAAGAGGTGTTTCAGGGCATTCGAGAGCATTTCGGGCCGGCACGCACGGTCGCGGTGATGCATTCCCTGTCCTCGATGGCGACGCTTGAGCATGCCTGGCGAAACCGCGGGCGCTGGGACGCCATCTGCGTGTTCGATCCGCCGATGGCGCCGCCGGCCGATCATCCGCTGCAAGTGCAGCACGGACCGGATTCGCAAAAGCTGTCGGCACGTGCGGCCCGCCGGCAGGCGGTCTTCGACACACCCGACGATCTCGCGGCGCAGTATCGCCGTCCGGCCTTCGGGCATTGGCGACCGGAACAAGCCGACCTTCTGGCGCGCGCTACGGTGCGCAGGATTCCGGATGGCCGCTGGGAGCTGAGCTGTCCGCCCGCGTTCGAGGCCTTCGTGTTCGGCAGCACGAAGGATCCGACGCTTTTCCACCGCATGACCGAGATCGGTGTGCCGCTGCGGATCATCGCCGGCGATCCCGCGTCGCCTTATGCGAGCCCGGCCGCCTCGGTCGCGCAGGCGGCACGTCAGATGCTCGGCGTCGATGTGGTGATGGTCCCGGGCACGACTCATTTTCTGCAATTCGAGGAGCCGCAGGCCTGTCGCGACCTGCTGATCGACTTTCTGCGGCAGCATGGACTTGATTGAAGCAGGCGAGCAGACCCATGACCGCACTGTCCGATCTCCGCATTCCCTACGGCGCATACTGGTCGACGCCGTTCGCGCGCTGGCAGGGAAGCCTGTCAGACCTGCACAGCCTGAAGCTCGCTGCAGCAACCGGCGCGAACGTCGCAAAGCAAAAGAACTGGCCACTGGAAACGCTCGACCACGCCGTGCTTGGCATCACGGTTCCACAAGAAAAGAGCTTCTGGGGTGCGCCCTGGGTGATGACGATGATGGGCGCGCCTTTCGTAACGGGGCCCACCGTATCGCAGGCCTGCGCCACCTCGGCGCGCGCGCTGTCGGCCGCTGCGGCCGAAATCGCGGGCGGCGATGCGACGGCGTCCCTGGTCGTGACCTGCGACCGCACCTCCAATTCGCCGGTGGTCGTGCATCCCAATCCGAAGGCGCCGAGCGGCGCGCCCATGCTCGAGAACTGGATGCTCGACAATTTCAACGACGAGCCGACCGGGCATTTCGCGATGGTCGACACCGCGGAGAATTGCGCGCGCGACTGGCAGATTTCGACGCAGGAACAGCACGAACTCGCGGCGCTGCGTTACGATCAGTATCGCGATGCGCTGAAGGACGACAAGGCCTTCCTGCGACGCTTCATGACGTTGCCATTTGCGGTGCCGGATGCACGTTTCCGGAAGGATATTGCCACCCTCGATGGCGACGAGGGCATCCACGACACGACGCTCGAAGGCTTGGGCCGGCTGAAACCCGTGCGCGAGGGCGGCACGGTCACCTTCGGTGGCCAGACCCATCCCGCCGACGGCAATGCGGGGATGATCGTGGTCGCGAAGGACCGCGTTTCCGACTTCACGACCGAGCCCGGCATCGAGGTTCGTATCCTGGGCTTCGGTCAGGCGCGTGAGCGCCATGCCTATATGCCGGCGGCACCGGTGAAGGCGGCGCGGCGTGCCCTCGATGCCGCGGGGCTATCCGTCGATCGGATCGATGTTTTCAAGTCCCACAACCCGTTCGTGGTCAACGACATCGTGTTCGCGCGCGAGACCGGCGTGGACGCGGCGAAGATGAACAATTACGGCTGCTCGCTGGTGTTCGGCCATCCGCAGGGGCCGACCGGACTGCGATTGCTGATCGAGATGATCGAGGAGCTTGCGATCCGCGGTGGCGGGACCGGCCTGTTCCATGGCTGCGCCGCCGGCGATACCGCGATGGCGGTGGTGCTGTCGGTCGCGGACCGGCGAGGCCAGACCAGGGCGTGACCAGGTCAGCGGCGGTCGCCCCGCAGTTCATCGCGCAACACTTCCACCATCAGCATCCGGAACAACCTGCGCCGGCTGCGTCGCTGGGCGGATGACAGCCATTGCGGCCCGGTTGGCGTGGCGGAAAGCCGTGCCTTGATCTCTCGCCAGATCGTGGGCTTGCCGTGTGCGGTTGCTTTGGTCGCGTCCGAGAGGCTCATGGCCGATGCCCCGTGGCGCGTGAAGCCTGCTGAAACAAGGTTAACGCGGCGTTAACGCTGTCCGGGGTTGCAGCAAGCAGGAACCCTGAGGATGCCGTCGAAAGCCAGCCAGCCGGTCATCGGTGGGTGCTGGCGCGCTGGGTCCGCGGCGCCCGCAGCGCGCAGAAGCGCTCGACCGCCTCGGTGACCGCGCCGGCGATCCGCAACTGATGCTCCTCCGTCGCCATCAGCAATTCCTCGTCGCGGTTGATGATCGAGCCGGCCTCCAGCAGCACGCTCGGCATGCGCGTCGTGCGCAGGATCAGGAGCTGGTCGTAGCGATAGACGCCGGCATCCGCATCCAGCAGGTGCCGCCGTCGGGCACCCATGAACGCTTCCTTGTAGTGCGGAGTATAGGCGAGCCCGCGCTCTTTCAGCCGGGCGCCAAGCAGCTTCGCAAAGGCGACGCTGCCCTGATAGTCGGCGTTGTCGGCCGACACGAAGATCGAATGGCCCTTGAAGCGATCGCTATAGGCGAGCGGCTTGCCGCCGAAATCCCATTTGGTCTTGAACGCTTCCGGCACGGAATCGTGGTGGATCGAAACCAGAAGATCGGCGGACATGGCGTTTGCCTGCGCGACGCGCCGCACCAGGCTCGGGATTGCCTCGCCTTTGGCAAGGAGAAGATGGGCGCGGTCGAAGCCGGCTTCGCGAAGCTTGCCGTCGATCACCCTGGCAAGCGCAAGATTGAAATTGTATTCGTCGACGCCGCGCGCACTGATGGCGCCCGGACTTTCCGGGGTATGTCCGACATCCACGATCACACGGAAGGAGGCCGGATTGCATTGCACGTCCTGCGCCGGGGGACGCGGCCTTTCCGCCTGCGGCCAGGCGGGTGCGGCAACGCCGGCGGTCAGAAGAGCGACCGTCGCGGCAATGATCCGGCGTCGTTGCATCAGGCGATCAAACCAATCGAACCCGGTTTCGAATACCCGATTCTAGGTTGCATCGGGCTGACGGAGCAAGCAAAAGCCGGCGCTTGTGTCTTTAATAAGGAGCATTAAAACAAGGCGGTGGACCGGCGGACCGAAGCGGAAGGGGGCGGGTTCAGGGTTTCTTTGCCCGTTCGCGTGGCAGCAGCAATGCCGCGCCGATCCGCCGTCTGCGGTTGATTTCGTCGCGGTCGGCCGGGTCGACCGTGATCCGCGTGCCGATGACAAAGGCCATGTGGAGTTCCGCGAAATACTCGACGTCGCTGCCGTCCAGACCCGCCTCCCGATAGAGCTGATGCAGGAACCGGACACGTTCGGCATCGACGTCGCGAACGACCGATGCAACCTTGGCATCGCGCCGTGCCCAGTCGCGCAGCGTCGTCTCGAATGGTCCGCCGGGGACATCGGGCCGCGCCGAGATCGCGATACGCAGCAGACGTTCGACACGCTCCCAAGGCGTTCCGGACCGGTCGAGGATCAGCGACTGGATCTGGCTCGTCATGCGCAGCCGCCACTCGTCGAGCACCGCAAACAGCAGGTCCTCGCGTCCCTCGAAGTGCCAGTAGAAGCTGCCCTTGGTGACGCCGAGCTTTTCGGCGAGCGTGTCGACGCGCAACGCTTCGACGTTATCCTCGGCCAGCATCGTGATCGCGGCTTCGATCCAGTCCTTGCGGCCAAGCGGCGGCTCGGCCGCCGGCTTCTGCGATTTGGCGGCGCTTCGTGCCATGCTCAGGTTTTTTCCGTGCCCGGGCCGACCGCCCGCAGAAGATCGACGAGCCGTTCGTTGCGCCATGCGATCAGTTCGGGCAGGGACCGTCCCCCGGTGATGTCCTCGGCCGCCGCGATCAGCTTTTTCTGAACCTCCGGGTCCGTGAGTTGCGGCGTACCGCAGGCATCCATCCATTTCTGCAATTCGGGCGCGATCTTCAGCACATGCGGCATGCCGCCTTCGCCGCCGGCCAGCGTGAAGGTGGTGAGCGCGCCCATCACCGCCCAGCGCGGTCCGAGCCCGTAGCGCATCGCGTCCTCGATCGCCTGCGGGCTTGCGATACCTTCGGCGACGCAATGCACGGCTTCGCGCAACAGCGCAAATTGCAGGCGGTTGGTCAGAAACGCTGTGACTTCCCTGTCGACGCGGATCGGCTTCTTGCCGAGCGAACTGAAGAAGCGCAGCGCCCAGTCGACGACGTCGGGAGCGGTCTTGACGCCGCCGATGATCTCGATCAATGGCACGAGATGCGGCGGGTTGAACGGATGGCACACGATCAGCCGTTCCGGATGGCGCATCTTCGCCTGCAACTCGGTCGGCGGAATTCCGCCTGTGCTCGATCCGATCACGAGAGTAGGTGGCGCGGCATCCTCGACCTCGGCATAGACCTGCTGCTTGAGGGCGAGATTTTCCGGTGCGTTCTCCTGCACGAAATCGGATGCGACGGCGACGGCTCCGGCATTGGCCGCGAACGCGAGCTTGCGCTCCGGTACGCGATCTGCAGTTGCAAGGCCGATGCGCTGCAGCGCGTCCCATGTGTCGGCGACAAAGGCGCGCAGGCGAATTTCGGCGTCGGGCGCGGGATCGCAGGCGATCACCTCAAAGCCGCGCGCAAGGTAGATGGCGGCCCAACCGGATCCGACCGATCCGGTGCCGACAAGCCCGATGCGCTTGGGTTGTTCCTGCGGCAACATTGGACTTCACCTCGATACGCAAAGGGCGCAGTCTGTCGCGGAGCACGCCGGTGTTTTGCGAATTGACACCGCAGAACCCGACATCCATACTCGTACGTATTGAGCCAGGGAGGACATCATGTCAATCAAGAAACTGCTGGCTTCGGCGTGTGCCGTAGCCTTCGTTGCGCTTGCGACTCCGGCGCATGCCGACATCAAGATCGGTGTCGTGCTGGCGCTGACGGGACCGAATGCATCGCTCGGCATTCCCTATCGCAAGGGCGTCGAACTGATGGCCAAGGAAATCGGCGGCGAGAAGGTCCAGCTGATCTTCCTCGACGACGCATCCGATCCGTCCACCGCGGTGAAGAATGCACAGAAGCTGATCGCCGACGACAAGATCGACATTCTGATCGGTGGCTCCAACACTCCGGCCTCGCAGGCGATGGGCAATGTGACTTCGCAAGCCGGCGTGCAGCAGGTCGCGCTCGCGCCCGCCGCCTTCCCGGCCGACAAGAACAAGTGGATGATCTCGATGCCGCAACCGGCCAACCTCTGGGCCGGCGCGCTGGTCAAGGACATGCAGAAGCGCGGCGTCAAGACGGTCGCCTATATCGGCTTCAGCGATCCATGGGGCGACATCGCATATAACGGCCTGAAGGACGCAGCCGAGAAGGCCGGCATCAAGGTGGTGACCAACGAGCGCTATGCCCGTGCCGATACCAGCGTTACCGGCCAGGTGCTGAAGATCATCGCCGCAAGGCCCGACGCGGTCATGGTCGGAGGTTCCGGTACGCCGGGCGCGTTGCCGCACATCGCGCTTGCCGAACGCGGCTTCAAGGGTCCGGTCTATGCGACGCCCGGCGTGTTCAATCAGGACTATCTGCGCGTCGGCGGCAAGGCTGTCGAAAACGTGGTTGGCGTGACCGGTCCGATCGGCGGTGCCGACCAGTTGCCTGACACCAATCCAATCAAGGGTGTTTCCAAGGACTTCATCAAGAAGTACGAGGACATCAACGGCAAGGGCAGCTGGAACAGCTTTGCGGCTTTCGCCTATGACGGCGTGCTGACTCTGCAGGATGCAATCCCGCGCGCGCTGAAGAAGGCGAAGCCCGGCACGCAGGAATTTCGCCAGGCGGTGCGTGACGAAGTCCGCAACGTGAAGAACCTGGTCGGCACCAACGGCGTGTATCAGTTCCCCGATGGCTCGTCCTACGGCGTCGACGAGCGCTCCGTCATTCTGGTGCAGGTCAAGGACGGCCAGTGGAAATATCTGCCGAACTAGCGGCTCGATAGGCTCATCCGGCCGGGTTCAATGCCCGGCCGGATGTGACGTTGCAGGTTCCGGGCGGGGTTCGAGGCGCGCTCGCGGCGCCTTCAAGGAACGCGCTGACGATTTCAGGCAAGAAAGTCGCGCGCGGGCGGGAACATGACGTTCGAGATTTTCGTCCTTCTGGTTCAGGACGCGATCGGCACCGGCGCGATCTATGTGCTGATGGCGCTCGGAATCGTGCTGATCTTCAACGTGACGCGCGTGATCTTCGTCTCGTATGGCGATCTCGTCGCCTATTCGGCATTGACGCTGGGCTCGTTCGAATTGCAGCGCATGCCGGGCACGGTCTGGCTGGTGCTGACGCTGGCAGGGCTTGCCTTTCTGGTCGAGGCCGGTTCGTTGATCCAGCAGAAGCGGTTGTCGCTTGTTCCCAAGGCGTTCCTGACCTGGGTCATCGTCCCGTCGATTCCGGTTGGGGCGGCCTTTCTCATCGGCGCGCAGAATCTGTCGCTGCCGGTGGCGATGCTGCTGACCATCGCACTGGTGCTGCCGCTGGGGCCGCTGCTCTATCGCGTGGTATTCCAGCCGATCGCGACCGCGCCGGTGCTGGTGCTGCTCATGGTCGCGGTCGCGCTGCATTTCGCGATCACGGGGCTCGCGCTTCTCTATTTCGGGCCCGAAGGATTACGGACGCAAGCCTTCGTCTCGGGCGACGTGACAATCGGCGGCTTCCCGGTCCCGCAGCAGTTGATACTGATCGTCGGCGCGGCGGCGATCTTTTCGGCCATCCTCTTCGTGTTTTTCCGCTTCACCGTTGCGGGCAAGGCGCTGCGGGCGGTCGCAATCAACCGGGAGGGCGCGCGGCTGGTCGGTATCTGGACCACCCGCGCCGGCGCGATGTCGTTCCTGCTTGCGGCGGGGATCGCGGCAATTGCCGGCATTCTGATATCGCCGACCACCACGATCTATTACGACACCGGCCTGATCGTCGGGCTGAAAGGCTTTATCGGCTCGGTGGTCGGCGGATTCGTCAGCTATCCGCTGGCCGCCGTCGGCGCGATCCTGATCGGCCTCGTGGAGTCCTTCGGCTCGTTCTATTACAGCGCATTCAAGGACGCGATCGTGTTCGCCGCGATCATTCCGATCGTGCTGTGGCGGTGGCTCTACGTCTCGTCGCATGACGACGAAGAGCACGAGGAAGAATAGCGATGCTGTCCCGGCTCCGCATCGCGCTTCTTGCATTGCTCGCGATCGCGGTCGCGGTGCTGCCGCTGTTTCACGGCGGGTTCATCGTCACTCTGATGAATTATATCGGCATCTACACGCTGATCACGCTCGGCCTCGTGCTGCTCACCGGCTGCGGTGGCATCACCTCGTTCGGGCAGGCCGCATTCGTGGGCCTCGGCGCCTATGCCACGGCCTATCTGACGACCGCGGCCGGAATCTCGCCCTGGGTCGGGCTCCTTGCCGGCATCGCCCTGAGCTCGATCGTCGCGCTCGTGCTCGGCTACATCACGCTGCATCTCGGCGGGCATTACCTGCCGCTCACCACCATCGCCTGGGGCATGGCAATCTATTACAGCTTCGGCAATTTCCAGTTTCTCGGTTCGCATGGCGGCATCGGCGACATACCGCCGGTGTCGATATTCGGTTACGACTTCGATGAGCCCGAGAGACTTTACTATATCATCTGGGCTTTCTGTGGTGCCGCCTTGCTCGGCGCCGCCAATCTCCTCAAGTCGCGGCAGGGTCGCGCGATCCGTGCGCTGCGCGGCGGCCGGGCCATGTCGGAAAGCCTCGGCATCGATGTGTTCTGGGTGCGGCTGTGGGTGTTCATACTTGCCGCGGCGCTGGCGGGCATCGCCGGATGGCTGTACGCGCATATGACACGCTTCGTCAGTCCTGCGCCGTTCGGACTGAATGCCGGAATCGAATATCTGTTGATGGCCGTCCTCGGTGGAGCGGGCACGATCGCTGGAGCGGTTGTCGGCGCTGCATCGGTCGCGCTGCTGAAGAACTGGCTGCAAGATCTGCTGCCGCACCTCTCGACCAACGCCGCCAATCTCGAAATCGTAGTGTTCGGCTGCCTGTTCATTCTGCTCCTGCACAAGTCACGCAGCGGCATGGTACCGCTGATGCGTCAGTATTTGCCGCAGCCGGTGCGAGCCGCGCCGGCGGCCGCCGCGTCCACCGCCGAGCTTCCGAAAAAGCCGGCGCCGGGCATTGGCACCGTGCTTCTGAAGGTCGATGGGCTGACCAAGCGCTTCGGTGGACTTGTCGCGGTGGACAATGTGTCCTTTGACGTGAAGGCCGGGACCATCACCGCGCTGATCGGCCCGAACGGTGCGGGCAAGAGCACCACCTTCAATCTCATCACCGGCGCGCTTCCCGAGACGGCCGGCAGGGTAAACTTTTCGGGACGCGATCTCTCCGGCATCAAGCCGCATGAGGTTGTGTCGCTCGGCATGGCACGCACCTTCCAGCATGTGAAGCTGAGGCCAACGATGACGTTGCTGGAGAACGTCATGCTCGGCACCTACCGGCGCACACGGGCAGGCTTTCTGGCCGGCGCGCTGAAGCTCGATCGTGCGGAAGAGGGCGCGGTCTATCGCGGGGCCATGCGGGAGCTCGAACGCGTCGGGCTTGCCGACAAGGCGCATGAACTCGCCGGCAATCTGGCGCTTGGCCAGCAGCGTGTACTGGAAGTGGCGCGTGCGCTCGCGGCGGCCCCGCTCCTGATCATGCTGGACGAACCGGCCGCCGGTTTGCGCAGTCTGGAAAAGCAGGCGCTGGCCGATCTGCTGCGCTCGTTGCGCGCCGACGGGATGACCATTCTCCTTGTCGAGCATGACATGGACTTTGTCATGAGCCTCGCCGACCGGGTCGTGGTGCTCGATTTCGGCAAGAAGCTTGCCGAGGGGGTGCCTGCGGAGATCCAGAGTAATCCGGCGGTGCAGGAAGCCTATCTCGGGAGCGTCGAATGACCGCGATGCTCGAGGCGAGGAATCTCTCGGTCTCCTACGGCAAGCTGACCGCCGTGAAGGACGTGAGTTTCGCGGTCGAGGAGGGAAAGATCGCGACCATCATCGGCCCGAACGGCGCCGGCAAGACCACGCTGCTCAAGGCGCTGATCGGGCAATTGCCGTCTGTCGGAACGATCACGTATGGCGGGGCCGATTTCGGCAAGACCGAGGTCGAGGCGCGTGTCGAGCGCGGCGTCGTGCTGGTGCCCGAGACCCGCGAACTCTTCACCGACATGGTGGTGGCGGACAATCTGCTGCTGGGCGCGTATGTTCACCGGCGCAAGGCCGCACAGGTGAAGGAGGATTTCGATCGCGTCTATGAACTGTTTCCCCGGCTGCGCGAGCGGCGGGCGCAACTCGCGGGCACGCTGTCCGGCGGCGAGCGGCAGATGCTCGCGCTGGGCCGCGCGCTGATGGGACGGCCCAGGCTCTTGATGCTGGACGAGCCGAGTCTGGGGCTGGCGCCGCTGATCGTGCGCGAGATTTTCCGCATCATCGCGAAGCTTGGCGAGGAGGGCGTCACCATGCTGCTGGTCGAGCAGAATGCGCGGGCCGCGCTTGAGACTGCGGATTATGGCTATGTGCTGGAATCCGGCGAGCTCGTGCATCAGGGGCAGGCCTCCGATCTGATGCGCGATCCGAAGGTGATGGCGACGTATCTGGGCCGCAGCGCCTCGTAATCGGCGCTCTAAACCACTGTGATCGTCCTCGCGAAAGCGGGGACCCATAACCACAACTCTGGAATATTGGTCCCCGCCTTCGCGGCGACGACCAACGATGGTGAGGAGCAACATCGTGGATTTTTCATTCACCGAAGAACAGATTCTTCTCCGCGACTCTGTGCGCAAGCTGATGGACCGCGTCGCAACGCCCGAATATGTCGCGCGGGTCGATCGCGAGAAGGCCTATCCAACTGAATTGTATGATGCCTGGGTCGAAGCCGGACTGTTCAGCTTGCCGTTTCCGGAGGAACTGGGCGGGTCGGGCGGCAGCGTGCTCGATCTTGCGCTGGTGTCGGAAGAGATTGGACGCACCAGCGCCGATCTGGTGATGGCTTATGCGGGCGGCCTGTTTTGCGGGCTCACGGTCGCGCGCAAGGGTTCCGACGAGCAGAAGAAGAAATGGATACCGGCGCAGATTGACGGCCGGATCAAGTTCTCGATCGGCATTTCCGAGCCGGATGCCGGCTCCGATGTCGGCGCGATCCGCACCAACGCGCGCAAGGACGGCAGCGACTGGGTGCTGAACGGCCACAAGGTGTGGCAGTCCGGTGCGGGCGCGAAGGACAACGTGATCTGTCTCTATGCGCGCACCGACATGGACGCGCATTACCGGCAGGGCATGTCGCTGTTTCTGGTCGACAACAACCGGCCGGGCATCTCGATGAAGAAGCTCGACATGCTCGGACGCTATTGCATGGGCACCTACGAGGTGGCGCTGGACAATGTCCGCGTGCCGGAGGATCAACTGATCGGCGGCGTCAACAAGGGCTGGGACTGCCTCTTGTCAGGGCTGCAGACCGAACGGATCACGGTCGCAGCCTGCGATGTCGGTTCGGCGCAGGGCGCGGTCGATCTGGCGCTGGCCTACGCCAAGGAGCGCAAACAGTTCGGCCGGCCGATCGGGAACTTCCAGTCGATCGCGCATATGCTGGCCGACATGCAGACCGAAGTCGAGGCCGCGCGCTCGCTGATGTATCGCGCGGCATGGATGGTCGATGCCGGCAAGAGCGCCATGAACGAGATCAACATGGCGAAGCTGTTCGCGTCCGAGGTCTATGTGAGGGTCGCCAATCTCGGCATGCAGATCTATGGCGGCAACGGCTATTCCATGGACTATCCGATGCAGCGGCATTATCGCGATTCACGCATCGCGACGGTGGTAGCGGGTACCTCGCAGATCATGCGCAACATGATTGCGGGCGGCATGGGCCTGAAGCCGCAATAGGCGATGTCAAGTCCGGGGTGCTTGCGAAGCAGGCGAGCCCGGAATGACGGCGGTTACGCGGTGCTTTTCCGCCTCTCCCATTCCGCGACAAACTCCGGCGCGACCTTGCGAATGCGCTCGATATCCATCCGCCCGGTGCGCGACAGATACGACATCGCGAAGTCGTAAGGCGGCAGCGCCATGTGCTCTCCGAAAGTCTCGTACCACGCTGCGCTCGCATTGGCGGCGGCGACCAGCTTGTCGAGGACAGGCTTGCGCTGCGCCTGATAGGCAGCCATCGCCGCCCTGGCATCGTCTGAACTGGCCTTGATGGCGCGGGCCAGCGCGATGGCGTCCTCGATCGCGAGCCGCGTGCCCGAACCGATCGAAAAATGCGCGGTGTGCAGGGCGTCGCCCAGGATCACCTTGTTGCCGGTGAACCAGCGTTCGTTGTGGATGATCGGGAATTGGCGCCAGATGGAACGGTTGGAGACCAGCGCGTGGCCATCGAGCGTCGCAGCGAAGACGCGCTCCAGCGCGATGCGAGTTTCGTCTTCGCTCATCCTGTCGAAGCCCGAGGCGAAGAAGGTCTGGTCGGTGCATTCGACCAGGAATGTGCTCATGGTTGGTGAATAGCGATAGTGGTGCGCGTTGATCGGCCCGTGCGGCGTTTCGAGGAACGTCTGGCTCAGCGTGTCGAACACCTTTGTCGTGCCGAACCAGGCGAAGCGATTGCTGAGGTAGGAGATGCTGGTACCGAATCCCGCTTCGTCGCTGCGCCGCACCAGCGAGGTCACCCCGTCGGCGCCCACGATCATGTCGGCATCCGAAAATTCCGAAAGATCGTTCACCGGACGGTTGAAGGTGACCTTGACGCCTTCGGCGTATGCCTGTTTCTGCAAGAGCTGCAGGAGCTGCAGCCGCCCGATCGCGGTGAAGCCGATCCCGTCCAGCATCACGCGCTCGCCACGGTGATGGATCGCGATACCGCGCCAGCGCTCGAGTTCCGGCGTGATGGCGTTGAAGATTTCCGGATCGTCCTGCTTCAGGAATTCCAGCGCATCCTCGGAAAACACCACTCCGAAGCCGAAGGTGGAATCCGGCGCATTCTGTTCGACCACCTGGAGCGAAACGTCGAGGCGGCTGCGCTTCAGGAGCAATGACAGATACAGCCCGGCCGGCCCCGCGCCGATGATCACGATCCGCATGTCTGCCCCGGCGAAATTGAACGATTGACCAAATTGACAAATGGCAGCACCGAAGTCCATACTAAATAGTACGGACGCGGGATGAAACCCGCGCGTTCAGCCGCAGGGAGCGAAAGCATGAGCACCAACAAGGTCATCGTCACCATCGCCCCGACCGGGGGCATGGCATCGAAGAACCAGAATCCCAATCTCCCGACCCAGCCGCAGGAGATCGCCGACGACGTGCATCGCTGCTACAATGCGGGCGCGAGCCTTGTCGCCGTGCATGCGCGAAGGCCTGACGATCTCGCCACCTGCAATCCTGACATTTATCGCAGGATCAACGGGCTGATCCGCGAGAAATGCGACATCATCATCAACAATTCCACCGGCGGCGGCATCAACGGAGACATGGTGCGTACGGGGCCGAACGGCTATCCGGAAATCATCTGGGAGGAGCGGCTGAAAGGCATGGAGGCGGGCGCCGAGATGTGCACGCTCGATCCGACCACCATCATCGCGACCTTCGAGGGCCGCGAAATCCTGATGAATACCTCGCCGGAACGCTGCAAGTTTCTGGCGAAGGAAATGCAGAAGCGCGGCATCAAGCCGGAATGGGAGGTGTTCTCGCCGACCCATCTGCTGCAGGACGTGCAGTCGTGTCTCGACGCCGGGCTCGATACCAAGCCGTATTTCGTCAATTTCGTGCTGAATGTGCATCGTGGCTTCCAGGGCGCGATGCCCTATACGCCCAAGATCCTGCAGCAGATGGTCGAACTGATGCCGGAAGGCGCGATCTTCAATGTCAGCGCCATCGGGATCGCGCAACTCAACGCCGCGGTGCAGTCGCTCCTTCTCGGCGGCCATGTCCGCGTCGGGCTCGAGGATAATCTGTATTATTCGAAGGGGCGGCTGGCGAACAATGTCGAGCTGGTGGAGCGCATCGTGCGCATCATCCGCGAGTTCGGACTGGAGCCGGCGACGCCTTCGGAAGCGCGCGAGATCATCGGCCTGCCGCAGCTCAAGGCGAAGAGCGCGGCCTAGATGATCCGGCGCAAGGTTGCGCCCTCATACCGGGGAAGCGGCGAGGCCGACCGAGGCCGCGACATCAAGAATCATTTAAGGACCGCTTGAGACACTGACCGTGTCGTCAGGTCATGGCCATGCCCTTCGTCTACATCCTCGGAACCAACACCCCGCGCGGGCCGATCTCCTATGTCGGGTGGACGCTCGATCTCGAGCGCAGGCTCGCGCAGCACAATGCGGGGAAGGGGGCACGCGCCACGCGCGGCCGCGTGTGGTCATTGCTGCATTCGGAAAGCTTCGACACCCGTGAAGACGCGATGAGCCGCGAGTGGTACCTGAAGCGCGACCGCAGGTTTCGAAAGGGCGTGCTCTCGACGTCGTTCCAAGGCGCCGCGAAGCGGCGAACCCGCAATCCATAACCACGACTGGAAATGGGCATTCCAGGTCCGGCGCTTCCGTGCCGTCCCGGAATGACCAGAGAAGGATCAATCCGTCACCGTGCCCGGGAAGGCGTGCTCGATCAGGCGCTTCTGCACGCCGGTGAGATGGGCGCGCATCGTGGCCTCGGCCTGCGCGGCATTGCGCTCGGCGATCGCGACCGCGATCCTGCGATGATCGGCGGCATAGGCCGCCTGATTGTTGATGCAATGGGCCGTCTCGCGCCCGTGCCGCCATGCACCTTCCAGCGCGGTCTCCAGCATTGCGTCGAAAATCGCGATCAGGAGCGGATTGCGTGCGGCGGCCGCAATCCGCCGGTGGAACGCGGCGTCCGCCTTCTCGTAGGACAGCGGGTCCCTGGCGTCGCGGCTGGCATCCGCCGCTTCGAACAGCCGGTCGATATCGCCGCGGGTCGCACGCAGCGCTGCAAGCCGCGCCTGCATCGGCTCGACCGCAAGCCGCGCTTCCAGGGTATCGACCGGATTGGTCAGCCGCGACATTTCGTGCACGAGGCTTTCGGTCGCGTGACGCGCATCGGTTGCAAAGGTTCCGCGCCCGTGCTGCCTGCTGATCCGGCCTTCCGCTTCAAGCAGTCCAAGGGCCTGCCGCAATACGCGGCGGCTGACGCCGAGTTCTTCGGACAATTCGCGCTCCGACGGCAAGCGCCCGGCGCCGAGCCGTCCGGGTCCGCGCAAACGGCCGCCGTCAATCATCGTGCGGATGCGCTCTGCCGCGTCGCGATGGCTCAGCCTTGTGTCCGCGCGCGTCGACATGTCGCGCGATGGCGTGCGCAGATCGGAGGCGTGGTGAGATGCGTCGTCCAACGGCGCTCCCCGTGGTTGCGGTGACTTCACGAACTATACCAATGCGGACCAGTTGCGCAAACTGGTACGCTTTCGGCGATTGACGGTCGGACCAGCTTTGCTAGCCTTTCAGCAGATCGGATCGTTTCACCGGCGGAGAAATGACATGACCCCACCAGCCTCCAACGTTCACCGCCTGCCCAATCGCGATGCCGCCCTGAAGTCGCTCTACGACGACATTGCGGCCAAGAGCATGTTTCCGTTCTGGGCGCAGTCGAGCGACGTCACGAACGACGAGATCAAGCAGCTGATGGGCGGCAAGAAGGCCATTCCCTATGTCTGGCGCTGCGCGGAGGATATCGAACCAATTCTGAACCAGGCGGTCGAATTGATCACGATGGACGATTCCGAGCGCCGCTCGCTCATCCTCGTGAATCCGGGCCTGGCGCCGAAACGGGCCAGCGTGTCGACGATGTACACGGCCTATCGTCTGAACGATGCCAACGAGATCATGCCCCCGCACAAACATTCGCCGAGTGCCATCCGCTTCGGACTGAAGGGCAAGGGCAACTTTACCGGCGTCGACGGCGAGGACATCGTATTCGGCCCGGGTGACATGGTGCTCACTCCGAACGACACCTGGCACAATCACGGGACTGTCGGCGGAGAGCAGGCGCTCAATCTGTCGGTGCTCGACTTCCCGCTGGTCGAGACCCTGAATGCCGTGCATTTCGACCACAACTCCATGGAAGAAGAGAACGGCAAGATGGTCCAGAAGAAGCAGCAGACGCCGCGCTTCACCTCGGATTATTCGCAGCGCATCTATGGTTATGGCGGCCTGATGCCGCGCTTTGCCAGCAAGGAGAAGCGCGGAGCCGGGTTCTCCTCGCCGATGTTCGTCTATCGCTGGGACATGATGCGCGAACTGCTGGAGCGCCATAAGGACTGGGAGGGCGACCCCTACGAAGCACTGATGGTCGAATATATCGATCCAACCACGGGCGGTCCGGTGTTCAAGACCATTACCTTCTTTGCGCAAATGCTGCGACCCGGCGAGCGAACGAGGCCAATCCGTCAGACCGGCAATCTTCTGGTCGCCCCGTTCGAAGGCAGCGGCCATTCCATCATCGACGGACAACGATTCGACTGGAAGGAATTCGATACGCTTGCGGTGCCGGGCGGCACGTGGTGCGAGCATGTCAACGGCTCCGACAAGGACCCGCTCTTCCTGTTCGTCGCGAGCGACGAGCCGACCCTGAAGAAGCTCGATCTGTTCAAGAAGTGGGGCCGCGACAAGCACGACCAGGTCGTTCAGCTGGCGTAGAACAAAAATGGTGTCGTCCCCGCGAAGGCGGGGACCCACAGCCACGGCTCTGGAATATGGGTCCCCGCTTTCGCGGGGACGACCGCGTTGAAGTTGCCGGTTTTCAAGCCGGTTTGAGGAATGTAGAGGTTGATCCGTGCTGTCGCGTTCCAACACCACCCTGGTTTCGCATTTCGATTGCCCCGGCGGCGGCCAGGTCTGGGTCGAGAACGGCATCATGTATGTCGGGCATCAGCGCCCGACCTCCGGCACGACCATCGTTGACGTGTCGGATCCGGCCAATCCGAAGCATCTCGCCACCATCGATGTTCCCGAAGGCTGGCATTCGCACAAGGTGCGGGTGTCGAACGGCGTGATGCTGGTCAACCACGAGCGCTTCAACAAGGCCGGCCCGGAAGAATTCGGTGGGGGACTGGCAATCTACGACGTGTCGAAGCCGTCAGCGCCAAAGCTGATCACCAAGTGGATGACGAGGGGCGGCGGCGTGCATCGTTTCGATTTCGACGGACGCTACGCCTATATCTCGCCGACGGTCGAAGGCTATGTCGGCAATATCGTGATGATCCTCGACCTTGCAGACCCTGCGAAGCCGCAGGAAGTCGGGCGCTGGTGGATTCCCGGGCAGCACACCGCGGGCGGTGAACCATATCCGTGGGACAACTGGGTGCTGCCGCGCTGCCATCATCCGCTGCGGTTCGGCGATCGGCTCTATGTCAGCTACTGGCACCATGGCTTTTTCATCCTCGACATATCCGACATGTCGAAGCCGAAGGCGATTTCCGGCGTCAATACCTCGCCGGTCTATCCGCATCCGACCCACACCTGCCTCCGAATGCCGCAGAAGCTGCGTGGCCGCGATGTCATGATCGTCGCCGACGAAGACGTCGCGAAGCTTTGGCCTGCGGCGCCGAGCTTCATCTGGGTCTACGACATCACCAACGAGCAGATGCCGGTGTCGATCGCCACCTGGCAGGTGCCGGGCCTCGACATCGACGGCGCGCCGCAGCCGCCGATGACCGGCTGCCATCAGCCGTCCGAGCGCTTCCACGGCACCATCGTGCCATTTGCCTGGTTCGCTCAGGGATTGCGGCTGGTCGATTTCGCCGATCCTTACGCGCCGCGCGAGGTCGGTTATTACATGCCCGATGCGGCGCCTGGCGCCGAGCGCCCCTCGTCGAATGACGTGACCGTGGACGATCGCGGACTTGTCTATCTGGTCGATCGCGTCCACGGCGTCGACATCATCGAGACCAGCGCATTCTCGTGAGATAGCTGAAGGCTAAAGAAGGCAAGAGTTATGGATGACCTGACCAAGCTGAAGCGCGCCGATGTCTATCCGATCGGCAAGAAGAATCCGAACCTGCCTTTTCATCCGGCGGTGCGTGCCGGCGATTACATCTTCGTGTCGGGGCAAGTTGCGAAGGATGCCGACAACAACATGATCGACGGCACCATCGAGGAAGAGACGAGAGCGACCATCGAGACCATCGAGCGCATCATCGCGCAGGAAGGTGCGACGCTTGCCGATGTGGTGCGGGCGACAACCTATCTGCAGGATACAAGAGACTTCGGGCGCTACAACAAGGTGTTCGGGGAGATGTTCAAGGACGCGATCCTGGCGCGCACGACCGTGGAAGCGCGCGCCGTCATCAACACCAAGATCGAGATCGAGTGCATCGTCTACAAGCCATTGAAAAAATGAGTGTGCCGGACCTTCAGCGGGAGACAGAGATGATGGGAATGCGTTTGCTAAAGGCCGTGATCACGGCGGGTACGATGCTCACCGTCGCCGTTGCCGCACAGGCGCAGGCGCCGAATGTGCGTTTCGCCGCCGGACAACAGGGCTCGCAGAATTACGGCGTGAATGCCGCGCTCGCCCAGGCCTTCAAGAGCACGGGCGACATCAACACCACGGTGCAGGCTTTCGGCGGTCCGACCTCCTATCTGCCGCTGGTCAATTCCGGAGAGCTCGACGTCGCGGCGGTCGTGATGCCCGATCTCGGCGACGCGATCCGCGGCACCGGCCCGTTCAAGGGCAACCCGCAGAAGGATATCAGGCTGGTCGCGGCACTGTTCCCGAGCCCGGTGGGG
>NZ_JBFWPA010000045.1:0-52149 GCF_050250235.1 Pseudorhodoplanes sp.
GGAACGGGCCGATCCTGTCCGGCGCGGAATAGACGCCAAACAGCGACTGATAGAGTTCACGCGCCACGCCAAGCCAGAGCACGAATAGTCCCATCAACAACAGGCCAACCGCCATGATCGCCGGGAAACCGGGCGAGCGCACGACGCCAAGGGCAGCGTCAATCGAGGCCGGCTTGCCTTTCTCGCGGCGGCGGCTCAGCTCGTACATCATCAGCGCCGCGACCGGTCCAAGCAGGGCAAACCCGGCGGCCAGCGGAAACAGCAGCGGGAGCACCGAATAGCCGAGCGCCATCCCGCCCAGCACGAGACCGACGATCGGATAGATGATGCAGAGGAAAATCGCGTGCGTTGGCCAGACCTTGAAATCGTCCCAGCCCTGTTGCAGGGCGTCGCGCAGATCGCCAAAGCCGATGCGCCGCACGACCGGCAGGGCGGCCGTCCGCTCATCCGCGGGGGTGAGTACGTGGAATTGCGCCATGAGCAAGTCTCCCTGTTCCGCAGGTCTTGCGGCCGGGGCGATGTGGCGCGGTGCAAAAGGACCGGTCACGTCTGCCGCGACCTGTCAGCATATGCTAGATCACAGCCCGCAAGCGCGGGGGTCACGCTTTCGTGCGCCGGGACCGCCTTTGCCCTTGAAGTGCCGTAAAACCGCAATAGTCAGCTTTGCGATCGGGACTGACGATGAAGCGCCGCACCGCCACACTCGCCGTACTGACTGGCCTCGGGGCGGTCGTGCTCGCCTTTGCGGTTCCGTTCGCCCTCACGGCAGCCCGGTTCGAGCCTGCGGCCAAGGCACCGTCGGACGCCGCGATGATCGCCCATTGGGAGAAACACCGCAGGACGCTCGACGACATTACCGACATGCTGCGGCGCGACCCCGCTTTGAACCGGCTCGGTCTGGCCTGGAGCGATCCCGACGATCCGGAGCGGGCGCATGTGCCGGCGGCACGTATCGCGGATTACCGTGACCTGATGCGGGAGGCTTCCGTCATCAGCGTCAGCCGCGGGCACCGGTCGGTGCAATTTCTGTTCTATTCGAGCCGCGTGTCGGTCAACGGATTCGGCAAGAGTTTCGTGCGCGGGGAGCCTTCACGGTACGCCGAGATCGTTGATGGCGATCTCGACAGGGCAGCAGCCGGCCGCAACAAGATCTTGCTGCAGCGTCCGATTGCGGATGGCTGGTGGCTGCAGCGAGATGGAAACTGATTGCTTCCAGTGCCGTCTTTTTAGCCGTGGTGTCCCGAAAAGGATTGCGCCAGCGCAAAGCGGCCGCCGCGGGATGTGACAGGTTTCCGGCCAACAGCGGCAGGACATTGTCATGACAAGTGTTGCGATTGTTCTCGGTCATCCGCAGCGGATGACATTCTGCGAGGCGCTTGCGGAAGCGTACCGGCGCGGCGCCGAAGGAGCCGGGCACACGGTCCATCTGTTCAAGCTGGCGGAGATGAATTTCGAGCCGATCCTGCGCGAGGGATATCGTGAGGAACAGCCGCTCGAGCCAGATCTGCGCGTGGCCTATGATGCGCTGCGTGCGAGCGACCACTGGGTATTGATCTTCCCGCTCTGGTGCGGCGACATGCCGGCGATCCTGAAGGGCTTCATCGAGCGCATCCTGCAGCCCGACCTGATCAGGCGGCAGGGCACCGACAACGCGATGAACTGGCGGATATTCGAGCGCAAATCGGCCCGCATCGTCATGACGATGGGCATGCCCGTTACCATCTATCGGTTCTGGTACGGGGCACATGCCCTCAAGCTGCTGAAGCGAAACATTCTCAACTTCATCGGCATCGCGCCGGTGCGCGAGACGTTGCTCGGAATGGTGCCGGATGTCTCGGACGAGAAGCGATTCGAGTGGCTGAAACAGGCGGAAGCCATGGGGCGGCGCGCCGACTGAAGGCGCGTCACGATCGAGGGTGATCGTGCGGGATCTCGCGCGACATCCACCAGTCGACGATACGATCTCCGGCGAGAAAGCGTCCGACGGGTCCGAATTTTGCCCAGAAGCCGATATTGTAGCGGGTGCGCGGGCGGGCCGTGGTCGCGGCGTGGAACACGAGGCGTGCGACCTTCTGCAGCGGCATTGTGCCGAAGGTGCTTGCGTCCAGGAAATGCAGCATATAGGTGCCGATATTGCGCTTGTAGATGCGATAGGGCGAGTCCGGACCGGTGTCGGGGATGCTGGCGATGACCTTGTCGCGATAGGGCGATACGAACGGCCCCGGCAAGATGCTCACAAGATCGACGCCGAAGGGCCTGACCTCGGGCCGCATCGCGTCGGCGATCGCTTCAACAGCGTATTTTGTCATGTGATAGACGCCGCCGCCCTGCGCAGTGACGCGTCCGGCCAGGGACGAAATGTTGACGATGCGGCCGCGCTGCGCTTGCCGCATGCCGGGCAACACGAGCTGTGACATGCGCAGCAGGCCGAACACATTTGTGTCGAAGGCGCGGCGGAGGGCTTCCGGCGATATCTCCTCAAGCGGTCCGTACTGGCCGTAACCGGCATTGTTGATGAGCACGCCTACGGGTCCGTGCCGGGCTTCGATCTCCGCTACGGCAGCCTGACAGGAGGTTTCGTCGGTAACATCGAGACGGAGCGTCTCGCATCCGAGTGCGGCAAGAGGCGTCAGCCTGGAAACGTCACGGGCTGTCGCAACGGTGAGATACCCGGCCTCACGGAAAAGTTCCGCAGTCGCACGGCCGAGGCCGCTGGAACAGCCGGTGATCAATACCGGCGATGTCCGGTTCGGAGCAGCCACCACTCAGCCCCCCGTATCGGCAGACACGACACTTCCGGGGAAGAAGGCCAAGATCAATGGACGCTTTGGCACCACATCAAATCCGCCATCAGAATTTTCCGTCAGGCGGGCTAACCTGCGGCAACGGTATCGGTTTTGCGCGCCGCCCGCGCGCGCAGATACGGCACCACGAATAGCGCCGCGACCGGAAGATGGAGAATGATGCCGAGCAGGATCACCAGCGTGATCTGTGTTCCGCTCAACGTACCGCGTGACGCAAACAACGCGAGCACCCCGATTGAATAGGGCAGGAACAGCAGCACGGATGTCGCCAAACCCGGATTGTAGATGCGAAACCGGATGGAGGTGGCAATGTGGATCACCGCATTCACAAGCGTAAGCCCGATCCAGGCGAGCCCGACCCAGCGCAGCGGTCCAGGAAACAGCGCGGCGAGCGCCACCGGCAACCAGACGAAACCGATATTGACCAGTGCGACTCCGCCTTCGGTTACAGGCCAGTCCGCGCGACCGGAATGGAAGATATGGTCGTTGGTGAATTGGCGGAAGCCGCCCGGCCAGAGATGTTCCTCGGTCTGATGCACCATGTAGATCACGAGCAGTCCCGCAAAGAGCGCGCGCTCCGAAACGGGGTCGGTCAGGAACAGCGCAATCCAGGCGATCACGCCGATGACGGCCAGGACCGGGAGTGATTTCTGCCAATCGGAGGAGACGAAGGCGAGCGGGTGCATGGGACCGGGTCCTGAGAGGGGACGCACGCGACTCACCGAGACAAATTGCATTGTAGCATGATGGACGCGCGCGCGAGAGCCCGCGCTTTGTCTGTCTTTGCGTCCCGCGCAGTGACGCAGCAATCTCACTCCGGAAAAATGAGACTATCTGCGCAGCATGGTTTCGCCGGCGGTCAGCATGCGCGGAATATCGGCGACGCTTTCGAACCAGGCTTGCGGATGGCGTGCGCGCAGCGTGTCAGGATCGGCGTAGCCCCAGGCTACGCCACCGAAAGCAAGGCGGGCCGCCGCCGCGGCGTCGAAGTCGCGCATCTCGTCGCCGATTGCGATGACGTCGGAGGTACGAATTCCGGCGCGCCGCACGGTTCGTTTGAATTTCGCGGCCTTGCCGAACAGCGACGCTCCGCAGGCGAAATCGGAGAAGCAGCCCGTGCTGTCACCAAGCTGCGCGCGAGCATTGGCCTCGCTGTCGGACGACACCAGCGCGATTTCGATGCCGCCGTCACGCAACGCACGCAGCATTTCCGGCACCCCGGGAAAGAGCGGAATATCCCGCAGATGTTCGCGTTTCATCGCCCGCATTCGGGTCGCGATATGCGGGACTTTCCACAGCGGCACGCCGAGATGCTTCAGAATTTCGCGGGCCCCGGCGCGGCGCAGACCGGCGACGTCGTCGGGCGCGACCGTTCTGAAACCGAATTCGCGCGCGACGTCGTTCACCACTTGCAGGAACCAGGGAAAGCTGTCCACAAGCGTGCCGTCGAGATCGAAGATGGCGAGACGATAGGCCGGCATGTCTTTCCGCGGGAGAGCCTTGAAGCTGCGATGGAGAATGGCCGGACGATCGCCGACACTGCCATCAAATACCCGGAGAGCCCCGATGAGTCATCCAATCCTTCGCCTTGCTTTCGCGGCCTGTGTCGCGCTGGCGACGACCGCCACGCTACCAGCGCTCGGAGCCGGTTATTCGCCCCTGAACTGCGCCGCGGCACGTTCGCCGACCGAGATGGCGATCTGCGGCAATTACCGGCTTGGTCAGCTCGAGGCGAGGATGGCGACGTTGTACGAGTGGAGCACAGGCTTTGTCGGCATGGGTCAGCGCGGCGACCTTCAGGATGCGCAGCGCGCCTTTATCCGGCAGCGCGAATCCTGCGGCAGCGATGTCGGTTGCCTGACACGGGTGTACGATGCGCGGATCGCCGAGCTTCAGGCGGTGATGGAACGGGTACGCGAACGAGGGCCATTCTGAAGGAAGCGGGCGACGGAGGTTCAATCCAGGTCTTCGTTCGGAATTTTCAGCATCTTGCCGCAGGCCTTGCAATGCACGGCGTCAGGGTCGTGGGTCATCAACCCGCAATCGGGGCACTCGAACCGCACCTTGTTGGGGCGCAGCACCGCGCGGGCGAGATTGAAAAAGAGGGTGACGCCGAAAATCATGATCGCAACCGATATCAGCCGGCCGGTGGTTCCGGGCAGCGTGATGTCGCCGAAGCCGGTCGTGGTGAGCGCGGTCACGGTGAAATACAGCGCGTCGGCATAGTTCTTGATGCCCGGATTGGTGAGATGCTGGGTCTCGTAGATGAATCCCGTGGTTACGAACAGGAACACCGCGAAATTCGCGAGCGCCAGAATGACCTGTTCATGGGCACGGAAATAGGGGAAGTCGGCGCGCAGACGGGCCAGCAACTGATAGCTGCGCAGAAATCGCAAGGTGCGCAGAATCCGCAGGAAGCCGGCTGGCTCGCCCACGAGCGGGGCCAGGAATGACACGATACTCGCCGCGTCCGCCCAGGTGACGGGGTGCAGCAACTCACGCAGCGGACGGTCGGCGATGAACAGGCGCGCGAGGAAATCCGCCAGGATCAGGAGTCCGAATCCGACATCGACGACTTCCACCCAATTTTCTCGCGGGACGAAGGAGGTCGCCACGATGAAGATCAGGGTTATGAAATCGAAAAGCAGCAAGCCGTAGCGGAAGCGGTGCGCCTGCCTGGACCGTCCCTCGTATAGTGCCTTGAGGCGCGACCTGAGGTCCTTCACCGTGTTGGCGCGTTCAGCCATGGCCAGCCATTCGTTTTCGTTCCTTGCGGACTTATAGCAAAAACGTCGGCAGAGCAGGGACGAGGCGGGAAGGGGGTCGCACGGGCGCTTGACCATGCTTGCGGATGCGGACGCGCCGGGGCGCGAGATATTCTTATCGCACAAGCCGCCCTGCCCGAAGGCAGCAGATGGAACAGTCGGCCGCTTTGCGTGTTGTCGTGCGACTCTCCACCCCCCAGAAGCAACGGACGATCACATGGCGAAAGCGAAGAAGGCAAAGACGACAGCGGGGCGAAGCTCCAGCAGCCGCAAGCGGACAACGGCAAAACGCGGCGCCGCCCGGAAGACGGCCGGCGCTTCTTCCCGAAAGACCGGCATGATGAGCGGCTTTTTCGACTTCATGCCGTCAAACTTGATGAAGGACATCCTGGCCTCCCAGACAAGTCGGGTGATCATGGCAGAGGCGCTGGTCGCTGCCGCGGGCGCGGCTGCGGCGGTTCTTGTGGCATCGCGCACCGAGGCGGGACAGCGTGCCGGCCGGGCAATGGCCGATGGCGGCGAACTGATGAAGGAAGCGGCGGTGAGTGCCGCGGCTGCCGCGCGCGATGTGATTGCCAATGGCGCCACGGAGGCCATCGGCTCGGCTGCGCGCTCGTTCATGGGCGCTGCCGAGGAGACGCAGCAGGATATCGCCGAAAAGGCACTTCGGCTGAAGCGCGAGGCCAAGGATGCGACCGGCGATATGGCGGAAAACGCGCGCCGCTACGCCGACCGCGAACGCCCGCACTGAACCGCGAACGAAGTCAAATCTGCAAGGTGACCGCGCCGCGAGTCTGTCGGGGCGCGGTTATCGGCGTGTAGCGCTCGCTGCGCACGAACAATGCGCCTTTCCGGTCAATCCACGGCTCGCATGGCGCGCCGTGCGTCTCGGAACGATACCAGCCGCTGGCGCTCCTCGTCCCATAGCGTCAGCCGTACGCAGGCCAGGCTGTCCAGCAGGGTCAGGCGACTGATCGTCTGAAGCTCCGGATGGTCGGTCAGCACGCGCGGCAGGCGGTAATAGGGAATCCGGCTGCACAGATGATGCACGTGATGGATGCCGATATTGGCCGTGAACCAGCGCAGCAAAGGCGGCAGGTCGTAATGCGACGAGCCGTGCAGGGCCGCCTCATGCAGGTCCCAGGTGGCATTGTGGTGCCATGAGGTGTGCTCGAATTGATGCTGCACGTAGAACAGCCAGACGCCAAGCGAGGCGGATAGCAGGATGATCGGCAGGTGCACCAGCAGGAAGGCCTGCAGGCCTATGAACCAGATCAGCACGCCGGCGATCAGGGCGATGGCGGCATTCGTCGCCATGGTGCTGATCCAGGGCAGCCAGCCGCTGCGCATCAGCCCGAACGGCAGCCGGTGCCGCAGCAGAAACACGTAAGCCGGCCCGACGCCAAACATCACCAGCGGATGCCGGTACAGCCGGTATTGCAGGCGGCCAAGCCGCGAACGGCCGAGATATTCGCGCACGGTGAGGGTGTCGATATCGCCCATGCCGCGGCGATCGAGATTGCCCGAACTGGCGTGGTGCATCGAATGGGTGCGGCGCCAGAAATCATAGGGCGTCATGGTGAGAACGCCGATGACCCGGCCGGTCCAGTCGTTCACCGGCTTGTTTGCAAAGAATGCGCCGTGGCCGCAATCGTGCTGGATCATGAAAAGCCGGACCAGAAAGCCCGCGGCCGGAACCGCGATCAGCAGCGCAAGCCAATAGCCGACGAAATGCACCGACGCCCACATCGCGATCCACAGAACCGCAAGCGGCAGGAACGTGATGACAAGTTCAATCGCACTGCGGCTGCTGCTCGGCCCGCGATAGCGGTTGAGAATGCGCGTCCAGTTGCGGGCATCGGCCGTCTGCGTCATGGTCGTGGAGGCGCGAACCGGCGCTCGATTCTCCGAGTCGGTCAAAGCAAATGATCCATTTTGGCCGGTGCCTTTGCACCGGCGTCGCGCCGCCCGCGTTTGATCCGGAAGTTCCGATCCTCGCCTAGCACAATGTCGGAGCGAGCGGCACATAAATTATCGGCCGCAAGAATTTGCGGCCATCCGGGCCCATGTGACCGTCTTTGCCCTTGTTCGTTCGGTCGCGCGCTGCAACCCACAAAAGGCGCTGACCACTTTCGCACCTAGGTGATGCTCCACTTGATCTGGAATTCGATCTCTTCCTCGCCATCGCCGCGCTCATGTTCGATATTGTATTGCGCGCGGACCGGCACCGAGATGCGTTCGTTCGCGATCTGAATCTCGAAACGCTCGCCGTTTTCCAGCGCGTCGGCCAGCCGCCGCAGCTTCTCGATGAATTGCGGAAGCGGATAATCCTTCTCGACATCGCGGGCGCGCTTCCTGGTTCCGGTGCTCATGACATCTCCTGTTTTGATGCCGGCCGGAGATGGGCATGAGCGAGCGCGGTTGCGACCGGCAAAATGCCGCAAGCGCCGGGAAGCCGAGAACCGGTTGTGCAGCGTGATCGCGCGGGCAAGCGATCCCATCGGTAAACCTTGAATCATATCCTGCAGGAACGGCCGCAGCGATTTTTACGCATGACGGTCTATGTCGATCCGGGCCCAATCAATCCAGAACGCGAGAAGTCCGATGCCATGCGATTGTGACCATTGTCTCCCCAACCCCGGACGGCGCGCCTTTTTCGGCAAGGCTGTGGGCGCCGCCGCGGCGAGCGTGGCCGCGACCTCCGGGCTGCAGGCGGCGACCTCCGGTGTTGGCGTCAAGGACATGCCGGCAGGCAAGCGCGTGTTCATGGAGGAGGCGACGCGGCTCGCCATCGAGTCGGTGGAGAAGGGGTGGGGCGGCCCGTTCGGCGCGGTGATCGTGAAAGACGGCGAGATCATCGGGAGGGGCCAGAACCGCGTGCTGCTCACCGGCATTCCGGTGTATCATGCCGAGATCACCGCCATCATGGATGCCTCGGCGCGGCTCAACCCGAAAGCGCTGCTCGGCAGCGAGTATGGTGCCGGCACGATTCTGGAGATGATTCCGCGCCCCGCAGGCTCGCCCGATCCGGTGCCCGAGCGCGCGAAAATGCTGAGCGGCTGCGAGATCTATATCAACGGCGCACCATGCCCGATGTGCATGAGCGCGATCTACTGGTCGCGGATCGACCATGTCTATTTCGCAGCGAGCCTGGCCGACACCAGCGCGATCGGCTTTGACGATGCCTTCCAGTACGAGGACTTCGCCAAGCCGTGGGCGGACCGGCGCATCGCGGTGACCGAAAATTTCGAACGCGACACCGGGCTCAAGGCCTACGCCGCATGGATGAGCAAGCAGGATCGTCATCCGTATTGATCGGCCGGCACCGTACGGAACCGGAACGTCGAGCAACAAGCCATGAGAGGACTATCGCGATGAGCAGGCATTGGACCCGCTTCCCGTCCCTGGCCGTCACCGGATTTGTCGCCGTGTCGCTATGCGCGATCGTGCCGGCGCAGGCGCAGCAGGCCCAACAGGCCCAGCAGGCGCAGCAGGCTTGCACGGCGATGGTGATCACCGGTCACCCGTCCTATCCGCCGGTTGCCTGGGCGGCAGCCGGTACGATCGTGGGGGCGGGGCCCGAACTGGTGCGCGGGATCGCCGCCAAGCTCGGCGTGACGCAGGTGACATCGAAGAGCTTCGGCACCTGGGAGGGCGCCCAGAATGCGGCGCGCGATGGACAGGCCGACGTGATCTTCGGCATCTACAGGAACGACGCCCGTGCGCAATATCTCGACTATGTCGACCCGCCCTTCATGATGGACCCGGTGTCGGTCGTGGTCCGCAAGGGTGCGGGCTTCGCCTTCGCCGAATGGAGCGATCTGAAGGGGCGCAAGGGCGTGACCAATGCCGGCGAGAGCTACGGCGACAAATTCGATTCATTCATGGCCAGCGAACTGACCGTGGCGCGGGCCGCCGGCGTCGACAAGGCGTTCGCGATGCTGCTGGCGGGGCAGGCCGACTACCTGATCATCGGCCTCTATCCCGGCCGCGACGAGGCCAGAAAACTCGGCATCGCCGACAAGGTCGAAGCGCTGCCCAGGGAGGTGGTGTCGGCGCCGATGTATGTTGCCTTCTCCAGGAAATCGCGGTGCGGCGCGCTTGCGCCGGGCTTTGCCGCCGGCATCCGGACCGCGGTGGATGACGGCGCGGTGCGCCGCCTGCTCGACGACGCCAGCCGCGCCATCGCGGAATAGCCGGCGCCGCCGCCCACGGGCGAGGCCTGTCAGCCGGCTCCCGAAAGAGTGATTTCCCATGACCGCGGCCGGAAAGCCGCGGGGCCGCACCCTGCAAGTCGCGGCCGCGACCCCCTTACGCGCGCGGTAGAGATAAGTTCTTTCGGGCGTGCTATTTGAGTCGCGCGTTTCAGCCGAGGGAGTGCCTGACCATGATCCGGACTTTGGTGGCGATGAGTATTGCAATCGGTTTCGTGTTGCCGGTTCACGCGCAGCAGAACCGCGCGAAGCTGGATGCTCCCGGAAAGGTGGCGTTCGGCACCAGCTTCGAGCAGGCGCAAAAGCTGCTCGGCGCCGATGCGGAGGTCTACGAGATCGACCCGCCGCAGCGCGGCATGAAGGCCCTCCTGTGCGACAAATGTGCGCCGCTGCCCAATGTCGAGGGGCTCACGCTCTGGTTCCGGGACAAGGACGGGCTGATCCGCATCGAGGCGTTTGCGATCGCGGGCATGTTCAAGACCGTCGACGCGTGCCAGAAATCCGATACCGACATGCTGCCCAAGCTGATCGAGCAATTCGGAAAGCCAGACGCCAACCGGAACGCGAAACAGGGCGACGAGAGCACCCGGACCGCCACCTTCCGCTTCGCCGACGGCTCCGCCATCGAGCATGTTTCCAGTATTAGCGGAGACGAAATCCCCTGCACCTTCACGGTGTCCTACAAGAGCAAGGCATCGCGCTGACGCCGTGATGCAGATTGTCGTCATTCTGGTTCTGATGGTCGCCGCGCCGGTCGCGGCGATCGTCATCCAGGGCGCGACGACCGGCGGCAGCCTGATCGCGCTCGCCGGCACATGGTTCGTGTTCTTCTTCGGGCTGCGGCTGCTGATCGCCGGGTTTCACCAGCTCGCGAAGCCGGACTTCACCGCGAAGACCATCTTCCGCATCACCGATCCGAATGCGGCAAAGATCGTGAGCGAACTCGGCTTCGGCAACATCGCCATCGGCGCGCTCGGCGTGCTGACGCTTTTCAATGCGAACTGGATCGTGCCGGCGGCCATCGTGATGGCGATCTTCTACGCGCTGGCCGGCGGAAAGCATGTGATGAATGCGCAGCGCACGGCGTCGGAGAACTGGGCAATGGGGTCGGATGTGTGGGCGGCGCTGGTGCTGGCGGGGTGGCTGGTTGTGGTTTGGATGGAGCGGTAGCCCGCATGGAGCGAAGCGCAATGCGGGTTCCAACGACCGCAGTTCAGAGAACTCATCAAATCGATTTCTTGGCCCGTGAACTACGAAGTTTCGATAGTTCAGTAGGCGGCGATTGGTCTTGTTGTAGTTTTCTATTGTGCGGCCAATTCCGTGTTTGAACGACTTTTGCGCAGGTTCGTTTTGGATAATTGCGACGGCGCTTTCGCCGAAAAGCGACACTCGCTGTGCGAAGTGATAGGTGTCCATAGCAAGTCGCTGTCCGCACTCTTCTAATTTTGATGACGCTAACAATTTGCCGGTTCTTGGGCGTAGGTACGGAAGCCGAGCCTTTGTTTGATATGCGGAGATGACTGGGCCGATCAGACCACTCAGGTCATGCAAATACTTCTGTTCGTCGTTCAAACTTAAATAATGTGGGTGTTCGGAAATTATTTCACGCACATAAGCGCGATAAGTCGAGTCGTCATCGTAGTCGACGACTTGAGATAAAAAAGGGCTTCGGAATTCAAAATATTTGAGCGTCGTGGACTTCAGATGTTCCGAAAGCCTCAATGTGTATTGCAACTCTTTCCACATAGTTGATTTGACGCTGTTGCATCACTCCGCCGCCACTGGCTTTAACTCGAACACGCGGCCGTATTTCGCGGCTTCGGCGATGTCGCCGCGCTTCAGCGCGAGGTGTAGAGCTTGCGGACGTCAGCGGGCGAGAGATAGGGCGCCCACGCGGTATCGTCCTCGATCAGTTCGACCGGGACTTCGGCGGCGTATTTGCCTTCGTGGATGAATTTGTTTCGCTTGCGGGTCTCGGTCATTTTCGCTTCCGCGTTTTCAAATCGCTGTCCCACATAGGCCGTCACCAGCACGGCAGGGCCGCCAGCTTGACTCGATCTGTTGAGTGCTGCAACGTCTGATTGTGATGGAGGGCGAAATGGGATGCAGCTGTGGGACACATAAAAATCAAACACATAAGCGGGTTCATGAATATCTGGATAAACAGGTTAGGGCGGGTACTAATTCGTCAGCCGTGATGGGGACAGGTATGTTTCTTGTGCCGGCCCCGGAAAACGGTATTTTGGAATACAAGACAATCTATGTGGCGAACTTATGCATCAGGGAAACGGAAAAGCGCGGCGAGAATTGCGCGGCGTTTCAATGGATCCCACATGAGCTGATGTCTCTTAGTGACCTTCAGAAAAAAAGGGACTGTTACGGCCAATGCGGCTCTAGCGATTGTGACATTGGTTGCTGGTGCAGCTCTACTGGCAATTGGTGTTTGTATTCACCCCAATGAATGATGAAGCTGGATAGTAGGCGGCGAGGATATTAGAGCGCTCGCACCTCACTCCGCCGCCTCAACCTTCCGCCGCTTCGGGCCGCCCTTGGCCAGCACCGGCTTGAGATACGCACCCGTATAGCTCCGCTTCTCCTTCACCACCTCTTCGGGCGTGCCGGCCGCCACGATCTCGCCGCCGCCGTCGCCGCCTTCGGGGCCGAGATCGATGATCCAGTCGGCGGTCTTGATCACCTCGAGATTGTGTTCGATCACCACCACCGAATTGCCGGTCTCGACCAGCTCGTGCAGCACGTCGAGCAGCTTGGCGACATCGTGGAAATGCAGGCCCGTGGTCGGCTCATCGAGGATGTAGAGCGTGCGGCCGGTGGCGCGCTTGCTCAATTCCTTGGCGAGCTTGATGCGCTGCGCTTCGCCCCCGGACAGCGTCGTGGCCTGCTGGCCGATATGGATGTAGCCCAGGCCCACGCGCTGCAGCGTGGTCAGGATATCGCGGATCTTCGGCACCGCCTTGAAGAAGTCCGCGCCTTCGTCGACCGTCATGTCGAGAATGTCGGCGATCGACTTGTTCTTGAAGGTGACGTCGAGGGTCTCGCGGTTGTAGCGCTTGCCCTTGCAGGTCTCGCAGGTGACATAGACGTCGGGCAGGAAATGCATCTCGATCTTGATGACGCCGTCGCCCTGGCAGGCCTCGCAGCGGCCGCCCTTGACGTTGAAGGAGAAGCGGCCGGGCTCGTAGCCGCGCGCCTTGCTCTCCGGCAGGCCGGCGAACCATTCGCGGATCGGCGTGAAGGCGCCGGTATAGGTCGCGGGGTTGGAGCGCGGCGTGCGGCCGATCGGCGACTGGTCGATGTCGATGATCTTGTCGATATGCTCCAGCCCCTCGATGCGGTCGTGCGGGGCGGGGGCGTCGCTGGCGCCGTTCAGCTTGCGCGCGATCGACTTGTACAGCGTGTCGACCAGGAAGGTCGACTTGCCGCCGCCCGAGACGCCGGTGACCGCGGTGAACAGGCCGAGCGGGATTTCGGCGGTGACGTTCTTGAGGTTGTTGCCGCGGGCGTTGACCACCTTGATGGCACGATGCTTCGACGGCGCGCGGCGCTCCGGCACCGGAATGCCGTATTCGCCGGTGAGATATTTGCCGGTCAGCGAATGCTTGTCGTGCATCACCTCGTCGGGCGTGCCCTGCGCCACGATGCGCCCGCCATGCACGCCGGCGCCGGGACCGATATCGAGCACGTAATCGGCGAGGCGGATGGCGTCCTCGTCATGCTCGACCACGATCACGGTGTTGCCGAGATCGCGCAGCCGCTTCAGGGTTTCGAGAAGCCGCGCATTGTCGCGCTGGTGCAGGCCGATGCTCGGCTCGTCGAGGACGTAGAGCACGCCGGTCAGGCCGGAGCCGATCTGCGAGGCGAGCCGGATACGCTGGCTCTCGCCGCCGGACAAGGTGCCGGAGGCGCGGGCCAGCGTGAGATATTCGAGGCCGACGTCCACGAGGAAGCGCAGCCGGTCGCGAATCTCCTTCAAAATGCGGACCGCGATCTCGTTCTGCTGCTTGTTTAGCTGTGACGGGATGCCCTCGAACCATTGCGCGGCCTTGCGGATACTCATCTCGGAGACCTGGCCGATATGCAGGCCGCCGATCTTCACGCAGAGCGCTTCGGGCTTGAGGCGATAGCCGTTGCAGGCATCGCAGGGCACATCGGTGAAATACTTGCCCAGTTCCTCGCGCGCCCATTCGCTTTCGGTTTCGCGGAAGCGGCGCTCCAGATTGGTGACCACGCCCTCGAACGGCTTTTTGGTGGTGTAGGAGCGCAGGCCGTCGTCATAGGTGAACTTGATCTCGTCGTCGCCGGAGCCATACAGGATCGCGTCCTGGGTCTTCTTCGGCAGCGCCTTCCACTTGGTGTCGAGGGTGAACTTGTAGTGCTTGCCGAGCGCGTCGAGCGTCTGCAGGTAATAGGGCGACGACGATTTCGCCCAGGGCGCGATCGCGCCCTTGCGCAACGTCATCTCCTTGTCGGTGATCACGAGTTCGGCATCGATATGCTGCTCGACGCCGAGGCCGCCGCATTTCGGGCAGGCGCCGAACGGATTGTTGAACGAGAACAGGCGCGGCTCGATCTCGGCAATGGTGAAGCCGGAGACCGGGCAGGCGAATTTCTCCGAGAACAGCATGCGCTCTTCGGCATGGCTGCCCTTGAGGCGCTTGCCCTCGGCGGCGACGCCGCCATCGGCGAATTCCGCGACCGCCATGCCTTCGGCCAAAGCCAGCGCGGTCTCGAAGCTTTCCGCCAACCGCTGCTTGATGTCGGCGCGGACCACGATGCGGTCCACCACCACGTCGATATTGTGCTTGAACTTCTTGTCGAGCGCGGGCGCGTTGGCGATCTCGTAATATTGCCCGTCGATCTTCAGCCGCTGGAAGCCGCGCTTCATCCAGTCGGCGATCTCCTTCCTGTATTCGCCTTTCCGGTCGCGCACGACCGGAGCGAGGATGTAGAGCCGTGTGCCCTCGGGCAACGCCAGCACGCGATCGACCATCTGAGACACGGTCTGGCTCTCGATCGGCAGGCCGGTGGCGGGCGAGTAGGGCACGCCGACCCGGGCGAACAGCAGCCGCATGTAGTCGTAGATTTCGGTGACGGTGCCGACGGTCGAGCGCGGATTCTTCGAGGTTGTCTTCTGCTCGATCGAGATGGCCGGCGACAGGCCGTCGATCTGGTCGACGTCCGGCTTTTGCATCATCTCCAGGAATTGCCGGGCATAGGCCGACAGGCTCTCGACATAGCGGCGCTGGCCCTCGGCATAGATGGTGTCGAAGGCGAGCGAGGACTTGCCCGAGCCCGACAGGCCGGTGAACACCACCAGCGAGTCGCGCGGCAGGTCCACGTCGATGTTCTTGAGATTGTGCTCGCGGGCGCCGCGGATCGCGATGACCCGGCGGTCGGCCGCCGGCGAGCCGGGCTGGCGGACGGTCTTCTTGCTGGAATCGAACAGGTCGTTCATGCGGCCGGACTTCGGGGCTCAACTGGTCCGGCGCCGGGGCGGCACGAACGGACTCGTGTCAGGGGATCATGGCGAACATAGTGAGAACGTGTGCGCCGCGCCAGAGCCGATCGCGCATGGCGCGGTTGCGGCGGCCGGGTTGGGGACAAGTCCGTTCACACTTTCCTGCCAGGGTGGTGCCGGTCGCCCCGAATTGAAGCGGAACCGCCTTGGCGCGGGCCGCTTTATGACCTTCAATAGCCGATCAGTTCTGTTTCGAGGTTCCCAAATAGAGGTTTCTATGCCCACGCGTGCGTATTGGTCGGGCCGCATCCGGCTCGCGCTGGTCTCGATCCCGGTCGAGGTCCTGCCCGCCACCAAGTCGACCAGCCGAATTTCGTTCAACCAGATCCACGAGCCGACCGGCAAGCGCATCCGCTACGAGAAGGTGGTGCCGGGCGTAGGTCCCGTCGAGGCATCCGAGATCGTCAAGGGCTACGAGGTCGAGAAGAACAAATACGTGCTCCTCACCGACGAGGAGATCAACGACGTCAAGCTGGAGGCCAAGAAGTCGATCGACCTGACGCAGTTCGTCGACGAGGACGCGATCGACGCGGTGTATTTCGACCGGCCGTTCTACATCGTGCCGTCCGAGGAGGATGAGGACGCGGCCGAAGCCTATATCGTGCTGCGCGATGCGCTGAAGAAGACCAAGAAGATCGGGCTCGGCCAGCTTGTGGTGCGCGGACAGGGCTCGATCGTGGCGATCAAGCCGTATGGCAAGGGTCTGCTGATGGAGACTTTGCGCTACGCGGACGAGATCAAGAAGGCCGATGTGTTCGACGAATTGCCCTCGAAGAAGGTCGATGCCGATCTGGTGTCGCTCGCCGAGGAACTGATCGAGAAGAAGGCCGGCGGCTTCCAGCCGGAGAAGTTCAAGGACACCTACACCGCGGCCTTGCGCGAGCTGATCAAGGCCAAGGAAGAGAAGCGGCCGCCGCGCGAGATTGAGGAAGCGCCGCCGGTGTCCAATGTCATCAACCTCATGGATGCGCTCAAGCGCAGCGTGGGGAAGGGTGGCGGCGCTGCGGCCAAGCCGTCGGCAGGCGGCAGCAAGGCGAAAGAGCCAGCGCGCAAGTCGGCATCCAAGACCAAGTCCGCCAAATCGTCCGGCAAGGCAGCCAAGACCGCAAAGAAGGCGAGCCGCCGCAAAGCGGCGTGACGACGCATGCCTTTCTGTGCGGCGGCTTCGGCAGGACTATCGTTTGCCTTTACCTTCCCCCTTGTGGGGAGGGTCGATCGACTGAGCGCAGCGAAGGAGATCGGGGTGGTTGCGATTCCATCGGCGAAGAACCTGATCCCGAAACGGTTACCCCCACCCCGCCTGCCTCGCTTCGCTCGACAGGCGACCCTCCCCACAAGGGGGCGGGTGAAGCCCAGCGTGTGAGGCCAGCGCATGCCCCGCGGATCGCTGCGCGAGTATCACGCCAGGCGTGACTTCGGACGCACTGCGGAGCCGAAGGGCGCCGTCGGCAGACAGAAGACATCGAAGCTCCGCTATCTGATCCAGAAGCATGCGGCGCGCGCGCTGCATTACGACTTCCGTCTGGAATGGAACGGCGTGCTGATGAGCTGGGCGGTGCCGAAAGGCCCGAGCGAAAACCCGGACGACAAGCGGCTCGCGGTCCGGACCGAAGATCACCCGATCGAGTATGGCTCGTTCGAAGGCACGATTCCCGAAGGCGAATATGGCGGCGGCACGGTGATGCTGTGGGACACCGGCACCTGGGCGCCGCAGGAGCCCGATGTCGACGAGCAGCTGAAGAAAGGCAAGCTCGCGTTCGTGCTGCACGGCAAGCGCCTGCACGGAAAATGGGCGCTGGTGAAGCTGCGCAGGCGCTCGCCGAAGGACAAGGGCAACAACTGGCTGCTGATCAAGGAACTGGACGATTACATGCGGCGCGGCGGCACGCCGTCGGTCGAGACCGAACTGACGAGCGCCAGGTCCGGCCGCACCATGGACGAGATCGCCCAAGGAAAGCGCGGCGGCAAGGCGGTCTGGCACTCGAACCGGAAGGGCGGCGGCGCCGCAGGCGATCCTGTGATCCTTGCGGGCACAGGCAAGGTGGCGAGAGCGAAGGCGGTGAATGGCAAGGCCAGCGGCTCAAAAAAAAAGCCCGCAAGAAATCTGCCGGAAAGCGATCCGTCCGATCCACCGCCGGCAAGATCACCCGCAAAGCTTCCGGCCAAAAGACTTCCCGCCTTCGTCGAACCGCAGCTCGCAACGCTGGTCGACGCGCCGCCCGCCGGAAATGATTGGCTCCACGAGATCAAGTATGACGGCTATCGCGCCGTCACCACATTGGCTCGCGACAAGGTCGCGATCTACACGCGCAAGGGCCTGAACTGGACCGACCGGTTCGCGCGTCTGGTCCCGGCGCTGCATCGATTGAATTGCGACAGCGCGCTGCTCGATGGTGAAATCGCGGTCGCTGACGCCAAGGGTCACACCGATTTCGGCGCATTGCAGGACGCGCTGTCGACCGGCAAGGGCAGCCTGACCTATTACCTGTTCGATCTGCTGGAGCTTGATGGCAAGGACATGCGGCGCCGGCCCCTGTCCGAGCGCAAGGAGACGCTGCGCGATCTGCTGCACGGCGTTGGCGCGCCACTGATCTTTTCCGATCATGTCGCAGGCAATGGCGCGAAAGCCTTCGCGCAGGCCTGCGCGATGAAGCTGGAAGGCCTGATATCGAAACAGGCCAACGCGCCGTATCACTCCGGCCGCACCCGAAGCTGGCTGAAGAGCAAATGCGGCTTCGAGCAGGAATTCGTCATCATCGGCTGGCGGCCGTCGGACAAGGCCGCGCGGCCGTTCTCGTCTCTGCTGCTGGCGGTGCGGGAGGGAGATGGTTTTCGCTACGCCGGCCGGGTCGGGAGTGGTTATTCGGGCGAGGGGCTCGACCGGCTGTCGAGTGAATTGAGGGCGTTGGCGCGCAAGACATCGCCGGTACCGGATGTCCCGCCCGACATTGCGCGGCGCGCGCGCTTCGTGGAACCGAAGCTGGTGGCGGAGATTGCCTTCCGGGGCTGGACGCGGGACGGCCTGGTCCGGCAGGGCTCGTTCAAGGGATTGCGGTCCGACAAGCCGGCCGCCGAGATCGTCGAGGAGATTCCGATGCCGGCGCGCAAGGCGGTGCAGGCCGCGAAGTCGACAGGCAAGACGTCAAAACAGCCGCCGGCAAAAAAGAAGGTTTCAGCCAAGAAGGCTTCAGGCAAGAAGGCTTCGGCCAAGAAGGCTTCGGCCAAGAAGGCTTCGGCGCGAACGGCATCCGCTCGCACACTGGCCGGGCCGCGGATCGCATCGCATGCACGGGACGGCGCCGAGGAGATTGCGGGCGTCCGCGTCACCCATCCGGATCGCGTGATGTATCCCGATTGCGGGATCACCAAGCGCGACGTGATCGCGCATTATCTCTCGATCGCCGACCTGATGCTGCCGCATGTCGCCGACCGGCCGCTCAGTCTGGTGCGCGCGCCGCGCGGCGTCGGTGGCGAGACCTTCTACCAGAAGCACGCCTCCGAAGGCTGGCCCGACGAATTCAAGGCGATCTCGATCCGCGAGAAATCGGGCAGCGACAGATATCTGTATATCGAGGACGAGCGCGGGCTGGTGGCCGCGGCGCAGATGAGCGTGCTCGAACTGCACATCTGGTGCAGCCAGGTCGACGAGGTCGAGAAGCCGGATCGTCTCGTCTTCGACTTCGATCCGGACGAGGGTTTGGATTTCATCCATGTCCGCGAAGCGGCGAAAGAGATGCGCGGGATGCTGCAGGAGCTCGGCCTGGAATCCTTCCCGATGGTCACGGGCGGCAAGGGCGTTCATGTGGTGGCGCCGCTGCGCCGCGGCCATTCGTGGGACGAACACCGGGAGTTTGCCGAAGCGCTGGCGCGGGTGATGCAGGAGCACGATCCGGACCGCTTCATTGCCAACATGTCGAAGGCGAAACGGCGTGGAAAGATTTTCGTCGACTACCTGCGCAACCAGCGCGGTGCGACTGCGATTTCTCCGTTCTCGACGCGGGCGCGCAAAGGTGCGCCGGTCGCGGTTCCGGTGTCGTGGGAGCGGCTGGCGCGGCTCGACAACGCGCGTCCGGTCGCGGTGGGGGACGTGAAGCGGTTCATGGGATCGAAGGACCCGTGGCCCGGCTATTTCAAGCTGCGGCAGGGACTGCCGAAGCTGATATGAAGAGCGCTGTTGCGGGAACCATCGCGAGATGATAAGAACAAAAAGAGAACATATCTGACGGCGGCCGATCCTGCCAACGCGTCCGTCTTGAATGACTGCGGGTCGGTGCCAGTTGTGGAAAAGGGATTTTCGACGCCGCTTCGGCGAGCGGCGCGGCAGGCTTCGCACTAGGGTGCGTCGAATTGGGAAGCGCAGACGGCGCGGTGTCCGGAACGGGAGAGTGTGCGATGGCGGGTTCGGTCAACAAGGTGATCCTGATTGGAAATCTCGGGAAGGATCCGGACATGCGCCGCACCCAGGACGGGCGGCCAATCGCCAATCTGTCAATCGCGACATCGGAGAGCTGGCGCGACAAGGCGACCGGAGAGCGCAAGGAAAAGACCGAATGGCATCGGGTGGTGATCTTCAATGAGGGGCTGTGCCGGATCGCCGAGCAATATCTGAAGAAGGGCGCCAAAGTCTACATCGAGGGCCAGCTGCAGACCCGCAAATGGACCGACAAGGACGGCGTGGAGAAGTATTCCACCGAAGTGGTGCTGCAGGGCTTCAACTCGCAGCTCACCATGCTCGACGGCCGTCAGGGTGGCGGTGGCGACCGGGTGTCGGATTACGGCGGCGGCAGCGATTTCGGCTCCAGCGGACCGAGCGGCGGGGGCGGGCGCAAGCCGGCGATGGCGGGTGGCGGCGGCCGCGACATGGACGACGAGATTCCGTTCTAGGACGCTCGTCATTCCGCGCGGGTCGCATTGCGGCAAATCCGGAATCCATACGCCGCAGCAGGGATTATGGATTCCGGATTAGTCGCTTCGCGAAGCCTCAATGACGTCCAGTGGGGCCGATGCCCGAACTCTACCATCTCCTGAAACTCGCGCACATCATCGGTGCGGCGGTGTTGTTCGGTACCGGCATCGGTATCGCCTTCTTCATGCTGATGGCGCACCGTTCCCGCAACGTGTCGGCGATTGCGCCGACGGCGACCATTGTGGTGATCGCGGACGCGGTTTTCACGGCGAGCGCTGTGGTGGTACAGCCGATTACCGGAATCGCGCTGGCGCATGTTGCAGGTCATTCGCTGCTCGACTCCTGGATCGTGGCATCGGCGCTTCTGTATGTCTTCGTAGGATTGTGCTGGCTGCCGGTGCTCTGGCTCCAGAAGCGCATGCGCGATCTTGCGCTGGCGGCGCTGCGGAGCGGAAAACAATTGCCTGCGGATTACGACCGCTATTTCCGCTACTGGTTCATTCTCGGCTGGCCGGCCTTCGCCGCGATGATGGCAATCTTCTGGCTGATGATCACGCGCCCGCAATTGTGGTGATGAGACGATGACGCTCGAGCCGCTCATTCATGCGTCGCATGCGATCCAGATCCACACCGCGGCGGCGCTGTCGGCATTCGCGCTCGGCGTCATTCAGTTTGCGGCCCCCAAGGGCACGCTGCCGCATCGGGCGATCGGATGGGCCTGGGTCGGGTTGATGGCGACGGTCTGCATCAGCGCATTCTTCATCAACGAATTGCGGACCTGGGGAACCTGGGGCCCGATCCACGCGCTGGCGGTGTTCACTTTGGTGATGCTGCCATTCGCGGTGCTTCATGCGCATCGACATCAGGTCGCAAGCCACAAACGCGCGATGACGTCGCTGTTCCTCGGCGCGTTGGTGATCGCGGGACTGTTCACGCTGTGGCCGGGCCGGATCATGCACAGGGTAGTGTTCGGGAGCTAGTCGCGGTGGTTCGGCCGTGACAGACTTCCGGCATGGCCACGCTTGCAACCGCCCTCCTGCATGCGCTCAAAGCGCATGGCGCCCGCGAAATCTTCGGCATTCCCGGTGACTTCGTGCTGCCGTTCTACAAGGTAATCGAGCAATCCGGCATCCTGCCGCATTACGAACTGAGCCATGAGCCCGGGGTCGGCTTCGCGGCCGATGCCGCGGCACGGTTCCATGGCGGGATCGGGGTCGCGGTCGTTACCTATGGTGCGGGTGCCTTCAATCTCGTCAACGCTGTTGCCGGCGCCTATGCCGAGCGATCGCCGGTGGTGGTGATCGCAGGCGCGCCCGGCGCGCGTGAGCGGCAGAGCGGGCTCCTGCTGCATCATCAGGCGCGGACGGTCGACACCCAGCTCGCGGTATTCCGAGAGATTACCTGCGACCAGGCGGTGCTGACCGACCCGGCGACGGCACCCGCCGAGATCGCGCGCGTCCTGCACAATGCCCGCGAGCAGGCGCTTCCGGTCTATATCGAAATCCCGCGCGACATGGTGGACGTGAAATGCGCTGCGGTGCGCGCGCTGAAGCGACCGCGAGTCGACGCGGACGCGCTTGCGGAATGTGTCGACGAGATCATGGCTCGCCTGCGCGCCGCGAAACGCCCGGTTCTGGTGGTCGATGTGGAAATCCGGCGCTACGGCATCGAAACGCAGGTCGCCGAACTGGCACGCAAGCTTGGTCTGCCGGCGGTCACGACCTTCATGGGGCGGGGACTTCTTGCCGACACGCCTGACGTCGTCGCGGGCACCTATCTCGGCCTCGCCGGCGACAGGGCCGTCACTGAGCTGGTTGAGGGGGCCGACGCCGCGCTCCTGCTCGGCGTGATCCTGTGCGACACCAATTTCGCGCTGTCGAGCCGGGCGCTCGATCCGCGGCGGACCATGCTCGCCATCGACCGGCAGGTGCGCATTGGCCATCATACCTTTGCCGATCTGCCGCTCGACGTGCTGGTGGATGCGCTGATCGAACGCGCCGGTTCGGCGAGCCTCAAATTCCCGAAACTCAAGACGCCAAAATCGCGTTATCCGCGCGGCCTGAAAGGCGACGACGCGCCAGTCTCACCCTCCGACATCGCCTGCGCGGTCAACGACCTGTTCGACCGCCACGGGCCGATGCCGATGACTGCGGACATGGGCGACTGCCTGTTCACCGCAATGGAAATCGAAAACACCGAGCTTGCGGCGCCGGGCTATTACGCCGGCATGGGGTTTGGCGTTCCCGCCGGAATCGGCGCCGCGGTGGCGACCGGCAAGCGACCCGTGATCCTGGTCGGCGACGGCGCCTTCCAGATGACCGGCTGGGAACTCGGCAATTGCCGCCGCTACGGCCTCGATCCGATCATTGTGCTGTTCAACAATTGCTCTTGGGAGATGCTGCGGGTGTTCCAGCCGGAATCCAAGTTCAACGATCTGTCGGACTGGAATTTTGCGCAGATCGCGCCGTCGCTCGGCGGCCATGGCGTGCGTGTGACCACGCGCAAAGGCTTGCGCGACGCGCTGGAGGCGGCGGTCAAACGGCGGGGGCAATTCTCGCTGGTCGAGGTGATGCTCAAGCGCGGCGAGACCTCGCACACGCTGCATCGCTTCGTCACCGGCTTCAAGGCCGCGCGGGAGCGGATGAAGAAGGGGTAGAACCTCTCGCGCGCAACCGCGTGGGAAGACGCGGCTTTAGTCCAGATTTTTTGCTCTTCGCAGATCTCTGTTGATCCGCGATTGCCAGCCTTCTCCATCTGCCTGGTAGGCTTCCAGCACATCAGGATCGAGCCGGAGCGAAATGGCTATCTTGGTTGGCGCCTTCTGCTTGCCCCTGCGCTTTCGGGCCAACGCGGGAAACACTTCATCGAAGGACCTCGCCCTTGCAAAGTCGCTTTTGGTCCATTCGGGATTGTCCGACACCGCGCGCATATCGTCGGCCGTATAGCCTTTGGCCTTCCTAGCCTTTGAGAGCTTCGGCATAGAGTTTCCTTTCACGAGGACTGGCGGGCCGCATGCTGATGACGCTGACGCCCTCGCGTCCAAGCTTTGCAAACACGACTCAGATAACCCCTGCGACGCTCGCCCCGATGCCTCGCCATCGCTTGTCGCGCGACGGCAGAAACAGCGCATTCTCAAAAAACCTCTCAGTCAAATCTGTGAAGTCCAAGCCGTGCTTGTCGAGGTTTGCCAGCCGCTTCGGCTCGTCCCAAACGATTTTCATGATCTTTTTGTATATACAATCTGACTGGCGATCCGTCAATTTTTTGAATATGTAATTTGCTCCGGCCTAACTCCGCACCACTACCAGCAGGGTCGCTAATGCCGATAAGAAAAACTCGGGCTGCATCACATGAGCGTCGCTTGCGCGGGCAAAAAAGGCAATGCTGGGGCAGTTGCCAAGTCCTGCCCGGAGCGCAAAATAAGCCATTGAATTAAAACAATAAATCGTCGCATTCGTGGCGCGAAATCATTGGCTTTGCGCAAATGAATCGGCTAAGGCTGCAGCCGAATTCAGCTTCCCGGATAATCCTTCTTGGCCGATCCCGAAAACCCTGCCTCCGGAGGCGGCTTGCCGCCGGATATACGCGCCGTGTCGATCACGGAGGAGATGAAGCGTTCGTATCTCGATTACGCGATGAGCGTGATCGTGTCGCGGGCGCTGCCGGATGCGCGCGACGGGCTGAAACCCGTGCATCGGCGCATCCTCTATTCGATGCACGAGCAGGGGCATACGCCGGACAAGAAATACGTGAAGTCGGCGCGCATCGTTGGCGACGTGATGGGCAAATATCACCCGCACGGCGATCAGGCGATCTACGATTCGCTGGTGCGCATGGCGCAGGATTTCTCCATGCGCCTGCAACTGATCGACGGGCAGGGCAATTTCGGCTCGGTCGACGGCGATCCTCCGGCGGCCATGCGCTACACGGAATCGCGGCTTGCCAAACCCGCGATGGCGCTGCTCGCCGACATCGACAGCGACACCGTCGACTTCCAGCCGAACTATGACGGCAACGAGCGCGAGCCGGTGGTGCTTCCGGCGCGCTTTCCCAATCTGCTCGCGAACGGCGCAGGCGGCATCGCCGTCGGCATGGCGACCAACATCCCGCCCCACAATCTCGGCGAACTGATCGACGCCTGCGTCGCCATGATCGACGATCCGGCGATTTCGATCGCCGACCTGAACACCATCGTTCCCGGGCCGGATTTTCCGACCGGCGGGGTTATCCTGGGGCGGGCCGGCATCCGAAGTGCCTACGAGACAGGCCGCGGTTCGATCGTGATGCGCGGCAGGGTCGAGATGGAGACCGTCCGCAAGGAGCGCGAGGCCATCGTTATCACCGAAATTCCGTTTCAGGTGAACAAGGCGACCATGGTCGAACGCATCGCCGAACTGGTGCGCGAGAAGAAAATCGACGGCGTTGCCGACCTGCGCGACGAGTCCAGCCGCGAAGGCTATCGCGTGGTGATCGAACTGAAGCGCGAAGCCATTCCGGACGTGGTGCTGAACCAGATTTATCGCTACACCCCGCTGCAGACCTCTTTCGGCTGCAACATGGTGGCGCTGGAAGGCGGACGTCCGCTGGTGATGAACCTGAAGGACCTGCTTGCGTCCTTCCTGGCTTTCCGCGAAGAGGTGGTGTCGCGGCGCACCAAGTTCCTGCTCAACAAGGCGCGCGACCGCGCCCATGTCCTGGTCGGCCTCGCCATCGCGGTCGCCAATATCGACGAGATCATCCGCCTGATCCGCGCCTCGAAGGACGCCAACGAGGCCCGAGAGGCGCTGATCGCGCGGAACTGGCCGGCGCGTGCGGTCGAGGCGATGATCCTGCTGATCGACGATCCGCGTCATCGCATCAATGAGGATGGCACCTACCGGCTGTCCGACACGCAGGCACGCGCCATCCTCGATCTGCGCCTGCAACGCCTGACTGCGCTCGGCGTCGAGGAAATCCAGGCGGAACTCGACAAGCTCTCCGCCGAGATCAGCGATTATCTGGAAATCCTGCGTTCGCGCGCTCGCATTCAGGCGATCGTCAAGGACGAACTGGCGAAGGTAAAGGCGGACTTCGCCACGCCGCGCCGCACCGAAATCGTCGAGCAGATGGACGAGGTGGTGGAGGAAGACCTCATCCATCGCGAAGACATGGTCGTCACCGTCTCGCACCAGGGCTACATCAAGCGCGTGCCGCTCTCGACCTACCGGGCGCAGCGCCGCGGCGGCAAGGGCCGCGCCGGCATGCAGACCCGGGAGGAGGATTTCGTCGCGCGCCTGTTCGTCGCCTCGACCCATGCGCCGGTTTTGTATTTCTCATCGCTCGGCCGCGTCTACAAGCTGAAGGTCTGGAAATTGCCGGTCGCGGCGCCGCAGGCGCGCGGCAAGGCGCTGATCAATATCCTGCCGCTCGCGCAGGGCGAACGCATCACCACCATCATGCCGCTGCCCGAGGACGAGAGCACCTGGGACAATCTGGACGTGATGTTCGCGACCACCAAGGGCACGGTCCGGCGCAACAAGCTGTCCGATTTCTCCGACGTCAGGCCTTCCGGCATCATTGCGATGAAGCTCGCCGAAGGCGAGGGCATCGTGGACGTGCAGATCTGCACCGAGAAGGACGATGTCCTGCTGACCGCCGCCAACGGCCAGTGCATCCGTTTCGCGGTGCCGGACGTGCGCGTGTTTGCCGGCCGCTCCTCGATGGGCGTCCGGGGCATTTCGATGGAAGAGGGCGACCGGATCATATCCATGTCGATCCTGCGGCACGTCGATGCCAGCGCGGAAGAGCGCGCCGCCTATCTGCGGCGCGCCAACGCAGTGCGTCGTGGCGATGAGACGGATGCCGGTGAGTCCGATGACGAGGCGGATGCCGAGGAGGCCGCCGACACCATCGAGCTTGGCGAAAAGCGCTATGTCGAGATGTCGGCGGCCGAGCAGTTCGTGCTTACGATCTCCGAAAAAGGCATGGGCAAGCGCACGTCCTCCTACGAATACCGCATCACCAATCGCGGCGGCAAAGGCATCGTCGCGATGGGCATCCTCGAGGGAAAGAAGGGCGCGAAGACCATTCGCAAGAAGACCGGCAAGCTGGTCGCGTCGTTTCCGATCGAGGAATCCGACCAGATCATGCTGGTCACCGATGGCGGTCAACTGATCCGCACCAAGGTCGAGGGCATCCGGATCGTCAGCAGGTCGTCGCAAGGCGTGATCGTGTTCGACACGGCCGAGGACGAGCGGGTGGTTTCGGTCGAGCGTTTGAGCGAAGACGGCGACGTTTCCAACGGGTCGTAAACGGGCGCGCGAGCCCGAATTCTTCCAATCCGAAAATTCTGTCACATCCGTGGTGCATCCTGCGCCGCGGCAAGAGGGGTGGGTGCCATGAAGGCCGACGAAGCTGCCGAAATGATGGATGCCGAAAAGACGCGGGACACGTTCAAGCAGCGCGCCGCGGTCGCGATCGCGGTGTTCGCGATGCTGCTCGCCATCACCGGGCTGGGCGGCTCGAACGCAGGCAAGGAAGCGGTCAACAACAACGTGCTGGCGTCGAATTACTGGAATTTCTTCCAGGCCAAGAACATGCGCCAGACGTCGTTCGCACTGGCGGCCGACCAGCTCGAGCTTCGTCTCGCGCAGAATGATCCGGCGTTGTCGCCCGAGGCGCAGGCCGAGCTGAAGAAGAAGGCCGAGGCCTATCGCAAGACGGTGGCGCGCTACGAGTCCGAGCCCGACACGAGGGAAGGCAAGAAGGAGCTGATCCAGCGCGCCAAGGAATACGAGGCCAAGCGCGATCACGCGCTCCAGCAGGACCCGTATTTCGACTACGCCGAGGCACTGCTGCAGATCGCGATCGTTCTGATCTCGGTTGCCATTGTCGCCGACCTCGTGTGGCTGAGTTTCGTCGGCGGCGCGCTCGGCATCATTGGCGCATTGCTGACGCTCAACGGCTTCTACCTGTTCGTCTCATTGCCGTTCCTGAGCTGAAATCGGCGGGAAGCGCGGCCCAACGGGTCACTCGCTAGCGCGGCGTCGGCACGGTGCGACGGATGAAGTCGCCGGCGTCCAGATTCAGTCTGGCTTCGTCATAGGACATCATCCAGCTCGATGGCGCGACCATTGCGGATAGCGGCGGCGTGGAGGCCACATCGAGGAGGGCGGCCCGGCTCAGCCGTATCGGCGAGGCACCGGACGCGGCCTTCAGTTCGGAGGCCGAAATCCGGTCGGGAGCGACGACCCTGACCTTGATGGCGCGGCCGGCATTGCGCGTTTCGTCGCGCACGCAGGTACGCGCGTAATACGGCCATCCCCGCAATTCGCAATCGGAAAGATCGGCGATATCGGCTTTTTCGCCTTCGACGCGAGCGCTGGCGTTGACAAGCGCCGGAATGGCGAGGATCACAAACGCCGCAAGTGCTGCGGCGGCTGCCACTGCATGAACGGGCTTGAGCATCTGGTTTAGGTCCCCTCGGTTCGCGCCCGGCCGTTTGGCCTTGTCCGCACGTTCAAAGCGGGGAAGGGTGTTCTGGTTCCGCCCTCGCGAAATTGTGAGGAACCCGGAACGGCCGGCGTGTTCGGGCGTTACCTTGCCCTTGCGAGACGGGCGACCGCGGGCTAAGCGGAGCCCGCCACCACATCCGATGGGCGCCATGCCGCGAATTGCGCTTTATGCCGGCTCTTTCGACCCGGTCACCAACGGCCATCTCGACATCGTCCGACAGGCCGCGCGGCTCGCCGATCGGCTGGTGCTGGCGATCGGCGTCCATCCTGGCAAGACCCCGATCTTCTCCGCGCAGGAGCGGATGGACATGCTGCAAGAGGTCTGCCGGCCGGTGGTGCGGGAGACCGGTTGTGAGATGGGTTACCTGACATTCGACGACCTCGTCGTGCGCGCGGCGCAGCGAGAGGACGCGACGGTGCTGATCCGGGGCCTGCGCGACGGCACCGATCTCGACTACGAGATGCAGATGGCCGGCATGAACGGCGCCATGGTGCCGGAGGTGCAGACGGTGTTCCTGCCGGCGTCGCCCGCGGTGCGCCCGATCACCGCCACACTCGTGCGCCAGATCGCCAAAATGGGCGGCGACGTGTCGCATTTCGTACCCGCTTCCGTCGCCGCGCGGCTCAAGGCCAAGTTCAGTACCTGACATCTCGATCCTCTCAGGGAGCTTTCATGATTCGCATTCTTGCCATGCTGCTGGCTGCGCTTGTTATTGCAGCGCCCGCGCAAGTGACATCCGCTCTTGCGCAGTCCGATCCGGAGAACACGCTGGTGCTCGAAACCACCAAGGGCCCGGTGGTGATCCGGCTGCGCAACGATGTCGCGCCGCAGCATGCCGCGCGGCTGAAGCAGCTGGCGCGGGACGGCTTCTACAACAATGCGCCGTTCCACCGGGTCATACCGGGCTTCATGGCGCAGACCGGCGACGGCGACCGCGGCGACGGCAGGGGCAAATCGAAATATCCCGACCTGAAGCAGGAATTCTCGCAGGTGCCGTTCCGGCGCGGCATCGTCGGCATGGCGCGCGGCAGCCACAGCGTCGATTCCGGCAATTGCCAGTTCTTCATCACCTATGCCGACGCTCCGCACCTGAACGGGCAATACACCGTGATCGGTGAAGTGGTGTCCGGCATGGACAATGTCGACAAGATCAAGCGGGGTGAACCAGTACAGGATCCCGACCGCATCACCCGCGCTTTTGTACAGGCTGACAGGAAATAGGAGCACCATGAGATGGCCGATCCGGAAAATACCCTGAAGCTCGAGACCACCAAGGGCGACGTCGTCATCGAGATGCGTCCGGACCTTGCGCCCAACCATGTGGCGCGTATCAAGGAACTGGTGCGAGAGGGCTTCTATGACGGCGTCGTCTTTCACCGCGTGATCGACGGCTTCATGGCCCAGACCGGTTGCCCGCAGGGCACCGGCACCGGCGGTTCCGGCAAGAAGCTGAAGGCTGAGTTCAACGCCGAGCCCCATGTGCGCGGCGTGGTCTCGATGGCACGCGCGCAGAACCCGGATTCTGGCGACAGCCAGTTCTTCATCTGTTTCGACGACGCCACCTTCCTCGACCGGCAATACACTGCCTGGGGCAAGGTGATTTCCGGCATGGACAATGTCGACAAGATCAAGCGCGGCGAGCCGGTGCGCGATCCCGACAAGATCGTAAGGGCGACGATTGCTGCGGATGCGTAGCTCTTTATCCCTCCCCTGAAAGGGGAGGGTCGACCGCCCAACGGGTCCGCGCGAAGCGCGGCCCGATGACAGGCTCCGGCGGTCGGAGAGGGGTCACGTTACGTCTGACCCCCACCCCGCGCGCCGCGCCGACCACCCCCGTTTAGGGGGGGGTGTAAGGTCCAATCAATCTCACCACCCTCATCGATTTCGAACTCCCGGCCGAGCGGATCGCGCTGCGGCCCGCATCGCCGCGCGATGCCGCGCGGCTCCTCGTGGTGCGGCCGGGCGAGACGCTGGAAATCGAAGACCGCGTCGTACGCGACCTGCCGTCGCTTCTACGCGCGGGTGACGCCCTTGTCGTCAACGATACGAGGGTCATCCCGGCGCGGCTATTTGGCAGGCGGATCGGCCGCGGTGTGGAACCGAGGATCGAAGCCATGCTGCACAAGCGGCTCGACGGCTCGCGCTGGCTCGCCTTTGTCAGACCGGCGAAGCGCCTGGAGCAAGGCGATGCCATTCGCTTCGGCGACGAGGGCAAGGTCTGCTTTCTCGGGCAACTCGATGCAATTGTGGAGCACAAAGGCGAAGGTGGAGAGGTGACGCTATCCTTTGCGTTCCACGGTACGGTGCTGGATCAGGCTATCGCGGAGCGGGGAGAGATGCCGTTGCCGCCCTACATCGCCGGCAAGCGCGCAGCCGACGAACGCGACGCCACTGACTATCAGACCATGTTCGCGCATCAGGAGGGATCGGTGGCGGCGCCGACCGCCGCGCTGCATTTCACCAGCGATCTTGTTGCGCGCCTCCAGACGGCGGGAGTCACGCTGCACAAGCTGACGCTGCATGTCGGCGCCGGCACCTTCCTGCCGGTGAAGGCCGAGGACACGACCGCGCATCGGATGCATGCCGAATGGGGCGAGATCGACGAAGCGACGGCGACCGCGCTCAATGATATTCGGGCGCGGGGCGGGCGGATCGTGCCGGTCGGAACGACGGCCTTGCGGCTCCTTGAAAGCGCGGCCGACGAGGGGGGGAGGGTGCAAGCGTTCCGCGGCGACACCGATATCTTCATTACGCCCGGCTATCGCTTCCGTGTCACCGACCTGCTGATGACCAATTTCCACCTGCCGCGCTCGACCCTGTTCATGCTGGTCTCGGCTTACGCGGGTCTGGAAACCATGCAGCGCGCCTATGCGCATGCGATTGCGACAGGCTATCGCTTCTATTCCTATGGCGACGCCTGCTTGTTACACCCCGCCCGATGACCAGGCCGTTTTCCTTCCACCTGATTGCGACCGACGGCGCCGCGCGCGCGGGCGAGATCGAGACCGCGCATGGCCGGATCGCGACGCCCGCCTTCATGCCGGTCGGTACCCAGGCCACGGTCAAAGCGGTGACCACCGACGATGTCTCGCGTACCGGCGCCGATATTCTCCTCGCCAACACCTATCACCTAATGCTGCGCCCCGGCGCCGAACGCGTCGCCGCGCTCGGCGGACTGCACGGCTTCATGAACTGGCACAAGCCGATCCTCACCGATTCCGGCGGCTTCCAGGTCATGTCGCTGTCGCAGCTGCGCAAGCTCGACGAACGCGCGGTGACGTTCCGGTCGCATCTCGACGGTGCGATGTACGAACTCTCACCCGAACGGGCGATCGAGATCCAGCGCCTGCTCGGTTCCGACATCTCGATGCAGCTCGATGAATGCCTGCGCCTGCCCGCGAAACGCGACGAAATCGATCGCGCCATGCAATTGTCGCTGCGCTGGGCGGAGCGAAGCAAGCGCGCGTTCGAAGGCGCAAAGCCGGGTTATGCGCTGTTCGGTATCGTGCAGGGCGGCGACGACGCGGACTTGCGGGTTGAGAGTGCGCGGGCACTGGTGGACATGGACTTCCAGGGCTATGCGATCGGCGGGCTCGCGGTCGGCGAGCCGCAGGCGGTGATGCTGTCGATGATCGACATCGTCGCGCCGGAACTGCCTGCCGACCGGCCGCGCTATCTCATGGGCGTCGGCACGCCGGACGATCTGATCGAGGCAGTCTGGCGCGGCATCGATATGTTCGACTGCGTGATGCCCACTCGCAACGGGCGCCACGGACTGGCCTTCACGCGGCACGGGTCGGTCAATCTGAGAAATGCCCGTCACGCCGACGATCCACGTCCGCTGGATGAGACGAGCGGCGACCCGGCCACGCGCACCTATTCGCGCGCCTATCTGCATCACCTGGTCAAGGCGAACGAGACGCTCGGCGCCATGCTGCTGACCCAGGTCAATCTCGCCTATTATCAGACGCTGATGAGGGACGCGCGAGAGGCGATCGCGGCCGGGACCTTCCTGGCTTATCGGGATGCGAAAAAGCGAGGCTGGGAGGCGGGAGACATCCCACCGCTGAACCTTGGTGCTTGAATTGTGGCTCCGAAACCGGTTTGGTGCGCTGAAATCGTATGGGAGGAAATGCGATGCTGCGATCCGCCACGATCCTGCGACTTGCCGCCGTCTGCGGGGCGGCATTCATGCTGTCGGCCGCACCGGCCACTGCCCAGGGCAAGTATCCGGACAAGCCGGTAAAGATGGTTCTGCCGTTCGGCGCAGGTGGCGTCGCCGACGTTACTGCACGGCTGGTCGCCGAGAAGCTCAGTCAAAAGTTGGGGCAGCGCTTCGTGGTCGAGAATATGCCGGGTGCCGGCGGCATCGCCGCGGCACGCGCGGTGCTCCAGTCGCCGGCCGATGGATATACGCTTGCGGTGCTTACCAACGGCACCGCGGTCAGCGCCGGATTGTTCAAGAGCCTGCCGTTCGATCCCCTGAAGGACTTCGCGCCGGTTTCGGCAATGGGTTATTTCGATCTGATCCTCGTCACCAGTGCCAACGGCCCGTACAAGACACTCGGCGATTTCATCAAGGCCGCGAAAGAGAAGCCTGGTCAGCTCAATGTGGGCACCATCGCCGCCGGATCGAGCCAGAATCTCGGTGCCGAGCTTTTCAAGTCGGTCTCGGGCCTCAACTTCGTGATCGTGCCCTTCAAGACCTCGGGCGATGTGCTGGTCGGGCTCGAACGCAACGACGTGCAGATGGCCGCGGAATTCTACGCGGCGCTGCGCGGCAGCCTCGAAGCCAAGAAGTTCATCCCGGTTGCGGTGTCGGGCACCAAGCGCGGCGACTATCTCCCGAATGCGCCAACCGCAAAAGAGGCCGGCGAGCCGAAATGGGAGGTCACGTCCTGGAACGCGATCTTCGCGCCGGCCGGCACACCGCCCGACGTGATCGCGACCCTCAATAGGGCGTTGAACGAAGTGCTGGCCGATCCGGAGGTTAAGAAGAAGGCGCTGGAGCTCGGCATCGACGCCCGAGGCTCGACCCCGCAGGAGATCCAGGCCCGGCTCAAGGACGACATCGCGAAGTGGTCCGACGTGATCGAGAAGGCGGGCATTCAGAAACGCTGATGACGATCATCGATTTTGCAAAGCGGCGGAAGCCCGAGTTCCAGCTTCCACCGGCAAGCTGCGACGCGCATTGCCATGTATTCGGACCGGGTGACGTGTTCCCCTATGCGCCGAATCGACGCTACACGCCGGAGGATGCACCGAAGGACATGCTGAAAGCGCTGCACGATCACCTCGGCATCAGCCGGGCGGTGATCGTGCAGGCGAGCTGTCACGGCAGCGACAACCGCGCGATGCTGGATGCGCTCACGTGGCGGCCGGAGCATTATCGTGGCGTCGCCATCCTCGACGAGAACACGCCGGGCACCGACATTCCGAACATGCATCGTGCCGGCGTGCGCGCGGCGCGCTTCAATTTCGTCAAGCATCTCGGTGGCTCGCCGGACATGACGGTGTTCGCCAATATCCTGCGCCGCATCAAACCTTTGGGCTGGCACGTGGTGCTGCATGTGGACGCACCCGACATCATTCCGCTGTCGGACATGATGCGCGGGCTAACCTTGCCGTTCGTGATCGACCATATGGGGCGGGTGCCGGCCAAGGATGGCGTCGACCAGAAGCCTCTCGCAGCCTTGCTCGATCTGGCCAAGCTCGACCGATGCTGGATCAAGGTCTCGGGCTCCGAACGGATCGACATGCCGCCCTACGACAAGGCGATCCCGATCGCGCGCAAGATCGTGGAAGCAAGCCCCAACCGTGTGTTGTGGGGCACGGATTTTCCTCATCCGAATTCCACGCACGAGGCGGACGAAGCCGACCTCGTCGATCTGCTGCCGCAGATCGCGCCGGACCCGGCGCTGCGTCAGAAGCTGCTCGTGGACAATCCGGCGAAGCTCTACGGATTTTAGCCGAGACCGGGAGACCGGCGAAGCGCGCTGCCGCGGTTCACGGCCGCTCGCCTCATGCCGGAGCCTGAGGCTGCTGTGCAGCCATGCGATCGCCCATTCGACCGCCCATGTCTGCGACGCGAGTGTTTGGACCACCGGAAATGATCAACGCCAGGCCTTCCCAACGGAAAGGGCCCACCGTGCGCTTCGGCGGGCCCGAAATCCGTTCTGTCGTTGTTCGACGTGTTGTCGTTCGTCGACGTTCTGCCAAGGTCGACGGGTGGTTCACGGACGGCTCGCTTGCCGACGTGTCGATGGCCGAAAGTTCAGTTTTCGAACGGTACTGCAAATGCCGTGCGGAATTCGTAATCGCAAAGATCGCAGGACCAGATGTTGCTGACCTTTCCCTGACCAAGGAATTCGGTAGCGGCGGCCGCGAACAGCAAGTCGCCGCAAGATGGGCAAACCGGCCGGCGAAAAGCAGGGTAAGCGACGCGGGCTGGATCGCCGGATGAAAGTCTCATGACGGTCCTCCTCTCGTTACCCCTCCTCCTCCGCGACAATGTGTATCGTGCCTTCGTGGCAACTTCGCGACGCGGTTTCGAAAGTCTTGTGCGGTTCGACGAAAATGAGATTCAAGTCTGAGTTCCGACACAAACGCAGCGGACGCCGGGTCCAGATCGCGTTGCAGTGCAGCAGCAAAACCTCGCGCGAGGTCTGCTTTTTCCGGGAAGCGCAGGCGAGGGTCCAAATTGACTGAATATTTGCCCAGGTCCGAGGGCGAACAGGGACACGACGAACGAACGCTGAAACGCTACAAGACCCTGGGTCATGAAGGCAGCGCCGATCATGAAAAAAGCGGGCAGGGGATCGTCGCGGTGTCCTATCTCGACCCGAGGGTTGCGTCGGCCCCCATCGTGATTTTCGAAATCCACAAGCTCCGGCGGACGGACACCGACCTGCGCGCGCATTGGGTCGTGCAGGTGCAGTCGGTCGGCGGAAAGCGCCAGACGTTGACGCGCCACGGCTGCGTAGCGGCCGGATCGGCACTGTTCGCACTTGCGAAGGCCGAGGCCGATGTACAGGCAGGTTTTGTTGCGCGCGATACGTTCGACATGGCGGCGAATGCGTATTGGCTGAAATTGTGAGCCGCTACGGACAGGCAGGCGGCCATACCGAAGCGCGCGCGCCTCGTGGATCTCGCTAGCGCGTCGTTTGTGCGATTTCGTGGTACGCGGCGCGGCTGCGCCTTACACCCAGCCGAGATCCTTTGCGCCAGACCAGATGGCCCACACCCCCAAGGCTACAATTGCTGCAGATATGATGAGCTTGGCAGGCGTACTAAGCCGTTCGAACCGATCCGCCAGCATCTGACCCTCCATGGTTCGGAGCCGGGACGGGATTCACAATTGGTATTCTAGCATCAGAGGGCGGCTGCTGCCATGACCCCTGGCGGCGGAGCGGTGGCATTTCCATCGGCAGCGAGCGGTGTGGGTCGAGCGCTGTTTTTCAGGCTTTTCCCGACTGCGCGGCCAGCAAGGCGTCGCGTTCCTTCGTCAGCCGCTCCAGTTCCTCGCTTTGCTGTGCGATGCGGTCTGAGGCGAGCGCCTCGTCTGCGGCCCCAGACCGCGCTGCGGCCTGCTCGATGAGCTGGTTCAGATTGTCTCTCACGATGGCGATACGGCGGTCGAGTTCCGCGATGGATTTGATCTCGCTCATGGCACCCCGCGTGTTCGATCCTTGCCGATCGATCTAGGGCAAATCACGCCGACGGACAACAAAGGGTACCTCGGAGGAAACGGAAATCTATTGCACGACCAGCGCACAGGCGCCGTGGTTGTCGAGGCAATGCTTGGCGATCGCACCCTTGAGGTACGAGGGTTTGTTGACGGCGCCATAGACCGAATGGCTGGCCGATGCTGAGGCCGAATAGATGGTGGTGGAAACCAGCGTCGCTGCGGCGGCGAACATGATCACCGCGGCAGCGATGCCGAGAATTGCGTTGCGGATCATGACAGGTCCTGGTCGATGGCGGAGGAATGTGAAGTTCTGGTCATCAGTCGCGCGTGGTCCGGCGACGGTTCGATCAGCTGGGTTCGGCGCGGTCACGCTAGCGTGATCAGCACTTCTCGCAGGGCAGCTGCTCGCTGCCGATGCAATGCAGCTAAACATTGCGGCGGCACAACCTTTGACACTTGAAGATCATAAGCCAAGTGATTGATATAAAATAATATAATGAAAGACCCCGCCTTCGCAAAGAACGCCGGTTCCGGTGTCGCGGCTTGCCCGGAAGATGCTGCGTTAACAAAAGCTTCCGCACCATCGCCCTTTCTGCTGGCTGCAATTTAGTTCGAGTTAGATCGCTGCCCTTATGAAGTGGTTCAGCAACGCGAGCAGTCAGATGCTGGAACGGCGAAAAACCACACGGACCCCAATCGCTGCCACAGGCCGGGTAGCCTTTGGCTTAGGCCCTGACATCGAATGCACCATCCGCGACGTTTCCGATGGCGGCGCACGGCTGGTATTCGCGCGAAAGCGCGTGGTTCTGCCCGGGCAGTTCGCGCTGGAAATCGAAGGGGAATGGCCCCGGCTTTCCTGCCGCGTGGTGTGGCGAGCCGGCTTTCGCGCGGGCGTCCGGTTTGTCAGACCAGGCGAATCGGCCCTTCGGCCTGTGGTCAGGCCGAGCGCGAGGATGGCTGGCTGAGGTGTTGCAATCTGGGTGTCATCCCGCCGAAACAATGAATTCGATTGCACATTGCGGTCATTGTCATACCCCGCGCGAATAATTGGTGAGCCCGCCGGGATTCGAACCCGGGACCTACTGATTAAAAGTTCGCCGCAGGACCCCCACGGAGCTTAACTATCCCGAACATTTCCCGGACGTAAGCGCTTCAAAGGCCTTATAAAATTGCGATTCCGTTAGGCTCCGTGTAGCCACAAGCCGCACGGAGCTTAACAGGGCATCCTGTTTACCCGAGTGTTACCCGGGAGTCCGCATGGCCAAGAAGCTGACCGCGCTCGTTATCGAGAATAAATACAAGCCAACAGCGAAGCGCCGCGAAATTCGTGATGCCGGCGCGCCCGGCCTGTACCTAATCATCCAACCCAAGCCGACCGGCGCGAAGTCGTGGGCGATGCGTTTCCGCCGCCCCGATGGTCGGCCTGCGAAGCTCCACCTCGGCCCCTACGATTTTAGCGGCAAGGAGGTTGAGGGCGAGCCGGTCATCGGACAGCCGCTGACAATAACAGGTGCTCGATACCTTGCTGGCAAGATGCACCGCGACCGCAAGGGCAAAGATGTGATCGCCGAACTCCGAGAGGCCAAGGAGAAGGCTCGCATCCAAACCCGCATGGACGTCGAAAATAACTTTGCGGATTTGGCTAGAGTTTTTGCCGATGAGCATGTGAAACCCAAGACAAGGCGCTGGCAGGAGACCTGCCGCTGCCTTGGCCTCCGCTACGACGAGACCGAAGCCGGTCGTAAGGTTGAAGATGAGACTGAGACCGCGCGGCTGCGGCGGATATGGCCAGCCGTAAAAGGCGGGCTTGCCGAACGCTGGGCCGAGAGGACGATACGTTCCATCGACGCCATCGCCATCGAGACGGTGGTCGAAGAGGCGCGCAAGATCGGTATCCCGGGAGTGAAGGTTCGCCGCAAAGGGCGCAATGCCTCGCGTGGCCGCGTGCTGCACTCGGCGCTGAGCAGCATGTTCGGCTGGCTGGCATCTTCGAAGGACAAGCCAGCGCAGATTCCGGCGAATCCGCTCGCCGGTCGGGAAGGGCCTTCGGTTCCAGAGAAGCGCGACCGCCGGTTAAATCCGGATGAGGTTCGCTGGTTCTGGCACGCCTGCGATGCGGCCGACGCTTCGCAGTTTCCGAAGGACCGCAAGCCCTATGCGCCGGCGCTCCGTTTGCTATTGCTGACCGGTCAGCGGCTGAACGAAATCGCACGTATGCGCCGCGCCGAACTAGAGGATGGCGACCTGCATCTGCCCGGCAGCCGTACCAAAAACAAGCGCCCTCATATCGTCGCGTTCGCACCGCAGGCGCGCGAACTGATTCCGGACGGCGATGGTGAGTTTGTTTTTAGCACCACAGGTCACTCGCCAGTCAGCGGCTGGAGCAAGGCCAAGCGCCGCATCGATGAAAAGATGTTGGAATTGGCGCAGAAGGAGAGAGGCGAGAATTTCGTCATCCCGCCGTGGCGGCTGCACGATTTGCGGCGTACCGCCATCACCGGCATGCGCTCGCTCGGCATTTCATCGGACGTGGTCGAGCGCGCCGTCAATCACGTCAGCGGCTATCTCGCAGGCGTTGCCGGTGTTTATGACCACGCCGACCTTATGCCGGAGCGGCGCGAAGCACTCGAGCGCTGGGCCGCGCATGTCGAAGGCCTCGTGGGCGGCAAACCTGACAATGTCGTGTCGATCAAGGAAGCCAAACCTCGGAGGGCCAAGCGATGACAAAGCCCCCGTCAATTCCGAATTTTGAGAGCCCAGACTACATCGAGCGTCGAAAGGCTGCCCGGATTAAGCGGCTGGAGACGGATAAGACGGAAAAGCCCATTGCGGCACGTGAGACTTGGCGGCAGGACGCGTGGCTCGATGTGCATGATCTGCGACGCGCCGGATTGCATTCCCGCGCTGATGATTTGATTAAGGAGATAGAAGCGCGCGGCCCGGGCAATCCGAATCCGGCCGTCGCTCGCAAGCTGACCGATCCGGGGCGGCTCGCTTGGAGAGTCGCCGTCAAAGTCGATGATATATATGAGAAGTGGTTGGCCGGACGGAAAAGGGCTCCAAAAGAACCCCACAAAGGTGAAGCGGCCAAACGCTGGGATGGTTGGTACGAACAAGCCTGCAACGAATTGAAGGTCGATTCCAATACGAATGAATTGAAGGAAGCAGTACGCAGCCGATTGAAACAAGGTCGCCCAGCAGTTGATGAGATGCGGCAACGATTCAAGGCAGAGGCAGCAGCGTCAATTCAGGATTCAATTACCCCCTGAATTGTAGCGCGGTTCTAACCGCTACCGATTCGAGCAATGTTCGGCTCCGTTAAGCAACGTGAGCCCCATTCGCTATGGCAAAGCCCGACAAACTCGCTGCGAAGCGAAAGAACCTTGCTCAGGCGCGGCAGAACAAGCCGACGACTGTGGCTGCTTTATCTGCGGTCGATGCATCCAGCGAAGCTTCTGACAACACCGAAGCTTCTGACGACGGCGAACCTATAGAACTTGTTCCCGATCCGAAGGTTTGGGAGGAGTTCGATGTCACGCCGCAAACTGGCGACCGTTGGACCAAGCACCCCACCTTGGGCTTCCCGGCGAAAATCAAAATTGGTGACCGCAACTACCGTAACCGCCGCGATCTCGAAGCGTTCAAAAAACGCCTGATCGCCATAGCAATCAGGAATCGCGCGACGACATGAGGCGAAGCCCCGACGCGTGCGACCGCGCCGGGGCCAGAGGGGCGAGAGCGTACGACCCGCTCTCGATAGGCAGCCCATACATCGGGTCGGCGCGAGAAAGCAACTCACGCCATGGCTGACAAGATCGCAGAGCGATTCACGACGCTCGATAAAAACCTGCTGAATTACCCGCTCGCCCGCTCGCGCTTGACGCGGTCATGGTGTTGGCAACGCGAGGATGATGGCTGGATCGTCGGCAAGCCGCCGCGCGACACCGGATTCGAGTTTCAGTTGCCGCCCGGGACGCGACATAAATACTGGCGCTGTCCGACCGGTTTCGAAATCAACATGCTGATGGAATTGTCGGCAAAAGCGCAGGCGCTGGACACCGACACCATCGAATTCGCATCGATCCCACAACTGCTCGGCCTGATGGGTGTCAGCGAGAATAGCCATTACTGCGAGCGAACACGCGAAGCGCTCACATACTGGAGCCGCGTCGAGGTCCGTTATTTGAAATGGTATCTCGGCAGGGGCAGGTACCGGCTGAATAAGATGATCACGCCGATTGAGGTGATCAAATACGATGGCACCCGGATCAAGATCACTCTAGCGCCAGAGTATGCGCGGCCGGCAAAACGGTATTTCAAACGCATTCACCTCCCGCTGCCGAGCAACGAGACGGCGCAAAACATCACATTGTGCATGCTTGCTTGGAAATGGACTGCCAGTAACGGGCGGGATCGGATGCGGACCGGTCCTCGCCTACGACTCTTCATGAGAAAGGTCGGGCTCGGTTCACATAAGAACAATGCATCGCGGTATGACGCGGTGGTCCAGCGTGTTGTCAAGCCGTGGTTTGAAAAGGTCTACGGATGGGGATTCAAGCATCTCATCGTCGAGGATCGCAAAGTCTTTGTGTGGTTAAACCGGTCGCGCGTCGAGCGCGAGGCACATCACGATGCCGACGATGCCAAGATGAAACGGGAGGGATAATGGCCAATTTTTATCACCGCCAAACTGTAGGGCCTACCCACCGCCAAACTGTAGGGTGTTCACCGCCAAACTGTAGGGTGTTCACCGCCAAACTGTAGGGACCCGGGGTAGGGGTATGAAGACATGTACGAGCACAACGAACAAAGACCAAGACTGGATAGGGCGGCTTTGCCGCCCGGCAAGATGGCTTCGCCGTAGTCTTTAAGTTGAAGATCAACCGCTCGGAGGATTTCAAGATGGAACGTGATCCCGACTCGCCAATGTATGATCAGGAGATCAGGGGAAACTGGAGCCACCCGGATCATCGAGGTCGCCGGCACGACCGCGCGCCCCACGCGCCGGTGCCGCCGCTGCCGGCCATGGATATGAAAACGGTGAAGGGCATCGAGGCGCTCGGCAAATACCTGACGCGCTCGCATCAACTACGCCGCGACATCGCACACCTGCAGACCGGTGTGGAAAATGCGCAGTATGGCATCAAGGCGGTCTTGATCGATCACCCGCAACTGCGGCGCGTCTACGACGCCTTTGTAGCATCTGGCGCGGGAGAGACCGCCGATGACTGGCGCGCGTTCGCCTCGGCCTACAAGAATCCCGCGAAGCGCTCTCTCAAGCTGGTGATTGACAACTCGCCGCCACCGAAGCGCAAACGAGTACGGATCGGAGAGCACGGTGGGTAGCGATGGCAAGATCAACGAAGGGCCAGATTGGAGCCGGGCCTCTAGCCCTGATCCAAGAATCAAGCGTCGCCGGCCTGACGAGTGGGGCGATGCCGATGACGACCTTTACGCGCCGCAAAGCGCGCGGAGGCTCCCCGACCCAGAGCACGAATATTGGCAGCGCGACGCCGAGTGGGCTGACCTTGCCCAGCGCCAGCAGGAGCGCCCCATCCGCCGAGTCCGCTCCAATCGGGGCTGAGGAAGGCCACGGTTCGCCGGGACCGGGCCACACAGCGCCGCACCGTCGCGACGAATGGCCAGCGCGGCCCCGGTTGCCGCCCCGGGAGGCGACGAATGCGCCGGTGGGCCGGATATCGGGTTGTCGAGGCAGCAGCCGGGAGGTGCGTTCGGAGCCTAACGCACCTTCTTCGCGAACACCGCGCCGCAGCCCGCGACTAGCCTTCTTTCGGGTCGTAGTTGGGGTCGTAATCCCACTGAACTTCACGGTCAACGCGGTCGGCAAATTGATCCGCCGGCACTGTCGCCTTTGGCCCCCAGATCACGTCTTTCCCGACGGACTTCTTCCCTCGGGATTCATATGTGATCTTGCCATCCTCAACTTCCATGACTCTTCTAACTTGTCCTGAGCTGGTCACGTAGCATTTCCCCTTCGCAATGCTGCTCGCCTCCACTGTCATCTTTCGTCCTCCCAGATCGCGTTGTGTCTGCGGCTCAATATAGGCTTGACGGTTGCTGCTGCAAGGATCGGAGCCGCCCTCAACTCACCGACGGGATGAGACGAACGGACGAGCCTAGGAAGACGCTCGGCGTGTGCATCACATGCATGGCTTACAGCGTTAGCATTCGATAGAGACCGAGCACGATCAGGATTACGCCGCCGATGTCGAGCAGCACCCCGACCGGGTGCCAAAGACGCAAGTATTGCGTGATCATGTGCTGCGGTAGGTAGGCGCTCGGTGCGGTGAAGCTGATATCGCGCCGATGATTGATGCCTTCGCCAAAACCGCAGGCCACCATCCCGAGCGCAATAAAGATCAAATCCTTGTTTGCCGCCGCGAGCGCCGCCACGAGTATTGCGAGGCCGACAGCGACCAGTTTGTTCCACCAAAGATCAAGATCGAATGACCTCAGGAATTCCATCGCCCCATCCCCCGCTTCCTGTACGGCCCGATCATAGATCATACGACATAGGGGAGGATAACATCATCAGCGTTTGATCACGTGGCCCCGCGCAAACAAGAAAAGAGACTGAGTACCGGGGTCACCAATAAGCCGAAAACCACACCAAAGAGAAAGCCGGAAAGAGCGACGACCGACGAGCGGGTAACGGGTAGCGGAGCTAATACTAGGACCGACGACCACGTGGCAAATGTACGAGCCCGCAATAACAGAACCGAACGCATCATCGTAGACCGCACGCCTGCAGCGCATAGCCTAGCCCCAGCGATCTCCCCGTAACGACACCCTCCGAATTGCCCGGCAGAATCCCCGGCAAAGTGCCCTAAGAAACAAACCCCGCAGCACCCTTTAAATACAGCACAACGAATCACCCCTGCCAAAAAGGGTCAGCTACGGATCGTTAAACCGTTGATCGGTCGCAGGAAAACCCCCGTAATCAAATAAGACTGGCCACAAAAACACGTGCGTCTATGGGTGCCGGGTAACGCTCGGGTATTCGAAAGCGCAGTTCTGATGGCTGATCTCAAACATCGACAAAAGCGCCGTTATGCCAATCACGTCCCCAGCAAAGGGGAGGAGGTGCGCAAGCGCATTAAAGCGATCATGCGCAAGCAGCCGACCGATGACGTGTCCAAGCGGAAGTCGACGCACCGCACCCGCGTGACCAATGGCAAACGCATCCTGCAGGGTGTTGATGGACGTGGCCTGATCGCTCGCCGCTATTATGATCTGTACGACATCATCATGCAGGACCAAGGCGGCGCTGATCGCATGAGCGAAGTCCGCAAGCAATTGGTGCGCCGCTTTGCAGCCGCCAGTGTGCTGGGCGAGATGATGGAGGCAAGGATTGCCAATGGGGACAATGTCGACATAGCCCAGCACGCTTTGATCGCCAGTACCCTCGTCCGCCTATCATCCAAGATCGGCATCGACCGGCGCTCCAAGGTGGTGAGCACGCCTGCGCTGAAGGACTACCTTGAGTCCAAGACGCAAAAGGGCACTGGCCGGGTGCGCGTCATCGATCAAGATGGCGAGGACGCATGACATGCGCGTCCGTATCAACCCCCGCATCCGTATCACCGATACCGAGCAGCCCCGGGCCGGCATGAGGCCGATCATCTCCATGCGGGAAGCACTGGACGATGATGCCTTGCTCGGCAGCATCTTGGACGGCGACTCGTGGGAAGCATGGCGTGTGATGTTGATCGCCACCATGGGCGAACGCCTTACCTCGGATGAACGCAAGCTGTTCACAAAGCTGACCGGACGCAAGCGCGAGCCAATGCATCGCGTCGATGAAGCAGCCTTTGTGGTTGGCCGGCGTGGTGGCAAGTCCCGCGCCATGTCAGTGCTGGCAACGTACATTGGCGGTCTATGCGATCATCAGCACGTACTTGCACCCGGTGAACGTGGCGTCCTGCTTTGCATTGCCCCGGATCAAAAGCAGGCCAAGATCACGCTCGACTACACAGCGGCTGCATTTGAACAGTCCAAGATGCTGCGGCAGCTTATCGATGATCGTACCGCCGACACCCTGCGCTTGAAAAACGGTATCGACGTGGAAGTGAGGGCAGCAAGCTTTCGACGCCTGCGCGGTCCAACCTACATTGCCGTCTTGGCGGATGAAGCGGCGTTTTGGTACGGCACCGATGGCAACTCGGTCAATGCTGATATTGAAATCTTGAATTCCGTCCGACCGGGTCTTGCCACCACCGGTGGTCCATTGATCATCGGTTCGTCCCCCTATGCGCGCCGCGGTGAACTTTGGCAGCTATACAAGGCCAACTATGGCCCGGACGGCGATCCGAACATCATCGTAGCGCAAGGCGCGTCTCGCACCTTCAATCCGTCGCTGCCCCAGAGCGTCGTTGATCGTGCCTACGCCCGGGACGCTGCTGCCGCCTCGGCTGAGTACGGTGGCCTATTTCGTACCGATATCGAATCCTTTTTGAACCGGGAGGTGGTCGAGGCCTGCGTAAGCCCGGGGGTGCGCGAGCGACTCTTCCTTGCAGATCACAATTATGTGGCCTTCACCGATCCGTCCGGTGGCTCGGCCGACAGTTTCACCTTGGCTATCGCACATTGCGAGGGCGACGGGATCATCTTGGACGCGGTACGCGAGCGCAAGCCGCCGTTTAGCCCCGACGACGTTGCCGCCGCGTTTTGCGCGCTGCTGCAGTCCTACCGGATCACCACCGTCATCGGTGATCGGTACGGTGGCGAATTCCCTCGGGAGCTATTCCGCAAGCACGGCGTCCAATACGAGCCGAGCGCCAAGCCGAAGTCCGACCTGTACCGTGACTTCTTGCCGTTGCTGAACAGCAAGCGCGCCGACCTGCTGGATAACGACCGGCTGGTCGGCCAACTCGCCGGCCTTGAGCGACGTACCGCTCGCGGCGGCAAGGATAGCATCGACCACGCACCGAACGGCCATGACGACGTCGCCAATGCGGTGGCCGGCGTGTGTGTCCTCGCGGCGAACTATACCGGCGCTTACGACGAGTCACTCACCAACATGTTCATCGAGCACGAGAACGAGCCGTCGAGCGCCGTAAGCATGATCAGCGCGCTCGCCTTCATCCGAGGCGGATTTTAGAGAAGGAGGACTACCACCATGTCACAGGCTTTGAAGCAACTTGCAGACGGAAGCTGGGTCCCCGTCAACGACGGCGACGTCATCCGCGACGGCGAGCGAATCCGGGTCGGGATGCCGTTCCTCGATGGTGCCGGCAAGCCTGCGCCGCAGTTCGACGCGGCCAACCAGCGACCCCGCCAAGGCCAATCCGATGCGCTCGATACGGTGCGCAGCGTTTGCGCACGCGCAAAGATGATCGAGCGGCAGCAGAACGCATGGAAGGATTCGCGCCCATCGATTCCTGCGGCATCGGCCGTAGCGCCACAGGTGCAGCAGCCGATTGCTCAGGTTACGAGCGACGGCGGCGAGAGCGAAGCTTACAAAGCCTACAAGCGCCGTATCGAAGATGGATACAAGACGCGCGTCAGCGACCGGCGCGTCGCGGTGTAGCTGACTCGATCAATCAACAGGAGCGATCATCATGGCTTTTCCCAACGCCGCCGCCCGGGCGGCTATTGCACCACCACCTCCACGGCCAACTGACAGGCTGCCGGCGCGTGTTCGCGCCAAGCTGACGCGTTTGCATCAGGACGCGCAGGATGCCTCGGACAATATGTCAAATTTGACGCGCAAGCTGAATGCCGAGATCGCTCGTTCGTCCATGTCGGAGGAGGCGGGTCGCGATCCTGTCAACGTCGAGGCGCTGGAGCGAGCTCGCGACCGGCAGCGGAAGGCGCACGAAGCGTTTGTTTTGTGGCGCACGCTCCAGAACCGGATCAACCAGTTCATGGGTGCTGGTCTCGTCGGCCAAGTCTGCCGCGAGTACGAGCCTCCGAAGAAGGCCCGTGTCCGCGTCGATGCCAAGCCGGCAAAGGATCAGGTCGCCACGATCCGCAAGAACATCGAATCGATCAAATATGAGATCGAGGCGGCAAAGCGCGCACCACTGCCTCGCAAGGACCGCGAGCAGCGCGCCCGGTCGTACCTGCAGGCGCTGGTGGAGGAGTCGCGGCCCATGTTGACGGTCGCAAAGACGGGCGAGGTCAACATTGGCATGGGGCGGGGGCCGCAGCGCCTGCCACCTGAATTGTCGAATCTCAGGTTGGTGCTTGGCGCGGCGATCTCGTTGGTTGGCGTCGAAGCGGCTATCGCGTCCATGCTCCCGACCATCGAAGAGTTACCCGGGGCGATGACGGTTTCGCAGCGCAATGCGCGCATCGACGAGTTGCGAGCGCAAATGCTCGAACTGGAACGCGAAGAAGAGATGATCATCGACGCTGCGCAGGCCGATGGTCAGACCATCTTGCGCCGGCCGGACGTGAACATCGCGGCGTTGCTTGGAGTCGAAGTTCGATAGGGTAACGAGAACGTCTGCTTCGCGTTGCGGCTTTCTCCACGCCGCAGCGTCGGGGACCGCGTCGATGCCTCACCTGTTGGGCAATCGAAGCGGGTTGGGTCACCGCAAACAATTCGGTGGCCCGGCGACTGGCGGTGGAGGAGTCCTCGCCGTGCGAAAGCATGGTGTGCGCGCTGCTCGCGCAGCTTCCATCGCCGGTCGCACTCTTTAGGGTGTTGAGATGAACCTGACGCAAGCTCTTGTGCATGAACTGCTCAAGTACGATCCGCACACCGGGCAACTGACGTGGCGGCGTCGCTCGCGCAAGTGGTTCAAGAATAGCACTGACGGTCGCCGGCTTTGGAACATTCAGTTCGCTGGCAAGCCCGCGCTGAGCAAGGTCTGCGATGACGGCTACCTACGTGGAAAGCTGTTTCGAAAAAAGGCCTATCGCGCGGACACCATCATCTGGTTCTGGATGACCGGCGACTGGCCGAAAAGTATGGACCGCGAGGGTATCACGCACCTGAACGGCAACCGCAGTGACAACCGCTGGTGCAATTTGCACGACAAGGACGAGCCGGCGCGCGTGGACGGCACCATCGCGTTCATTGCCCGGCCGGTTCCGGTCAGGGCTGCTAGCTCGACCATTATCGAGGAGGAGCAGCGACGCCATGCCTGACCCTTTCGTTTTGGCATTTTTGATCTCGGTGGCATTGATCGCGCTGGCTACGCTCCGTGCCCGCTAACAAGTCCGACCGTCAGCCGCACGACTTAAGGCCGGTGATATCGGACGGCAGAGCGCCGATCAGTTGCAGCACGAAGCCAAATAGCAAAAGCGCGACGCCGACATAGGCGAGTTTGGCGCGGTAGACGATATCTTCCCGCAGACCCATCCACATATGCTTGCCCATTGACCAATTGTCTTCCTCAACCGGCTCTGCTTCGCCGTCCGCCTTGCGTCGCAACTTTTCATAATGCGCATCGATGTCATCGAGGCGTCGGTGGTAGTGACGCCAAAACATGATATGCCACTCGTAGACGATCAGGATGACGCCGACGATGTCGCTGGCCAAGCCCACGACGCTAAACCACTGCTGGCACATACCGTGATCCCCACCCCGCTTGATAGCGACTGAGGATGCGCCGTCTCAAGTCAGAGATCAATTCCAGCTTGGTTGCTCTCGGTTTCTCAAGATCGAATAATTTGGAATGTCATCTCCTGCCGGGCAACCCCGCTCGGCTTATGTAGGAGATCACGACATGTCCAAGAAGATTAACAACTCACAATGGATCGCCGCGCGCAAGACGCTCCCACCAATGGAGTCTGAGGCCGTGAGAAACTGGTTCGGTGACTTGGACCCAATGGTCCCGGTAAAGCTATTGGACATAACCTATGCAGCTAACTCGGTGCCGTCTTGCACGGGAACAATGCTCCCAGATGAAAAGGGGGGCTTCTACATTGATATTCCTCTTGATCCGCGATCGTACATCGCGGATCGATGGCTCAACTCGATCATGTTGGAACATGGGGAGGCGCTAGAGTCTCGCGGCATTTGCATCGACCATGATGAGCGCGGCAAACTTGTCATGGGTTTGACGTCCGAAGCAGGTGGTCTGTGTCAAAGCGACCAAAAGTATTTTTTTGAGTGGGTGCGGCGAGCAAAAAAGGCCATCGATGTTTTCTTCGATGCGAATGATTTGATGTGGGAAATGGGATAGAGAGTCGATGAACGAGAAAGGCCCGGGAGATGATCCCGGGCCTGTGCTTTGATGCTGCGAGCGGCGGCTAGTCGTCGAAGCCGTCGTCGATAACCTCGTCGAACTGCAGCAGCGCAGCCGACAGTGACTTCAGGCTGCGCGCCGAGACGGTCGAGATCGCGGACGTCGCGGTCCATAGATAGCCGGAGCGTCGAATACGCCAGACCACACGGCCGCCATAGCCGACAAGCTCCCCGGCGCGGAAGCCACTTCGCTCGATGTTGAGCAGACCGTTCATACGCGCCTCCCAAAGTCAGGCGCAGCGCGAAGCTCCCGGGTGATGCCACCGAGCCGCTTCTCTTGCCGATGAGCGTACAACCGCTCGCTCACCTCAAACGTCATGGCGCGGTAGACCGGCCGGTATTGGCCGTCGCTGCATCGGCTCCATTCGATTAGGCGGGGATCGGCTGCCATGACGGCGGCAAGCGCCTGCGGCCGGATCAGCGGGACGGTGACACCGAGCGCGCGTGCCGCGCTGATGCTTTGTTCGAGCACGTCGATTGCCTGCTCGCGGTCGAGCCGCACGACGGCGGCCGTCCGGAATCTTGATTGCATGTTGGAGGCTCCCTGCGTTGCGCCGGGTTACGCCCCGGCAACCGACGCATCGCTCCACGTGGCCTGCGCAGCGAGCGAACCTGACGAAGGCAGTCTCCAAAGCGTGTCGTCGCACGGAGAGGGGCTACCCTCGCTTGTCGTACGCGCCGGCAAGGCCTCGGCCACGGCCGGCCGCAAAGCCCGGGGATACCTCGGACGCGGCCCCTCCGCGGGGGACCGTGCCGGAATCGGGGCTTCAGCGGCTTAGCGTCGGCCGGACACCGGCCACACAGCGCCCCAACGTCGCGACGAATGGCCCCCGGGGGCGGCATCGGTAGCAGCCCGGCCGGTAAAACGCGCGTGTGGCCCGGAAAATGAGTTTCGGGGTTTTGCTGCGCGTCCCCGAACCAGCCCCTCGTGCGACCAGCCTGAAGCCGCTCGTCGCAAAAGCCTTTGAATTCGGGCCTTTGTTTACCCGAATGATTACCCGGAGAAATATTGCCAGACGGTGGTATTATTAGGCGGTCGCCATAAGCTATTGATATGCTTGTTTATTGTTGGTGAGCCCGATGGGATTCGAACCCATGACCTACTGATTAAAAGTCAGTTGCTCTACCGACTGAGCTACAGGCTCGTGGACCATCCCATATTCGGGATCCCCACAGACAGGGGCGGCGATTTCGGTTGAGGCCGCGCGCCCGTGCCGCGAACGGCGGGCCGACACATAAGCCCTGTTTGTCCCCGGGACAACGAAAAATGTCGGCCTTTTCCGCTGCCTTTGGCATCTGATCGTGCCGCGATGTTGCCGCATGGGCCACGGCAGGATTTACTGCACCGCAATTCCTTCCCCTCCGGAGCATGTCCATGCCGATCGTGAACCGTGTCGCCGAGTTTCACCCAGAAATTACTGCGTGGCGCCGGGACCTGCATGCCAATCCCGAACTGATGTTCGATGTGCACCGGACCGCGGCCTCGGTCGCCGACAAGCTGAAGGCCTTTGGCTGTGACGAGGTGGTGCAGGGTATCGGCCGCACCGGCGTGGTGGGCGTGATCAGGGGGCGCAACGACGAGACAGGCGGTCGCGCCCGGGTGATCGGCCTGCGCGCCGACATGGACGCCCTGCCGATCGAGGAGGCCACCGGGCTTCCCTACAAATCCACCGTGCCCGGGAAGATGCATGCCTGCGGCCATGATGGACACACCGCCATGCTGCTCGGGGCGGCCAAATATCTCGCCGAGACCCGAAATTTCGGCGGGACGGCAATTGTCATTTTCCAGCCGGCCGAGGAGGGCGGGGGCGGCGGCCGGGAGATGGTCAATGACGGCATGATGGAGCGGTTCGGGGTCGAGGAAGTCTACGGCATGCACAATTATCCCGGGATGCCGGTCGGACAATTCGGCATGCGGACCGGGCCGATCATGGCCGCGGCGGATTATGTGACGATCGAGATCGAAGGCAAGGGCGCGCATGCAGCGCGGCCCCATCTTGGTATCGACCCGATTCTGGTCGGCGCGCAGATGGTCAATCAGCTGCAGTCGATCGTGTCGCGCAATGTCGATCCGCTGGAATCCGGAGTGGTGTCGATCTGCGTGTTTCAGGCCGGCACCACCAACAATGTGATCCCGCAGACCGCAAAGCTTGTCGGAACGATTCGCAGCCTCACCGATGCGGTGCGTGACCAGCTCGAGACGCGCGTGAAGGAGATCTGCGAGGGCGTCGCCAGCCTTCACGGGGCGCGGGCGCGGGTCGGCTACCATCGCGGCTATCCGGTCACGGTGAATCATGCCGCGCAGACCGCATTCGCTGCAGAAGTCGCCACCGAAATTGCAGGCACCGACCGGGTCAACGAGCAGCTTGCGCCGATGATGGGCGCGGAGGACTTCTCCTATATGCTGAATGCGAGGCCGGGCGCGTTCATCTTCGTCGGCAACGGCGAGGCCAGTGCGGGGTTGCACCACCCCGCTTATGACTTCAACGACGAGGTCATCCCGCTCGGGTCATCCTACTGGGTGCGGCTGGTGGAAAAGGCGATGCCGGCGTAGGCAGCCGCGAATTTCATCCGCCCGGTGGGCGAGACCGCCCGCGTTGAGGGACGACGGCCATCCACGATACCGGTACGGCGCAATGCTTTGCAGACCCCGCCTCGGGTCGGCTTCTATTGTGCCGTCTCGGGCTGCTTTTCGCCAGACGATGCCTGCACTTCAGCAATGGCATTGGCAATTGCGGGAGCCTGCGCCGAGATCACGGCCGGGCGTCGGCGCAGGGCGGTGAGAGCACGCGGCTGAAGCTCGGTCCAGAACGCAAATTCGTTGATGCGGCGGCCTTCGATCGCCGCGAGCACCGCAGCAGACAGGAATGGCAGGCTCTGCACCAGCAGCACGAATGCGAACAGGTAGATTTCCGTGATCTGCAGGGGGTTGTTGGCAATCAGCACGATCGCGCCGACGATCAGCAGCGAACCAAGAACCAATTCCCAGAAGCCGTCGAACCGCACCGGCTTGCGGGCGCGGTTGCCCTTGGCGGTGCGGTTGAAGGGCAGGTGATCCTTGATCAGCCCGTCGGCCACCGCTCTCGCCACCGTGAGCTGCAGCGACATCGCCGCCAACACCGCACCGATGGTCTGCTTTTTGGGGATCGGCACGCGCAGCCGGTACAGCACGCTGAAATGGAGGATCGTCACCGCGAAGGCGGCGATGATCGGCACGGTGAGAATCTTGTCGGGGATGCCGATTTCGCCAAACGCGACAACCGGGACCCAGAGGAGATTGAAGAATGCGACCAGGACGCCGAGCGCCTCGGCACCAAGCCAAGTCAGCCAGCCGAGCAGGAAGGTCCGCTTCTGCTCGCGGTTGAGGCTGGATACGCCCGGCAGGAAGCGCCGCCAGTGCTTCTTTACGATCTGACAGCCGCCATACGCCCAGCGGTGTCGCTGCTTCTTGTAGGCGCCGAACGTGTCGGGCAGCAGGCCAAAGCCGTAACGGCGATTGGTGTAGTGCGTGGTCCAGCCGAGTTCGAGCATGGTCAGCCCGAGATCGGTGTCCTCGCAAATGGTGTCGCTCGACCAGTTGCCGGCCGCCTCCAGCGCTTCGCGGCGCATCAGGCACATGGTGCCGTGCACGATGATGGCGTTCTTTTCGTTGCGCTCCACCATGCCGATGTCGAAGAAGCCGGAATATTCACCGGCCATCGCGTAGTGCATGACGCTGCGGTCGCCGTCGCGGTGCTCCTGCGGGGCCTGCACCAGGCCGACCTTGGGGTCGGCAAAAGCCGGAACCAGGTCGGAAAGCCAACTCGGCGCAACCACGTAATCGGCATCGATGATGCCGATGATTTGCGCATCGGGCGCCGTATGGTCCAGCGCGATGCGCAGCGCGCCGGCCTTGAAACCGGCCACATTGTCTTCCCGCAGAAACTTGAAGCGATCGCCCAGCTTCGCGCAATGTTCGGCGATCGGCTCCCAGTATTTGGGATCCGGGGTGTTGTTGATGACGACGATGCACTCGAAATTCGGATAGTTCAGCCCGGCCACGGCATCGAGCGTGGCTTTCAGCATCTCCGGTTCTTCTTTATAGGCCGGAATGTGGATCGAGACCTTCGGGGCGGGTGCCGGCGCGTCGGGCGCGAGCGGCGGTGAATCGATCTGCAGCAGGCGGCGCGGCTTGCGACCGAAGGCGATGCCAGCGATCTCCTCGATCCGCGTCATGGCGATGAGGACCAGGGGAACCAGCAGTACAACGCCAAGGCCAAGCGCCAATGCCTCGCCCCACACGAAATAATGCCCCTTCCAGAACGCGAACACGGCCGCGAACCAGGCCCCGACCACGTGAGCGGCCGTTGCCAGAACCAACGCCTCCGACAGCGTTACGCTCATGGCCAGCAGCGGCAGCGAGAACAGCACGCCAAGCAGGATTGCAAGCAGCGCCAGCTTTCGGAAGTCCGGATCGAAGATGATGCCGCTCCAGGCAAATTTCATCTGCTGGGCGTCGTTGAACAGGCCCCAATAGGCGCCAA
>NZ_JBFWPA010000046.1:0-51647 GCF_050250235.1 Pseudorhodoplanes sp.
GCCACGGCGTTTTCGGCAACCTTGCTCCTGCCGCTGGATGCCTACCGTCGCCAAGACCCCGACCGCCGGAACGTCGACCTCGACGTTATGTCGGGATGTGCAGACCGCTACCGGGTGTCGTTGATCGCCGCTATCCTCCGATGGCTCGAATACACGGACTACCGCGCGGTGCTGGTCGTTTCGCGAGACGGCTTCATTCTGTGGTCCAAGCCGAGCAAGCCCGCGCTACGGACGCGTGCCTTTTTCCGAACCTCCGGCGGCCCCATCGAAATTCCTGCGGCCTCGTTGGCAGCGCGGCAAGATCGCCTGGTCGACGGCCGCTTGGGCGTCGAGTTACCAGCGGGCGTGTGGTTCAACGAAGAGGTCCGCGAAATGACTGTTTTTGCAGACCAGTATGATTTCGCCGTCACGCTACTGATGTTGGGCGACAATTATGAGCCACGTTGGCAGGAGGAGCCAGTCGACGAGGACACCTACGACCGGTTCTTGGCGTCGCGGTAGCGAAGTAACCATTTGGTTGCAACAAACTATGCGTTTGCGGGCCTCGCGGCGACCTTGCTAATTTCACTAAGCAATTGAAAAGTAGTTGTATTTCAATCGTTGGGGCCTCGATCTGAGTTCTGAACGTGTCCACGAGGAGTCCCCAAGCCTATGACGATTGGATACGAGAGAACCAGTGCGCACGCCGCCGCGCTGAATATCGGCCGAAGTCGGCCGCGCGATAGGTGCGCCGTTCAGGAGGTCACCGATGACGATCGCCGTCGCAACGATCAAATCGATGACTCTTTCCGTTCGCCTCCTCCGCCAAAACCGCACGGTCGAAACAGCGCTCCGCGAGGACCACGAGCTTGACGAGATCGAAACCGAAACGGGACGGCTGTTCGTCGGGCAAGCTCCCTCTACACCGCCGACCTGGGCGTCGTTCATCGGGCAGTTCGCCAGAGCCTCGGTCCCACGCTTAGCGAACCAAAGTTGCGGCGCGGTGCTTTTTCTTGACGTGACCACGGACGACACACCGCCGATCAAGCGTGTCATGGCCCTGACATTCGGCACCGGTCACCATTCGCTTGATCTTGATGCCTTCGAGCGGGGTTTTGGCCTACGCGTGGTCCTGAATTCGGTTGCGCGATCCAACCTGCGAAGCCTCGACATCGCCACGCTCGATGCCACGACTTTCCTGCGCCGTATCCAAGCCAGCCGAGACGCTGACCTTCAAGGTTTTGGCGTGGACACGGATCGCGATTTGCTCACGCTTGCGGCTGGATCGCCGCGGGACGCGAGTTTCGCGCGGTCGCTAGCGGGCCGAGACGCGCTCACGCTGAACACTAAGACGTCGCCGGTCGACGTGATGGAGAAATGCAAGAAGGCGCTGACTCTATATCAGGCCCAGGACTACAAAACGGATTACGGCTTTATCGACTACGTCAGTCCCGTGCGCAGGCGCGACCTCTGGGAACAACTCGACGCCCTGGCTTTCGCCGAATTGGGAAGCATTGTGAACGGAGGTTCCTCCGATCTTCATATAGCGCTCCCCGACATTCTCGATCCGGAGGAAGGAATTGAAATCGGCTTTTATGGTGTTGGCTTCCGATCTGGCGCGAAGCCCGCGCACTACGAGCTTGCGATCGAGGACTATGTTGCCGAACTCAAGGCTGGCGATTTTAGCCAAGTCGCTGACATGGCGACGCTCAGGTCGAGCCACGAGGTGCGGGTAATCATCGACGGCGAAGGCGACAAGAAGCGCAAGCGTAAAATCTACGATTGCCTTGTCTTCGAGGTCGAGCATCAAGGCACGATCTATGTCTTATTCGGCGGCGCGTGGTACGCGATTGATAAGATATTCCATGCGACGGTGGAGGCTGGCTTTGCCAAACTTGTATCGACAAAACCCTTCGTCACCTCGACCACGACGGCGAACGAGCGCGAATTCATTGTCGAACTCGACGCGAGCAAGAATTTGCTGAACATGGATCAAGTGAAGCTTAATCCCGCAGGCATGGGTGGAGCGAACCTTGAACCGTGCGATTTCCTATCGACAGCCAGGCAATTTATTCACCTGAAGGACGGGCACGACTCGGCGCCAATCAGCCACCTGTGGAACCAAGGCGTGGTTTCCGCTGAAGCGTTTGTCCGCGACGAGAAATTCCGCAAGGATTTCCGCGCTGCGGCCCAGCGTCGGCAAAAAAAGGCCAAGAAAACCGGCTTCGAAAAGCTGCTTCCGGATGGTCGCTCGAAGCCGACGCCTTCCGATTTCACGGTGGTCTATGGGATTATGCGCAGCCGTTACAGGAAATCGGGCAGCCTCGGTCTTCCCTTTTTCAGTAAGATCAGCCTGCGCGCGATCGCTGATCGAATCGAATTGATGGGCTACACGGTCGAAGTTCACCTGATCGAAAAGCTCACTGCGAAGACGGCAAGCAAGCCGGTGGCCAAGGCGACGTAGCACAACGGTCTCGGAAGGGTGCGGGACCTCGCGAACACTGTCGTTGCGACCGATTTCGCCGCCGACCTCCATGTCGATCAGGGCTGCCGTGAACATCCCCGACCTCGCGGGCTCAGCAGGGCCTTCCATCGCGGATCGAGGGCCGAGAGGCGTGAGTATTTTTGCTATTCTTCTTCACGCATACTGCGAACTTGAATGAAGATCAGCGCCGACGATCCGACCATCCCGCCATCGACTAACGTTTTCAAGGCCGATAGAATCTCATTGAAGTATTGCGTATTCGCTGACGCGAGCGGTTTTCCCTGGCTGTCGTTTCCAGAACAATTCAACAGCTCACATGAGGCGGCAGCTGAGAGATTGCGGTGTCGCTCACCAATGAGCTGAGGCATCCAGACTAAATATGAACTTCGACGGCCAACCAGACGTCTCCGTTCTATCCGCCGAACAGGCAGATACGAACCGTCTCATTCAGCAACTGCTCGGCACCGCGGTTGCGTACCGGTATGTGGACTTCTGCCGCTTGGCGAGCGGCACCTTGCCTCTCATCGTCTCGCGTCCACTCGCCGGGCATGCGTTGCGCGAACTCGATTCCCTGGTTCGCCATGTTCTGGCGACGCCGATGGAAGCGAGAGCCTCCGACGACGCCGAAGAAACGAAGCGTCGATCCGAGGCACGAGCAGCGCTGAAGGAAATGGGTTTCGATGCGCCGGCGTTACAGCGCGCGGAGAGAGCGCTCAAGCCGGTCTTCAGCCACAGAAGACAGATCGAACACATTGTCACCCGTCTCGGCCTGTCGGCAGACGGCGATATCGCGAAGCTCTGGATTAGGCTCAACCAGACCTATGGTCGGGTTCACGAGCGTTCTTTTCATCTGAGCCTTGAAGTGGACGAGGCGTTTCGGTCGGAGTACGTGCGCCCCTTCGATACGGTCATCCGGGCGCTCATGGTGCAACTACAAGGGCGCTACGCAGCGCTGATGCGGCGCGCGAAGGAGATCGCGGCCTTGCCTCCGGCAGAAGGCATCCGGCTCTTCGTCAACGAAATTCCGGGCGCGCTGCAGCTCCAAACGTATTTCTACAACAATCTTCAATCCTCGGCTTGGCTTCCACATCTCGCGTCCGAAGGTCTCTTGGCAGAACCGCTGCCCGACCTCGGCGGTGGCAATACCCTGCAGCTCTGGAACTGGCCGGTGGGACGTTACTTGGAACGGATGGCGTCATCTGAGGATGCGGCCACGCGCGCACGTGTGGTTCAGGCCATCCGCGAACTCGCCTCTTCGACGCATCCGGATGTGCACCGCCTTGGCATGGAGGTGATCGAAGCCTTGCCGCCGGCGGAAGCGGCCCCGCTCATCGACGTGCTGGAGGGCTGGATCTCCGCTGCCACCGATCTTTTTACCGCCGCGCCCCACGACATTATGGCCAAGTGGATCGCGGCCGGCGAGGTTGTTTCGGCGGTCCGCGTGTCGCGGTCCGTCTTTGCGCTCTTCGAACGCTATGGAGAGATCGCCGCGCATTTCGATGCAACTATGTACGAGCATTACCTCGAACAGGCGGTCAAGGCCTTCTCGACGGCTCGGCCGTTAGAAGCGTTGCCGGCACTCTGTAGCCTGCTCATGGAAGCGTCACGGGTCGATAGGCGGCTGAGTCAGTTGGATGAGGCCGATTACAGCTACTATGCGGTGGACTCCTTCGAGCCTGAGGAAACGCGCGGGCACGATTTCCTCGGCGCGCTCGTCATCGCCGTGGCGCGGGTAGCCGCGGCAGCCGTTCGCGCAAATCCAGCCGACCTGAAGGCCGTTCTCGAGCATCTGGCGCCCTATCGCGCAAGAATCTTCATGCGAATGCGGTTGTATTTGCTCGCGCTCTCGCCAGCTTCGGCGTCTGACCTCGCAACGGCCTCCCTGACGGATTTGAGCCTGGTCGATGCGGATTGGTGCCGTGAGGATTATGCCTCATTGGCGCGGGTCTGGTTTCCGCATCTCACGGCTTCAGAGCAGGGCCGCATTGTCGCGTACATCGACTCGATAGCGGAGTCTCACATCGGGGCGTTCCACACGTGGTTCGAACGGCACGAGAATCGAAAAGCCGAAGCGCTCGATGAGCGGCGCTATCGTGAAACGACCGTTCGCGACGCCGTGTGGCTTTGGCGCTCGGCCCTGCCTCCGGACCGGCTCGCGGCCGTCGAGAAGACCGTGGTTGAGTTTGGTAATCCCGATGCGTGGCGGGAGCGGCATTTCAGGCGTGAAGAGAGCCCGCTAAGTCAGCGGGCGATGCTGGAGCAACCCGCCGAGAAGACCGCGGCTTTCCTCATCGCGTGGCAACCTAACGTCGGACAACAGAACGAAACTGCCGGTGCCTTGGCGAACGAGCTCCGCGAAGCGGTGGCCGGCAAGCCCGACCTATTCTCGACCGCCGCCGTGAGCTTTGCGCCGGTTCGGCCTCTGTTCATCCGACACTTTTTCGACGGGCTGCGCCGAGCCACGGAGCAAAACGCTTCCATCGCGTGGGGCCCCTGCCTTTCCCTTGTCCGGACTGTGCTTGAGCGATCGAGAGATGACCTTACCATCCTGGCGCCCGTGCCGGGTGATGATCCGGATTGGTCATGGACGCTAAAGGTCACGATCGACTGGCTTTCGGCGGCGCTCGGGCGTGGAGCCGAGGGGGTCGCGTTTACACACTATGCAACGGTTCGCACGCTCGTTCTCGCTCTGGCTGACGGGATGGACGCCTTTCCAGAACCGAGCGAAGAAGAGCTATCGCATGGCTCGCATCCTTACTTTTCAGCGCGGCAAACGCTGATCGGCTCCGTGGCTGAGCTGTCGATTCTTTTCCTCTTTTGGAGCAGCAAAGACGCTAGCAATGCAATCGGAAACGCCCAACGCGATGCCTTGGCCCTTGATGGCGAACTGCGCTCCATTCTGGAGGCGGCGCTTGCTCGCGCAGGGACGGCGGGCCGCGCCGGTCGGTCGATTCTTGGCCGTTACCTGAATTGGCTGTGTTATTTTGGAGAACCGTGGTTGCGGGAACACTTGCCCTCGCTGTTTCCGAAGACAGACGACGTCCTACGGAGGGCCGCGTGGGTCGCCCATATTCAATCCGACCAGAGCCCGGTCGCCGAGCTCACAGATTCCCTTGGCGATCTTTATTCGGAGCATATTGCCGTTGTCGGGCGCGATGACGAAGCCTTCGGCGGCAGCGACAGCCGCAACCGACTCGTGGATTACATCGTCGTTCTTTATTTATGGGAACGATTGCCGGAAGATTTGTTGCGCGAATTCTGGCAGAGCGTGCCACCGTCGCTTCTGCGTCACGCCATGTGGTTCGCAGGCCGCCACCTTGTGGCCGGAAATACGCTCCAGGATCGCGCGAGGACATACTGGGACAGGCGTCTCGAATTGGCGAAGGTTGCCAGTGAGAAGGAACCGTTCAAGAAAGAGCTGGGCGTCATCGGCGCATGGTTCCTGTGGGACATCGACGCGGACTGGCTTCTGGCGCAGTTGATGCTACTCTTGAACGCAGGCTTCGCACCGAATGACGGCATCGGCGTGATTGACAAACTTGCGGAGCGAATCCCTTCAAAGATCGATGAGATCGTGGAGGCCGTCAGGGTGCTTGTGCGGCATCCTGAGGTGCAGCCATGGATTTTTGGCTCGCAGGAGCAGTCGCTCCGGAAGATTCTCTCGGAAGGGAAAACAAGTTCGTCGCCAGTGACGGTGGCTGGCGTGAAGGAGATTATCTCGTTCCTGTCCTCACGCGGCAATTCGGCGTTTCTCGATTTGGATGACGGATTGTGATGGTTGCCGGTCGCTCCAAGGCCCTGTCCGTCACCACGGTCTGATTTGGCGGGATTACTTCTTGGTGTTAGCGCGTCGCTCGATATCGGCGCAGCGTTCGATCAGTTTCGCAAACGGCTCGGCTTCGCCAAGCAGAATGCTATCATCCGCCATTTTCTTTTAGTCGGCTTCGAGTGTCTTGAGCGCCTCGGCATCGGGAACGATTTTCAATTCGCCCGAGACAGCCTTGACGTAGTCAATTTGGTTTCCGCCGCTAGGGCTGCGTCACACCCGTTGGCAGATCGCATGCCAACGCCGTCGATGAGTGCCCATCCAGAAAAATCCTTGGAAAACTTCCCCAGACTAAAACCCAGACTAAACGGCAATTTTAGTCTGGGGTCGTTTCGGACCGATTTGAAAATTGATTTGATCTCAGGATGTTAACTGGCGCGCCGGAAGGGATTCGAACCCCTGACCCCCAGATTCGAAGTTTGAAGGTCACGACCGATACTATTCGCAACGACATCGACTGAAACCACTCTCGACCCAGCGGAGCTAACTTTTAGTCGGCGAACGAACTAATACTCGCCACCACCCCCCATCATTTCTAGTGAACTTCGAAAACGCAAGTATTCTTGCTACGCTATCATTGTAGACCTTGCGACAAGGCACGGCATGCAACGCGCGACAACGCGCACGGACGACTCACCTTCGCGAAAACTAGCCGCATTCGCGTTTCTTTCTTCTATCGCATTTGTCAGAATCGTCAGCACAGCATTCAGTTGATCATGTCGAACTCCGTTGGAGTTGAATTTGACACATCAGAAGCATCAAGAAATCACACGCGACACTCCGTTAAGGCTTGCAGACGCGATCAAGATCGCGTTTCCTCATGGAGGAATGACGGTGTCTGGACTTCGTCGCGAACGCGATCGCGACAGGCTCATCATCGAGAGGATTGCCGGCAAGGAATTTACAACGCTGGCGCATATCGAACGGATGCGAGAGCTATGCCGCGTCGAAGCAAAGGCGCCCGCCTCGAACTCAGGCCGGCGCGGCGAGACAACACAGGAAGTATCACGCACCAAGCAACCTGGCGCATCCGCGACAACGGTCGGGATATCGGCACAGGCTGCGCTGCAAATGAAGTTGCGGCCGCGGAACAGAAGCTGAAGGAGTACATCGTTTCGAAATACGAGCCGAAGCGTAAGGCTCAGGACATCGAGACGATTCCCATCGGCGACGTATTGTCGATCTATCTCGATGCACAACTGGACGTTCTGCGCGATCGCTTCAAGGTCGACGATACGACGGAGGATACTGTTGCGGGCATCCGCAAATTCAAGAAGCGGATCGGTCGCCTTAACGATTGGTGGGGCAGCAAGACTCTTGGCGAGGTGGACGGCGAACAGTGTCGGCGCTACGCAAAGAAGCGCGGCAACAAAGGCGGCGCGCGGCGCGACCTGGAAGACTTGCGCGCGGCGATCAACCACCACGCCAGCGAGGGCTACCATCGCGGCCTCGTCAAAATCACGCTGCCGGCAAAGGGCGACCCGCGTGACAGGTGGCTGACCCGGTCTGATGCGGCGAAGCTGATCTGGATGTGCTGGCGCTGCCGCGAAATTCAGACCGTGCACCGCGGAGAGCGACGAGGGCAGAAGGTTGCAACCGACAAGCGGCCACTCCGGCATCTTACCCGTTTCATTTTGATCGGCCTCTACACCGGCACGCGTGCTGCCGCGATCGCCGCCGCTTCGCCGATCAGGGCTATCGGACGGTCTTACGTCGATCTGGAGCGAGGCATCTACTACCGCCTCAAGCAAGGCGACACGCGCACGCGGAAGCGACAGCCGCCCGCTCCGCTTCCGCCGCGTCTGCTGGCCCATCTTCGCCGCTGGCACCGGATCGCACCCGAAGCCACTCACTTTGTCACCCATAATGGTCAGCCGGTGGCCTCGGTGAAGACCGCGTTCAGGAAAGCAGTGAAACTTGCTGGCCTTGAGAAGGGGATCTCGCCGCACACATTGCGTCACACGGCGGCGACGTGGCTGATGCAGCGCGGCGCCGATCCGTGGCAGGCGGCCGGCTATCTCGGCATGTCGCTCGAAGTGTTGTTGAACACCTACGGTCATCACCACCCCGACTACCTGTCCGATGCGGTGGAGAAGATCGCCAAGGGCGAAACGAAGGCCGAACGAAAGCCAACCGAAACCGGAATCGTTTCTGGGGCGATAACCGGGGCGGTCGCGGTGCGACGGTCAGAGAAGGCGCGATAAGTGGTTGGTTTTATTGGTGGGCCCGGCAGGACTCGAACCTGCAACCAGACCGTTATGAGCGGTCGGCTCTGACCATTGAGCTACGGGCCCAGGCCGGCAGCATGGCGCGGGCTCCGCTCTCATAGCAATGCCGGGCGGTAACGCAACTCCGCCCGGCTGATCAGCGCTAGTCCCCGCTGCCGGGAGCCGCCGGCGCTACTGAATTCGGTGCTCGCGCGCCGGGGTCGCCCGGGAGACATGGCCATTGCGGCGGCCCCGCACATATTCGCCGCGCGCGCCGCGCGCTTCGCGCGACAGCATCGGCAACGGCGCCGCAGCCGGACCGCGCGACGCGCGTCCGCCGCCATAGCCGCTCGCATAAAGCGCCACGGCACGGTCGGGATTGCCGCCGGCGGCGCGATAGGCACCGGCGAGATACTTCACGGCATAGGTCATGTTGGTGTTGGCATCGAGCAGGCCGGCCGCGCTGCCGGAATAGCCCATGGCACGCGCGGTGCCGAGGCGGATCTGCATCAGGCCGTAATTGCCCTTCGACACCGCACGCGGATTGTAGCGGCTCTCGCGCATGATGACGCGATGGACCAGCGACGGCGGCAAACCGTGCGCGGCGGCGTGACTCTGGACGAGGGCGGAATAGGCGTCGTTGGCGCGAGCCCCCGTTTGCGGGATCAGGCTCGCGGCAAGGACGCCAAGCGAAAGCATGGAAACGCGAATCGTGGAAACACGAATCATCTCGACTCCGGGTCGTTGTTGGGGATGCCTGCCTTTACAAGGCGCAATGCGGCCACGATGCGGCACGTTCCGCGATCGGATTCACGCTTTGTGACCTGATGTTGCCGGACCGGACCAACCAGCAGCCGGAAAGCCCGCAAGTGCTTCCAGGCCATGCATCACAGGAGGGGATGTCGGTGGTATTGCGGGATACGGCGGAAATGCGGCGCGATCAGGATCAAGCCGTCAGTCGCTGCGGGGCCCGCGAGGCATCGTTATTGGTCTCGACCAGTTGCGCAAGCAAGGCCAGCAGCACACGCCGGTCCTTCGCGGCCAGCGGTGCCAGCATGCGATCCTGAGCGCGCATTACAGCGTCCTGCGCGCGTTGGACGATTGCCGCGCCTTGCGGCGTAAGCTTCAGGAGTTTCACCCGCTTGTCGCCGGGCGAGGAATAGCGCTGCACCAGGCCGCGCGCCTCAAGCCGCTCCAGCACATTGCCGAGCGTCGAGCGGTCGAACGCGATCTGCGCCGATAGCCGCGTGGCGTCGATCCCGGTCTGCTCCCTGATCGCCACCATCGACGCATATTGCACCGGCGTCAGGTCGAAGGCCGCGCATTCCTCCATGAAGATCGCGACCGCGATCTGCTGCGCACGCCGGATCAGGTGACCGGGCTGTGTCTGCAAATCCTTGAGCCGCATGGCCTCGGGTCCCCGCTCTCGCCCGCGATTTCAGGCCGCGCGCCCGGCCGTCTTGGCCTTCGCCCCGCTCAGTCCATTGCCGCCATAAATCCAGCGGACCGAGTGGTTGAATTCTTCCGGGGTCTTGTCCTTCAGCCAGGCATTGCGCACCAGCCGCTCGACGCCGTCGACATGGAAGATACGGCCAAGCTCGCGCGATGACAGCACGACGCGATAGGCGCGCGGAATGCGGATGGTCTCGTAGGCCTTGAACGCGGCCTTCAGATCGCCGCCGGACGTCTCGAACGCGTCCGACAGGCACACGGAATCTTCCATGGCCATGCAGGCGCCCTGGGCGAAATATTGATAGGTCGGATGCGCCGCATCGCCGAGCAGCGCGACGTTGCCATCGACCCAGCTTGCAATCGGGTCGCGGTCGCCGAGAACCCAGCGCCGCCAGTCTTTCGGGATTTCCAGGATTCTGCGGATCCGCGGCACGATATGCCCGAACTTCTCCAGCACCTCCTCGCGCTTGCCCGGCTCGTTGCTGCCGACATTGTCCAGATCGGTGACGAAGGTCGCGACCAGGTTGAAGGTCTTCCAGCCCTGCAGCGGATAATGCACGAAATGCGTCTTCGGACCGACCCAGATGGCAGCCGCATTCCAGCGCAGGTCTTCCGGCATCTGTTCGATCGGCAGCACCGCGCGATAGGCGACATGCCCCGACACCCGCAACGGGTCGCCGCCGGTCATCTGCTCGCGGATCATGGAGCGAATGCCGTCGGCGCCCACCAGCGCATTCGCCTCGTAGACCGTGCCGGCCGCAGTGACGACACGCACGCCATCAGCGGTGTTTTCGTAGGAGATCACACGCTCCCTGTTGACCAGCGTGACATTCGGATCGGCGCGGCAGCCATCGAGAAACGCACCATGCAGATCGGCGCGATGAATCACCGCATACGGGTTGCCCATGAACTTCCGGAACGGCTCGTCGACCGGCGCGCGCAAAATCTCCTCGCCGGACAGGCCGTCCATCATGATGAGATGATCGATATAGACCGCGCGCTCGCGGCAGACCTGACCGACCCCGAGATAGTCCATCGCGTGGAAGCCGTTCGGCCCGATCTGGATGCCGGCGCCGATCTCGCCGAAGGTGTCGGCCTGCTCCAGCACGGTCACGCGGGCGCCCTTGCGTGCCAAACCGAGCGCGGCCGAAAGGCCGCCGATGCCGCCGCCGGCGATGATGACTGAGGGTTGCGCTTTGCTGGCCAAGGCTGACCTCCCGATAATGCCGCGCTCACAAAGCGCCGCCGGCCGTTTTTTGTAAGTATACTGTTTTTCAGTATGCTGTCAATCTGCGGCGGCGGGCCTTTCCCCGCTGAGACGCCGCGGCGTGCTGTTCGGGCCGGACTTGATCGATGTGCTCCCTTAGCATGCGCTGAAAGATCGCCATGGCCCGCGCATCGTCGCGTGCAGCCTTTTCCGGATCGCTCGGCGTCTTGACGGGCGGCCGTTCGCCGGCGCAAGGCACGTCGCGGCCACGGCAGCCCCTCGCCCGCTTGCAGGTTTTGCGATGACAACGCCGCCACGTCTGGCTGACGTCTTGCGCCAATCGCATGATGTCGGGGGGAATCTCGTCGAGGTCGTCTTCGTCTTCCGCCATGGTCTGCTCCGGGCATGCGGTTACGCTTCCGCGCGCCTGCGCGGATTGTTCAGGTCCGGCGATGTCCCCCGATGGTTCGCCCCAGTGAGGGCGTGGAGCGCCGCAAGGCGCCAGTCTTGGATCACGCCGTCTCCGGCGTGCACGGCCTGATCGCAGGCCGCCCGCCTCGCGACGCTCCACGTCGGCGATTTTTCGCTCCGGAGCCGCTCTTCCGGACCTGGCCAGATGAGCCTCGCCCATCCCGATCCCGCAGGCTTTCGCCCGCGTTCGACCAGGCCATCGTCCAGCAGGTCTACCTGCGGCCCCTCATCATTAGGGGCGGACGGCCAGCCCGAAGCGTCCCGGAGGCAGGCTTACGAGACCCACCCGCAGGCGCCGTCCTCATCCCGCGTCTCGCGGCGTCCCAGGAAACGCCCCTCGTTGGGATGAGGTGATAGGAATATAATCAATAATCGAGGATTTGTCAAGCACCGCTTATGATGATGCGGTCGCCCGGCACGGAGAGACTGAATGACAAAGATCAGCGGACGCCAGATCGCCGCCGCCCGCGCGCTGGCCGACATCAGCCAGCAGGATCTCGCCGGGAGGGCGCGCATTCCGCTTGCGGATCTGCTGCGGCTGGAATCCTATGGCGCGGCGTTGCTGCCGGATGACGCGCATGCCGAGGCCATCCGCAATGCGCTCGACAGCTTTGGCGCGGTGTTCGTCCCGGAAGGTCATGGCCTGGGCGCCGGTGTCCGCCTGAAATTTTCCCGCCAGGACGTGAAGCAGATCAGCCGGCTTGAAAACGAAGGCGGCCCGGCTGCCGATGACGATGTGCCGTAAACTGCATGACGCTCTTGCGGTCCAAGCATCCGACTGTCACTCGGCAAATCCGCATCGCGGTCAGCCGAAGCGGAAGGTACTGACCTGAAAGCGTTGCGCGAGGCGAAGTCCGCGCAACGCTTCGATATGCAAGCCGGCCTGCGGCGCATCTGCGCAAGCCGACATCATTCGCCAGTTGCTACATCTTCAGCAGCTTCTTCGCATTGCCGCTGAGTATCTTCACCTTGTCCTCGTCCGAAAGCGGAATCGTGTCGACCCACGCGGTTCCGGGCGGGTTCATCACGAACGGCCAGTCCACCGCAAACAGGATGCGGTCGACGCCCATCTCCATCACGGTGCAGAGCAGCGCCGGGTTCGAGAAGAACCCCGACGTGGTGACATAGAAATTCTTGCAGAACACATCGCGGAAGCTCATCGCCTTGTGGCCCGGCCGCGACAGCGCCTGATCGATGCGCCAGACGAGGAACGGCAACGTCTCGCCGAGATGGCCGAGAATGATCTTCAGCTTCGGGTGTTCCTGAAACAGCCCGGACAGGATCATGCGGATCGCGACGGTCGCGGTCTCCACTGTGAAGCCCCAGGCGGCGCGCACCACCATCGGGTAATCCTTGATGTAGTCCTTGTAGTAGGCATCCATTACCACCTGCATCGGGATCGACGGATGCAGGTAGACCGGCACGTCGAGCCGCTCGGCCTCGGCGAAGACCGGGCGGATCGACCGGTCGTCGAGCCATACGCCGTTGGCGAGGCCGTGGATCATCGCGCCCTTGAAGCCGTTCCTGATACAGCGCTCCAGCTCGGCCGCCGCGGCCTGCGGGTCGGAAGTCGGCAGCGCGCAGAATCCCGCAAAGCGGGTCGGGTGCTTCGCGATCGCTTCGGCGAGACGGTCGTTGACACGCTTCGTGAGCGCAATGCCTTCGGGACCGGTCAGCCCCTGGGCCGACGGCGAACCGTGCGAGATCACCTGCATATCGATGCCGGCTTCATCCATTTCGCGGATGCGCAGTTCGCCGAGATCGCGCAGGCGCTTCTCCTGCTCCGGATTATGGGTGGCGCGACCGATGCCCGAATAGGTCGCCGACAATTCCTCGTCCCAGTAATGCTCCTCGATGGCGATGACCGGGCAGGCAGGTTTCTTGAGCATGGTTTCCCCCAGCTTGGATTTGCGGGGGCGTGTGTAGCACGGAGGGACAAACTCCGCTCATGCCCGCGCAGGCGGGCATCCAGCGCTGCTTTTCGCAATTAGAAAAGCTGGGTCCCCCGCTGCAGCTTGTAATCGGGCCGCGCTTCGCGCGAACCGTTTGCGGGACGAGCGGCAGATTTGCTACCGCCCCGCTCTGTCCAGATGCTCGCGCAGGATGCGCACGTTGCGGCGGTTGGCGCGGAACATCACGTCGAACACGTCACCGGCGACGGGCACCGCGCCGACCATGCCGTCGATTGCGACATTGCCGAGCATGCGTGCGAGCACGGTTTTCGGCGCGCCGAGCTTGTGTGCCTCGTAGACGATGTAGAGCGAGAGCGCGGTGGTGACGACGTCGCCCAGTCCCGGCGCGAGGCCGATGAGGCTGTCCGCGCCGAACCGGAACTTCGTGAACGGAATCACGAAGCGCGTGTCGAGCAGGCTCGCCAGCCGGTCGATTCGGGCGATACGCTCGGCGCGGGTGGCGGAGCGGGAGAAACGCGCGCGGCGGGCGCTATGAGCGAAAGATGCGTTCATGGCGGAATTGAAATGGGAAAGCGCGCGCGGATTGCAAGATCCCGGCACGCGCCGGCATCCGCGCAGGGAGGCCGATCACAGCGAGAGCACCGTCAGTGCGCCCGGCCGGATCTCATAGCGTATCGGAATCCGCTCGCGTCTCAGCTCGCCGTCGGTGGAGGCAAAGGTACGGCTGCGCTTTCGGCTGATGACGACATGCCGCGCGTCGAGCGAGCGAATGCCATCGGTATCGTCGTCGTTGCGCCACGTGCCAGCAATGAGGTTGGCGCTGGCCTTCAGCTTGGACAGCGCGCCGGCGTGTTCGACGATGTGGATTTCCAGCACGCCCTCGTCGAGAACCGGCCGCCGCCAGTCCGGCCCGAAGCGGTTGTTGGTTACGAGGACCGCCAGCGCCTCGACATGTTCGCGGCGGCGCTCGGTGCGGAAATCGAGGGTGAAGGGGCTGGTTCTGCGCAAGGCCCGGATCGCGGCGAGCCCGACCCCGAAGAGACGACCCAGCTTGTGACCGCGCACCTCCTCCCGCGCCCGCGCCATCTGGCTGAAAAAGCCAAGCCCCGAGAGCGAGTGAAAATAGCGGCCATTGACGCGGCCGAGATCGATCCTCCTGGGGCGGGCATCGCCGAGCCTCTCGATCGCCTGTTCGATATCGGCCGGCATTCCGAGATCGGTGGCAAACAGGTTCATGGTGCCGAACGGCAATACGCCGAGGGTCTTGCTCGAACCGGCAAGCGCGTGCACGGCGCAGCCCGCCGACCCGTCGCCGCCGCCGACAACGAGGGTGGAGATATCGCTCTGCGCGGCCCGCTGGATTTCGTCCTTGAGGTAACCGGGGCGAACCAGGCGGACTTCCACCGTGTCGCTGCGGCGCTTCAGCGAGGATTCCAGTGTCTGGCGCACATGATCGGCTCCGGCGTCGATCAATGCGCCAGCACGTGCGTTCAGGAGGACCAGGGTGTCGCCCATTGCGGATTCCGGCTCACAGGATTCGAATACAGCCGAGCGGTGTATTCCGAATGACGGCCCGACAAAACGCGCGAGCCGCCAAATCGTTTCACGCCTCCATGCGCTCCTGGGGAATCGGGCGGGGCCGCCCGGTATCGTCGATGGCCACGAAGGTGAAATTCGCGTCGGTGACCTTCTCGTGGTGGTGCGTCATGAAGCGGCGCGCCCAGGCCTCGATATGGATTTTCATGGAGGTGCGACCGACCTTTTCGAGCTGCGAATACACCTCGAGCACGTCCCCCACCTTCACCGGACGGATGAAGGTCATGGCCTCGATCGCGATCGTGACCACGCGCCCCTTGGCGCGCTCGACCGCGGCAATCCCGCCGGCCTGGTCCATGCGCGACAGCACCCAGCCGCCGAAGATATCGCCATTGGCATTGGTGTCCGCGGGCATCGCGATCACCCGGACGGTCAGGGCGCCGCGCGGCCGGCCGTCGCTGGAAGACTCGATCATGACCCGATCCGCCAAGGTGCTGTCGTCATAGCTGTATGCAACGGGGGAGGCGTGGCGCCAAGAACGAATGTCAGGACCTGCCACCGTCCGCCGCCGACGGCCTGAACCCGCCGCACGGCTTGGAACCACGGGCCTCGGCCGGCGATTGAACGGTCGTCCGGCCGCCTCAGGCGCGGCCCTGAACGAGGGATGTCCAGATGCCGGCAAAATCGAAGAAGCAGCAGATGGCGGCGGGCGCGGCGCTGTCCGCCAAGCGCGGCGAGCGCTCGAAGGCGAGCCTGCGCGGCGCCTCCCGCAGCATGGCCAAGTCGATGAGCAAGTCCGAACTGAAAGAGCTTGCGGAGACCAAACGCCGCGACCTGCCGACCAGAAAGCGCAAGTAACCTTCCGTCACGGCGGATCGCGCCTGCCTTCCGTCACGGCGGATCGCGCCGGCTCTGCTCGACATGGAAGCGGTGCAGGATCCGGTGGAAAACCGGAGCGAGGATGAACGTCGTGGCGACCAGGATGATCAGGCCCGACATCAGCGCGTAAAAGCCGGCGAAAATCTTGGCATCCGGATGGTTCAGATTGTCGAACACGCCCATTCCCGAGAGGATCATGGCGGCGTTCACGAACGCGTCCGTGAACGCCATCCCCTCGAAATAGGAATACCCGGCCATGCCGATGGCGAGACCGGCCAGATTCAGCATGGCCCACAGTCCGATCGCCAGTCCCATCCGTCCGGCGAAACGCCGGCGCCCGATCACGCCTTCGGTATGGTGCTCCAGCCGCAGCAATTGGGCGATGCCGGTGGCGGGCTTGCGATGTTTGGTCATCATTCGGCGTCCGAATCGCAGTCCCGATCATAGGCGAAATGGGGCGGCGCGCGGACAGACTCACGCCGGCGACGCTCGAACCGGCGGCGCGGTGGCGCGTTGACCGGTGCATGCGCCGCGTGACAACCGGCCGCAACGGGGATGTCGGACGCAGCTGATTTTGCCGGTTTCTGGCTGCGACACCAACGCATCGGTACGCGTCGGCGTCTGACCCGTTCGCGGCGCGTGCTCCTTCCGGCCAGCCTTGGCGAGGCTCGCCCTACCGCAGCTGCTCGGAGAAATAATGCAGGGTGCGCCGGTAGATTTCCGAGCGGTTCCACTCCCGCATCACCTCGAAATTCTGGGTGCCGATATTGAACGGCTGGCCGCGCTGCCAGCCATTGGTGCGCAGCAGGTTCGCGGTGGAGGCCAGCACATCGGGCACCGATCGGCGCAGGTCGACATGGCCGTTGCCGTCGTAATCCACGCCATACTTGATATAGGACGACGGGAGGAACTGGGTCTGCCCGATCTCGCCGGCATAGGCGCCGATCATCTCCTTGAGCGGCAGGTCCTGGCGCTGCAGGATCTGCAGGGCGGCGAACAATTCGCGCTGGAACAGGTCGGTGCGCCGGCAGTCATGGGCGAGCGTGGCCAGCGTGCGCACGATCGGCAGCTTGCCCATGTCGGCGCCATTGTCGGTCTCCATGGTCCAGATCGAGACGATCAGCTCCCGCGGCACCCCGAATTGCTGCTCGACCCGCCCGAGCAGCGCCGCATGGCGCTGCAGCATCGCCTTGGCCCGCTTGATGCGGGCGGGGCCGACGCGGGTGCGGGCATAATCCTCCCAGCTCTTCTTGAAGGTGCCGCGCTGGCGCCGGTCGAACGCCATCACGTTCGGATCGTAGGTGACGCCGGCGAAGGCCTGCGCGATCACGGCCTGCGAAATGCCCTTGCCCGCCGCCTCGCGCGAGAATTCCGCGATGAAGCGGTTGTAATCGCCGCCGCACTGGGCCGCGAGCGCGGGGCTGGCCGCGACGCCGAGCAGGCACAGGCTGAATGGCAGGGCAATCAGGCGGAAAAGCATGCGGGGGGCCTCGAAAATGCGTCGAAAATCCTTATCGCATGGCAATTGTGGCAAGAGAAGCACCGGCCCGGCGCGGCGGGTGGGCGCAGGCGCGAAGGAGATCGGGTGGCAGGGTCCACAGGACGCGCGTCAGCGCCCGTGTTGTTTGAGGCGCGGGCACGCCTTCATTTCCCGTTGCTCCTCTCCGTCAGAGAGAGGGAATGGTGCGCCGGACGACGCAACCTTCCTTCAAGTTTGCGATCCTTTCGGATCGCCGCGTCTTCCGACGCACCATCACGGCGCCTTGTCTCGGCGCCGGGCCGCGCTTTGCCTCCATGCGCCTTGACCTGCGCATGGCGTCAGCCGGCTCCCGGCAGGAGGCCGTAGTGCCTCCGGCATAGCAGTTTGCGCTGCGCAAACTGCGTAAACTTGTTTGCGCGTGCCCCCGGCGCCGCCCGGGTGCCGGCTTGCGAACCACGCCCCATCGATCCCGGCTCTGCCGGGATCGACACCCAACAAGGAGGCAAGTCGGCAGGCCGACTTGCCTTGCGCCGTACCGGTCACGCGCGGGAATTGCCCGCGCATGCCCAGGAGAGGCTGCAACCGAATCTCCGGCAGCGCCCTCCCCTTCGTCCCGCTGCCACGACGCCTCATGAGAGCGCCCCTCGGCGGACGAGGTGAGTGGGGATATAATCTTAGTTAGGAATATTGTCAAGAGCAACGGGGCAAGAAGTGAATTGAATTATGCCGCCTTCGCTGACGCCGAGCTTTGTTTCTTTTTTCGGGCATACTTCCATTCGCAAGGGTCGCCTCGAACCCCGGGCTCGCCACTAGACGCAGCCCAAGCCACAAAATCTTGAATCAATGTCTCGTCCTCTATGCAATGGTGGCCAACACCCTCATGGACAAACATGGCAAATCCGTTTGGAATCTGCGGTCCATCTCCGCCCCAATAGATGAACCAGTCGGCTATCAAAACGCGATCCGTCGTCCCGGTGTCCACCTCAAGATTATCTGGATCTGGAATTCCCCCCGCCTTGCTATGAAACGAATGCTCCTGAATCCAGGCGTTCGTTTTCGGATTTCGATGATAAATGTTGTCACCGTATCGCTGGACGAGACTTCCGTTTACGACCGCTCGCTTTCGGAGGTAGCGCTTGTCAGCCCAATAGTCGTCGAAACCAATAATCGAAGCGACCTTCATTATATAGACCAGCTTCCCATGGAGATTGCGCTTCTTCGTGCCAACGCCGATTATGTATTCGCCCAGCTTCGCGTATTTTCGAATTCTCGGCTTGCACGCCGCCAGCGTGCAAACCCCGTGAAAAGGGTTTGGTGCAAAACCCATGTCATGTTCGACTACATAACTATGCAGCCGCATTTTTCTTCTTCTTGCATTTATGGTGCTCCATATCCTGATCTTCACGGCGGTCGCCATGCTCATCAATCCATTCGAATTGATCGCCACACACGGCGCCAACAATCATGTGATGTTTGAAAGGAATCGACGACGATCCGTATCGGTCAAACACCTCTGCCAAAATAGTCGCGTCTAGTTGAACGCTAATGACTTTCTTGCCTAGAGCGTTGGCAGCCAGTACCGCCACCTGAACTTCCTCCAGTGGGAGTGCGGCATCGACCATAAAGACGACAGCATCACATTCGGCGATAAGATCCGTAAGGGCTTCACCACGCACCCTCCGCCCGGACTCCGTAAGATCAAAAATAACGACCTCGCAGTCTTCAGCCTCAAGCCAACCACGGGTGTTTTTCAGCTCATTTTCGCAAGAGCCACTGTGAACCAGCAGAACCTTCATTTTCGGCACTCCCGTTCAATCTCTGTTCTATTTTGTTCCTTTTTTGTGCCTTTTGCAACAGTTTCGGTCATCAGGCGCGAAATGTAGTCTCGGCGGGGAAATTCGATTCGGCGAGAAGATGTAATGCTTTGCACTCTGGGAAACTCGTATGTCGAGACGAGTCTCATGGGGTTTAGCAGCGCAGTATTCTCTCGATGTGGGAAGTACCGATACCGCTTAGACCGCAAATGGGATGATTCGCTTCCGCCTCTCGCGTTCGGAATGCTGAACCCTTCGACGGCAGACCACGAAAGAAATGACGCGACAATCGAACGCTGCGAACGCCGGGCGAAGGCGCTTGGGTTCGGCTCACTTATAGTTTGGAACCTGTTTGCTTTCCGAGCGACTGATCCGAAGGCGCTGCGAAACGAGTCAGACCCTATAGGACCTTACAATGACGGATTCATCTTAGAAGCTCTGCACGAGACCAAAAGCAGAAGTGGAAAAGTTGTAGTTGGATGGGGCGCACACGGACAGTACCTTGAGCGTTACGAAACAATAACTGACGTTGCTCGCAGCTTGAATATCTCGTTGTATTGCCTGGGTATGACAAATGCGGGTCAGCCACGGCACCCACTTTACGTATCGTATCGACACGAGCCGACCCGATGGATGACCTAAATACTCAATCCTATCGTAGCGCCAGCTTTGGATAAAAAGGATCGTATTCCTTCTTGAGCTAAGAATACTATCACACCAAGCACAATTGTTCCCAACACTCCGATGACGCTCATGAAGAGCTTCATCCACATTTGCATTCGCTCGAGGTCATCGACCTTCTTTGCAAGAACGCTGACTGTCTTCACCGGACCGCTTAGTGAGTTCATGTCGCCGGAGCTAATACCTTTCTTATAATTGCGGTTCTGACCCTCGGTTTTTCTGTTCTTTTGATCCTCTTGATCGAGGTCCGCATACCAAATCAGAAAACTGTCATCACCCTGCTTAACGCATATTGCTGACGGTCCTGCGTTAAAGACAGAAAACCTCAAGCGAGCAGAGTATCCGGGATCAACGTGAAATCCAGAAACGTTCACCAATCCACGCCCTTTCAAGCCCGTCTTCATAGAGATGAAAGCAATTGCGCTTGGAGGAATTGTAACCTCCTCTTCAGTGACCAGCACTGCAAATTGACCAGACGGAATGACTAAGCTTTCGCCTTCTTCAAGCTGACAAATCTTGTTGGTGTTTATTTGGTCTTCAGAAGCGGAAAGATAATACTGCCGGCCCATACGAAGTGTGTATGCAGCACAGTCAATTCGATGCTCGGTGAAATCCGACACAAGTGACGGCATCTCACGCTTAAGCTTCTCTCCGCTCCAAAACGTCATCTGGTCCCGGCTGCCTTGCTCGCAATTTATCCAATGTAAAAATGCCTTTCCGCTAATTCGCGACGGCGTGCTTCAATCCTCTCCGTAAGAGCAAAGTTCTTCTCGTGAGCCTCCCTCAGTAACCAATCCATGATGTCGCGATTTGCTTCCCGAGCGATAGGGAGAAACTCTTCCAAATGGTCAATCTTTTCGCAAGCATCGGCAAAGCGACCAGCCGCATCGGCAAATATTCGCAATGGATCGATCTGCTTATTTTTTGTCAGATCGGACCAGGTTTCTTTGCTCAAATCCTGATGCAATGTATTTGCTGCACTCAGACACACCAACGCTGCATCGACGACCGTTCGCTCAACGGGCTTGGGCTCATCTGCTTCTCGTGCAAGCCTTCCGATGTATTTGGCGAAATGCAGACCATAGTGCTTCAACCGATCGTTCTTGTGAAGCGACAGGATGTCGAAGTGATTTCGCATGTCATGCGCATACTGAGTACGCTGCAAGTTTGCCATTTCCTCAGCGGAAATCATTTCCACCTCGCCAAGAAGCCACCGCTTTTTCGAATCAGCTGATTTTAGCAAGCTCCATTGCCAATCACGCCATCTATCATATGAACATATAGAGAACATTTACGAAATCAAGTAGCCGGAAGCCCCTGAATCGAAATGAAAATTCGTCTTTCACGTAAGCGCCCCACAGATACTAAGCCCGGTGCCGGTGCTCTGGAGCCCCCGCGTTCAAGCCAGTCAATAACGCTGTGGATTGCTTCGGCGCGCCGCGCCTCGCAATGACTGGGTCCCGGTTCTGCGCAGCAACGCTTCGCGTTGCAGCGCGCCCGGGACACGTTAGCATCAGTTATCCAAAAAGCTCCGCAGCTTCCGCGACCGGCTCGGATGCTTCAGCTTACGCAGCGCCTTCGCCTCGATCTGGCGGATGCGTTCGCGTGTCACCGAGAATTGCTGGCCGACTTCTTCCAGCGTGTGGTCGGTGTTCATGCCGAGACGTGAGCGCCTGCGCAGCACGCGCTCCTCGCGCGAGCGGTCACTCGGCCGCAACGCGCGACAATTCTCCGGCCGCTTCCATCTCGCGCCGCAGCCATTCCGGCGCCATGTCGTAGCCGTTTGGCCAGGTCGGCGCGCCGAATTCGAGAAAGACCCGTTGAAAATACTCCGGGTCGCGCAGTGGCTCGCGCATTTCGCCGGGCCGGCTCACAAGCGCGGCAAAATCATGCACGCCGCGGCTACCGTCGTTGAAGTGAATACCAAGACGGAAACCGCCAAGCTTTTCAAGTTTCGTCACTTTAGTCAGCATCGAGACCGGAAAGCCTTTCCAACTGCTTGCCGGAGCGGGCGCGCTCCCAATTCTGCATCAAGTGCGGCTTGCGCTCCAGGCTCCATTCCCGCACCAGCCGCATCGCTCGGCGCGGCAATTTTCCCTCGATAATTTCACCCGTGTCGATCGCAACCTTTGCTTCATGCTCGCCGTAAAACGCATGGAAGTGCGGCGGGTTGTGATCATCGTAGTACATGCAGATCGCGATGCCGTAGAAATAAGCGATTGTCGGCATCGCGAGCCAGCCTGCTAATTGTCGAGGAAGCTCCGCAGCTTTCTGGATCGGCTCGGATGCTTCAGCTTGCGCAAAGCCTTCGCCTCGATCTGGCGGATGCGTTCGCGTGTCACCGAGAATTGCTGGCCGACTTCTTCCAGCGTGTGGTCGGTGTTCATGCCGATGCCGAAGCGCATGCGCAGCACGCGCTCCTCGCGCGGGGTGAGCGAGGCCAAGACGCGCGTCGTGGTCTCGCGCAGGTTCGACTGGATCGCCGCGTCGATCGGCAGGATCGCGTTCTTGTCCTCGATGAAATCGCCGAGATGCGAATCCTCTTCGTCACCGATCGGCGTTTCGAGCGACAGCGGCTCCTTGGCGATCTTGAGGACCTTGCGCACCTTCTCCAGCGGCATGCCGAGCTTTTCGGCCAGCTCCTCCGGCGTCGGCTCGCGGCCGATCTCGTTCAGCATCTGGCGGCTCGTGCGCACGATCTTGTTGATGGTCTCGATCATGTGCACGGGAATGCGGATGGTGCGCGCCTGGTCGGCGATCGAACGGGTGATCGCCTGCCGGATCCACCATGTCGCATAGGTCGAGAACTTGTAGCCGCGGCGATATTCGAATTTGTCGACCGCCTTCATCAGGCCGATATTGCCTTCCTGGATCAGGTCGAGGAATTGCAGGCCGCGATTGGTGTATTTCTTGGCGATCGAGATCACGAGGCGGAGATTGGCCTCGACCATTTCCTTCTTCGCCTGGCGCGCCTCGCGCTCGCCCTTCTGCACCGAATGCACGATCTTGCGGAATTCGCCGATCTCGAGCCCGGTCTCGGACGCCAGCATGTGAATCTCGGAGCGGATCGACTTCACCTTCTCCTTGTCGCGCGCGACCAGGTTCTTCCAGCCCTTGGCCGAAAGCTTGGAGACGCGGTTGAGCCAGCGCGGATCGAGCTCCGAGCCGAAATAGTTTTTCAGGAAATCCTCGCGCGCCACGCCGTGGCTTTCGGCGAGCCGCATCATGCGGCCCTCGAGCGAGACCAGCCGCTTGTTGATCTCGTAGAGCTGGTCGACCAGCGAATCGATGCGCGCCTGGTTGAGCCGCAGCGACTTCACCGCGGTGATGATCTCGTCCTTCAGCTTCTTGTATTTGCGCTCCTGCGAGGGCGACAGCGAGTCCGACTTCAGGCGCAGCTCGATGTCCTGCTCCTGCAGCTTGCGCAGGCGCTTGTATTCGTTGGCGACGGTGTCGAAGGTTTCCAGCACCTTCGGCTTCAGTTCGAGTTCGATCGCGGCGAGCGACATCGAGTTCTCGAACTCGTCATCCTCCATGTCGGCTTCGGCGGCCAGCTCGGCCGGGTCCTTCTCCTCGCCGTCGGCGGCGCCGGGACCGGCCGGCTTGAAGGGGGTCGGCTGCGGCGGCGCGGAGGGTGGCGAGGCCTGCTGGGCGGGAAGCTCGGCGCCGGGCACGCCGGGCAGCGGCTTGCCGTCGGGACCGACCGGCGCCGGCAGCTTGGCGTCCGGGCCGGCATAGGTGGCTTCCAGATCGATGATGTCGCGCAGGAAGACCTTGGCCTCGTTGAGTTCGTCGCGCCAGATGATGATGGCCTGGAAGGTCAGCGGGCTTTCGCACAGCCCCGCGATCATCGCCTCGCGGCCGGCCTCGATGCGCTTGGCGATGGCGATTTCGCCCTCGCGCGACAACAGCTCGACCGAGCCCATTTCCCGGAGGTACATCCTCACGGGATCGTCGGTGCGCTCGGAGGGCTCCTTGTCGGACTTGACGATCAGCGGCTTGGACGTGACCTCGACCAGTTCGCCGCCCTCGTCGTCGTCGTCGGCCTCCTCCTTCTCGCCGTCCTCGTCGGCGGCCTCGTCCTGCTCGACCACGTTGATGCCCATCTCGGACAGCATCGAGAGCGTGTCCTCGATCTGCTCGGAGGTGACCTCCTCGGAGGGCATCACCGCATTGAGCTGCTCATAGGTGATATAGCCGCGCTTCTTGGCCTGCTTGATCATGCGCTTGACGGCGGCATCGGACAGATCGAGCAGCGGCAGCGGGGTATCGGGGGCGGTCTCGCCGTCCTTGTCGCTTTCGTCCTTGGCGGTCTTGGCCTTCGCGGCATCCTTCTCCGACATGGCCTTGGCGCTGGCCTTGAGCAGCGCGGTGCGGCCCGGTTCGGGGCGCGGCGGCGGAGCCTTGGCGGCCGCCTTGGCCCTGGCGGTTTCCTTGGCAGTTTCCCGGGTGGCTTCCTTGGCGGCGGTCTCTCGCACGGAGGTTTCTCTGGCGGGGGAGGTTTTTGGGGCTTCCTTCACGGGTTCCTTTTTCGGCTCGGGTTTGGACGCGGCCTTGCCGGCAGCGCCCTTGAACAGCGACTTCACCGTATTCTTGATGGAATTCTTCACCTTGGCCGCCGTCTTGCCGGCCGCGCTCTTGCTCGCCATGAAGCTCTCTCTCCCGCGGCGGGCGTCCCCGCCGTTTCGACCAATCCCCTACCCTATGGCGCAGGACTGCATTGTACCGCGAGTCCCGCCCTGCGGGGTTGCCGAATCACCACACCTACTCTCGCGGGGCCCCGTTAAGTGGGGATTAACCCCGTAACCCCTTGACCCTTCGGCCGAAACCGATACGCCAAAAAAACCCCGCAAAACGGGGCATAACCGACCTGACGGCCTAGACGCCACGTGTCAACCGGCCCGAGGACGCCCCAAAACCCTCGATCAGCGCCTCGGTTCCCTCGAGCGCCGCGAGCCTGTTCTGAACGTCCCGGATCCAGGCCAGATTGGCTTCACTCGGATCGTCCCCGAGCGCGCGCTCTGCGTCCTTCAGCTCCCTATTTAACGTGCGCGCCTTGCGATGCAAGGTAACGATATGGGCCCACCATTGGGCGACGTCGGCCTCGCCGGCCCCGGCCCTTGCGGGCCAGTCCGAGGCATGGGTGATCGCGGCCCGAATTCGCGACACCAGCGGGTTCAGCCCCCGCGCCGACAGCGCGTCCTGCACGAACTTTGGTTCGAGCAAAGCCTCGCCGGAAGCCGCATCGAGGATCGCGCGGCGCAGCTGATCGGCGTCCGGATGGACGAGCTCGATCTCGGCGAATTCCTCCGTATGCGCTTCCAGCAGCCAGGGATGCTCGATCACGGACAGCAGGATCAGCGCTTCCCGCGGGGATATGGCGCTGCGGAAGCCGCGCACCAGCGGGCTTTGGCCGAGCCGTGCCGACTGCGTGAACGGATCACGCGCCGGGCGCTGCGCCGCGCGCCAGTCGCCGCGCGCCCCGCCGCGCCGGTTCGCGGGCTGGAAGCCGCGACCGCGCTCGAAACCACCCGCCGCCTGAGACGGCATAAACAGCGCGCGCACCCGCGCCTCGAAATCCTGCCGGTAATATTTGCGAACGGACTCGCTGGCGATCGTGCCGACGATCTCGCCGATGCGCGCTTCCAGCGCGGCGCGGCGCTCGGGCGTGTCGAAGGAAGAGCTTTCGGTCTCGCGCATCCAGAGGATGTCGGCCAGCGGGCGCGCGCTCTTCAGCACCTCCTCCATCGCAGCGCGGCCGCCGGAGCGGATCAGGTCGTCGGGGTCCTGCCCTTCCGGCAGCAGCGCAAAGGCGAGGCTCTTGCCGGGCTGCAGTTTCGGAAGCGCAAGGTCGACTGCGCGATAGGCGGCGCGGCGTCCGGCCTTGTCGCCATCGAAGCACAGCATCGGTTCGTCGGCGATCTTCCAGAGCAGTCCCAGTTGCTCTTCCGTCAGCGCGGTGCCGAGCGGCGCGACCGCGCCTTCATAGCCCGTAGTCACCATCGCGATCACGTCGACATAGCCTTCGACCACGATCAGCGGCTTGCCGTCATGCGCGGCCATGCGCGCATTCGCGCCGTTGAACAGGATCGAGCCTTTATGAAAGAGCGGTGTTTCCGGCGAGTTCAGATATTTAGCCGGCGCGTCCGGGCTGAGAGCGCGGCCGCCGAACGCGATCAACCGGCCGCGCCAGTCCGCGATCGGGAACATCACACGGTCGCGGAAACGGTCATACGGCACCGGAATGTCGTCGCCGTGGACCAGCAGGCCTGCCTCGATCATGTCCTCGACCGACACGCCCTGCTGACCGAGATGCTCCTTCAGCGCGAAGCGGTCGGGTGGCGCGTAGCCCATGCGAAAGCGAAGCTGCGTTTCGGGGCCGAGGCCGCGATCGGCAAGATAGCCGCGCGCCTTCGCGCCCGTGCGCGATTGCAACGTCGCCTCAAAGAATTTCGACGCGAGATCGACCACTTCATAGAGCGACTTCCGCCGCTGCTCGCGCACCTCTTCCTCGCGCGAAACTTTCGGCATCGGCATGCCGGCCATGGTGGCGAGACGCTCCACCGCTTCCGGGAAGCTCACGCCGTCGGTCAGCATGATGAAATCGAAAATCGAGCCGTTCTTATGAGATGAAAAATCGAACCAGGCCTGCTTCTGGTCGTTGACGAAAAACGACGGCGTCTTTTCTTGGTTGAATGGCGAAAGTCCCTTCCACTCCCGACCAGCTCGCATCAACTTAACGCGCCGGCCGACGACTTCCGATACCGGAAGCCGCGCTTTCAATTCCTCAAGAAAATCAGCAGAAAAGCGCATGCGCTCGCCTTTCGGGCCTGAGCCCGGTGGAACGAATCGAGACTAGCTTAGTGGGGTTGCCCGCGCCCGCGAGACTTGGCCTAAGTCTTGAAGATAGATGTCCAACAAGTCATTTTTCCGTGTTTTCCACAAGCGAGCACTACGAGGTTCTGATGCACGAATTTTGCATTTGTTGTTCCAAGCCGGGCAATTATTCGATCTTGTTGGCGGAAGGCCCGCAAGCGAAACGACTTCTTGCGACGCCACGCTACTATCTGCCAAATCAACACGTCCGAAATGCAGACCTCGCGGATGTTGCGAAGGAGATCCATTTCTGCGCCGAATGCATGCGCCGTGTCGAAGACACCGTCCGTGCGACTATTCTATACCTTCAGGCCGAGAACGATATGGTTTCGGTAAAGCCTGTTTAGGTCGCAGGCCGGCAAATCAGCCCGCAGGGGAGCGCCTTCAGCCGGGCGGCATCACGACCTCACACCACCTCATCCGTATAGACCTGAAACTTCGTCAGGGTCGTCCGCCCGAACGAATTGGAGAGCGGCACGTCGGCGGCGTCTCGCCCGCGCCCGACCAGGATGCGGCCGATGCGCGGAACATTGTGGCGCGCATCGAATGTGTACCAGCTGCCCGAGAGGTAGACCTCGAACCAGGCCGAGAAGTCCATCGGCGCCTCCTCCGGCGGCACGCCGATATCGCCGAGATAGCCGGTGCAATAACGGGTCGGAATGTTCATGCAGCGGCACAGCGTGACCGCGAGATGGGCGAAGTCGCGGCACACGCCGCGTCGTTCGTCATGCACCGAATGCGCGGACTTGGTCGGCGCCGCGAATTCATAGCCGAAGGTCAGATGATTGTGCACATAGTCGCAGATCGCCTGCACGCGGGCCCAGCCCGGCGGCGTATCCTTGAACAGCGACCAGGCGAGATCGGTGAGCTTGTCGGTCTCGCAATAGCGCGAGCCCATCAGATAGACGAGGCAATCGTCGGGCAATTGCTCGATCGGAAGCTGCGTCGCGGTCGGGACGACGACGTCGGGCAAGCCGGAATCGCGGACGGTCGCGCGGCAGGAAATGACGAGCCCGCCGGCGGGCACGACAAGGCGCCCGCAGATGTTGCCGAAGCCGTCCCGGTAGCAGGTAATCGGCGTGTAGGGCGCGGTTGAAATCTCTTCGACGCCGACGAGGTCGCCCTGACGCGACGGATGCACGTTGAGCATGATGACCATCGGCGTGGCTGCGTCCGCGCCGTAGCCGATGTCGTAGCCAATCCTGATCTGCATGAACGCAAACTGCCCTCGAGGTGAACCGGCCGATGCCTCAGCCCTCATTCCGAGAAAGCTGCAATTCTGGTCCTTGCCTTAAGTTCCCGACTTGCCGCCACAAGATAACTCGCTTGGCCCCGATCGAACTCGCCTAGCTCTGCGTTTCCGACACCACGCGGATATTCACCTTCATCGCCAGATGATCCGAAGCGCTGCCGGTATAGCTGCCCCAGAGCGGCACCGCCTGGCGCGGCTCGCGCGCGATCGCAACGCGGATGAGATCGGTGTTGCCCACGATGCCGTTGGTCGGATCGAACTCGACCCAGCCGGCGCCCGGCAGATAGACCTGCACCCAGGCATGGGTCGAACCGCCGCCGACGCGGTCGTGTTCGCCGTTGCGTACATGCAGATAGCCCGACACGAACCGCGCCGCATAGCCGAGCGAGCGAACGGCCTCGATCATGAACAGCGCGAAATCGCGGCAGGTGCCCATGCCGGTCCGCAGGGTTTCCAGCGGCTCCTGCACGCCCGGCTGATAGCGGCGGCGATAGACGAAATCGCGCCGGATCGCGTGGGTGATGTCGGTGAGCAGATCCTGGGTGCGGGTCTGGCCATCGCCGCGCACAAACTGACGCGCCCACAATTCGATCTTGTGCTCGGGATCATCAAAGGCGCGCCTGATCGATAGCGCGAGGTCCGGCATCTCCTCGTCGTCATAGGCGAAGGGATGCAGATAGGCGTAGTCTTCCGGCGACAGATGCAGGCCGCGCATCGGCCGGTGATCGACCTTCACCTTGCTGTCGAACACAAGCTTGTCGGATGGTTTTGCAAATCTCACGATGCCGACGGTGTTGCCGAACACGTCGCGGATCCAGCGCACCGCGGCGGGCATGGGGTCGATCGTGAGATGCTCGCCCAGCACCCGCAGGTCGTGGCCGTCGCGCGGACGCAGCATCATGCGATGCTCGCCGAAGGCGACCGGCCGCGCATATCGATACTCGGTCTTGTGATGGATGGTCAGGATCGGCATGGCTCGTTCCAGGTCTTCCGCTCCAGCAAAGCAAGAATCGTGGCACATTGGATTGAGCACCCGAATCATGCGTCATTTCAAAGACTTTCGGATCACCGAATGAATTTGCTTCGCCTCGCTGGTCAAATCTTGGGCAATTTGCCATGACCCTGCTCCTGGCCCCCGACGATCCTCCTGCCGCCGTCGCATTGCGGCCGCGGGGCGCGTCGCCTTTCCTGCTGGTCAGCGATCATGCGGGACGGCGGATTCCCCGCGCGCTTGGAGACCTCGGCGTCTCCGAGAGCGAGTTGCGCCGCCACATTGCCTTCGATGTCGGGATCGAACCGGTGGTGCGCTTCATGTCCGAGGAACTCGACGCGCATGCGATCCTGCAGCCCTATTCGCGGCTGGTGATTGATTGCAACCGCCCCTTCCAGGCGGAAAGCTCGATCGCCAGGATCAGCGAGACCACGCCGGTTCCCGGCAATGTGAAGCTGACGAAAGACGAGATCGACGCGCGACAGCGCGAAGTCTTCGCGCCCTATCACGCGGCGATCACGGCGGAACTGGACCGGCGCAAGCGCGACGGCCTGCCGGCCTTTCTGGTCGCGATGCATTCCTTCACCCCGGTCTACAAGGGCGTGACACGGCCGTGGCATTCCGGCGTGCTCTACAACCGCGACTCGCGCTTCGCGGCGTTCGTGCTGCGGCTGCTGCGCGAGGAGGATGCGATGACGGTGGGGGACAACGAGCCCTACACGGTCAGCGACGACACCGACTATACGATCCCGGTCCATGGCGAGCAGCGCGGCCTGCCGCATGTGGCGATCGAGATCCGCCACGATCTGATCGAGACGGACAGCGACCAGCGTGCATGGGCGAAACGGATGTGCCGGGTGCTGGTTGAAGCCAGGCGCCTGCGTGACGCGAGCTACGGCATCGCCTGACAACCCCCGCGCCGCATTCGCGGCCTGCAAACCTCCGGCACCCCGGCGCGCATGGCTGCGCCCGGTCGAAATTGCCTATACTCGATGCCTTGGCGGCGCCGCCTTTTTCGATGGCATGTCGCTTGCACAAGTCAATCTTGGGGGATCGACCTTATGTCCGGCACTGCCATGTTCGCCGCGGGTGACTATCGCTACATCCCGGCCGTGTTTCAGTATTCCGCCGGAATCGCCGCCGAGGACGGCTACGAACTGGAGCGCGTCCGCTTCCTGTCGCCGGTCCCGCTCGCGGAGGCCTTCGCGAAGGTCGAGTCGCACCTGAGGGCGGTCGGCCGTCCGACCACCGCCTTCGCGCATTGCGAACTGCGCTCGCCGGGACAATTCACCGATCAGGGCTTCATCGACTTCAACAAGCATTATGTGCAGACGCTCGAGCGATGGGGCATCTACAAGGACGGCGTGAATCCGGTGGCGCGCACCAACGTGTGCCCGATGTATGGCGAACCCGCCACGCCGTCGATGCACGCATTCACCTACACGATGCCTGCGAAGAGCGGACGCCGCACCTTCATGCTGTCGGGCGGCGGCGATGCGCGCGCGGGCTCCGAATCCTACAGCGATCGTATCGTGCGCTTCGGCGACACCTCCCCCGAAGGCCTGCGCGAGAAGGTGCGGTTCGTCATCGCGGAAATGGAGCGCAGGCTCAAGCTCCTGGGCTTCGGCTGGGCCGATGCGGTGTCGACGCAGGCCTATACCGTGCAGAATATCGGCCATCTGGTCGGCGAAGAGCTGGCCAGGCGCGGCGCGATCGCAGGCGGTCTGGTCTGGAACTACGCGCGACCGCCGGTGATCGGACTTGAATACGAAATGGATGTGCGGGGCACGGCCCGCGAACTGATCCTGTGAGGAGCTTGCCATGACATCCCCATCGCCCGCATTTCGCCCGTCCAGTCTCGCACTCGCGCTCGCGGTGTTCGCGCTCCCCGCGCCCGCATCGGCGCAATGGAACCCGACTCAGCCGATCCGCGTCATCATCCCGTATGCCGCGGGCGGCACCTCCGACATCATCGCCCGCACCATGTCCGATCCTGTCAGCGCAAGGCTCGGCCAGCCGCTGACGATCGAGAACCGCGGCGGCGGCGCGACACAGATCGGCACCGGCGCGGTGGCGAAGGCTGTGCCGGACGGACACACGATCCTGCTGGTCGCGAACACCTTCATGATCAATCCGAGCCTGTTCAAGTCCCTGCCATACGACTCGCTGAAGGATCTGACGCCGATCACCTATGCCGGCGTCACCCCGCACACCATCGTGGTCAACAACGACGTGCCGGCGAAGAACCTGAAGGAACTGCTCGATCTTGCGAAAGCCAAACCCGGCGCCATCAATTACGGCTCGGTCGGCATCGGCACCTCGTTTCACCTCGGCACCGAGGAGCTGAAGAAACTCTCCGGCACCAACATGGTGCATGTGCCCTACAAGGGCATGGGCCAGGTGCTGACCGACGCGATCTCCGGCAACATCCAGGTCGCCTTTGCCAACACGCCGAATGCGGCGCCGCTGGTGAACGCTGGCAAGCTGCGCGCGATCGCGGTCGCGCATCCCGCGCGCGTGCCGCAATTGCCGGAGGTGCCGACCGTCGGCGAGCAGGGTTTTCCCGGCTTTGAGTCGAACTCCGCCTTCATCTATTTTGCACCCGGAGGCACGCCGTCCGCCATTCTCGACCGGCTGAATGCGGTGTTCGTCGAAGTGCTCAACCTGCCGGAGGTGAAGGAGGCGCTGACCAGGCAGGGCGTCGAGGTGAAGGCCACGACGCGTGCGGATACCCTCGACTTCATCAAGAAGGAGATGAAGCGCTACGCCGACGTGGTCGCATTCTCCGGCGCCAAGGTCGAATAGGCTCCGGCGGACTCAGGCGCGCGCGGGACCTCAGCCGAGACTGCCCGCGAAACGTTCCGCCAGCCGCTCGCGGCGAAACGCGTCGGCGACATGATCGATGAAGGCGCGGGTCTTGCCCGGCAGCATGGTCTTGCTCGCGTAATAGAGCGAGATCGAGCCGAGATCGGCATACCAGCGCGGCAAAAGACGAATGAGCGCACCGCGTTCGAGATAGGGCAGCGCGTCGGGTACGGCGAGAAGCGCGACACCGAGGCCGAGCTCCGCGGCACGCGCCATCGCCGATGAATCGGTCACCACGATGGTTTCCGGCTGTGCCGCCGCCATCTCGGTCCCGCCAATGTCGCGCATCACGCGCAGAGACACGCGTCCGGTGCGCTGCGAGCGCATGACGACGGCGTCGAGCGCCGCAAGATCGGACGGGTTGACCGGCGCCGGGCGGCCGCGCATGAAGGCGGGCGAGGCCGCGGCGATGATGTGCAGGGGCGCGAGTACGCGCGTGGTCAGACCACCCGACAATTCGAAGCCGCCGCCGATCGCTGCGTCATAGCCTTCCCCGATCAGATCGACCTGGCGGCTTTCGAAGTGAAGGTCCGGCCGCACGCGCGGATATTGCCGCACGAAGTCGGGCAAGAGCGGCAGGATATGGCCGATGCCGAAATCGAGGCTCAAGCTGACCTTGAGCTGACCCGCGGGCTGGCCCTCGGGCGCGACTTCGGCAAGCGCGCCGCGCAGCGCATCGAGAGTGCCGCCGATGGCCTGCAGCAACCGCTCGCCTTCATCGGTCAAGGCAAGCTTGCGCGTCGAACGGTGGAACAGCCGGATGCCGAGGTTGCGCTCGAGCATCGCAACATTCCGGCTCACGGCCGCCGGCGTGAGGCCGAGACGCCGGGCGGCGGCGGAAAAACCCCGCAGTTCGGCGCTTCGGACGAAGCATTCGAGATTGGCGAGACTTTCCACGACCAATTTTCAAATATCAGTTGAAGATCATAACCACTATTGGTGTCTAATCATAGTGGAATTACCGGTCCAAGTTCGCTCCACCAACGCAAGGAGCAAACCCATGACCAAAGCCGGCCTCGACGCCCTCCTCACCCCCGAAAACTCGGTGGTGGTGCTGATCGACCACCAGCCGTTCCAGTTCGCCAACCTGCATAGCCACGAACCCACGATCGTGGCGAACAACGTCGTCGGCCTCGCCAAGGCGGCCAAGGCCTTCAACGTCCCGACCATCCTCACGACCGTTCTTGAAGAGCGCGGTGGCTATCTCATCAAGGCGCTGCAGGATGTGTTTCCCGATCAGAAGCCGATCGACCGCACCTTCATCAACACCTGGGAGGACCCCAAGGTCGTCGATGTCGTGAAGAAGACCGGGCGCAAGAAACTGATCCTCGCAGCGCTCTGGACCGAAATCTGCCTGGCGATGCCCGCGATCCAGGCGGCCGGCGAAGGCTACGACGTCTTTGCCGTCACCGATGCGTCGGGCGGCGTCACAGCCGAAGCACACGACATGGCCGTCCGGCGCATGGTCGCGTCCGGCGTCACGCCGATCACCTGGCTCGCGGTGGCGTCCGAATGGCAGCGCGACTGGGCACGTGAAGCGACCCTGCCTGCGTTCGGCGACATCTTTGCCCATGCTGGTGGCTCGGGCATCGCGTTTGCGTGGGAAATGCAATTGCTCGGCCACAAGGCCCGCGCGGCGTAATCGCACTGCCGGCGCGGAGGGACAGCACCATGACGATCGGAATCATCGGCGCCGGCAATATCGGCGCGGCCTTCGCGAAAGCACTCGGCCGCGCCGGCATCGACGCGATCATCTCCAACAGCCGCGGGCCGGATTCGCTCGCGGACCTCGTACGCGAAGCAGGCTCCTCGATCCGCGCCGGCACGCGCGAGCAGACCGCCGAGCAGGACGTCGTGCTGGTCGCGGTGAACTGGTCGAAGCTGCCGGCAGCGCTCGCGGGTTTGCCGGATTTCGGCGGCCGCATCGTGATCGACGCCAACAATCCGATCGAAGGCCCGCTGTTCAGGCCGGCGGACCTGGGCGGCCGCGTATCCAGCGAGGTGTTCGCCGGCTTCGTCCCCGGCGCCCGCGTGGTGAAGGCCTTCAACCATCTCCAGCCGCAACTGCTCTCCGGCGATCCCGGAGCCCAGGGTGGGCGGCGCGTGCTGTTCTATTCCGGTGATGATGCACGTGCGAAAGCCGACATCGGCGCGCTGATCGAGCGGCTCGGCTTTTTCGGGATCGATCTCGGCACGCTCGCGATCGGCGGGTGGCTCACCCAGTTTCCGGGCGGGCCGCTGTCGGTACATCATCTGGTGAGGTTCTGATATTGGCGTTGACGCAGGATTGACTACGCGGCGGTCAGCGGGTCGGTCTATGCTCGCGCCCCGGCCCCCCGGGACTTCGCAATGAATCTCCGTCAGCTCCGCTATTTCCTGAGCGTGGTCGAAACCGGCAACATGACGCGCGCTGCCGAGCAATTGCACGTCGCGCAGACCGCGCTCGGCATGCAGATCAGGCAACTCGAGGAAAGCCTCGGCGTCGCGTTGCTGGTGCGCCATTCGCGCGGGGTCGAGCCGACCAGGGCGGGTACGCTCCTGCGCGAGCGGGCGATCGAAATTCTGAAACTCGTCGAGCAGACGCGACAAGAGATATCCGCTGATTCCAATCCCGAAACGGAGTCGATCCGTCTCGGCATCACGCCCGCGTTGATGCTGATCGTCGGAACCGAAATCGCAATGACCGCACGCGAGCGCCTTCGAGGTGTATCGCTCAGCCTGGTCGAGGCCATGAGCCACGTTCTGGCCGATACGCTGACACGGGGCGAAACCGACTTTATCCTCTGTTACGATGTCCCCGAACTGCCACATATCGCGCGTGTGCCGATCCTGCAGGACGATCTCGTGCTGGTGACGTTGCCCGGAGAGGAGCCGCGCAAGCCGATCACCTTCGCGGACCTGCTGGCACTCGATCTCGCGATGCCGGAGGAAGGCGATACGGTGCGCACCGCCGTCGCCAAAGCAGCGCGCGAGATGAAGCGCGAACTGCGTATCGCCTATGAAGTGCGTTCGATCTCCGCCATGAAGAGCCTGGTCGGGCGCGGCGCCGCATCGGCGGTGCTGCCGTATTTCGCCGTGATCGACGAGGTGCGCGACGGCAGGCTCGACGCCCGGCAGATCACCGAGCCTTCAATCCGCCGCACGCTGTATCTTGCGACCTCGAGCCAGCGCGGTCCGTTCCAGAACGCGGACGGGCTTGCGAGCGCGATCCGCGGCTCGCTCGCGATCGTGACCGACGCGCTGGGACCGCTGGCGCACCCACTCTGACCGGCGAGCGCTCGCGAAATCCGCGGGCAGCCCTCAGCCGATCCTCTTGGATTTCTCAACGTCGCCACGCTGTGATGCCGCCACGCCGCGGCGAAACAGGAGGCATTGATGATCCAAAAGCTCTTGCAACCAATCGCAATGGCCGTGGTCCTGACCATGAATTCCAGCGCGCTCTTCGCCCAGTCGCCCGGCATCCTTCAGGCGACCCTCGGAGAGACCGGAAAGACCCCGGAAATCAACACCGAACAGATGCGCGCAGTGCTGCGGGACGGCAGCGTGCTCGTGCTCGACACCCGTTCGCGCGCCGAATTCGACGCCGGTCACATCCCCGGCGCACGCAACCTCGATGCCGCACCGACGGCCCAACTGGCGGCGATTGCGACGCTGACCGGTGGCGACAAGGGCAAGGCGCTGGTTCTGTACTGCAACGGACCCTATTGCCAGGCCAGCCGGCGACTCGGCGAACAGCTCTCGGAGGCGGGCTTCGGCAATGTGAGACGCTATCAGCTCGGCATCCCGGTCTGGCGCGCGCTCGGCGGACCGGTCGCGGTCGAACTTCCCGGCATCGCCCGCATCTTCAAAGCGGATCAGACGGCCGTCTATATCGATGCGCGTGCCGCGGCGGACTTCGCGAAGGGCAGCCTGCCCGGCGCGGTGAGCGCACCGGCCGATGATGTCGTGTCCGGCAAGCTCAAAAAGATGGCGCTGCCGGAGGACGACTTCAATCGTCGCATCATCCTGTTCGGCGCGGATGCTGCGCAGGCGCGCAAGCTCGCCGACTTCATGAGCAAGCGACCCTGGCACAACGTGTCGTATTTTCCGGGATCGTATGAAAGTCTGGCCGCAGCCCTGCGGAGCAACTGAGCTTCACACGCAACGGACATCGGCGGCCCCGTATGATACGCTCTTGCGCAAATCATCCGGAGTCGCCGCATGGACATTTCCCGCATCACATCGGGCAGGAACCCGCCGAAGGACATCCATGCGGTGATCGAAATCCCGCTCGGCGGCGTCCCGGTGAAATACGAAATCGACAAGAAATCCGGCGCGCTTTTCGTCGACCGCTTTCTGCACACGGCGATGTTCTATCCCGGCAATTACGGCTTCATCCCCCACACGCTCTCGGCCGACGGCGACCCTTGCGACGTGCTGGTGGTGAGCCAGGTGCCGGTGGTCGCGGGCGCGGTGATCCGCTGCCGCCCGGTCGGTGCGCTTATGATGGAGGACGAGGCCGGCGGCGACGAGAAGATTCTCGCGGTGCCGGTCGATTCGCTGCATCCGTTCTACGCGGGCGTCCAGAGCTATCGCGACCTGCCGGCGATCATGTGCGAGCAGATCGCGCATTTCTTCCAGCACTACAAGGACCTGGAAAAAGGCAAGTGGGTCACGATCGCGCGCTGGCTGGATGCCGACGGCGCCGAGCAGCTGGTGATGGACGGGATCGCGCGCTGCAATCCCTATTCGGACGATTGACGCCGCGACCTACTTCGCCTCGCCCTTCTTTTTCAGGAAGCCCATCAGCATGGTCGCGAGCGGTATGATCAGCGACGGCAGCGCGCTGTCGAGCGGATGGCGCAGCGCCTGGCCGAAGGATGCGATATCCGCCTGAAGCAGCCGCGCATCCGCCTGCAGGGCCTGCATGGTGTGGTCGTGAATCTCGTTTGCGAGTTCGAGTTCACGGCCGGGCTTTTTTCGATCGGCGACCAGCAGCAGCAGGCCCGCGATCACGAAATTCGCAACCCCCAGGATCAGCGCCGCCCCGATCGTGTTCCAGAATTCGCGCAGCGCAAAGAACGCGGCGACCTCGAACATCAGAAGCCCGATCAGGGCAAGCAAGCCGGCGGCGGCGTTCAGCCCGGATCGCGCGATCACATGTCGCATCTTGATTTCGGCGATCGCCCGTTCCGTCCGCCACAGCACCCGCAGATTGTTGATGAAGCGATCCATGGTCACTTTCCCCGCGACATGACATTGGCGACGAGTATGCCGAGCAGAAAGGCGGCGGCGACGGATGCGAAGGGATGCGCGGCCACGATGTCTTCGGCCTCGTCGGCAGCCTCGCCCAGCCGGTCCTGCAATTCGCGCAACACGCGCTCGATTTCGCCGCGCATGTCCTCAGGCCGGGACGCCGGTTCGGCCCTGGCCTGCGTGGCGCCGCCGTCGGCGCCCTCCTCCTCCGCGACCCGCGGGGCCTGTTGCAATTCGCGCCGCAGCTTTTCGAGTTCGCGTTGCAACTCGGCGCCACCGTTCATCGCTCAATTACTCCGCTCAGCCGCCGAGCTTCGCTTTCACCACGGCGCTGGCCTTGCCGAAGTCCATCTGTCCCGCGAATTTCGCCCGCAACGCCCCGACGACCTTGCCCATGTCCTTCATACTGGCCGCGCCGGTCTCGGCAATCGCCATCTCGATTGCGGCGGTCATTTCACTCTCGGACATCTGCCTGGGCAGATAGCCGGTGATGATCGCGATCTCGTCGGCCTCCTGCTGCGCAAGTTCCGGGCGGCCGCCCTTTTCGTAAAGCTCTTTCGATTCCTGCCGCTGCTTGATCATCTTCTGCAGCACCGGAAGCAGATCGGCGTCGGACAATGTCTTGCCGGCCGCGCGCGCCTCGATATCGGCATTCTTGAAAGTGGAATTCACGAGGCGCAGCGTCGCGACCTTGCGCTCGTCCTTGGCCTTCATTGCCTCTTTCAGGGCATTGTTGATGTCGTCGCGCAGCATGGGCTGTCTCCCTCCGGCCGCCGCGGCTCGATCGCAAAACGACGCGGGCGGCACAGCAGTCGACCTGCATGTACCGCCCGCGGACGCAAAAACCAAGCGCGCCGGATCAGGGCCTCATTGCTTGGCGCAATAGAGCTGCAGGCTCACGCCTTCGCCGCCGCTGCAGGTTGCCGCGATGACATCGCCGTCGCCCTTGAACAGCGCATGTCCCGGCGCCCCGACACAGAGCGCGCTCACGATCACTTCACCCTTGTCGCAGGAATGGCTGCAGGACGCCCCCGAACAGGCATGGCGGACCGCACGGATTGTCGTGCCATCCTTCCCGGGCGCACCGTCCTTGCCGGGCGCTCCGTCCTTGCCCGGGGCGCCGTCCTTGCCGGCGATACCATCCTTGCCCGGAGCGCCGTCCTTGCCCGCAATACCGTCCTTGCCGGGCGCACCGTCCTTGCCCGGGGCTCCATCCTTTCCGGCGGCACCGTCCTTGCCCGCAGGACCCACTGGCCCGGCAACCCCGGCGGGACCGACTGCGCCGGCAGGACCGGCCGGCCCCGCGGCACCCTGTTCGCCGCGATCCCCCTTGTCGCCCTTTGGTCCTTCGGAACAGGCGCCCAGCGCCAGCACCGCGCCAATCAGCAATCCGCTCAGCAACAGTCTCATGCGTATCCCTCCGCCCCTTTGATGAGGCAGCAATCCTGACCGGCCGGGCTTCTCATCGCAAGCGCCGCGTTAGCGCATGGCACACCAATACCCCGCGCTCGGGAACCCGAACCCGGTTGCGGTGACCTTCAAGACGGCAGCGGACGGGGGCCATGGAGAATGAGGGCGGCGCCCAGAATGCAGACGGCAGCGCCGATCAGGTCCCACCGATCCGGACGTGCCCCTTCCATCGCCCATAACCACAGGAGCGAGGCTGCAATATAGATGCCCCCATAGGCTGCATAGGCACGCCCGGCATGGGCCGAATCGACGAGCGTGAGCAGCCAGGCAAACGCGATGAGGCAGGCGATGCCAGGAACCAGCCACCAGACCGGCTGGCCCAGCCGCAGCCATGCCCAGAATGAAAAACACCCGGCAATTTCAGCGATCGCCGCGCCGACATAGACCAAAGCCGTTGTCATATCTCTGGGTCCGGGGTTGGCTTTGCGGGCGGAGCGGATTATTCAGGCCGCTTATGAACACATTACACGATTCCGGCTGGGCGGAGCCAAAGGCCACCGCGCTGCTTGTGCTCGCCGACGGCACCGTCCTCGAAGGCCACGGCTTCGGCGCCACCGGCACCGCCGTGGGCGAGGTCTGCTTCAACACCGCCATGACCGGATATGAGGAAATTCTCACCGATCCCTCCTATGCCGGCCAGATCATCACCTTCACCTTCCCGCATGTCGGCAATGTCGGCACCAACGACGACGACATCGAAACCGTGAACATGGCGGCGACGCCGGGTGCGCGCGGTGTCATCCTGCAGGCCGCCATCACCGATCCCTCGAATTACCGGGCGACCCGGCATCTCGATGCGTGGCTGCGCGCCCGCGGCATCATCGGACTGTCCGGCATCGACACCCGCGCACTGACCGCGCTCATTCGCGAGAAGGGCATGCCGAACGCCGTGATCGCGCATGAGCCGTCCGGCACTTTCGACCTCGACGCGCTGAAAAAGGAAGCCCGCGACTGGCCGGGCCTCGTCGGCATGGATCTCGTGCCGATGGTCACGAGCGGCCAGCGCTTTACCTGGGACGAAGGCGAGTGGAAATGGGGTGAGGGCTATGCGCGCATCGACAACCCGGAATTCCATGTGGTCGCGATCGACTATGGGGTGAAGCGCAACATCCTGCGCCTGCTCGCCTCCAACGGCTGCAGGGTCACGGTGGTACCAGCCACGACCTCGGCCGAGGATATCATGGCGCTGAAGCCGGACGGCGTGTTCCTGTCGAACGGTCCGGGCGATCCGGCCGCGACCGGCGAATATGCGGTGCCGGTGATCCGCCAGATGATCGACAAGAGCGTGCCGACCTTCGGCATCTGTCTCGGCCACCAGATGCTCGGCATCGCACTCGGCGGCAAGACGATGAAGATGCATCAGGGCCATCACGGCGCCAATCACCCGGTGAAGGACCTCACCACCGGCAAGGTCGAGATCACCTCGATGAATCACGGCTTCGCGGTGGACAAGGATTCGCTGCCGGCCAATGTCGAGCAGACCCATGTCTCGCTGTTCGATGGCAGCAATTGCGGGATCGCGCTGAACGACAAGCCGGTATTCTCCGTGCAATATCACCCCGAGGCCTCGCCGGGACCGCGCGACTCGCATTATCTGTTCCTGCGCTTCGTCGACATGATGCGCGAGCACAAGCGCAAGGCCGCGTGACGGCGTAGCACGGGGGTGCCGTTGCCACTGCATCACCACGGCACCGTCTCCAAGACCCGCCTCGATGCGCTGGCCGATGCCATGTTCGGCGTCGCGATGACGCTGCTGGTGATCGACATCCGCCTGCCGGAAGCGTTCGACCCGAAGAGCGGCACCGAACTGCTGCACGCCGTCGCCGAACTGCAATCGAAATTCGTCGTCTATATCGTCACGTTTTTCGTGGTCGGCCTGCGCTGGATGGGCAACAGCAAGCTTGCGGCCGGCGAGGAGCGCGTCACCGAGCCGTTCGCGCGCTGGACGCTGCTGCATCTATTCCTGATCACCTGCCTGCCGTTCTCCACCATGCTGATCGGCCGCTACGATGATCTCGCGCCGGCGGTGTGGATCTATGCGGCGAATATGGGCGTTGCGGCGCTGGTCGCGATCCGGCTGAACATGATCGCCGCGCACGAGGGCTGGCGTACCGACGGCCTCGAGGACGGCACTCGCGCGCTGTGGCTTCTGCTCGCAAGCGCGCTCCTCTCGGTCGCGGTCAGCTTCTACGATCCGCGCTGGGCGATGCTGGCCTATCTGTTGAATTTCGTGCGCCCGCTGGTGACGCGGCGCACGCATCGGGCGGCATCGGGATGATCGCGTGATGGACGCGCTGTTCCGCGGCATCGCGACGTTCTTTCGGCTCGACGACACCGGCTGGGAGCGCCACGCCAATCCGTGGAGCGTATGGACGCGGGTCGCAATCTGGCCGGCGCTTGTTCTCGCGCTGTGGAGCATCCACTGGATCGGATGGTGGGCGGCACTACCGCTTTCCCTGATCGCACTCTGGGCTTTCATCAATCCGCGCGCGTTTCCGCCGCCGGCCTCGACGCGAAGCTGGGCGTCCCGCGGCGTGTTGGGCGAGCGCATCTATCTCGCGCGCAAGGAGCGGCCGATTCCAGAGCATCACCGGGTTGCGGCGCAATGGCTTGCCGGTATCGGGGGCGCGGGAACCGTTGTGATGCTGGGGGGCCTCGTCATCGCATCGCCGTCGCTGTTCGTCGCGGGCGCCGTGACCGCCTTCTTCGCCAAGATGTGGTTTATCGACCGCATGGTCTGGCTGTTCGACGACATGGCGCGCGATCATTCCGTCTACGCCGCCTGGATGCGCTGACCGGAACGGCGGACCGTGCCGCGCGTTGCCGTGCGCAATGACTTCAAGCGATCAAGGCGCGGCCTATGGCTTCATGTTCCCGGACGACGGTTCGATCCCGAACAATCCGGCCTTGCCGTTTCTGTTCTATCCACGCGCCTTCGACCTGACCTCGGTCGGCGATCCTGCCGCGATGATCGAGGCGATCATCCGGTCGAACGGCTGGGGCCGAACCTGGCGCGACGGCATCTATCCGTTTGCGCATTACCACCCGCGCATCCATGAAGCGCTCGCGATCGCGCGGGGTCGCGCCAATGTGCGCTTTGGCGGCGCGCAGGGAGAAGAATTCGGGATGGAGACCGGCGATGCCGCGGTGCTCCCTGCGGGGACCGGCCATCAATGCATCGACGCCTCGGACGACCTGATCGTGGTCGGCGCCTATCCGCCGGAAGGCATCTACGACCTTAGCCTCGGTTCCCGTGCCGAATACGAGCGCGCGGTGGCGAAAATCCCCGGCGTCAAGCGTCCGGATACCGATCCGTTTTTCGGGCGCGACGGCCCGCTGATCCGGGAGTGGAGGTGACAGCCGCGCGGGCTTCTGCTTGCATGGCGCCTCGGCGATGGGCGCCTTGTCCGGAACATCGGATACACGGATGCAGAATGCACTTCCCTTGCTTGCGGTTCTGCTCGTGAGCGCCACGCTCACGACCGCCGTCGCCGAGAATGTCCGCCCGAAATTCCAGCTCGCCCCCGGGGCCGGAGCCGTTCCGCCGGTGGATCTCGGCGTCAATGCCGACCTGAAAGGAAGGCGGCTGCTCCCCGCCGACAGCCCCTGGCACCGGGATATCTCCCGCGACCCGGTCGATCCGAATTCCGAGCGCATCCTGGCGCGCATCGGATGGGACAAGCCGCTGCATGCCGATTTCGGCACCGAGCATGAAGGCGCGCCGATCGGCATTCCCTATGTCGTGGTGTCGGGCGCTCAGCCGCGGGTGCGCATCAGCTTCACCGAAACGCCGCAGGAGAGCGATCCGGGTCCCTATCCGGTTCCCCCCGATGCGCCGATCGAGGGCGGCCCCAACGGTACGGGCGACCGCCACATCCTCGTGCTCGATCGCGATTCCTGGGTGCTGTACGAACTTTTCAATGCGTTTCCCGATGCCAAGGGCGGCTGGCGCGCAGGCAGCGGCGCGGTCTGGGACCTGAAGAAGAACCAGGAACGCCCGCCGCGCTGGACCTCCGCCGACGCCGCGGGCCTGCCGATCCTGCCGGGCCTCGTCCGCTACGATGAGGCGGTGGGCGCGGGCAAAGTCGAGCACGCGATCCGCTTCACCGTCGTGAAGACGCGGCGCGCCTATATTCCGCCCGCGAGTCACTGGGCGAGCAACAGTCACGATGACGATCTGCCGCCGATGGGCATGCGCATGCGGCTGAAGGCGGACTACGACATTTCCGGTTTCCCGCCGGAGGCGCAGGCGATCCTGCGGGCGCTGAAGACCTATGGAATGATCCTCGCCGACAACGGCAGCGACAATTTCATCACCGGCGCGCCGGACCCGCGCTGGAACATGGCGGCGCTGCGAACATTGCGTCGCATCACCACCCGGGATTTCGAAGTCATCGACATGTCCGGAATGGTGGCGGACAAGCGGCGATAGTGGCGTGACGCGCCAATTTCTCCTCTTGTCATGCTCCACGAAGGCGGGGCATCCAGTATTCGCAATCCAATGCTCGTCTTCTGGATCGCCCGGTCAGGCCGGGCGATGACAAGACAACGAGAGCGGCATGGGCGACTGGATTTCCTTCTTCGATTCCGACCACGCGATCTATGTGAATGCGCGGCACAAGCAGGTGCATGCGATCATCACCGGCAACGGCATGGCCGAACACATCCGTCCGGGCGACCGCGTGCTCGATTACGGCTGCGGCGAAGCGGCCTATGCCGAGCGTCTCGCCGGCAAGACCGCGACGCTGACCCTGTGCGAAGCCGCGCCCAGCCTGCGCCAGCGGCTGAAGGCGCGGGTGGCACCGGAGCACGCCATTTCGGTGCTGGCGCCCGAGGAGGTCGCCGCGCTGCCGGACGGCGCGTTCGAGGTCGTGATCATGCATTCGGTATCGCAATATCTCTCGCCCGATGAACTCGTACGCCTGCTCGGGATGTTCCGCCGGCTGCTGACGCCGGACGGCACGCTTGTCATCGGGGACGTGGTGCAGCCGGATATTCCGGCCTGGAAGGACGCGCTGGCGCTGCTGCGCTTCGGATGGCGGGAAGGCTTCTTCGCTGCGGCCGTCGGCGGTCTGTTCCGCACCGCATTTTCCGGCTACGCGAAATTGCGCAAGGATGCAGGCCTGACCCGTTATGGCGAGCACGAGATGGCTGCCCGGCTGGATGGGGCGGGCTTTCGCTCCACACGCGCCCCACGCAATATCGGTCATTTGCAGACACGCATGACCTTCGTCGCGCATCCGGCCTGATGCGGCGCGTTAAGCTTAACCGAAGCATTGAGGTTACCGGTTAGTGATCGGCGAAACTTGCGCTTGCCCGCAATCACACGGCGGTTATCGTTGGTCCTGGCCCGGTGGCGGAGCGGCAACGCAAAGGTCGTGCAAGACCTTCCTTAGCCTGGTTCGAATCCAGGCCGGGCCTCCAATCTCTGGCGGAACCGATCGGTTTCGCCGAGTCATCAATTCCAATCGGCGCCGGCTTCGGTCAGCCCGCCTTGCGTGCGATCCCGAGACTCTTCTCGATCGCGCTTTGAATGTCCTCGTCGCTTTCCTGCATCCCCACCACGCGCTCCGACGAATTGCCGCAGGCGGCACACATGAACAATTGCACCTCGCCGGCCGTCACCTGCTGACGACGAATGCAGTGCATGTTGTTGCCGCAACCGATGCAGGGGATGGAAGCAACCACAGGCGATTCGACGATGTTGAAAGGGTCTCTCGAAGCCATGGGCACCGCACTGGAATTGCAGGCGGGAGCGCGACGGGTCTCTCAGTCACCGGGGCCTGTGGGACGCGAAACCGATGATGATCGAACGCTAACAAGGTTCCAGAGGAACTTCTATGAAAAAGGACACAATCGCTAACATCTCGTGAAGGAATGCGGCACTTCGCCAAAGGGTATCGCGGCCCGGCTTCCACTCGAAGCGCGGGCCGCCCGCAGTCAGATCGACGACTGCCAACAAGCCGTCAAAGGCTTTTCGGCGCCGGATTTCAGCGGCCCTGATCGCTCTGCCGGCTGCCTTGCCCCGGCTGCTGACGCTCCTGCTGGCCGCCCTGCTGCTGGCCGCCTTGCTGCTGCCCGCCCTGGCCCGGATTCTGCCGCTGCTGCTGATTGTCGCGATCCCGGTCGGGCTGGCCGCCCTGCTGTCCGCCCTGCCCGCCTTGCTGGTTCTGCTGATTGTTCTGGCTCATGATTGAACTCCCTGGCGGAATGATTTCCGCAGCACGTCAACGCTTAGGAAACGCGTCATGTTCCTTTGTGTCGAATGACATAGCGGAACCATCCGACGCGTCGTTGCTTCATTCTGTATGCAACAGGAGGAGCATCGCATGACGGAGAGCAGAGAAACCTACGACCTGATCGGCAGCGACAAGGTCGAGGGCACCAATGTCTATGGTCCCGACGGCAACAAGATCGGATCGATCGAGCGCGTGATGATCGGAAAGCGGTCCGGAAAAGTCGATTACGCCGTACTGAGCTTCGGCGGGTTCATGGGAATCGGAGACGAGCATTACCCGCTTCCGTGGGCGTCGCTGAAGTACAATACCGAACTTGGCGGGTATCAAACCCACGTCACGGAACAGCAACTCAAGGGCGCGCCGAAATACGCCAACGAGAACGAGTGGGACTGGAACGATCCGGCGCGCGGACGCAAGGTGTCCGACTATTACGGAGCCGCCTGGGCCTATTGACGGGCCTCGCCGCAGGCGCCGCAACCAGACAGAAAGGCCCGGCGCAACTCGCGCCAGGCCTTTCTGTTCGTTTCAATCATGTGCTGGAATCATGTGCCCCGCACCGCGCCGGGCTGCTGATCGGGCGCACCATCCGGTTGAGGCGGTTGTTCGCTCTTCATCGAGCCGCGTCCGTCAGCCTGCTGCATGCGCGGCAATTCCTTGTCGGGCGGTACCGGATCGACCAGCGGACGGGCTTCGTTCGGGTGAGGCTCGGGCGGATTTTCGACCGGATAGGGCTTTTCGGGCACTTCCGCCGGCGGCTTGGGTTGTTGGATCGGTTCTTTTGCCATCCGGTTCAACGCCGTTCCGCTCGACAAGTTTCCCGTTCGTTGAACTGCGCCACGCCACTACTGAGTTTGCGCAACACGCGCCAAAGAAGCAGGTGGCCAGTATCGCGGTCCATAATCCACCGCTCGCACCCTTGGCGTAGATTTCCTGCGGGCTGGTGCTATCTCCTGTCATGCGGATGTAGAGGACGATCGCCGCACTTTTTGCAACAAAGGCAATCAGCCCGACTCCCACTGCGATGATCAGCCACCGCATGGATGTCGGCCGCACGCCAAACGCGGCCAGCAAGTGAATGCGCAGGAGAAACAGCCCGCAAGACCCGCAACGCCGGTGAGCCCGGTGAAGATCAGACCGATGAAAGCCGGTTCGATGGGCAGTTGCGCGATGAACGCGCCTCCACCGAACCCGACCACGCCGAGGACGATAAGGCCGACCGAAACTTCCCCCCAACCCGGCCGTTCGGACGGCCCCACGGGCGACGCCATCAAGCCCTTTCCGGGATGCGGGCAATGACCTTGATCTCGAAATCGAAGCCCGCAAGCCAGGTGACGCCGACTGCCGTCCAGGCGGGATAGGGCGGCTCGGGGAAGATCGTGTTCTTGATCGCGAGGACCGTATCGAACTGACTGCTCGGATCGGTATGAAACGTGGTCACATCGACAATGTCGTCCAGTCCGCAGTCTGCGGCCGCAAGCGTGGCGCGGAGGTTGTCGAAGGCCAACTCGACCTGTCGCGCGAAATCCGGCTCGGGACTGCCATCGCCGCGGCTGCCGACCTGACCGGAAACAAAAAGAAGATCGCCCGAGCGTATGGCGGCCGAATAGCGGTGCTTGTCGTACAACGCCCTGCGACCGGACGGAAAGACGGCTTGCCGACTGGTCATGATGTTCCTTCCATCTCGTCGCGATCCCTATGTTGCTATTGTGCCGCGCCCACCGTGTCGGCCATCACCGCGCCGCGCGTTCCGATCGGCTTCTCCCGTCCGACCGTGGTGTCGCGCGCGGTCTGATGCTCGATCTCGGCATTGATCTCGGCGCCGATGAGAATGGCGATCGAGGTCAGCCATAGCCACATCATCAGGCCGATGCCGGCGCCGAGCGAACCATAGGTCGCGTTGTAGTCGGCGAAGTTCGAGAGATACCACGAGAACAGGGCCGAGCCTGCGACCCAGAGCAGCATTGCCACCACCGCGCCGACGCTCAGCCAGCGCCATTGGGCCGCGCGCCGGCTGGGGCCGAAGCGGTAGAGCGCAGCGAGCGACAGCGCAATCACGATCATGACCGCGGGCCAGCGCAGCATCGCGATCGCCCATTCGCCGAAACCCTGCAATCCGATCCAGGCAAAGACCAGCGGCAGCACGATCACGGTGCCGATCGCAATGAGGAGAAAGACAAGACCGCCGAGCGTCATCGCCAGCGACAGCAGGTTGAGCCGGACGAAGCTGCGCTCCTCGGTCTCGCCATAGATGACATTGAGCGCGTCGATCATCGCCTTCATGCCGGCATTGGCGCTCCAGATTGCAAGCAACAGGCCGAGCAGGAACGCGGTGCTGAGGCCGCCGCCGCTGCCTTGCGCGATGCGGGTGATCTGCTCCTCGACGATGCCATAGGCGCCGGACGGCATCAGCGCGGCGGCGAACGCAAGATGCTTGCCGATGGTCGCGGCCTCCGCAAACAGCGCGTAGGAGGAAACCAGCGCGGTGATCGCCGGGAAGAGTGCGAGAAGGCCATAGAACACCACGCCCGCCGCCACCGCCAGCAGCCGGTCGTTCTGGATTTCGGCATAAGTCCGCCACGCGATATCCCGCCAGCCGGCGAGCGGAATCTGGACCGGCGAATCGGCGCTGCGGCCGCGGCCGGTTTCCTGCGCACGGGCCTTGTGAACGGCCTGCGGCTCGTCATTCGGCGCGGCTTCGCCAAACGGGCGATCATCTGCCGGTTCGGGACGGCTTGCCGAATCCGGCCAATCCTTCGCATCGACCGGCGCCGCCTGGGCCTCGGCCCGGGGCCGTGACCGGGCGTACATGCCAAGGGCGGTCCCGGCAGCCAGTCCGGCAAGCCAGAGCGGCAGGCTGAACGGCTTTCCTGGCTGGCGGGGCGGCATCGCGGGGAGGTCCGGGGTCTTGGTGAACATGCCGCTAACGCAAAGCCTTGCGCAAAGTTGCCCATAACCCGCCGGCGCGGGCTTCCCCCCTCACCGATTCTGGTCTAGACACCGGGCCGCGCGGGGCCCATATGCCCTCGCTGACGGGATATGAGGACGCGCGCAAAGCGCGCCCTTTTTTTATGTGCGTGAAGCCCCGCCTGCGCGGGTGCCAGCGGAGCCGATGCCGAAACGAACCGATATCAAATCGATCCTGATCATTGGCGCGGGTCCGATCGTCATCGGACAGGCCTGCGAATTCGACTATTCCGGCACCCAGGCCTGCAAGGCCCTGAAGCAAGAGGGTTACCGGATCGTGCTGGTGAATTCCAATCCGGCCACGATCATGACCGATCCGGACCTGGCCGACGCCACCTATATCGAGCCGATCACGCCTGAAATCGTCGCCCGCATCATCGAGATGGAACGGCCCGACGCCCTGCTGCCGACCATGGGCGGCCAGACCGCGCTGAACTGCGCGCTGTCGCTCAAGAAGATGGGCATCCTCGACAGGTTCAACGTGCAGATGATCGGCGCGACTGCCGAGGCCATCGACAAGGCCGAGGATCGCGAATTGTTCCGCGAGGCCATGCACAAGATCGGGCTCGAGACGCCGCGCTCGGCGCTGGCCAATGCATCGGTGCTGAAACAGGCTGACCGGGAAAAGCAGGCCGCGGAGGTCGCGACGATCAGGGCGAAGCATTTGCCGGCCGATGAGGAAGCCAAGGCGCTCGCCGCGTTCGCTACCGCGTGGGCCGCCGGCGAGGCCGAGCGCAAGAAGCGCTATATCGAGCGCGGACTGATCGAGGCGCTGGAGGCGCTGACGGTGATCGGGCTGCCGGCGATCATCCGGCCGTCCTTCACGCTGGCCGGGACCGGCGGCGGAATCGCCTATACGCGCGAGGAGTTTCTCGACATCATCGAGCGCGGACTTGACGCCTCGCCGACCAACGAAGTGCTGATCGAAGAATCAGTGCTCGGCTGGAAGGAATTCGAGATGGAGGTGGTCCGCGACAGGGCGGACAATTGCATCATCGTCTGCTCGATCGAGAATCTCGATCCGATGGGCGTTCATACCGGCGACTCGATCACGGTCGCGCCGGCCCTGACGCTGACCGACAAGGAATACCAGATGATGCGCGACGCCTCGCTCGCGGTGCTGCGCGAGATCGGGGTCGAGACCGGCGGATCGAACGTGCAATTCGCGGTCAATCCGGCGGACGGCCGGCTGGTCGTCATCGAAATGAATCCGCGGGTCTCGCGCTCGTCGGCGCTGGCGTCGAAGGCGACCGGATTTCCGATCGCCAAGGTCGCGGCCAAGCTCGCGGTCGGCTACACGCTCGACGAGATAGCAAACGACATCACCGGCGGGGCGACGCCGGCATCTTTCGAGCCGACCATCGATTACGTGGTCACGAAAATTCCGCGCTTCGCCTTCGAAAAATTCCCCGGCGCCTCGCAGGTGCTGACGACGTCGATGAAGTCGGTCGGCGAAGCCATGGCGATCGGCCGGAATTTCCAGGAATCGCTGCAGAAGGCCCTGCGTTCGCTCGAGACCGGGCTGACCGGGCTTGACGACATCGACATCGAGGGCGTGGACGAAGGCGACGACAAGAATGCAATCCGCGCAGCGCTTGGCACGCCGACCCCGGACCGGCTGCTGAAAGTGGCTCAGGCGATGCGGCTTGGCCAGGACGACGACACGATCCACGAAAGCTGCAAGATCGATCCGTGGTTCCTGGCGCAGATCCGCGGCATCGTCGAGATGGAAGCGCAGATCAAGGCCAAGGGATTGCCGGCGACGCCGGGCGCAATGCGGCGGCTGAAGGCGATGGGCTTTTCCGACGCGCGGCTGGCCAAGCTGACCGGACTTGGCGCGGCCGATGTTACGGCGAAGCGCCATGCGCTCGACGTGCGCCCGGTGTTCAAGCGCATCGATACCTGCGCGGCGGAATTCGCCTCGCCCACGGCATACATGTACTCGACATACGAAGCGCCGTTCGCCGGCCATGCCTCCAACGAGGCCGCGCCATCCGACAAAAAGAAGGTCGTGATCCTGGGCGGCGGCCCGAACCGGATCGGCCAGGGCATCGAGTTCGATTATTGCTGCTGCCACGCCTGCTTCGCGCTGAAGGATGCAGGCTACGAAACCATCATGGTCAACTGCAATCCGGAGACGGTGTCGACCGATTACGACACCTCGGATCGCCTGTATTTCGAACCGCTGACCGCGGAAGACGTGCTCGAAATCATCGACGTCGAACGCTCGCGCGGCACGCTGCACGGCGTGATCGTGCAGTTCGGCGGACAGACCCCGCTCAAGCTGGCGGAGGCGCTGGAAAACGCGAAGGTGCCGATCCTCGGCACTTCGCCCGACATGATCGATCTTGCCGAAGATCGCGACCGCTTCAAGAAGCTGCTCGATCAGCTCGGCCTGAAGCAGCCGGAAAACGCCATCGCCACCTCCCCCGAAGACGCGCGCAAGATCGCCGGGGAGATGGGCTTCCCGATTGTGATCCGGCCGTCCTACGTACTGGGCGGCCGCGCGATGGAGATCGTGCATGACGTGCATCAGCTGGACCGCTATCTGGCGCGTCTGATCGGCGATCTCGACCGCCCGTCCGAGCTTGTGGTTTCGGCGAAGCGCCCGCTGCTGCTCGACCGCTATCTGTCCGATGCCACCGAAGTCGACGTCGATTGCATCGCCGACGGCAGGGACACCTTCATCGCCGGGATCATGGAGCATATCGAGGAAGCGGGCGTGCATTCGGGCGACTCGGCCTGCGCGCTGCCGCCGCATTCGCTTGATCCCGGGATCATCACCCGGCTGGAGGAACAGACCCGGGCGCTGGCGCTGGCGCTGAAGGTCGGCGGGCTGATGAATGTCCAATACGCGATCAAGGATCGCGATATCTATGTTCTGGAGGTCAATCCGCGCGCCTCGCGCACGGTGCCTTTCGTCGCCAAGGTGATCGGCCTGCCGGTCGCCAAGATCGCATCGCGGGTCATGGCCGGCGAGGCCCTCGCCGGCTTCAACCTCAAGCCGCCGCGGTTCGAGCATATCGGGGTGAAGGAAGCGGTGTTCCCGTTCGCCCGCTTCCCCGGCGTGGATACCGTGCTCGGTCCCGAGATGAAATCAACCGGCGAAGTCATGGGGATTGCCCGGAGCTTCGAAACCGCGTTCGCAAAGTCCCAGCTCGGCGGCGGCACCCGGGTGCCTCGGTCCGGCACGGTCTTCGTATCGGTGCGCGATTCCGACAAGCCGCGGATCCTGGAGGCGCTTCGGACGCTGGTGGCACTGGGGTTCCGGATCATCGCCACCTCGGGCACCAAACGCTACCTGGATGAGCACGGCGTGCCATCGTCCAAGATCAACAAGGTGCTCGAGGGCAGGCCGCATATCGTCGACGCCATCAAGAATGGCGAGGTTCAGCTGGTCTTCAATACCACCGAGGGGGCCCAGGCGCTGGCGGACTCGACGTCGCTGCGGACCGCAGCCCTCTTGCATAAAGTGCCGTACTACACCACTCTTTCCGGAGCCGTCGCGGCAGCGCGAGGAATAAAAGCCTTCCTTGAGGGGGATCTCGAGGTCCGAGCGCTGCAAAGCTATTTCGGCGGCCGGAACTGAACAAGTTCCGGCGTGTTGGTGACGGTTGTTTTTTGACAAAAGTTCCGATCGCGTGCCGTGCGTCCTGCGTCGGCCTGCGATCAGCGCTTTTGTCTCTGTCTGCCCCAAAGGGCGCGCTCTAAGGGCCGAGACCGGCCGCAGGGGCTGGAGGTTGGACGACGATGGAAAAGATTCCGATGACCGCCGCGGGCTATACGGCTCTGGAAACAGAGTTGAAGCATTGCCAGCAGGAGGTG
>NZ_JBFWPA010000047.1:0-51542 GCF_050250235.1 Pseudorhodoplanes sp.
GGTCATAGTGATCCGGTGGTCCCGCGTGGAAGGGCCATCGCTCAACGGATAAAAGGTACGCCGGGGATAACAGGCTGATGATGCCCAAGAGTCCATATCGACGGCATCGTTTGGCACCTCGATGTCGGCTCATCACATCCTGGGGCTGGAGCAGGTCCCAAGGGTTCGGCTGTTCGCCGATTAAAGTGGTACGTGAGCTGGGTTCAGAACGTCGTGAGACAGTTCGGTCCCTATCTGCCGTGGGTGTCGGAGTTTTGAGAGGATTTGCCCCTAGTACGAGAGGACCGGGGTGAACGTACCTCTGGTGGACCTGTTGTGGCGCCAGCCGCAGTGCAGGGTAGCTATGTACGGACGGGATAACCGCTGAAAGCATCTAAGCGGGAAACCCACCTCAAAACGAGAACTCCCTTGAGAGCCGTGGAAGACCACCACGTTGATAGGCCGGGTGTGTAAGCGCAGCAATGCGTTGAGCTTACCGGTACTAATCGCTCGAATGACTTGATTGCTCTTGTCTTCAATGCCCATCGCGGCGGCGCATTCCGATGCGCCGCCGATGGATTGGTCAGTGACCAGCTTGCTTGTTGATCGAGGTCCGCGCCTTCGCGGGGACGCTCGCTCCGCGCGCGCTTCTCAAACCCGTCTTTCGCCGGCCTGGTGGTTCTTGCGGAGAGCCTGAACCCGATCCCATTCCGAACTCGGCCGTTAAACTTTCCCGCGCCAATGGTACTAAGTCCTAAGACTTGGAAGAGTAGGTCGCTGCCAGGCCTGCAAAAGACGGCTATCCCCTCGACACGATTTCACGTTCAAAAGCACCGGCAGCCGTTCATCGGCTGCCGGTGCTTTTTTATGCGCATCGCCCAGCGCGAAAACGGCTGCGGACCGTGGGCAAACCGCGTCGTTTGGCCCGTGAGACCCGCGGTTGACAGCTCCGCTGCCATGCCGGCTAATCAAAAACAACAACAAGCCGCGGCACCGTCCCGGCGTGAATTTTCGGAGGGAACATCACATGATCAAGACCTTGCGAATGTCATCGGTTGCCGCAGCGCTTTCCGCGCTTGCGACCGCCATTGCCCCTGACGCCGTGCTTGCGCAGCAATTTCCGACGAAACAGGTCACGCTGGTCGGCGGCTATCCGGCCGGCGCCGCATCGGACACGCTGGCACGCGCCATCTCCGATCAGCTCCAGCAGCAATGGGGGCAGCCGGTCGTGGTCGACAACCGGCCAGGCTCGTCGGGTAATCTCGCCGCGACCCAGGTCGCGCGCTCGGCGCCCGACGGCCACACCATTCTGGTCGCCACCGATGCGATGCTGACCTCGAACTCATTCATGTTCAAGGCGATCGCGTTTGACCCCGCGAAGGATTTCGCTCCGGTGCTCAACGCTGCAAAGAACATTCTCGTGCTCGCGGTGCATCCGTCCCAGCCGATCAAGACGGTCGCCGATTACATCGCGGAGGCGAAGAAGAATCCGGGCAAGATGGCATACGCCTCGTCGGGACCCGGGTCCCCGCACCATCTCGCCGGCGAATTGCTGGCGCAGAAGGCCGGCATCAAGCTGCAGCATATCCCGTACAAGGGAGGCGGGCAGGCCATCAACGATCTCGCCGGCGGCCATGTCCCCTCCGGCTTTCTGAGCCTCTCCGCGGCGCGCGGTCTGCATGATTCCGGCAAGATCCGGATTATTGCGGTGGCCGAGCCCAAGCGGTTCTCCGAACTGCCGGACATTCCGACCATCGCGGAGACCGTTCCGGGGGTCGAGATGGGATCATTCGTCGCATTGGTCGCGCCGGCGGGGACGCCGAAGGCGGTGGTCGACAAGATCAGCGAAGCGGCCGCCAAAATCCTGAAGGATCCCGCGGTCTCCAAGCGGCTCGCCGGCGCCGGCCTCGTCGTAACTGCCGATCCGCCGGCGAACCTTGCCAAGACCATCACCGATGGCCTCAAGATTCGCGGCGAACTGATCAAGGCGGCCGGCATTCAGCCCGAATGACGGAGCCCTATCTATTTGACGGAACGCGCCTATCTTTCGCTTGCAATCGTTTCGTCACTTGCTAGATAGCGCGACGATTTCCTGCGGCGCGCCGGTATCCGGCGCGGTCGCGCAAGTGGTAACACCGGATACCGCTTGCATGGACCCCACTTGGCGCGGGGTGGAGCAGCCCGGTAGCTCGTCAGGCTCATAACCTGAAGGTCGCTGGTTCAAATCCAGCCCCCGCAACCAAATTTAGCCCGACAGATCAGACGCTTGAGTCTCATCTGTCGGGTTTTTTCATGCGCTACAGCGCAGCGGCTGGTTCTGAGAAAGCTTTCGCTCGGGGTCCTAAAGGCGGAACCGTGTCAAGTATTGACGCGCGCCGCGCCCTTCGTTCGCGTGCGCCCCTAACGTGATGCCTAAACGAGGTAGCGTGTTAGCTGGTTGAACTCAGAAGATTCTCAGCCGACCTGTCCAAGCTATCCAGATGCTCGGTAACGATCGACCACAAGACGATGGGATCGATCCCTCGGTATTCGTGGCGCAACAGGTTGCCCAACCCGTGACCTTTGGCCACGGCACGTCGGACCGCGCGAGGCATCGCCCAGCTCGACGCGAAAGTTTGCGCGTCTGCGTCCTTTGTCAGATTGCGAATGCCCGCGATTTCTTCACGTATGTCGCTAAGACGAATACGGACGGAATGCTCAGCCATCGGAAGATTCGAACGGCTTTCCGCTCAATATCCGCTCGCAGCAAGGGATGGAGGCCGTTGCGCGTCCCATAGTCGATGTTTTCGCCCACGGCCTTCTGCAGGGTTTCGTAGGCATCTATAAACAGCAGAAATCCAAACTTCTCTTCGGAGACTGGATCAACAAACACATCTATATCTGAATCGGAGCGCGCTTCGTCGCGCGCATGCAGACCAATACAACAGATTGGCACCAACCGACTTGCCGGCGCCGTGGTTGGCCACGGCGCCCAGAGGTCGGCAATCACGCCGCGGGCCGCCCCGTGTTTCCGGCGATGACGTCACGATTTCCCGGGGGGCATCAGGGCATGCGGGTGTTGGGTGCTCGGCCCTCTTTGTGTAGTCTTGCCGGGCCGGTTCATGGTTTGAAGAGAGCATCATGACGAGATTTCGGAAGCAGGATCGGCTTTCCGCCTTCGAGAACCTTCTGTCGCTCGCCGGATGCTGGTACTGGGAAGCGACTGCCGATCTGAAGCTTCGGACGCTGTCACCAAATTTTGCGGATGAAACGGGTCTTTCACCGAAAAGCTGGCTGGGACGGCGTCTTTCGGACATATCGACTCGGGCAAGTCACCTCTCTCTTGCAGCGGTCGGCGAGCCATTCCAGGACGTCATCTTCATCTATCGAGACGAGGATGGAGCCGAGCGGGTGATGTCCCTGATCGGCCGGCCGCTGCGCAACGGACGCGGCGCGATCGCGGGCTGGCGCGGCACCGGACGGGACATCACGCTCCAGTGGAACGAAAATCGCCACGCAGTGGCAGCTCAGGAGTTGCTGCTGGGCGGCATGGAGGAGATATCCGAAGGGATCGCACTTTACGACGCCGATGATCGGCTGGTCCTGTTCAACCAGAATTATCTTTTCTTTCGACAGGGAGACGGCCCGACCTTCACGCTCGGCGAGAAATTTCAGGATATCATCCGCGCAGCGGCCTATAAGGGGCGCTACCCGGGCGCGATCGGCTGCGAAGAAGAGTGGATCCAGCGCCGCCTCGCCTATCATCAGAATCCTTCCGGCACGTTCGAACTCGAACTCGATGACGGGCGCTGGCTGCAGATCATCGAACGCCGCACGTCCGGTGGCGGCACGATAACCGTCAACACCGACATTACCGCGATGAAACGCCGCGACGAGAGGGCCCTTCAAGCCCAGCGCCTCCAGGCGCTCGGGCAATTGACCGGCGGCGTCGCGCACGACTTCAACAACATGCTGCTGCTGTTCGAATGCAATCTCGAGTTGCTGGGAAAGGCCGTCAGGGCCGGACGAAGCGCGGAATCGTATTTCGAGGGCTGCGAGCTTGCGATCGGTTCCGGACGCGGCCTGGTCCGCCGCCTGCTCGCAGTCGCCAGGCAACAGCCACTGCAGCCTCATCTGGTCGATTGCAACGATCTCGTGCTGCAAATGCAGGAGCTTCTCAGCAGAACCCTGCCGCACGGGATAGCGGTTCAGGCCATGACGAGTCCGGGCTTGTGGCGCACCCTGATCGACCGCAGCCAGCTCGAAGCCGCGATCCTCAATCTGTCCCTCAATGCCCGTGACGCCATGCCGAACGGCGGAACGCTGCGGCTGAGCACCGCCAATATCTTTTACAGCCGCAGCATCGTCGACGGGCATCAGGTCGTTGAACCGGGCGAGTATGTGGTTCTGTCGGTCAGCGATACGGGCAAGGGCATGACGCGGGACGTCGCATCTCGCGCGCTGGAGCCCTTCTTCACGACGAAAGCGAACGATCGAAACAGCGGACTCGGCCTCAGCACCACCTACGGGTTCATCAAGCAATCGGGCGGCGAACTGGAAATCGAAAGCCAGCCGAACCGGGGCACAACCATACGTATGCTTTTGCCGCGCGCCGATCGCGGCGCGATGCGTGACAAGTACATGTTGGGCGGTTCGCGCCCAATGCGCGGCAAGAACCGCTAGCGAGCCCCATCCCTGACAAGGACGGACTCGGCCCGGAAATCATTTGATGGCCGGCTGTGATCGATTGCGTCGTCCGCCTGTCCTCTTGATCGCGTCCCATCCCGAGAACAGTGCGGCTAGACTGACCCACAAGATGCAATTTAATGCACAATGCTTGTGCGCAAACGCCTGATTCAAGGGCGACGGCGAAGGTGACCACGATGGAGCGTCGCAATATCAGTTCAGGCTCTCGGTTTGAGGAGGAGGGCGCCTATTCCCGGGTGGTCATGGCCGGACCGATGATATTCCTGTCCGGCTGCAGTGGTTTTGATTACGCGACGGGAAACATTTCCGATGACGTCGTCCGTCAGACCGAACAGACTTTCGAAAATATTTCCGCGGCGCTCACGGCCGCTGAAATCACGATGAAAGATGTCGTGCGCCTCAACATCATCATGAAGAATTCGTCGGATTACAGGCTGATCACGCCCGTTCTGCGGCGGCATCTGGACGCCGTGCGTCCCGCGACCACCACCTGGCAGGGCGACCTGATGGATGCGCGGATGAAGGTTGAGATCGAGGTCACCGCAATTCGTTCGGTACCGCACCAGGGCTTCTGAAGACGACCTCGGTCGGACGACGGACCCTTCAACGACCGCAATTCTTCGCACGGCGCGCGATCCTGCCCGTTCGCGTTCGGACATCTGCCGACCACATTGTCGATCGTCCGAACACTTGACCGTCCCATCCCGCGGTGACCTACTTTCACAGAAATTCATGCGAGCAGTACGGAGCGGCAAAGCGCGACGAGCCGCCGGCATCGACTGCCGAGCAGCGCGCACCCGCTCTTGCGTCAAGGCTCGCAACGTCAGCGGCGGGGTCGAAGGGCAAATGTCGAAAGGTGCTGCGGCAGCCGGGCATTCTTTCTGTATCAGGACAGGAGACGCTAAACTCATGACATCTCTTTTCAGGATTTGTGTCCGCGCGGCGCTGTGTGTCGCAATGGGGCTCTGGTTCACGAGTTTGCCTGCTCAGGCTCAGTCCGACGGGAAGCTGAAGATCGGATTTGTGTATTTTCTCTCGGGCCCGGGTGCGAGCTTTGGAATTCACGCACGGAACGGTTCGGAACTGATCGTTAACGCGCTCAACAACGGCACCGTGCCGGCCCCCTACAACACCAAGGGAATCGGCGGTTTCGAGATCGTGCCGATCTATGTCGATGAAGCCGGCGGCGCTCAGAAGCAACTCGCTGAATATCGCCGCATTGTCGAGCGCGAAAAGGTCGATGTCGTCATCGGCTACAATTCCAGCGCCGACTGCAACGCACTGGGCCCGGTCGCCGAGGAGATGCAGAAGATCACGATCTTCTTCTATTGCGGGCATTCCCAGATGTTCGAGGAAGTGCTGACTGATCCCGTCTACAGCTTCCGCACGGCCCCTCCCGGCACCATCGATTCGATCGCGGCGGCACGGTACATCCTCGCAAAATATCCGAACACCGACTCGATTGCGGGCATCAACCAGAATTATTCCTGGGGGACCGACTCCTGGTCGGAGTTCAAGGCGAGCATGGAAGCGCTGAAGCCGTCGGTCAAGGCGACCACGGCGCAGTTCCCGAAGCTTGGCGCCGGTGAATACGGCGCAGAGATCAGCGCTCTGCTCGCAAATCCCGCCGACGTCATCTTCAGTTCGTTCTGGGGCGGCGACGCCGACGCCTTCGTGCTTCAGGCCAAGAGCCGCGACCTTGCCAAGCGCAGCAAGTTGGCTTTCTGCATGGGAACCGGCATCATCGACGGGCTCGGTGCCGAAATGGTGGAGGGTGCGATCGTTGGTGCCCGCGGCCCGCATTCGTACCTGGCGGGAGACACCCCCTTGGCGCGCTGGTTCACCTCGACCTACGAAAAGACCTACAAGCAGACGCCGACATTTGGCGCGTCCGCGGCGGCGCAGGCAATCCTGGGCTACAAGGCCGCCTTCGAGAAGGCCGCTGCCAAGGCGAAGAAGGCTCCCACCACAATGGAAATCATCGAGGCCTTCCGGGGCCTGGAGTTCGAAACTCCCAGCGGATTCCCGATCCGCATGGCCAAGGCCAAGGGTCATGAAGGCATCCAGGCCACCGCTTACGGAACGTATTCCGGCTGGGACAAGGCAAAGAACAAGCCGATCATCACCGACGTGAAATACTTCAACGCCGAGTGCGTGAACCCGCCGGCCGGCGTGAAGGCGATGGACTGGATCAAATCCGGGTTCAAAGGCGCGAAGTGCGACTAGACGTTGCGGAAACCAGAGCCGGCTGCGGGTTTCCCGCGGCCGGCTTTTGCCCCGGTCATCTGCCGTGAACATCGCGATCGCCATTGTGCTCGACGGGCTGAGCTATTCGGCCTGGCTGTTTCTCGTCAGCGTCGGCATGACGCTGGTCTTCGGCGTCTTGCGGATCCTGAACATCGCCCATGGCGCGTTCTACGCGGCGGGTGCCTATGTGGCGGCGTTTGCCGTGGGGCTTCTCGTCAGCCGAGGCGCTCCATTGCCTTTGCAATTGCTGGCGCTGACGTTGCTGCCGCTGATTGTCGGAATCGCACTCGGCTACGTCATCGAGCGGACGATCCTGAAGCCGATGATGAACGAAGACGGCGTGACGCTGCTGCTCGCGACCTACGCCCTCTTTCTCGTCCTTGAAGATGCGATCAAGCTGGTTTCGGGCGGTGGCTCCTATTATGCGGCACAGCCCCGCGCCGCCATGGGGCAGATCACGGTTGCGGGGCTGCCCTACGCGACCTACGATCTGGTCCTGATCCTCATTGCGATCGCGCTTGCGGTTGCCGGTGCCTGGATTTTGACGGCTACCCGGATCGGACAGCTCGTCGTGGCGGTCGTCGAGGATCGCGAGATCAGTGCCGCGCTCGGCATCAACGTCAGGAAATTGTTCACCTGGACCTTCGCGGTCGGTGCCGCCCTGGGCTTCCTCGCCGGCGGACTGACAGCACCGCGGATCGCGATCATGCCGGGCGTCGCCGGCGACGTGATCATCCTGGCCTTTGCCGTGGTGGTGATCGGCGGGCTCGGCAGCATTGCGGGCGCCGGAGTGGGTGCGCTGATCGTTGGCCTGTGCCGCGCGCTTTCGACCCATCTCTATCCGGAAGCGGAGCTGTTCGTGATCTATAGCGTGATGGTCATCGTGCTCCTCGTTCGTCCCTTCGGCCTGTTCGCCGCGGCGGAAGGACGAAAAATATGAACCTGTTGCGATCGTTCGCCGCGCCCCTCGCCCTCATCGCCATCGGCCTTGTCCTGACACTGACCGCGGACATGATCCCCGGCTGGATGCGCTTCGTGACCCAGCTCGCGCTGTCGGTCGGGCTCGCGAGCCTCGGCGTCATGATCATGATGCGATCGCATCTGGTTTCGTTCGGACAGGGTCTCTATTACGGGGTCGGCGCCTACACGGCCGCGCTTGCCGGCCGGTACTGGGGCGTCCAGGACGCGTTTCTCGTTGTCGGCCTCGGCATCCTTGCGGCGGTTGCGATGGCTGCCGTCGTCGGTCTGATCATTTCGCGCTACCGCGAGATATTCTTTGCGATGCTCACGCTCGCTTTGTCGATGATCGCCTATGGCGTGGTTCTCAAGATGAGCGTGCTTGGCGGCAGCGACGGGATCTCGGTCGGTGCCGTAACCTTTGCCGGCTACCGGCCAAGTGGAAGCGCCATCCAGCTGTCACGCTTCGTGTTCTGCTGCTGGATCACCATCGCCGTGGCCGTCCTGATCCATTTCTATCTGCGGTCCGGGCTCGGACGGCTGGCCGATGCGGTGCGCGACAACGAGGTGCGGCTGGAGTATCTCGGCCTGTCGGTGCGCAGGATCGTGTATCTGGAATATCTGCTGGCGGCGGCCTGTGCCGGTGCGGGAGGCGTGCTGGCGGCCATTTCGACACGGCATGTCAATCCGGAACTCGTGTACTGGACGATGTCCGGCGAGTTCGTTTTCGCAGCCATTCTCGGCGGAACCGCGAATGTGTTCGCACCGCTCATCGGCGCGCTTTTCCTCGAATTCCTGCGTTCCTTCGCTGCCGAGAACATGCCGCATGCCTGGCAATTGATTCTGGGAAGCATGATGCTGGTCATCATCATGTTCCTGCCTCGTGGATTGACGTCGATCGTGGGAAAATTGCGCGGAAAGGCTGTCCCTTGACCGCGCTACTGCGTTGCGAAAACATCCGCAAGGAGTTCGACAACAATGTCGCCGTCGACCATGTCGACCTGACGCTTCATCGCGGCGACGTGCTGGGCATCATCGGAGCCAACGGCGCCGGCAAGACCACGCTGATCAACATCATCACCGGCTACATCAAGCCGAGCGCGGGCCGCATCTTTCTTCATGACGAAGACATCACCCATTCTTCGCCGCGCATTCTCGCGCACAAGGGCGTCGCGCGCTCCTTTCAGATTCCCCAGCTTTTCGAATCGATGACTTGCATCGACAACGTCATGCTGGCGTTGATGCTGAGCAGCGAACCGTTGCTGGCCAGACTCGGAGGGTTCCTCAAGAACCGGCGGCGTCACGCGGCGATGCAGGTACTGGAACGGTTCGGCATCGGCCAATACGCCGATGCCGTCGTGTCGAACCAGCCGCAGGGCGTACGCAAGCTGCTCGATGTCGCGGTTGCGATGTGTCACGTGCCGCGGCTGGTGCTGCTGGACGAGCCGACCAGCGGCGTCAGCACCAGCGAGAAGCACGGTGTCATGGACGCAATCTGGAAGGTGCTGGCAAGGAGCGAGGTCGGTGTTCTGTTCATCGAGCACGACATGGAGCTGGTGAGGCGGTATGCCACGCGCGTCATTGCGCTCTATCAGGGGCGTGTCATCGCGGCTGGGCCGCCCCATGAGGTCATGCAGAATGAAGACGTCCAGCTCTATGTCACCGGAAAGAAGGTTTGAGGGCCGAGGCGCTTCATGCTCGCAATTTCCGATTTGAACGTAGCGATCAAGCGCACCACCGTGCTTCGCGGCGTCGGGCTGAAGATCGCGGATGGCAGCTTCGTGACCCTCGCCGGTCGCAACGGTGCGGGCAAGACGACGCTGATGCGGTCGGTGATGGGGCTGCTGCCGGTTCAATCCGGCACCATCGAGATGGACGGGGCGATCCTGAACCAGGAGCCCGATTATCGGCGCGTCACGCGCGGCATCGGATACATGCCCGAGGGCCGGCGGCTCATCGGGCAGTGGACGGTGGAGCAGAACATCCTGCTGCCGCTGAAGGCAATGAACCGGCGCGACTATGCCGACGAGCTTCGCCGGGTCTACGACTTCATTCCGGAATTGCACGAACTGACGGGACGCCGGGCATCCACACTGAGCGGCGGCCAGCAAAAGCTTGTGGCGCTGGCGCGCGCCCTTGTTTGCGGCAGCAAGCTGCTGCTTCTCGACGAACCATTCGAGGGAATCGCGCCCGCGCTCGCGGTTCGGCTGACTGAGATTCTCTCTCACATACGCCGCGAAAAGGGCCGGAGCGTGCTTCTGTCGGAATCCGACTTCGTGCATTCGGACAGTCTTGTCGACGACGTTTTCCTGATCGAGCGCGGCGAAGTCACCCATCACCCGCGATAGGCAGGCCGGGCCATGCACACGTGGCCGGCCCGCGCGCGTCGATCTTACGGTTGCCCCTCGCGGATCAGCTTGAGAATCGCATCCGGCCGCACAGGCACCGATCGCAGATTGGCTCCATGAGCGGCCAGCGCGTCATTCACTGCATTCAGGATCGCCGGCACGGCACCCATCAGGCCGCCTTCGCCCGCGCCCTTGAACCCGCCGACGGTGTCGATGCTCGGTGTCTCGATATGCTGGAGGTCGATATCGGGCATATCGAGCGATGTGGGAAGCAGATAGTCCAGCAGGTTGGCGTTGAGCAACTGGCCTTCCGCGTCATAGACCACCTCTTCCATCAGCGCCTCGCCGACGCCCTGCGCGATCGCCCCGACGACCTGGCCCCGGACCACCAGCGGGTTGATGATGCGTCCGCAATCGTGAGCGACGACGTAACGCTCGATCTCGACAACACCGTCATCCGCGCCCACCGAGACTGTGACGATGTGGGTTGAATTCGCCAGCGTCACCGGGGGCGGATCGTATATTTCAAACGACTCCAGACCGTATTGCTCGCCCTCCGGAAGGCGTTTCTGCGTCATGGAATAGGCGGTCTGTGCAATGTCCTTGAACGACACCGAAAGCTCTGTTCCCACGACCGTAGCCATGCCATCGCGCAGTTCGATGTCCTCGGCGCTGGCCTCCAGCAGATCTGCGGCAATCCGGCGCATCTTGTCGTTCAGCGATCGCGACGCGAGGATCGTCGCGCCGCCGGCTGCGACGGCGCCGCGGCTGGCCATGGTATTCGAACCATAGGGCGCCGACGCGGTATCGCCCTCCATCACTGTGATATCCTCAAACCTTGCGCCGAGGTGATCCGCCACGATCTGCGCGAAGGTGGTGAGATGACTTTGCCCTGCGGCCGCCTGGCTGATGAAGGCGGTCACATGCCCCGAGGGCTCGACCTTGATATTGGCGCTGTCATAGCCGGTGATCGCGCGAACGCCGCGGGCGGCCCAGCCCTTGGCGCCGATGCCGGAAACTTCGACAAACGAAGCAATGCCGATGCCGCGGTATTTTCCATCGACCAGCCGGTCGGCCGGCTGTCGGGCCCGGTAATCATCATAGCCGATCGCCTGCTTCGCCATCTGGAGCGACTCCTGATAGCTGCCGGTGTCGTAGCGGACACCCAGCGCGTTCACATAGGGCATCTCCTCCTGGGTCACGAGATTTCTCGCGCGAATCTCGGCCGGATCGACCCCCAGCTTGCGCGCGATGCGATCCATCATTCCCTCGATCGCGACAAAGGCGGAAACCGAACCCGTTCCGCGATAGGCGCCGGTCGGGCAGGTATGGGTCGCAATCGCCCGGGTCAGAAACCGGTAATTGCGAATCCGGTAGGGGCCGACCGACATGCGTGCCGCGCCGAGCGGTTCGAGCGTGCATCCAAACGGGTAGGAGGAATAGGCGCCCGCGTTCGTGGTAACCTCGTTCTTCATCGCCACGATGGCTCCGCTTTCGTCGAACGACACGCTGAGCTTCAGACGATGATCGCGGGCCTGGGCGTTGGTGAGAAGATCCTCGCGCCGATCCTGGATCCACTTCACCGGCCGGCGATATTTCCAGGCCAGCGCCGCGACGATCAGTTCGTCGGGATAGACATGGGCCTTCATTCCGAACCCACCGCCAACGTCCGGCACGACCACCCGGATGCGGGACTCGGGGATTCCGACGAATTCCGCGATCGCGCTTCGAACGATATGGGGCACCTGTGTCGACGTATACACGACCAGCGACGAGCCGACGCGTTCGGGAATGGCAACCACCCCCCGCGGTTCGATGCTCACGGCGGCGACACGGCCGAGCCTGAATGTCTCCTCGATAACGTGAGGCGCCGAGGCGAATGCCTCCTCGAAGCCTTCGGTACTGAATGTGTGCCGCAGCAGCACATTGTCGCCGAGTTCCTCATGCACGACCGGCGCACCGTCCCGTTCGGCTTCCAGCGCATCCGAAACGCTTGGCAACGACGAGTAGCTTACCGTCACGCGGTCTGCCGCATCCAGCGCGAGATAGGGCGTTTCCGCGATGCAGACCGCAACATATTCCCCGACGAATCGCACCCGGTCGCGCGCAACGACGTCGCGCAACGCCAGCCGATAACCCTGGATGTCGATCTCGGTGCGGATCGGCTTTACCAGCCTGGCAATGTCGTCGCCGGTGAGTATTCCGACCACCCCATCGAGAGCCTTGGCCGCGCTGACGTCGATATTCTCGATTGTCGCATGCGGCTCGGGGCTGAGCACGAATGATAGATGCAGCGTATCGGCCGGAACATCGACGTCGTCCACGAAGCGGCCGGCGCCCCGCAGCAGCCAGCCATCTTCGCGCCGAAGGACGGGACGTCCGACATAGCTTTCGTTGCCTGCACTGCTCATCAATCGGAGCCCTTTGTCGCGCGCGTGTCGAGATCGCGGCCGGCTTCGAGCACCGCCTTCACGATATTGTTGTATCCGGTGCATCGGCAGACATTGTTGGTCAGCGCGTCTCGCGCTTCCGCTTCGGTGGGGTGCGGGTTTGCGTCCAACAGCTCCATCGCCGTCATCAGAAAGCCGGGCGTGCAATAACCGCACTGAAGCGCGTGGTTGCGCCGGAACGCCTCCTGGATCGGATGCAGATCGTCCAGTCCGGCGAGGCCTTCGACCGTGATGATCGACGCGCCATCGAGGGTGACGGCAAAGTGCAGGCAGCTGCGCGCCGTCCGGCCATCGATCAACACCGTGCAGGCTCCGCACACGCCCTGCTCGCAACCGATATGCGTCCCGGTCAGGCGCAGTTCGTGGCGCAGGAAATCGGCAAGAAGATATCTTGGCTCGATGGAGCGCTGGTAGCGCTTGCCGTTCACGGTCAGGCTGATATCGATGCGTTTGCTCATCGTGCGCTTTCGGCAGGTACCAGGCCAGCTTCGGTGAGAGCGCGTTCGACCACCGTGCTGGCGATCGTCCGGCGGTATTCCGCGCTCGCATGGATATCCGAGCGGATTTCGATGCCGGTGGCCCATTGTTGCGCGACATCGCGGAGCAACCCGCGCGTCAGGCGCTGCCCGGCCAAGGCGGTCTCGCCCTCGGGCCAGCGAATGGGAATGTCGCCCAGCCCCATCAGCGCGATCCGCGCCGATAGACAAGTGCCGTCTTCGCTCAGTTGCAGCTGGGCCGCGGCGCCGGCCAGCGCAAATCCATGCCGCCGGTTGCGGCCGATCTCGACGAACGCCGCCCGGCTTCCCGTTTTTGCCGCCGGAAACGAGACAGCCCGCAACAGCTCGTCGGCCTCGATTGCGGTCGACAGCGCGCTCCGAAAGAACGCGCTGGCCGCAACCGAACGCCGCCCGCGCGGTCCGACGATGACGAATGTTGCGTCGAGCGCGACCGCCACACATGGAAGCTCCGCCAGCGGGTCGGCATGCGCCAGGCTGCCACAGATCGTTCCGCGATTCCGGTTCGCCGTTCCGCCCACATGCGGCAGCGCCGCCGCAAGCAGAGGGCAGCGCTCCCGTACCAGTCGAGAGGCGCCCGCCGCCGATTGCCGCACCATTGCGGATATCGTGACGGCGCCGTCGTTGTCCTCGATGGCATCGAGGCCGGGGCAACGATGGAGATCGATGATGACTTCCGGCTGGATGATCCGGGTATTCATCAGAGCAACAAGGCTTTGACCGCCGGCGAGCGGACGTGCCGCGTCACCGTGCTCGGCCATGAGCCGCACGGCCTCGTCGAAAGTCGATGGCGCAAGATATTCAAACGAGGCAGGCTTCAATCGCTTCTCCTCGGCCCGCCCTGACGGGAAGAATAGCCAGGCTGGCATTCATTCCGATCATGCGCGAGCCACGCAGTGAGCCTACAGACATTATTGTCGTTCTTCGACCGGCCAAGTGTTCCTTGGATTGACGCCTCACCATCAGCATGCCGGCGCGCGTGCTGCGGGCGAAGCGGCAGCGCGCCGGAAATCGGTCGATCACACGAGGTTGCTCGAATGATCAAGCCGATGCGTTCGAGAGGCGCTTTCTGCGTCCTTGCGGGCTCCCCGTGGACCTCGCACAATCTTGCCAAGGAAATCTTCTGAAGGGAAATTGACCGATGATCTCGCGCCGTTCCGCGTTGTTGATGGGTACTGCTGGTGTCATCGCTGCCGGGTACCCCCGTTCGATGGCTCTGGCCCAGAACAAGATCGTGACCTTCGCCGGCTGGGGCGGTGTTACGCAGGAAGCCGAGAGGAAGGCCTATTTCGATACCGCCAAGGAATTGGGTATCGAAGTGCGCGAAGATCGCCATGGAGGATTTGCCGGCATCAAGGCGCATGTGAGCGCCGGCAACGTATCATGGGATGTCGTCGGCACCGGTTTCGCGGAATGCGAGCGGGCGGCGCGAAACGGTCTCGCCGAGAAGCTCGATTACTCGAAGATCGACACGACCGGCGTGCCGAAGGAGTTCATCCATCCGCATTACGTCGGACTGTGGACCTATTCCTACGGTATCGCGTATCGCACCGACAAATATGGCGCCAACGCTCCGCAAAGCTGGGCCGACTTCTGGGATGCGAAGAAATTCCCGGGACGCCGTTCGCTCTGGGCAGCGGGTCGTTACGTGCTCGAAGCGGCGATGATGGCCGATGGCGTCCCCGCCGCGGACGTCTACAAGGCGCTGGAAAGCCCGGGCGGCGTCGACCGCGCCTTCAAGAAGCTCGCGGAAGTGAAGCCGCATGTCCCGGTATGGTGGACGTCGCAGGGACAGGCGATGCAGCTCATCCGCGATGGCGAGGTTGACATGATCCTGCTCGCCAATGGACGCGCCGGGTCTCTGGCGGACGACGGCGCCAAGGTCGGCTTCCAGTTCAAGCAGGCATTGCTCGACACCGAGGGCTTCATGATCGTCAAGGGCGCTCCGCATCCGGATGTCGCCCATCAGCTGATCAGCCACAGCCTGAGGCCACAGCCGCAGGCGCTGTTCACCAAGTTCATTCAGTACGGGCCGACCAATCAGAAGGCCTTCGACGTGGGCACGATCACCGCGGAAAGCGCCGCCAAGCTGCCGACCGCCCCGGCCAACCTGAAGGTGCAGGGCATCGTGTCGCCGGACTGGTACGCATCCAAGGCCGGCGAGGAATCGCTCGCCCGGCTTGCCCGCTTCCTGCAAGAATAGGATGACGGACGGCACGGAGTCTGAAAGCATCGGCGGGATGAACGGGAGCACAGAGAGGCCGGCGGACCGCACGTCCAGTTCCATCTCGATACAACAGGTCACCAAGAGATACGGATCGTTCGTCGCGCTCGACTCGGTGTCGCTCGACATCGAGCCGGGCGAGTTCGTCACCTTGCTGGGGCCCTCGGGATCCGGCAAGACGACGCTCCTGAACATCATTTCCGGGTTTATCCCGCTCGATTCCGGCCGCCTGTTCTTCGGCGGGCGCGATGTGTCGCAGCTCCCGCCGCACCGGCGTGAACTGGGCATGGTGTTTCAGAATTATGCTCTGTTCCCGCACATGAGCGTGGCGCGGAACGTGGAGTTTCCGCTGCGCGCGCGCGGCTTCAAGCCGGCGGAGCGGCGTGAACGGGTCGAGCGGGCGCTAAATTCCGTGCGGCTGGGCGGATTCGGCAATCGCCGGATCAATGAATTGTCGGGAGGCCAGCGTCAGCGGGTCGCACTCGCCCGGGCGGTCGTGTTCGATCCGAAAATCATCCTGATGGATGAGCCCCTGTCCGCGCTCGACAAGCAATTGCGCGAAGACATGCAGATCGAACTGCGGCAGCTTCACGAGAAGATCGGTTCGACGACGGTCTATGTGACGCACGATCAACGTGAGGCGCTCACGCTCAGCGACCGCATCGCCGTGATGAAGGACGGGAGGCTGGTACAGGTCGACACGCCGAGCAGGCTCTACGAGCGGCCGAATTCCCGTTTCGTCGCGGAATTCGTCGGAGAGACGAGCCTGCTGCCCGTGGACCGCGCGGGTCCGGACGCGGTTTCAATGAGAGGCGCGATGCTGCGGACCGCTTGTCCGGTGCCGCCGACCGGGGAGCTCTTGCTGGTCGTTCGCGCCGAAAAGCTTCGCGTCGCGGAAGCCGGAGCTCCGGACGCCAACTGCTTCAACGCCACCGTGCAGCGGTCGGTCTATCAGGGCGACTCCGTGCTGATCGTCGCGCAAATCGAGGGCCTGCCTGGCAACGTCCTGATCCGATGCGCGGTGAGGCAAGGCGAATCCGTCAGCGTCCCGCCCAGCGGACACGAAATCACGCTCCGACTCGATCCCAGCGACGCGGTGATCGTCAACGCGCAATAGCGCCTGTGGCTGCGATCAGCGGCCGCGGCTGGCGATCGCGGCCAGGAGACCAGCGAACAGGCTGAGCGCGATCAGAATCGAACTGATGGCGGCGATCGTGGGGTCGATTTCGTCGCGCAGCGCCGTGAACATGATCTTGGTCAGCGTGGTATTGGTGCCGCCCGAGATGAACAGGGCGACGATGACCTCATCGAGCGACATGATGAACGAAAACAGCGCACCGGCCATCACGCTTCCCTTGATCTGAGGCAACGTCACCAGCATGAATGCCCAGAACCGGTTGTAGCCCAGACTGCGCGCGACCATCTCCTGACTCATGTCGAAATTGCGCAGTCCTGCAAGGGTCGTGGTGATGACGAACGGCAGTGTCATCATGGCGTTCGCGGCGATCAAGGCGGTCAGGCTGGTTACCAGATTGAGCCGCGCCAGCAGGAAGAACAGGCCGATCGCGATGATGATGTGTGGCACCATGAGCGGCAGCAGCAAAATGACATGGATGCGGCGGAGCGCGCTGGAATAGCGCGAATTGATCGCGTAGGCGGCCAGCACTCCAAGCGGAGTCGCGATCAGACAGGCCATCAGGGCCATGCGCAGGCTTACCCAGGTTGCCTGGATCCATTCCGGGCTCGTGAGATACTGACGATACCAGCGCAACGACCACGATTGCGGGGGGAAATCGAGGAACCTCGAATCCGAAAACGACATCGGGATCACGATGGCGATCGGCACCACCAGGAACAGCAGCGCCAGCAATACGAAGGCGTAGAGCCACAGTCGCCTGAAATGGCCGATATAGCCGATCTCGCTTCCGGCCGACATGCTAGCCGCCCATGACCCGTTCGACCGAAAGCCACCGGCTGAGCATCCAGAAAATGCCGAGCACGACCAGCAGGCAGACGACCGCGACGGAGCTGGCTGCGCCCCATTCGAAGAACAGATTGACGTTTCGCTCCATCAGCATGGAGATCATGATCGTGCGTCCGCCGCCGAGGATTGCAGGGGTGATGTAGAAGCTGAGGCTGAGGACGAAGACCAGCAGGGCTCCGGCCATCAGGCCGGGCAACGAGAGCGGAAAATAGACCGCCCAGAAGGCATAGCGCGGCGTGGCGCCGAGGCTCGAAGCGGCGCGGACCAGCGTTAGATCAATCCGGCACATATTGGCGTATAGCGGCAGGATCAGGAACGGCAACATGATATGGAGCATGCCGATGATGGTTCCGGTGACATTGTGAACCAGATAAAGCGGCTCCTGGATGATGCCGAGGTTGACGAGCGTCTTGTTGATCACGCCGCGCCTTTGCAGCAGCACCAGCCAGGCATAGGTCCGCACCAGCAGGCTGGTCCAGAACGGGATCAGAACGAATGTCATCCCGATGATCGCCCATCGCGCCGGGAGCTGGCTCAGCAGATAGGCCACCGGATAGCCGATGATCACGGCGAGCAGGGTAACCGTGCCGCTGATCTGGATCGTCAACCACAGGCTGCGCGAATAGGATGGATCCTCCAGCATCCGAAGATAATGCTGCGCCGTGAAGCTGCCCTTTTCGTAGACCGAAAGCCCGAACAGCATCGCCAGCGGGATGCCCAGAAGCACGAGGACGACCACGAGCGCCGGCACGGTCAGCAGCAGCATCTGACGGCGCTCGCGCTGCTCCGTCGGATTGAGACTTGCGAGCCCCGGCCCGCCATTATTCAATCGTGCAGTCGGCACCGGCATTTCCCTGACCGATCAATGCTCACGGTCCTTGCCCGGCCGAGACTCGCATGCGTGCCGGGACGGTTCAATATCGTTGATCATCGGAAAATCGCGACTGGCCGGATGATTATTCGCCTCTGGGCAACCCGGCGGCATAGTGACTATCGAACCGGCAGCCGGCCGGGACGCATCTGATCTGTACCAGCCATGAATTCGGACCAGAGAGGCATTCGTCCCGCGGCTGCGGAAATTTGTGAGCGGGTCAAAATGACATCTAAGGTGATCGGCGTCGACGTTGGTGGGACTTTTACCGACCTTATTTTGGTCGACGACGACAAGGGCCAGGTCTCCGTAGCCAAGGTTCCCTCGACACCTCAGAACCAGGCGTTCGGCGTGATCGCGGCGATCGAAGCCACCGGCAGCCCTCTGCATGACGTGACCGCCATCGTGCACGGAACCACGGTCACAACCAACGCCCTGCTTGAACGCAAGATCGCCAGATGCGGCCTGATCACCACACGCGGGTTTCGCGATACGCTCGAACTTGGGCGGCGCACCCGTCCGACCGCCTACGGCCTCATGGCGGAGTTCACGCCGCTGATTCCGCGCAACCTGCGCTTTGAGGTCACCGAGCGGATGGACGCGCGCGGGGCCGTGGTGACGCCGCTCGATACCGGCGAAGTGCGCGAGGCGGTGCGGCAGCTGCTGTCGCTCGGCGTCGAATCGCTCATCATCCATTTCCTGCACAGCTACGCCAACCCCGCGCATGAGAAACTGGCGGCGCAGGTCGCCCGCGAGATGTGGCCATCGCCCTATGTGACCGCCGGAAGTGACATCATCACCGAGTTCCGCGAATTCGAACGGGTGGTGACGGCCACCGTGCATGGTTCGGTGCAGCCGGTCATTGCGCGCTATCTGTCGCGGCTGAACGGCGAACTTTCCGAAAAGGGCTATCGGCGGGAATTGCTGGTCATGCAGGGCAACGGCGGCCTTGTTGCCTCATCCATGGCGGCGGACAATGCCGTGCAAACCGTGATGTCGGGTCCGGCTTCCGGTGTTTCGGCTGCGGCGTTCTGCGCCAAGGCGAGTGGAGTCGATCATCTCGTCACCTACGACATGGGCGGCACCAGCTGCGACATCGGCATCGTGCAGGGCGGCGTTCCCGAAATCACCACCGAGAAGCAACTGGAATTCGGTCTGCCGATTCACGTACCCATGGTCGACGTGCACACCATCGGAGCTGGTGGCGGCAGCATCGCCTATGTAGATGCGGGCGGAATGCTGCAGGTCGGCCCGGAATCGGCGGGCGCGGTACCGGGACCGATCTGCTACGGGCGCGGCGGAACACGTATCACTCTGACCGACGCAAATCTTCTGCTCGGCCGGCTCGATCCGGACGCACTCCTCTCGGTCGAGACACGTGTTGCACCCGACGCAGTCGCCGCGCATATGAGCGAGCAGATCGGCAACCGATTGAAACTCGATCCGGTCGCGGCCGCCGCTGCGGTGATCCGCATCGGCAACAACAAGATGGCCGGCGCCATTCGCATGGTCACACTCGCCCGCGGGCTTGATCCGCGCGACTATTCGCTGTTCGCTTTTGGAGGGGCAGGGCCGCTCCATGCCGTGGCGGTCGCCCGGGAACTCGGAATTCCCCGCGTCTTCGTTCCGCTGCGGCCCGGACTGATCAACGCTCTTGGCTGCATCGTCAGCGATGTGCGCCACGACTATATCGATATCGTCAACAAGCGCCTCGCCGTCCTCGATATCGAAGAGGTTCGGGGCCTGCTGCGGCGGCAGATGGACGCGGCGCATGAAACGGTCCGGCACGAGCAGGTCGACGTCAACGAGGTCTGGTTCACCCACCACGCGCATATGAAATTCGAGGGTCAGACCCATGTGCTGCGCGTGAAGCTCGAACGCTCCGATCTGACGCTGGAGGGTCTTCGGCAGATGTTCGATCAGGCCTACTGGAACCGGTTCGCCGTGCGGCTGCCGGAAATGCGCCCGGTGCTGGTCGACATCCACACCACCGTTTTCGGCCGCCGTCCGGGTGTCTCGCTGGACAATCTGCTGAAACGCCAAAGCGGAAAATCACTCAAGGACAGCCAGGTCGCCACGCGCCCGGTCTGGTTCGCCGAAGGCGGATGGCAGGATGTCCCGATCTACCAGCGCGAAAAGCTTCCAGCCGATGCAGACTTTGCCGGCCCCGCCATCGTGATCCAGCTCGACACCACAACGGTGAACGAGCCCGGCACCCGCGCCCGGGTCGATGCCAACGGCAATCACATTCTGACGGTGTAACTGATGCAGACCAAGCTCGACGACGTGACGCTTTCAGTGATTCAGAGCAGCCTTCAACAGGTCTGCAACGAGATGGATGTCGCGTTTCAGCGCGCCGCATTCAGTCCGACGATTTCCGAGACGATGGACCGCTCCGACGGCATCTACCACCCCGACACCGGCGAGCTAATCGCGCAGGGCGAATGGGGCATGCCGATTTTCGTCGGCTGCATGCGGTTTTCGACCCAGGCCGCGCTCGAATACATCCGCAAGCACAACATCCCTGTCGAACAGGGCGACGTCTTCATGTTCAACGATCCTTACATGGGCGGCACCCATGTCATGGACGTCAAATTCCTGCGCCCCTATTTCCACGACGGCAAGATATTCGCCTGGTTCAGCAATACCGGGCATTGGCCGGATTGCGGCGGCATGGTGCCGTCCGGCTTCTCCTCCAACGCCACCGAAATCGAGCAGGAAGGTCTGCGGCTGCCACCGGTCAAGATTTTCAAGCGCGACGAGATCGACAACGAGATTCTGTCGATCGTGCTGTCCAACGTGCGCGTTTCGGAGGAACGGATCGGCGACATCAAGGCACAGATCGGCGCGCTCACGGTCGGAGAGCGGCGGTTCACCGAGATCATCGAGCGCTACGGCGTGGATGTTGTTTCCGGCTGCATCGACGAATTCCGAAAGCGCGCGGCGCAGCTGATGCGCGCGCGCATCGCCATGATCCCGGACGGACGGTACGAGGGCATCGCCTATGTCGATTCGGATGGCGTTAAGGACGAGCCGCTGAAGATCCATATCGATCTTCGCAAGGAAGGCACCGAGCTTTATTTCGATCTGTCGCAGTCAAGCCCGCCTTGTGCCGGCCCGATGAACAGCGTGCTGGCCACCACGAAGTCGGCGATCTACCTTGCCGTCAAGCACCTGTTTCCGGAACTTCCGATCAACGAGGGAACCTTCGAGCCGATCCATATCAAGGATCCGGAGGGCACGTTCCTCTATGCGAAATATCCGAGCCCGGTCTCCGGCTGCGCGGCGGAGGTCAGCCAGAGAATCTGCGAAGCGGTATTTTCGGCACTGGTGAAGGCGGTCCCGGATCTGTGCTGGGCTGCGCCGGCGGGAACCGTCGGAAACCTGTCACTGGGCGGCTTCGATCCCCAGCGCGACCGCCGCTACGTGATGTACAACCTCAGCGGCGGCGGTTATGGCGGAAGCGTCCTGTGCGACGGCATGAGCAACGGCTGCTCCACCACCGGAAATGCCGCGACCACCCCGGTGGAGGTGCTGGAGCAGTATTATCCGATCATCGTCGAGCATTACCGCCTGCGCGAACGCTCGGCCGGCGCCGGACGGCGGCGTGGCGGCCTCGGCGTGAACTATCGGGTGCGTCTGCTCGACGGCGAGGCCAAGCTCTCGTTCATCATGGATCACGGCCGCACCGGTCCTCAGGGCGCCCTGAACGGTCGGGACGGCGCGGTCAACCGTGTGGTGGTCGCCTACGAGGATGGCAGCGAGTATCATCCCAAGCATCTGAGCAAGGACCAGGGCATCGTGATGACCGCCGGCGATGCCGTCGAAGTCTGGACGCCGGGAGGCGGCGGCTATGGCGATCCGCTCGAGCGGTCGCCCGACGCAGTCGCGCGCGATGTCTTCCTCGGCTATTACTCGGTGGAGGATGCAGCCGAGCAATATGGCGTGGTGCTGCAGACACCGGACGGATCGCCCGACACCGAACGAACCGGAGAATTGCGGGCGCGCATGCGCCAATAGCGCCCGTGCCCGCTCGGTCGAGGTGGTCCGGTCGTCTCAGCTTGCCAGCTTGATCAGGTTGCCGCGCAGCGCTTCAAGCTCCGCCCGCGCCGCTTCGAGCGCCTCGAGGCTTTCGATCGAATAGCCTTCCGCAAGTCCGCTCTTGGCGGCGCGCAGCGCGTCGCGGGCCTTGCCGACATGTTGCAGGCGCCGCGCCTCCATGTCGACATGGAGGCCTTCCATTTCCTCGAACGTCTTGTTGAAAGCGACCGCCTCCTCCTCCGTGACCCCCTCGGGCAGATTGAGGGAGACCTCTCCGTTGCGGACCTTGATCGGATAGCCGCCCGGCAGCCCGAACGGGCCTGCGCCATGCCCGATATATTCGCCCCCCGTCACGAAGGCCGCGGCCATCGGCACGACCGTGGTGCCGGTCAGCTGGTTCAGGGAATCGTCCGAGCCGAGCGGAAACTTGATTTCCTTGAATCGCATCATGAAGTCGTCGATTTCCCGGCCGTCGATCCAGGCGCGGGGATTGATGTTGCGGCGTTTGGCGACCGGCTGCCGGAAGTCGGCGACGTGGGGCTCCCACTGCGCCAGCAAGCGAACCGTGCCCGGCTTGCGCGATCCCAGCAGGGCGGCTGCCGCGACGGCAATGATGTCGACATTGCCGAAGCCGAGCGGCGACCTGAGGCCGGCGGCCTTGATTACCGAATTCGCGACGTCGGGATAGGCTCCGTTGATGATCACCGTGTCCGTGCCGGCAATGTCCACGGCGCGAACCAGACGCGCGGTCAGGATGGTGTGGAACGGCGTGCCGAGTCCATAGCCGCCCTCCTGAACCAGCGCGCTCCAGTCGTTGCGGTTTGCGAGTGCCCATGGCGACTGCATCGAGGCCGTTTGCACGATGACTTTCGGCTTCAACTCGGCGATGGTCCGCGCGAGACTTTCAGGCGTCGACCAGTCGAGCACGATGGGCCTGGTGTAGTTCTCGACCGACAGGGCGGTAGCACGCGAATTCGCGACCAGAGACAGCCAGCGGCAGCGATCGCCGTCGCGGCCGCCGATCGCGATCTGCAGCGGGCGTCCGACGGGAGTAGTCGCGAGCGCAAACAGGCAGGCCTCTGCCAGGGAGCCCGTTCCGGTAAAGAAAACGTCGCAGTTCGTCATCCTGTGTCCCGTCTTGCTGACCGATTCCGCGCATCTTTTTCCGTCGGCGAGGCCGGTTCAAGGTTTGTGGCGGCAAATACTCGCCTGAACGTGCGCCCATTCAAATGGCCAGACCGTCTGTTCGAATGGACACTCAGCGCCGTCGGCCCGTGGCGCTAGGATTTCGGCTCATGGATCTGTCAAATCAGAACGCAATCGTCACGGGGGGCGCCAAGGGAATCGGCCGCGCGATCAGTTTTGCGCTTGCCCGCGCGGGCGCAAATATCGCCCTGATCGCGCGCGATGCGCAGGCCATGAGCCGCGTTGCAGCCGAGATCGGAAAGTCGGGCCGCCAGGTGCTGATTGCCGAGGCGGATGTCAGCAACGATGCCGAGGTGAAGGCTGCGGTGCAAGGCGCAGTCGAGCGGTTCGGTGGCCGGATCGACATTCTCGTCAATGTCGCGGGCATTGCCGGCCCGATCGAAACTCCCGTCCAGGATGTCGACGCGGCTGCGTTCGATGAGGTGATGCGCGTCAACGTGGCAGGAACATTCCTGCCCACGAAATATGTCGTACCTGTCATGATTCGTCAGAAATACGGGCGGATCATCAATATCGGCAGCAACTCCGGAACCGCCGCATATCCGAACCGTGTCGGCTATGCCGCCAGCAAATGGGCGATACGCGGCCTGACGCGCTGCGTCGCCCAGGAAGTGGGTCCGCACAACGTCACCGTTAATTGCATCAATCCGGGCATCGTGGACGGAGAGCGCATGCAGCGGCTGTGCCGCGAGCGCGCCCGGACCAGAGGCGTGGAAGAGGAGACCATCCGCCGCGAATATTCCTCAGCGCAGGCGATCGACCGCATTACCAGCGAGGAAGACGTCGCGGAGGTCGCGGTGTTTCTTGCCAGCGCCGCCGGCAAGAACATCACCGGTCAGGACATCGATATCGACGGCGGGTGGAGACTCTAGCGCGGCTACGAGCGAAGCGGGTACCGGTTCGCGCCAGAAAACACGTCTCGGGAAGCGCGTCGCCGCAAGATACGGGCGCGGCCTACGATCCGTCGTGGTCGACACCGATTGTCACCGCATGCGTGCGGTTCTTGGCGCCGAGCTTCTTGAACAGGCCGCGCATATAATACTTGACGGTATATTCCTCGACATTCAGTTCGCGCGCGATTTCCTTGTTGGAGGCGCCTTCACGCAACAGCCTGAGCACGGTTTCTTCCTCGTCGGTCAGGCTGACCTTCTGCGCCTTGGCCGACTCTTCATCCTGCGGGATCGCGAGGCCGGAATTGACCTGATCGACAAGGAGCGAAGGGATGTAGCGCTCACCGGCGAGAATGAGCTGGATCACGCTCACCATCGCCCGCGCCCCTATCGATTTCGGAATGAAGCCCGCCGCTCCGGCGCGCAACGCGTCGACAACGATGTTCGGGTCATTCAGGCCGGACAGAATCGCGACCGGTATTTGCGAGGCTTCCTCGCGCATGCGCACGAGCCCGGAAACTCCACGCATGCCGGGCATATCGACATCCAGCAGGATCAGATCGAACGGGGCCGACGACTTGACCAGCGCGACGGCGTCATCGAGCGAGCGCACGTCCTGCACCGATATGCCGAGATCGAGCGCTTCGAGATACGCCTTCAGCACGTCCCGCAGCAGATCATGATCATCCGCAAGAAGAATTCTCATTGCGATTGCAACACTCTTCAGACTGACTGCATAGAGGAAGGCTAGAGCGGAGACGAGCCCAAGTCAAAAGCAGGGACTTTCACGCCGCATTCCAGGCCTCTTCCGACATCCGGCGATGACCGAAAGATAGATGGAAAGGGGCCGGCCCGGCCAATATTGCTCTGAGCTTCCGTGGCGTTCCCTCAGCTCCGGAACCGAGCGAAGAACCGGGTGCGTCCCATCGCGATAAATCCGCCGTCCCTTGCCGCGTCTGAAACGGTATTTGTCGCCGCGGCACAAGCCACTCCGTTGCGGGAGGCGTCCGATCTCGCGCGCGAGCATTTCGGAGTTTCCGGTTCCGTGGTGACCCTGGGCAGCGAGCGCGACCAGAATTTTCATATTCGCGCGTCGAATGGCCGCGAGTATATTCTGAAGATCGCGCATCCGGCGGAAGAGCCCGACGTCACCGACCTGCAGACCCAAATCCTTCTGCACATCGCCGGCGCGGAACCATCCCTGCCCGTTCAGCGCATTGTTCCAGCGAAGAGCGGAGCGTATCACGCCCGGGCGCTGCTGGCCGACGGAAGTGTGCGGACCATACGTCTCGTCACCTGCCTGCCGGGGATTCCGCTTCACAAGGCGACGCCATCGCGGCAACTGCGCGGCCGTCTCGGCCGTTCGCTTGCCGAACTCGATCTCGTATTGAAAGGATTCACTCACAAGGCTGCAAAGCGGACCCTGATGTGGAATCTCAGCGAGGCGGCGAGCGTTCGGGATCGCCTGGTTCATGTGTCAGACGCCGAAACGCGGGAACTTGCGCTGGAAGCCCTGGAGCATTTCGCTCGGGATGCCGCGGGCGTTCTGGATGGGTTGCCGCATCAGCTTATTCATTGCGATTTCAATCCCCATAATATTCTGGTCGATTCCGCCGATCACGACCGCATCAGCGGAATACTCGATTTTGGCGATGCGCTTGTTGCGCCACGCATCAACGATGTCGCGATCGCAGCCTCCTATCACCTCACCGCCGAAGGCAATCCCGTGCGCATGGCGGGTGAGGTGGTTCGAAGCTATCATTCCCGCAGCCCGCTTCGACAGGACGAACTTGAGATATTGCCGATCCTCATCGGTGCGCGTGTCGCGATGACCGTCGCAATCACCGCCTGGCGCGCGGAACTCTATCCGCAGAACCGCGACTATATCCTGCGGAATTCGTCCTACGCGCGGATCGGCCTGCGCGCCCTGGCAGAATTCTCACCGGCGCAGGCGCGGGATATTCTGCATCGGGCGAGCGAGGAGGCGTAACCACGATGTCGTCCCACAGGCCTTTTGCATCCGGCGCGATGGTGAACGCCTATAATGCCGGTCTTGCCAGCCAGATCGGCCCGGCCGAGCGGGAGATGATCGCGCGCCGCGAGCGCTCGCTGGGGCCAGCCTATCGGTTGTTCTACCGGCATCCCATTCATCTGGTTCGCGGCGAGGGCGCCTGGCTTTACGACGACAAGGGCAATGCCTATCTCGACGCGTACAACAACGTCGCCTGCGTCGGCCATTGTCATCCGCGCGTCGCCCAGGCGATCGCCGATCAGGCACGCACCCTCAACACGCATACACGCTACCTGCATCATACGATTCTTGACTATGCGGAGCGGCTGCTCGCGACGCTGCCCTCTGCGCTGTCGCACGTCATGTTTGCATGTACCGGCAGCGAAGCGAACGACCTCGCAATGCGCATTGCCAAGACCTTCACCGGCGGGACCGGATTTGTCGTCACCGAGTTGGCCTATCACGGCGTGACCGACGCGGTCGCTCAACTGTCGCCGTCTCTTGGCCGCCGGATCGCGCCCGGACCTCATGTGCGCACGGTCCCGGCACCTGACCGGAACCGGATGCAGGCGGTGGGTACCGATTTTGGCCGGAATGTCGAAGCGGCGATCGCGGAACTGCAGGCAAGCGGCATCAAGCCCGCGGCCTTGATCGTCGACACGATCTTTTCCAGTGATGGCGTCTTCCCCGACCCGAAGGGTTTTCTGGCGCCGGCGGTCGAAGCCATGCAAAGCGCCGGCGGCCTGTTCATTGCCGACGAAGTGCAGCCGGGGCTCGGACGCACGGGCGAGATGATGTGGGGCTTCCAGCGTCACGGCATCGTTCCCGACGTCGTTACCGCCGGCAAGCCGATGGGGAACGGACATCCCCTGTCCGCGCTGTTCGTCAAACCTGCGGTGGTCGCCGAATTCGGCGCGAGCGCCCGCTATTTCAACACCTTCGGAGGCAACCCCGTTTCCTGTGCGGCCGGGCTTGCGGTGCTCGATGTCATCGAGAGCGAAGGACTCATGGAGAATGCCCGCGACGTCGGGAATTACCTGCAGGAGGGGTTGCGCGAACTGGCGCGGCGCCATGCCGTGATTCACGATATTCGTGGCGCCGGCCTGTTCGTCGGGGTCGAGTTGATCGATCCGCATCGCGGCGACCCTGCGACGGAGGCCGCAACGAATTTCGTGAATGCGATGCGCGAGCGTTTCATTCTGCTGAGTGCCACTGGTCCCTACGGCAATGTGCTGAAGATCCGTCCGCCGCTGGTCTTCTCCCGCGCGAATGCCGACCTGTTTCTGGCGACGGCGGATGCTGTACTGTCGGAATTCGCGCCGCGGGGATAATGCGCCAGAGCCTCCGCGTCGGCCGTGGCGAGCGAGGCACGCCATCGCGGGCGTTCGGAATTTGCTCTAAGCTTCCCCGGAATGCTGCAGCCACCCCGCCTTTATCTCATTCTCGACACCGTCGCGCGCGCCGGCTCGATCCGCAAGGCTGCCGACCGGCTGCGTATTGCATCGACCGCACTCAACCGCAGCATCCTGAATGTCGAGAAGGAACTGGGCACGCCGCTGTTCGAGCGGCTGCCGCGGGGCGTTCGCCTGACAGCGGCCGGCGAGGTGCTGATCGCGACCATCCGGCGGAGCCTGTCCGATCTCGCCTCTGCCTCTTCGCAGATCGAGCAATTGCGCGGGCTCGTCCGCGGCACCGTGCGGATCGCGTGTGCGGAATCCGCCGCCAACGACCTGATACCGGAAACCATCGCGCGCTATCAGGAGCGCTATCCCGGCGTACAATTCCAGCTTCTGGTCGGATCGACCGCGCCGCTGATGGCGTCGCTGATGGCGGACGAGAACGATCTCCTGCTGGCGCATGATCCGCCAAGCTCCGACCAGCTCAATGTGATCGAGACCATCAAGCAGCCGCTCTGCGCGATGATGCGGCCGGACCATCCGCTTGCGAAACGCCCGTCGCTCCGGCTGGCGGAATGCCAGCCCTATCCGGTGGCCCTCGGGGTCGAGACCTTCGGCAGCCGCAGACTGATCGATGCGCTGCTGACAAAATCGCGGCTGACGCTCAGGGTCGCGATGGAGGCCAGCGCGGTGCAGCCGCAGAAGGTGTTCGCGCGGGACACCGAGGCGATCTGTTTCCAGTACCAGATCGGCACGCTGCGCGAGGCAAGGGACGGGGACCTGGTCTCGATCCCGCTGAACGATCCGGACTTGGCAAAGGGTCGCCTGGTGCTCGCTTCGCGTGCCGGCCGCATCCTGCCGATCCCGGCCGCAAGCTTCGTCGAGACCCTGAAACTGGCGCTCGCGCGCTTGTCCGAAGGCCGAAGTTCCACCCAGCCCGCCAGGCGAGTGAGATCAAAATGATCTCACTCTGAGATAAACATAGTTCTATGCGCTTTCGGTGCGCTGCAGCAAGGTTGCCGCATGCGCGCCAACGTCTTCCGCCTGCCGATGCAGCATCCCGGCGACCTCTCCGAGCTCGAGGGGCTGATCGCGCAGGAGACGCTGCGCGCCGACGATATCGTGGCGGTGATCGGCAAGACCGAAGGCAATGGCGGGGTCAACGATTTCACCCGCGGCTATTTCACCCAGAGCCTGATGGCGCTGCTCAGCCGGCATCTCGACGAGCCGTCGGATTCCCTGATCCGGCGCATCCCCTGCATCCTGTCCGGCGGCACCGAGGGCGTTCTGACCCCGCATTATGTCGTGCTGTGCCGAAGCGGCGCGCCGCTCCAAAAGCCGGCGCCGGCCGCAGCGTTCGCGATCGGCACGGCCATGAGCCGGTCGGTGCCGGCGGAAGACATCGGCCGCGCTGCCCATGTCGAGTCGGTGGCGGATTCGGTGCGCCGGGCGATGGCGGAAGCTCGTATCGCTGAACCCGCAAATGTCCATTTCGTTCAGGTCAAATGCCCCTGCGTCACCTCGGCCCGCGCCGAAGCCACGCGCGCCGCAGGCAAAACGGTCGCGAGTGCCGATCCGAACCGGTCTATGGCGCTGGCGCGCGCGGCCGGCGCCTTCGGTGTCGCGCTCGCGCTCGGCGAGATCGGCGAGGCGGATGTGACGGACAAAGCGCTCCTGCAGAATTTCTCGGTGCATTCCGGCCGCGCCAGCATTTCGTCCGGTATCGAGGTCGAAGCCAACGAAGTGATCGTTCTGGGCAACTCGCCGCTTTGGTCCGGCGACCTGCGGATCGCGCACCGGCCGATGAGCGACGCGCTCGATATCGGCGCGGCGGTGCAGGTGCTCGCCGATCTCGGCATTACCGCAGCGCCTCAGGTCGCGCCGAAGGACCGCGCGCGCGTGCAGGCGGTGTTCGTCAAATGCGAACCGGACCGCCGCGGCCACATTCGCGGCCAGCGTCATACCATGCTCGATGACACCGACATCAACGCGCAACGGCATATCCGCGGCGCGGTCGGTGGACTGGTGGCCGGCGTATTCGGCGACACCCGGATTTTCGTGTCGGGCGGTGCCGAGCATCAGGGTCCGGATGGCGGCGGGCTGATTGCTGCAATTGCCGAACGCGCATCGTCGCGCAGCGGAGCCGCGACATGCGTATCGTGATCGTCGGCGCCGGCGTCGCCGGCTGCATCATGGCGCGCAGCCTGTCGAGGCTGCCGGGTGCAGAGGTGATCTGCCTCGAACGGGTGTCGGCCGATGACCAGTCCGATTCCGGAACGGGGCTCAATATCGGCCCCAACTCGGTGCGCGCACTGCAATGGCACGACCCGGATCTGCTCGCGCAGATGGACGCGACCAGTTTCAAATGGGAGAGCTGGCGCACGTCACTGACTGACGGGACGGTCCTGTTCCATCTGCCGCTGTCGCAGGTCGCAGACAACCCGGGACGGCGCATCCGATGGTCGGAACTCTATCGCGTGCTGCGCGAATCGGCCGGGCCGGTGGTCGCCTATCAGTGCACGATCACGCGCGTTGCGCGCAGCGCGTCCAATCCGGCGCAAAGCGAGATCGAATGGACGCAGGAAGGCGAGAGCAAGCGCCTTGACCGCATCGATCTCCTGATCGCAACCGACGGCCGCTATTCGGACCTGCGCCGCGCCATTTCGGGCGAGCCCGCGATCAGCCATGTCGGCATTGCGATTTCCCGCGTGCTGGTGCCTGACGACAGCGGCGGACTGATCGACGACTACGAGCAATGGTTCAACGGGCCGAACCGGCTGCTCGCCTTCCGCGTGCCGCCATCGCAAATCTATATTGCGGGCGCCTTTCCGATTGCGCCGGAACAGCCGATTGCCGACGCGATGAAGGAAGCGCCGGCCCTGCGTGCGATGTTCACGCCGAAGCATGGCAAGCCGGGCGAGCAGGCGGCGTGGCTGATCGAAACCATCTGCCGGGAGGCCGCCAGCAACCACTGGGCGCGGATGCAGGAGCATGACGTGCTCTATTCCGATCCGAGCTGCAATGTGCTGTATCTCGGCGATGCCGCGCATGGCATGGTCCCGACGCTCGGGCAGGGTGCGAACCAGGCGATCGAAGATGCCTGTATCGCTGCCGATCACATCGTCACCGCTTTCGCCGCAGGCAGCCGGTCGCCGCGCGACTGGCTGACCGCCATCGCGCTCGCGCGCACGGAGCGCGTCCGCTTCGTCATGGATTTCTCACTCGCCGCCTCCGACACGATGATGGAGGGCGCCGATCCGGTGGCAGGATCCTTGCATAAAACCAGGCCAGAATTTCTGGCCAGGCTGAGCCGCGTGTATCGCGGCGGTCCTGGGCCGGAGCCGGAAACGACCACTCACCCACTCAAGGGAGTTGCCTGACATGACGCATAAACGTTTTCTTTCATTGGTCGCAGCGGGCGCGGTCGCGCTGGCCGCATCGATGTCGGCCGCCGCCGCACAGGACAAGGTCAAGGTCGGCGTGTTCCCGATTTCCTCGTCGCTGCCGTATTTCGTTGCGATCGAGAAGGGCTACTTCAAGGAGAACAACATCGAGCCCGAGACCATTCGTCTCATGGGCGGGCCGCCGAACGTGGCGGCGCTGATGACCAACCAGATCGACGTCTCGGCGGTGCTGGTGACGCTGGAAGGGCTGAATGCCAACACCAAGAAGCCGGGCGTCGCGATGTATATCGCCATGCACAGCCAGACGCCCGTCTACAAGATGGAACAGTTCGTGGTGCGGACCGGGCTGGTCGACAAGGTCAAGTCGATCAAGGACCTGAAGGGACTGAAGCTGATGTCGGCGCCCGGACCGGCCAATCTCAACACCGCAAAAGGCATCCTCGCCAAGAACGGCCTGAAGGACGGCGATTACACGATCGACCAGCTCGACATGGGCCAGCATGTCAATGCCATGAAGGCCGGCACATTCGACGGCGGCTATACGCTCGAGCCTGGTGCGACCATCATGGAGAAGATGGGCGTCGCCAAGACGATCGAGGCCGGTGTGATCTCCAAATACGTGCTTGGCGACGAGAAAGCCGACGCCTATGCCGCAGGCTGCGCCTTCACCACGGAGTTCATGACCAAGCGGCCCGATGTTGCGAAGCGCTTTGCCGACGCCTGGGCAAAGGCCGTCGACTTCATCCAGAAGAATCCGCAGGAGGCGCGCAAGTATCTCGCCAAGAACACCATGACGCCGGATAACCTTGTGGATAGCGTTCCAATGCTCGGCTACCGGATGGTGAAGGACTTCTCGCCGGCGCAACTCGGCTATCTGCAGAAGTTCGCAGACTTCGGGACCGAGATTGGCGTTGTCCCCGAGAAGGTCGATGTGACGAAGTTCATCGTCAAGTCCTTCTGATCCAATGATCGTTCTGCGACAATCTTTGCTCCGTTCGCTCCCGCGCAAGCGGGAGCCCAGAGCCATATGCGCTGGATTCACCGGCGCTGGGTCCCCGCTTCCTCGGCTCGTCGGAGCGGCTGTATCGTTCGCTGGAATTCGTGATCGACTTCTTCCGCTCGACCCCGGCTTCGGCGATGTTCCCGCTGTTTCTGGTGCTGTTCGGCGTCGGCGACGAGACCAAGATTTCGGTCGCGGCCTTCGGCGCCATTCTCGTGATCCTGTTCAACGTCGCCTATGGCGTGATGAATGCGCGCAAGACGCGATTGCTCGCCGCGAAGGTGATGGGCGCCTCGCCGGTGCGCGTGCTGTTCGATGTGACGCTGCTGGAATCGCTTCCGCAGACCTTCGTCGGCTTGCGCAATGGCGTCTCGCTCGCGCTGGTCATCATCGTGGTGGCGGAAATGTTCATCGGCTCCCAGGACGGGCTCGGCCACAGCGTGTTCGAAGCCCAGCAACTGTTCGACATGCCGCGCATGTATGCCGCGATCTTCGCCGCCGGCGCGCTCGGCTATGCGCTGAACCTGTTTTTCCTTGTGGTGGAACGCAGCTTCGTGCATTGGGGCGGCAAATAAGCTCGTAAAAGTAAAACCGAGCCTCCGATGCGCGCCTCGCCGCCTGCCGAGATTTGGACGCTGTCCGCCGGGGAACTGGCGGAGTCTTATCGCGCCGGTAGCACGACACCCGATGCGGCGCTCGCCGCTATTCTCGCTCGCATCGACACCGTCAATCCTGCCGTCAACGCCATGGTCACGCTCGACCGCGAGGGCGCCGTTGCGCAGGCGCATGCGAGCACCCAGCGCTGGCGCGATGGTGCGCCGCTCGGTCCGCTCGACGGCATTCCGGTCACCGTGAAAGACAGCATCTGGGTGCGCGGCTTGCGCGCGACCTGGGGCAGCCGCCTCTATGCGGATTTTGTCCCGGAAGCCGACGAGCCGCCGATCGACAGGCTGCGCGCCGGCGGCGCGGTCATCCTGGGCAAGACCAATGTCCCGGAATTCACCTCGCAGGGCTACACCGACAACCCGCTATTCGGTCCGACCCGCAATCCATACGACCTCGCGCTGACTCCCGGCGGATCGAGCGGCGGCGCGGTGGCTGCGGTCGCAACCGGCATGGGACCGATCGCAATGGGAACCGATGGCGGCGGCTCGATCCGCAGGCCGGCGGCGCATACCGGGCTGGTCGGCTTCAAGCCGTCGCGCGGGATGGTGCCGCGCCGGCACGGCTTCCCGGCGATTCTGCACGATCTGGAAGTCATCGGCCCGATTGCGCGCAACGTCGACGATGTCCTGCTGGCCATGGATGTGATCGGCGGGCCGGACTGGCGGAGGCCGTCGGCGGACGTTGCGCGCGCGCGCATCCTGTATGTTCCAACATTTTCTGGTGCGCCGGTGGATCGCGACATTGCGGCTGCGGTGGCGGACGTCGCGGCAGAGCTGGCGCGACAAGGTCATAGCGTCGAGACGGCCGGCGATTTCGGTCTTGCCGCTCCGATCGCGGAAATCTGGCCGGTGCTCAGCCAGTCGGGCGTCGCCTGGCTGATGGCGCAGCACGGCGACCGCGATGACATGATTGGCCCTTCACTCGCCGAGATGGCGCGAAACGGACGGCGCTATTCCGCAGCCGATTATCTTGCGGCGCTCGATGCCATGAAGGCAGTGGGCCGCGACTTCGACACCTTGTTCCAGCGCGCCGATGTCCTGCTGACGCCCACAGCCGCGGCCATGCCGTGGCCGGCCATGCAGATTTTTCCGGAGGCGATTGACGGACGCCCCGTCGGTCCGCGCGGCCATGCCGTGTTCACGCCGTTTGCCAATGCGCTCGGCCTTCCTGCGATCAGCCTGCCGGCGCGGCAGTCTTCGAAAGGATTGCCGATCGGATTTCAGCTTGTCGCCGCGCAGGGCCGGGACGCGGGCCTGCTTGCGTTGGCGCGCGCCATGGATCGCGGTAGGATCGCCGCATGTCCACCGATCTGAACCGCGCCGGTGTCCGCGCCGCGACCCTCGCCTTCGAGACCGCGAGCGTGACGGCCGCGCGTCGCTATATGAGCGAGGTATTCCGCTCGCACGATCTCGTCATGCCGCGCGAGGAAGCGGCGCTCCGGATGCGGCACGAGGCGGTGAAAGCCGGCCGCGTATCGCTGCACTGGCTGCAATACGGCGCTGCGGTGACGATGATGGCACCGGAAATGGGCGGCTTCTACCTGTTCCAGTTCATCCTCGGCGGCGCCTGCGAAATCCGCCATCGCGGACGAACCCGGGTGGTCGATGGCGGCAAGAGCTACGTCGTGCATCCATCCGAGCCTCTGGCCAAGACCTGGAACAGCGAATGCCGGCAGCTGATCGTCAAGGTGGACCGTGATCGCTTCGAGCGCTTCGCTTCACGCGAGATCGGCGTCGATGTGGCGGGCCGGCTTGATTTCGATTTCGACATCGTGCCTGTCGAGGCCGGGCCGCGCACCATGATCGAGATGGCGAAAGCAGTGCGTGAGGATGCTGCCGATTCGCGGCACGGTCTGTCGCATCCGCGCGTCAGCTCGCATCTGGACGCCACCATGATGGCGCTGATGCTGGCGTCTTTCCCACATCGCTTCCGCGAACGCTACGATCGTGCCGCCGAACCCTGCGCGCCGTATTATGTCCACCGCGCCGAGGATTATATCCGCGCGCATCTGCGCGATCCGATCTCGATCGAGGATCTTGTGGCGGCGTCCGATGTCGGTGCGCGATCGCTGTTCAGCGGCTTCCGGCGCTTCCGCGGACTGGCGCCGATGGCCTATGTGAAGACGCTGCGGCTCGAACTGGCGTTCGACATGTTGAAGCGCGCCGATCCGGCAGAGTGCTCGGTGACGCAGATCGCACTGGCCTGCGGCTTCAGCCACATGAGCAAATTCGCGCGCGACTTTGCGGCGCGGTTCGGGGAGCGGCCGGGCGCGGTGCTGGGGCGATATTTTTATCGGAAGTAATTTCTTCTCCGCTCATGCCCGCGAAGGCGGGCATCCAGCGAAAGGCTCTGGGTCCCCGCCTTCGCGGGGACGAGCGGCGGAGAGATGACGCGCTGTCCTTAAACCCGCTTGTCGACGAACCGCGGCGCCTTGATGCTGCGCTCGAATTCCGCTGCCAGCGTGCCTAGCGGCAGCACCTCCACATCCGGCGTGACTTCGAACGTGCGCTTGATCAGTGCGCCCACCAGATCGCGCACCGCCGCGCTGTCGGAACCGCGCTTCACCTCGATCAGAAGCCGCATCGACTCGCGTCCCGTGGCCTCCTCGGTCACCAGCACCGCCTGGAAGTCGTTGACCTGCGGTTCGGAGAACATCGTGTCCTCGAAATCCGCGTGATTCATGTTGACGCCGCGCAGCTTGAAGAAGCCGGTGGTGCGGTTGGCATGGCGGATCATCGGAAACAGTTCGGCCCATGGGCCGGTTCCTTCCGAGCGATCGATGGCACGGACCACGTCACCGGAATTCCAGCGCAGGAACGGCGTCGCGTGATTGGTCCAGAGCGGGGTGACGCACAGCGTGCCGACCTCGCCTTCAGGCACCGGGATGCCGGTCTCTGCGTCCACCACCTCGATGAAGAACATGTCGGTCCAGATATGGATGCCGTCATGCACGTCATTCTCGGCGCCCATCAGGCCGGCCTCGCTCATGCCGAACACGTCGTAGACCTTGGCGCCCCACATGCGGGCAATCTTCTCGCGCTTGGCCTGTGACAGCGTCTCGGCCGAACAGACAACCTTCTTGACGGTCGATCCGGCGAGGTCGATGCCTTTGGCCTCGGCAAGATTGGCGAGATGCAGCGCGAAGCTCGACATGCCGATGAATACGGTCGGTTTCAGCGACTCGATCAGGCCCAGTTGCGCCTCCGAGGGCACCGCATTGCCGGCGCCGACCCAGTTCATCCCGACATCGAACCAGTGGGCGGCGCGGGCCCAGACCTGTCCCGCCGGATGAATGCCGATCGGAAACGACATGTGCACGAGATCGCCCTTGCCGATCCCGATACAGGGAAACGACCGACCCCAGGTCAGGAGCCCGTAGGTGACGTCGTCGGCGGTGCGCGGATAGAAGACCGGCTTGCCGGTCGAGCCGCCGGAGCGCCAGAATTCCGCGATCTCGGTGTGCGGCACCGCGCAGAATTGAGCCATGAAGCTCTCGTGATCGAAACTGCGCAGGATGTCCTTGTCGAGGATCGGGATGGTCTGCCACACCGCCGGATCGTCGAGCCGGTTCGGGTCGATGTGATCGAGCTTGCCGTGATACCAGGGCAGGGTGCGCGCGCGGGCAAACGCGACGCGCTTGCGCTCGCTCTGGATCGCCGCAATCTCGGCGCGGGACTTGGGCAATGGCAACGGAAGCGGCGCTGGCATGGGGTTCCCCGGATGAATGGCCCAGCGTACCAGTTTCAACCGGTTCCCGGCCGGGCGCTATCCCGCTTCTGCACATCCTAGCCCGCGAATGCAGGGATTGGCGCCGCCGGCGCTTGCGGGCCATGACAGCGGACGAGGAAGATGTTTGAGTTTTCTTTTCCCTCCCCCCGCGAAGCGGTGGGGAGGGTCGATCGACTGAGCGAAGCGAAGGAGATCGGGGTGGGGGCGGTTTGTTGATATGCCCCCCACCCTCCCCACCACTCGCTTCGCTCGCGGGGGGAGGGGAGAAAAGCATGACCCAACCGCTCAAGATTTCCGTGGTCGGCGGCGGACCGGGCGGACTCTATTTCGCGATCCTGATGAAGAAGGCCGATCCGCGCCACGCCATCACGGTCTATGAGCGCAACCGGCCGGACGACACTTTCGGCTTCGGCGTGGTGTTCTCCGACGAGACGCTGGACAACATCCAGAATGCGGATCCTGAGACTTTCGCGGCGATCGCCCGCCACTTCGTCTATTGGGGCGAGATCGACATCCATGTCCGCGGCCGCACCATCCGCTCCGACGGCCACGGCTTCTGCGGGCTGGAGCGCAAGACTCTGCTGATGCTGCTGCAGGATCGCGCGCGTGATCTTGCGGTCGAGCTAAACTTCGAGACCGAGGTGAATGTCGACGCGCTCCCGGACAGCGATCTCATCGTCGCGGCCGACGGCATCAACAGCGGCATTCGCGCTCGTCATGCCGATCACTTCAAGCCGAGCCTGGACTGGCGCAAGAACAAGTTCTCCTGGTGCGGCACCAGCAGATCGTTTCCCGCCTTCACGTTCGACTTTCGCGAGAACGAGCACGGCATCTGGATTCTCGGGGCCTATCAATACAAGCCCGGCATGAGCACGCTGGTGCCGGAATGCGACGAGGAGACGTGGCTGCGCGCCGGCCTCGACAAGGCGGATGAAGCGCAAACGGCCGCTTACCTGGAACGCACCTTCGCCGATCTGCTCGACGGGCATCCGGTGCTGACCAATCGCTCGATCTGGCGCAACTTTCCGATGATCAAGAACGAGCGGTGGTACAAGGACAACATCGTCCTGATCGGGGACGCGCTGCACACCGCGCATTACTCGATCGGGTCCGGCACCAAGCTCGCGATGGAGGATTCGATCGCGCTCGCCCATTCGTTTTCGGTGAAAGGGAGCGTGCCGGAGGCATTGAAGCATTACGAGACCACCCGCCGTGAAGAGGTCGAGAAGACCCAGCACGCGGCGGACGTGAGTCTGGTCTGGTTCGAGACGCCGCGGCGCTTCTGGAAGCTCGAGCCGATGCAACTCGCGTTCTCGCTCCTGTCGCGCTCCAAGCAGATCACCTATGACAATCTGAAGCGGCGCGATCCCGCCTTCGGTGCCGAGGTCGACCGCTGGTGGGCCGGCAAGGTCGAACGCGACCTCGGCTTCGACGTGCCGGCCAACAATCCGCCGCCGCCGATGTTCACCCCGTTCCGCATCGGCGCAATCACGGTGCAGAACCGCGTGGTGGTGTCGCCGATGAACATGTATTCGGCGGAACCCGGCAATATCCCCGGCGATTTCCATCTCGTGCATCTCGGCAAGCTCGCCCAGGGCGGCGCCGGTCTGGTGTTTGCCGAGATGACATCGGTGAGCGAGGATGCGCGCATCACGCCGGGCTGTCCCGGCATCTATTCGCCGGAGCAGGTGAAGGCCTGGACTCGCATCTGCAACTTCGTGCATGCCAACAGCCAGGCGAAATTCGCCCTGCAGATCGGACATGCCGGCCGCAAGGGCTCGACCCGGCTCGGCTGGGAGGGAATGGACCAGCCGCTGATCGACGGCAACTGGCCGGTGGTGTCGGCCTCGCCGGTGAGATATCGCGCGGACGGCCACCTGCCGACCGAGATCGATCGTGCCGGCATGAACGCGGTTCGGCAATCCTTCGTCGATGCCGCGCGCAACGCACACATCGCCGGCTTCGACATGCTCGAACTGCACATGGCGCACGGCTATCTGCTGTCGAGCTTCATCTCGCCGCTGACCAACCAGCGCGGTGACGAATATGGCGGCAGCCTCGAGAACCGCATGCGCTATCCGCTCGAAGTGTTCGACGCGGTGCGCGCGGCCTGGCCCGCAGACAAGCCGATGTCGGTGCGCATCTCCGCGACCGACTGGGTGCCGGGCCGCGGGCTCGATATCGATGATGCGATCGAGATCGCGAAGATGCTCAAGGCGCATGGGCTGGACATCATCGATGTGTCTGCAGGGCAAACGACCAGCGAGGCGCGACCGGTCTACGGCCGCATGTTCCAGACGCCGTTCTCGGACGCGATCCGCAGCGAGGTCGGCATGCCGACCATCGCGGTCGGCAACATCACCACCGCGGATCAGGTGAACACCATCGTCGCCGCCGGCCGCGCCGACCTTGTGGCGCTGGCCCGTCCGCATCTGACCAATCCGAATTTCACGCTGGCGGCATCCGCCGACTACGGGTGGGACGGGCAGGCATGGCCCGCACCCTATCTTTCCGGGAAGGATCAGGCCTTCCGTCTGGCCGAGCGCGACAATGCGGAACTCTCGCAGTTGCGCGAGCAGGCGCGTGCGCCGATCACGCAGCGGCGGACTGCCTTTCTCGCTTCGAAATCCGCCGACAGCTAGTTGAAGACATTCGCTAGCCACGCGGACCGCCGGCCCGCGTAGCGAAAGTCAAATCCCAAGCTCCACAAGGTATCCAGAGGCTGGTGATCGCCTGATTTGCCGCATCCGCAAGGCGGCTTGACCGGCAGGGCCGCTTCGCTGCGCAGCGAGGCGAAGCGGCCCTCGTTCGTCCGCCGCGTTGCCTTCATTCCATGGATTTATGTAATTTTCTATTGACCTATGGAATTTCTGGTAGCACGTTTTCCGCCCGATGCCGCGCTTTCAAGAAGGGGTTCGCGATGTACAAGGACATCACCTGCGAGATCGTCGACAAGGTCGCGGTCCTGACGCTCAATTTGCCGAAGACGCGCAACGCCATGAGCCTGACCGCAATGCGCGAAATGCTCGACGCGCTGAACAACGCCGAGGAAGATCCCGAAGTCGGCGCCGTGATGATTACGGGCGCTGGCGACAAGGCATTCTGTTCGGGCTTTCACCTGAAGGAAATTCCGCTCGATAGCGAGGAAGTGGGAGTTCGGGAGCATTTCCGGGTGGCCGCGCTGTGGTGGCACCAGCTTTTGCACAAGATCGTCCGCGTGAGGCTTCCGGTACTGGCCGCCGTGAACGGCGTGGCGGCAGGGGGTGGCTTCGGCATCACCCTGGCAAGCGACATGGCCGTTTGCGCCGATGACGCGCGTTTCGTGTGCGCCTGGCATACGATCGGCATCGCGAACGATACGGCGACCAGCTACAGTCTTGCGAGAATTGTGGGGATGCGGCGGGCGATGGAGCTGATGCTGACCAACCGCACATTGTACGCCGAGGAAGCGCGCGACTGGGGCGTGGTCAACCGAGTCTATCCGGCGGCGTCGTTGAAGGACAAGGCTTTCGATATTGCGAAGTCGCTGGCGCAGGCGCCCACGCATCTGCAGGTCATGGCGAAGAATCGCTTCCATGCAGGCTGGACGCAACCGATCGAGGAATGCACCGAATACGAAATACAGAATGTTCTTTCATCCGTGCAGCATCCGCATTTCCGCCCGGCCTTGCTGAGCTTTCTGCAGGGCAACAAGGCGGACAAACCGCAGGTAGACTTCCCGGAGTGATCCCATGCAGACGGCGTTTGAACTGGTGCGCCGGGCGGCACAGCGCACGCCGGCGCAGATTGCCATCGTGGAGGTGGCGTCCGGGAAGTCGATCCGTTTCGACGATCTGATCCGGCGGGTCGAAGGAGCGGCGGCCGGCTTTCTGTCTCTCGGACTGCGTCCCGGGCAGCGGGTGGCCGTCGTGCTCGCCAATTCCATCGATGCGGGCGTCGTGATTCTGGCGCTTCACAGGGCGGGACTTGTGCCGGCGCTGATGAACCCGCGACTGAAACCCTCGGAAATCGCGGCCCTCATCGGACAAGGCGAGATCGCTGCCGCCGTGATTGAGGGCGATCGCGCGTTGCAGGATGCATTGCGAGAGCAATTCGGCGGCGATTTTATCATCGTCCGAACCGCAGACGCGCGCGACGGCGACATCTCCTTTTCGGACCTCGTCAAAGCCACGGCTCCGGCATCGGCACAGAACGCCCAGCCCGAAGACTCGGCATTCATTTTCTACACCTCCGGCACCACCGGTTTGCCCAAGGGCGCCGTCATCCCGCAACGCGCCGCCGAATCGCGCATGCTGTTCATGTGCACGCAATGCGGCCACACCTGCGGACCGCATAACCGCGTGTGCGGATTGATGCCGCTTTATCACGTCATCGGCTTCTTCGCGGTTTTTCTGAAGTCGCTGGCACTCAATGGCACATTGTACCTGATGCGGGATTTCGTCCCGCCAAACGTCATTGGCACGATCAGGCAGGAAAAGCTGACCAGCATCTTCGTCACGCCCACCCACCTCGATGCCCTGATCAGCGCGGGCGCGACCAGGGCCGACCTGTCGTCGCTGGAGATCGTGGTGTTCGCGGGCTCGCTGATGCCTGACCGGGTGCTGGCAAGGGTCCGGGAACTGATCTCCGGGCGGCTGGTCAACATCTACGGAACGACCGAGGCGATGAATTCGCTCTTCATGGTCCATCCGACGACCGGCACCACGTTCGTTCCGGGTTTCTATTCTGAAGTCCGGGTAATCCGGGTGGGCGGCTCCGTCGATGACAGGGTTGCACCCGGCGAAGAGGGGGAACTGATCGTGTCTGCGCGGAGCGACGCGATCTTCACGGAATATCTCGGCCGGCCCGACGTAACGATGGATAAGCTGAACGGCGGATGGTACCGCACCAGCGATGCGGCATTGGTCAGGCCGGACGGACAGATCGAAATCCGCGGCCGGGTCGACGAGACGATCATATCGGGTGGCGAAAACATCCATCCGAACGAGGTCGAAGAGGTGCTTCTGGCGCATCCGGAGGTGGCGGATTGCGCGGTCATTGGCGTGCCGAATGACAGATGGGGACAGATGGTCACCGCCTGCGTCGTGGTCAGGAACACGACCGGAATCGACGACCTGGAGGCGTATCTGCGGGGCAGCAAGCTCGCGGATTTCAAGCGCCCCCGCCAATATCATTTTCTGCAGGCGATCCCGCGCAACGCCACCAACAAGATCATGCGCAAGGCCCTTCTCGAGATGCTGCAGCAACGCTAATGCGATTTCGGCGTTGCCCTCCGCAGGGAGGGCACGACACAGGACATTTCGATTTCGGCGATGGCAGTCCGCTCAGGGATACAGACACCGGGACGAAAGCGGAAGCCGGCGGGGACGAACCGAAGGCGGCTTTCGGCGAAAACCGGCGAAGAGATATTGCAGCTCATCAACGGTGAAGCGGTTCGCGGCCGTGCACCCGAGAAGAAATATCGCGCACGCTATCTCGAGGTCCTGAACGCGGCGGCGAAGCTGTTTTCGGCCAAGGGCTATCAAGCCGCGACGACAACGCATATTGCCGAGGAGCTCGGTATCCATCAGGCGAGCCTGTATTATTATCTCAAATCGAAGGAGCAGGCGCTTGAGCAGATCTGCGAGATCGCAATCGACGGCTACGTGCGGTTCTCGCAGGCGATCCGCAAGAGTCGGCAGCCGGTGACGACCAAACTCAGAAAACTGATCTTCATGCATCTGATCACGCTGGAGCTGAGGCCCAACTTCTTCAAGGTTTTTCAGGAGAACCGGAAAGATCTGGGCGACCAGGCTCGCCACCGGATCGGCCAGCAAATCAGAACCTACGAAAGCAATGTCGAATCGATCATCCGTCAAGGCATTCGCGCCGGCGCATTGCGCGCCGATCTCAATCCGGTCCGTGCGACGCTCGCGCTGCTGGCGCTGTGCAATTCCGTCGCGGTCTGGTGGCACGTTCGCTCCGACGAGGCGATCCAGCTCATCGCGAAGGACCTTGCGGACATATTCATCAAGGGCGCCGAGAGCGGCAAGGCAGCAGCAAAGCCCGGCGTTTAGCCGGGGCCGCCCTGTTGTCTTCGCGCCGCTATTCCTTTCGCTCCAGCGTTCTACTGATGAAATGCCGGCAGCCGGTTCAGGATGTCGGCGATCGGGTCGGCGGTCCAGGCCTGGGTGACATAGTCGCGATGCGAATCCTCCGCATGTCCGGCGATGAAGACCACACTGCCGGGCTTTATTTCGCCTTCCAGCGATCCGCTGATTGGAATTCCCTTGTCCGTGAGGTCCTTTTTCAGTTCCAGATTGCGCGCGCGGGTCGAGCCCAGATAGCCGCTGATGAAAAAGCCGCGACGATTGGACAAAATCCATTTCTCGAAATGCTCTAGCTCTCCGTAAAGCGAGTCCATCAGCACGATGCCGCGCAGGCGGTCCTTGATGTGGCCGAGCCGCAATGCCCAGGCGGTCGGCACGAATCCGCCGCTATAGCTGACGAAGACAATCGGCATCCGGAAGAAGGTGCGGACCATCTTCGGCTGGCCAAGCATGAGCGCGAATTGCTCGGAAGCCTCGCTCAGGAATTCATCGAAAAAGCCGGGTTCCCAGAACGCGCCGGGCGACGAGTCTGCGGCATCGACCGCGAATTGCGGTGCCACGAGGACTGCATTGGCGTCGGAGCGCGTGATCTGTGCCGCGACCTGCTGGCGGTCGCGCACGTCCCGGTCGATTCTGGCGCCGTGTCCATGGAAGAACACGACGATCACAGCAGGCTTGCGGATATCGAAGCCCTTCGGAATATGCAGCAGCACACGCGGATCGGTATAGGTGTCGTTTTCCCAATAGACTTGGCCGCGGGCGCCCCGCCGGCCGAAACGTCCGTCGTAGAAGACGTTGAAGAACGGCTGGCCGGTGACGGGGTGCTTGCCGTCATAAGGGAACGGGGCGGATTCGAATTCCATCAATCGGGTCTGGCCCGGAAAACTGCCGAGCCGCGGTCGCGGAACGCGGATGACCGGACGCGGTCGCGGCAAAGGAATGGCTAGATTTTCGGCACCGGTGGCCTTCGCCGTCGCGATGATGCCGTGATCGGTCGGCAATATGCACGCAATCGCTAGGATTGCAGCGGCGACACCTGTCAATACGTTCAGGCCCATGGTTCTAGGCACCTGGCTCTCAGGTACGGCTGCGAGGCTTTCCGAACCGGGCTCGCACCGGGTACGAACACTTGATCAGTTGAGGACCCGCCAACGCTGGACGAATCGAAACAAACCGGGCACCCCCCTAGGACCGAATCGCGACCGGAACATGGTCACGGGCTTGCAATGATAGACTCGCCGCGGTGTCCGTGTGTTAACGCTTCCATGGTTCTTGCGGCGTTCCCGATCACAGGCATCCAATCCAAATGTTGCACTTTCCCCGCTTCCTGACCCCGGTCCTGGCGGCCGCGTTGCTTGCGGCCATGACGCCCGCGGGCCATGCCCAGTTTTTCTTTTTCGGCGATCCTCCTTCACGCAAGGCCCGGCAGGCACCGGCGCGCGAAGCGCCGCCCCCGGCCCCACTGCCGGCCCAGGCGCTGGTCCCCGCGCCCTTTGCGGAACAGGCAAGCTTCAACGACACCGCCCGTTTCCTGGCCGGTCTGCCGGTGCAGAATAACAGCCTGGAGCAGGTGGCCCGGGATCCCGTCTGGCAGGGTCATGCCGCGTCGTTCAACAAGTCCTGGCGTCAGCTCGAATCCCAGCGTCTGTCGAAGATCCGCGCCTGGTCCAGGGCCCATATCAAGGACCGCGCCGGCGCGCCGATATTCTATATGTTCAGCGGTCCGGACTTTCTCTATGCGGATGCCTTCTATCCGGAGGCATCGACCTACATCCTGAGCGGGCTTGAGCCGGTCGGCCGGATTCCGGTGATCAACGAATATTCGCGCCGCGCGCTCGGAAACCTGCGCTCGTCGATGGCGTCGTCGATCTCGCTCAGCTTCTTCATCACCAAGAACATGAAGCATCAGCTGCGCGAGACCGCGCTGTCGGGGACGCTGCCGATCCTGATGGTGTATATCGCCCGCGCCGAGAAGACGATCGATGACATCACGCTCGTGACTCTCAGCCCGGACGGCACGGTCGCTCCTGTCGACCGCAGCGCGCCGCAGCGCGGCGTCCAGGGCGTGAAGATCACCTTCCATGGCGGCGCCGGAAAGGCGAAGCAGACGCTGTATTATTTTTCCACCGATGTTTCGGATTCCGGCGTGAAGAATTCCGGCTTTCTGAAATTCGTCGAAAGTTTCGGAAGGGGTGACGCGCTGTTCAAGGCGGCGTCCTATCTGCCGCATAGCGGCAACTTCTCTCAGGTGCGCGACTTCGTCATCAACAATGCCGAATATGTCGTGCAGGACGATTCCGGGATACCGGTGGTCTATTTCAAGCCGGACCAGTGGACCTTGCATCCGTTTGGCCGCTATCTCGGGCCGATCGCGATTTTCCCCGGGCGCTTCCAGAACCAGCTCGCCGACATCTATCGTCGCGGGTCGGTGAAGCCGCTCGACTGGGGCATGGGCTATCGCTGGCGGACCAACGAATCCAATGTTCTGCTGGCGGTCCGCAAGGATATCGGCACCCGGAAGCAGTTGCGTCCGGCCATCTCGGAGAGCCCGGTGGTGAAGCCGCAGCCGGTGGAAGCTGCGGTGCCGGCCGCGCCGGCGGCGGCCGAGAGGGCAGCGCCGTCCACGACGGCCACTACCCCTGCAACACCTTCGCCCTCAGCACCTCTGGTGATGCCTGCCGCGCCCGTGCAGGCCGAGGCAGTTGCCACGCCTGCAGAGACGGCCCCGCCGGCTCCACCCGCCGAAATTCAGGCCAAGCCCGCTTTGCCGACGGATGCCGCGCAGCAATCGACATCCTCGCAATAGGGGCGCGCGGATGCAGGCAAGCCTTGTATGGCAGGCAAGCCTTGTATGACAGGCAAGCCTTGTATGGCAGGCAAGTCTTGGATGTATTTGATGCGGATGGCATGATCACGCGAACCTAACGCGTGAGGCCCGCATGACGCATCTCATCCGACAGATGGGCTCTGTCGTGATCGCGACTCCGGACCCGGTCGGCTCGGCGCGCGATCTTGCCGACATGACCGGCGTGCGGGTCTCCCATGTCGATTCCGATGCGGCTTTCGTGTCGTCGAACGCGCGGTTCTGCGATGTCGCCTATCTGCGGGACGATCGCCGCGGGATCCGCGCCGTCGGTCTGGAGGCAATGGACGAAGCCTCGGTCGATGAGGTGTATCGGCGCGCCAAATCCGAGGGGCTGGCGATTCTCGCCGACACGCCGCTGTTGCCGAAGGTCAGCCGGGCGGTTCGGTTTGCCACGCCCTACGGTCCGATCTTCGAGGTTCACACCCCGATCGCGCGCGAAGACATCGCGCCGTCTTCGATCAATGGCAAGCGCGTGCGCCGGCTCGAGCACGTCAATCTGCGCGCAACCGATCCGCAAGGCTTCCACGATCTCGTCACGCGCATGCTTGGAATGAAACTCTCGGATCGCACGACTCAATACGAGCGCGCCTGGTATCGCTGCGCGGACGGCTATCATCACACATTCGCCTGCGGACCCGGCAACGGGCTGCACCATTACGCCTTCGATGCGCACGGCATCACCGATCTTGCTGCCGTTGCCGACTCGCTGGTCGCCAAGGGTCGCAGCCTGCTCTGGGGCATCGGCCGGCACGGTCCGGGCAACAATCTGTTTTCGTATTATCTCGATCCGAATGGCTGCGTCGTGGAGGTGTCGTTCGGGCTCGAACGCATCGACAATGACGATCTCTACGAGCCGGGCAATTGGGAATTCAATTCCTCGAGCAATGTCCTCGATCGCTGGGGCTCGCAGCCGCCGGAGAGTTACGGCAAGGCACTCACGCCATTCATCGCCGACTGACCTCCGCTCGGGTGAGACGGGCCGGCTGCATCGGCCTTGTGCATCGCGGCGTGAATTATTGCGCCGCATTACGAAGGCTTGCGCTGCGCATGAAGCAAGAAATCTGTCGTACCGTCGACGTTATTATGAATAATTAGCTTTTCAAACGCGGTTCGATATGCCTACCCTGCAACTCTACGGACCGGTTGGCCGATGCGAATTTGTCGCATGCAGGTCCAACCAACTTGTGGCAACGCTGTTATAGCCGGCTGTAAGACTGGCGCGATCAATCGATGGGAGAGACGCAGATGAGATATTCGAAGGCGCATTTTGCACTTGGTGCGTTCGCGGTTGTCGGAGCGGGCAGTCTCGCACTCCCGGCCCACGCGGCGTGGGAGCCGACCCGGCCCGTGGAATTCATCATTCCGGCCGGCACCGGCGGTGGCGCCGATCAGATGGCGCGCGCGATCCAGGGGATCGTGACCAAGCACAAATTGATGAAGCAGCCGATGGTCGTCATCAACAAGGCCGGCGGTGCCGGCGCTGACGGCTTCCTCGATGTGAAGTCCTCGGCCGGCAACCCGCACAAGATCATCATCACCCTGTCGAACCTGTTCACCACGCCGCTCGCAAACAACCTTCCCTTCAGTTGGAAGGACCTCACGCCGGTCGCCATGCTGGCGCTCGACGAATTCGTGCTGTGGGTGAATGCCGACAAGCCCTACAAGAACGTGAAGGACTATGTCGAGGCGCTGAAGAAGGCGCCCGCCAAGTCGATGAAAATGGGCGGCACCGGCTCCAAGCAGGAAGACCAGATCATCACCGTTGCGATCGAGAAGGCGACCGGCGCGCAGTTGACCTACATCCCGTTCAAGGGCGGCGGCGAGGTGGCGGTGCAACTCGTCGGCAATCACGTCGATTCGACGGTGAACAATCCGATCGAGGCGGTCGCGCAATGGCGCGGCGGCAAGCTGCGTCCGCTCTGCGTGTTCGACGGCCAGCCGCTCGCCTACAAGGACAAGGTCACGCCCGACATGGCATGGAGTGACATCCCGACCTGCAAGTCGCAGGGCCTCGACATGGAATATCTGATGCTGCGCGGCATCTTCATGACGCCCAAGGCCACCAAGGAGCAGGTCGACTATTACGTCGAGCTGTTCAAGAAGGTGCGCGAGACTCCGGAATGGAAGGATCTGATGAAGAACGGTGCCTTCAACACGACCTTCATGACCGGCGACGAATATGCCAAGTGGGTCGCCAAGGAAGAAGACCGGCACCGAGCGTTGATGAAGGACGCTGGCTTCCTCGCGCAGTAATCAACATCAAGGCCGGCGGTCGTCAGGACCGCCGGCCCTTTTTTTGACCCGTCCGAGGTTATTATGAATACACAAGAGTCGCGCAGTACCGGGCCATCGCACAAGTCGGTAGAAACCGGCGTCGCGCTGCTGGTCATCGTGTTCGGACTGATCGCCATCGCCGGCAGCGTCAGCGCCGGGATCGGCTGGGGCGCAGAAGGACCGAAGGCCGGTTTCTTCCCATTCTATATCGGGATTTCGATCGTGATTTCGGGCGCGGTCAACCTCTGGAACGCAGTGCGGCCGGATGCACCGGGCGGGATTTTCGCCGAATGGAGCCAGCTCCGGCAGGTGCTGAGCGTCGTCATCCCGGCCACGATCTACGCGTTCGCCGTCGGATATATCGGCATCTATGTCTCTTCCGCGATCTTCATCGCCTGGTTCATGCGATGGCTCGGCAAATATGGCTGGACCACCGTGGCAGCGGTCGGGATCGGCGTGCCGCTGGTTGTCTATTTCGTCTTTGAGAAGTGGTTCCTGGTCGCGCTGCCCAAGGGCCCGATTGAGCAATGGCTCAATCTCTGACCGTGCGCATGCCGTCTTACAGGGGTTAGTTCGGGGCAACGACGATGGAAGAACTCGGAAATCTGTTTCACGGCTTCGCGGTAACGCTGCAGCCCTTCAACATCATGGTGATGGTGATCGGCATCGTGCTGGGCATCCTCATCGGGGTGCTGCCCGGACTGGGTGGCGCCAACGGCGTCGCCATTCTGCTGCCGCTGACCTTCAGTATGTCGCCGACCTCGGCGATCATCATGCTGACCTGTATCTACTGGGGCGCATTGTTCGGCGGCGCGATCACGTCGATCCTGTTCAACATACCGGGCGAGCCATGGTCGGTCGCAACCACGTTCGATGGCCACCCGATGGCGCAGCAGGGCAGGGCCGGTGAGGCTTTGACTGCGGCCTTCACCTCATCCTTCATCGGCGCGCTGTTCGCTGTCATCATGATCACGCTGGTGGCGCCGCTCGTGGCGAGTTTCGCGCTGCAATTCGGGCCGGCGGAGAAGTTCGCGGTCTATTTCCTGGCGTTCTGCAGTTTCGTGGGCTTGAGCAAGGAGCCGCCGTTCAAGACCATCGCCTCCATGATGATCGGCTTTGCGCTCGCCGCGGTCGGCCTTGATGCCATCACCGGGCAGTTGCGCCTCACCTTCGGATTCACCGAACTTCTCAACGGATTCGACTTTCTCATCGCGGTGATTGGCCTGTTCGGTATCGGTGAAATCCTGCTGACGATGGAAGAAGGCCTGAACTTCCGCGGCGGCAAGGCGAAGATCGATCTGCGGGTCGTGCTTCGGACCTGGGCCCAGCTACCGAAATACTGGGCGACGTCGATCCGCTCCTGCGTCATCGGATGCTGGATGGGCATCACCCCGGCGGGCGCGACTCCGGCTTCATTCATGAGTTACGGAATCGCCAAGCGCGTCTCCAAGAACGGGCGCAATTTCGGCAAGGGCGAAGTGGAAGGCGTCGTCGCGCCCGAAACCGCGGCACATGCCGCCGGCACCGCGGCGCTGCTGCCGATGCTGTCGCTCGGCGTGCCGGGTTCGCCGACCGCAGCCGTGTTGCTCGGCGGCCTGCTGATCTGGGGTCTGCAGCCCGGACCGATGCTGTTCGTGGAGCAGAAGGAATTCGTCTGGGGCCTGATCGCCTCGATGTATCTCGGCAATCTGATCGGCCTCATCATCGTGCTGACTTGCGTGCCGGTGCTGGCTGCAATCCTGCGCATCCCGTTCAGCATCATCGCGCCGGTGATTCTGGTGCTGTGCGCGATCGGCGCCTACACCGTGAACAACAACGTCTTCGACGTCATCATGATGATGGTCTTCGGTGTCCTTGGATATGTGATGAAGAAATGCAACTACCCGCTGGCGCCGCTGGTACTTGCGCTGGTGCTCGGCAAGATGGCGGAAGAGTCCTTCCGGCAATCGCTGCTCTCCTCGCAGGGAAACCTTGGCGTCTTCTTCTCCAACGCGCTGGTTTCGAGCATCATGATTCTTGGCCTCGTCGCGCTGTTCTGGTCGGCGATCCAGGAAGGCTACACGCGGCTGCTGCGGACCAAGACGGCCTGAGTGGCCGAGAGATCATGCGCCCGGGGCGACCCCGGACGCAGGGTTTGCGAACCCATTGAACCGGGCTGTGGAATATTGTATTCCAGAGCCCGGTGCACGGTGCAGGGATGAATTCGGACACGACGAAGCTTTCCGGGACTTCGGCGATCCGCCCGCGGGCGGAGGGCGAAGCCCATCGGCTTGCAATCGAGCCGATCGACACCTCGTTCAGCTTCAAGAACAAGGCCTATGCGGCGCTGAAGAACGTCATCGTGTCGATGGACATCTACCGCAGCCGCAGCGACATCCGGCTCGACGAGCGCCAGCTCGCGCAGGATTTCGGCATCAGCCGCACCCCCGTGCGCGAGGCGATGGCGCAGCTCGAGCGCGAGGGCTTCGTGCGTTCGGTGCCGCGGCGCGGTGTCTATGTCGTGCGCAAGACCAGGAAGGAAGTGATCGAGCTGATCACAGCCTGGGCGGCTCTGGAGGGGATGGCGGCACGGCTGATCACGCAGAACGCGAACGCCGATGTTACGACATTGCGCGACATGTTCGCGACCTTCGTCGACGGCGAGCTGCGCGCGCATCTTGACGAATATTCCGAGGTGAATATCGAGTTCCACCAGACCATCATTCGCATGAGCGGCAATTCGGTGCTGATCGATCTTGCCGAGAATCTGTTTACCCACATGCGAATGATCCGGCGCAAGACCATTGTCGAGCGCGACCGCGTCGACCGTTCGATCCGCGATCACATGAACATCATCGAGGCGCTGGAAGCACGCGACACCGCGCGCGCCGAAGCGCTGGTGCGCGACCACGCGCTCGGCCTTGCCGAGCATGTCGCGCAATATGCCGATTATCTGGATTAAGTCTTCGAGGGGAGTTTAGTCATGGCCGAAGCCGCGGTCGCCAAAAAGCCGGAATCCGAACAGGAACTGACGGACGGCTTCAATCTCATCATCGACGCGTTGAAGCTCAACGGCCTCGATACGATCTACGGCGTGCCCGGCATTCCGATCACGGATTTCGGCCGCATGGCTCAGGCCGCGGGAATCCGCGTGCTGTCGTTCCGCCACGAGCAGAATGCCGGCTATGCCGCTTCGATCGCGGGCTTCCTGACCAAGAAGCCGGGTGTCTGCCTCACGGTGTCGGCACCGGGCTTTCTCAACGGCCTGACCGCGCTGGCGCACGCAACCACCAACTGTTTCCCGATGATCCTGATCTCGGGCTCCTCCGAGCGCGAGATCGTCGACCTGCAGCAGGGCGATTATGAGGAGATGGACCAGCTCGCCATCGCCAAGCCGCTTTGCAAGGCCGCGTACCGCATTCTGCATGCCGAGGACATCGGCATCGGGCTTGCGCGCGCGATCCGCTCGGCGGTGTCGGGCCGTCCCGGTGGCGTCTATCTCGATCTGCCGGCCAAGCTGTTCGGCCAGGTGATGGATGCAGAGAAGGGGCGCAAGTCGCTGGTCAAGGTGATCGATGCGGCGCCGGCCCAGATTCCCGCGCCCGACGCGGTCAACCGCGCGCTCGATGTGCTCAAATCGGCGAAGAAGCCGCTGATCATCCTCGGCAAGGGTGCCGCCTACGCGCAATGCGACGACCTGTGCCGCCAGGTCGTGGAGAAGTGGGGCGC
>NZ_JBFWPA010000048.1:0-51347 GCF_050250235.1 Pseudorhodoplanes sp.
TCACTTCATGGGTGTCGGCGTTGTGCACGACGGAAATTGAGGGGTCTTCCTCCACCAGCTTGTTCAGCGCCTGCCCGAGCTTGACGTCGTCCTTGCGCTCTCTCGCCGCAATCGAGATGGCGAGCACCGCAGGATACGGCACGACCTCGACGAGGCGTTTCGGATTGTCCTTGCCGGAGGCCAGCGTGTCGCCGGTTCTGGCATTGTCGAGCTTGCCGAAGGCTACGGTTTCGCCGGTTTGAGCCGCCCCGCGCTTCTCGAAGGCCTGGCCCATCATCTTGAACACGCCCGAGACGCGTCCGGCGTCGCGATCCTGCGAGTTGAGCGTTACACCATCCCCGACCTGACCGGCCAGCACGCGCGCAACCGTCATCTTGCCGCCATGGGATGTGTTGATCGACTTCAGCGCGTAGGCTGCCACCTCGTTTCCGCCGGCCTTCACGCCGAGCCGCTTCGCCGTCGTCTCCACATCCGGCGCCTCATGCCGCAGCGCCTTCAGCAGCCGCAGCACGCCGTTGGTGCGGGTAGCGACGCCGATCAGAACCGGGCAGACCTGCCCCTCGCGCAATTCCTTGGCGAGATCGTCGAACACCTTGTCGCGCGGCGGCGGAATGTCCTCCAGCAATTGCTCCATCAATTCGTCGTCGTGATCGGCGAGCGTCTCCAGCATGGTGAAGCGCGCCGTCTTCTCGCGCTCAAGATCTTCGCCCGAAAGCTCGATCACTTCGGATGCCGTGTGCTCCTTGTAGACATGCGCCCGCTCCAGCGCGAGATCGACGAATCCGGTGATGATGTCGTTCTTCCAGATCGGTATCTGCCGCAGCAGAAGCGGGATGCGCGATGCCGGCTGCAATATCTGCAATGTTTCGCGCAGCCGCTTGTCGGCCTTGTCGATCTTGTTCAGGAACAGGAAATGCGGAATGTTCTGATCTTCCAGTTCGCGCAGCACGAGCTGCAATTGCGGCACCTTCTTCTCGTCCGCCTCGCAGACCACGACCGCGGCATCGACCGCGGGCAAGGCGGCGCGCATGTCGTGGATGAATTCGATCGAACCGGGGCAATCGATGAAGGTAAAGCTTTCGTCCATGAAGGTCGTGGTCGCGACCGACAATTCCACGCTCATGGCGTGATGGCGCGCTTCCTTCGAATTGTCGCCGACCGTCGTGCCGGCCTCGACGCTGCCCTGGCGCTGGATCGCGCCGGTGCGCGCCAGAATCGCCTCGAGCAGCGTGGTCTTCCCACTCTGGAAGGGGCCCACCAATGCAATGCACCGGGGACCCTTCGGCCTATTGCCGTTGGTTCTGGTGCCGTTGGCATTCGCTTCCGTCATCGACGCCTCCCTTTGCCGGAAGGGCGCGATGCATTCCGAGAACCGCGTTGCATGTCTTCGGCATCACGCCCGGTTTGGGCGCCTGACCCGAAGGGCCGGTCATTCCGGCCACAGTCAGACGCCGGAAGGCCTATGGTCTGCGCACTTTGCGGCGAAGGCAAGGGCAATCGGAAGCCTTATCCCGGACCCCGTGGAGCACCAGCGTGGCGACCGCGCTCAGATCCGGCGCAGGGCAAGCAACGGACAGCCTTCGGCAAGCTCGTAATGTCCGGACGGCAGAAACCGCGGACCGGTGAAATGCGCGGCGGGTACGACGTCGAGCAATTGGTCCCGCGAGGAAAAACTGTATCGCGCAGTGGAACCGTCGTAGAAATCAATCGTGTCGATATGTCCGCGTTGCCATCCTGTGCGCCGCACAAGATCCGAACGATCCGGAAACATCGCATTGAATGTATCGAGAATGTGCTGAACCGGGACATTCGGATCGCGGCTTTCGCATGCGAGCGGGGTTGCCGGCAGCCGCATCATGGTGATGACTCCGGACGCCTCAAAACCTCGGAATATCGGGAAACGCGACCTTCCCGGCCCTCACATGCATCCGCCCGAGCTCCGCACAGCGATGCAAGGTGGGGAAAACCTTGCCGGGATTGAGCAGCCCCTGCGCGTCGAAGGCGCATTTCAGGCGCTGCTGCTGGTTGAGGTCGATCTCCGAAAACATTGCCGGCATCAGATCGCGCTTCTCGATGCCGACGCCGTGCTCGCCGGTGAGGACACCACCCACCTCGACGCATAGCCGCAGGATGTCGGAGCCGAACGCTTCCGCCTTGTCCAGTTCTTCCGGCACATTCGCGTCATAGAGGATCAGCGGATGCAGATTTCCGTCGCCGGCGTGAAACACATTGGCCACCCGCAGGCCGTATTGCTCGCTCATCTGCCGCATGCGCGCCAGCACAAGCGGCAGGGCCGCGCGCGGGATGGTGCCGTCCATGCAGAGATAATCGGGCGAGATGCGCCCGACGGCGGGGAATGCCGCCTTGCGCCCGGCCCAGAACAGCAGGCGCTCGTCCTCGTTCTGCGAAACCCGGCAGGTGCTGGCATTGCAGCTCCTGGCGATTGCATCGACTCTCTCGATGAGATGATCGACCTCGGCCTGGCCGCCATCCAGCTCCACGATCAGCAGCGCCTCGACATCGAGCGGATAGCCGGCCTGCACGAACTGCTCGACCGCATGGATCGCCGGGCGGTCCATCATCTCCATGCCGCCGGGAATGATGCCGGCCCCGATGATGCGTCCGACACAGGCACCGGCATCCTCGGAGCTTGGGAATCCGACCAGCAGCGCACGCGCGGTTTCAGGTTTCTTCAGGATGCGCACGGTGATTTCGGTGACGACGCCCAGAAGCCCCTCCGAGCCGTTGATGACGCCAAGCAGGTCATAGCCACCGGCATCGAGATGCTTGCCCCCGATCCGCACGATCTCGCCTGAGATCAGCACCATTTCGACGCCGAGGACGTTGTTCGTGGTCATCCCGTATTTCAGACAATGCACGCCGCCGGAATTCTCCGCGACATTGCCGCCGATCGTGCAGGCAATCTGCGAGGACGGGTCGGGCGCGTAATAGAAGCCTTTGTGGCCAACCGCGTTCGAGATTCCGAGATTGGTGACACCCGGCTCCGCCACGACCACGCGATTGTCGAAATCGATCTCGCGGATGCGGCTGAATTTCGACATGCCGAGCAGGACGCCGTCTTCCAGCGGCAGCGCGCCGCCGGAGAGCGAGGTGCCGGCGCCGCGCGGCACCACCTTGACGTTGTTGTCATGGCAATAACGCAAGATGTCGGATACCTGCTGCGTGGTCGACGGCAGAACGACGACCAGCGGCAATTGCCGATAGGCCGTAAGCCCATCGGTCTCGAATGGCCGCATCTCGCGCTCGCCTGCGATCACGCCTTCGCCCGGCACGATCGCCTGCATGGCGGCGATGATGGCTTCGCGCCGCAGCAAAACCGCGCGGTCGGGGTCAGGCATGCGCACTGACATGAGTCAATCCCACGTCCGGAAATCCGGCATACAGCTTATCCAATTGCGGTCGCCGCCGCGAGGGCGCAGAATGCTGCGCCGGTGCCAGGCTGATGCCCGCCCCCCGCATTCTAATCTCCCGACGCTGCAATCCGGAGCGCTTCATGATCAAGGATATCGTCGTCAACCTGACGCCGGGGACCGAGGACGACCCCGCCTGCCGCTACGCCATCTCGCTTGCCGAAGCCTTCGACGCGCATGTAACCGGCGTCGCCTTCTCCTATGATCCGCCGTGGCCCCCCGCCATTACCGATCTTGGCGGCGCCGACATTCTCCGCTCGCTCATCGAGCAAAACCGGACGCAGGCGAAATCCACCGCGGCGCAATTCCAGGCTGCCGCAAAGCGGTCGCAGATCTCGGCGCATTCGCTGACACCCGAGGGCTCCCTGTCCGTGGCCACGGAAGCCTTCGCAAATCTGGCGCGGGCGTACGACCTCGCGGTTCTGAAGCAATCGGAATCCGACGACGACGTCACCGCGCAGAACATGATCGAGGCTGCGTTGTTCAATTCGGGACGTCCGGTCCTCATCGTACCCTATATTCAGAAAGCCGGTTTCTCCGTGAAGCGCGTGGTGGTGTGCTGGGACGGCAGCCGCGCCGCGGCGCGGGCCATCGGTGACAGCCTCCCGCTGATCGCCAGGGCCAACAACGTGCAGGTCCTGACCGTGGTGACCGGGAAGTTCGACGAGAATGACGTCACCGGTGCCGATATCGCCGAGCACCTTGCGCGCTACAAGCTCAGGACCGAGCTTTCGCGGCTTCCGGCGCCCGATATCGATGTTGCGAATGCCATTCTCTCGCATGCCGCGGATATCGACGCGGACCTGATCGTGATGGGCGGGTACGGTCATTCCCGGCTGCGCGATTTCGTGCTCGGGGGGGCCACGCGCTCAATCCTGCAATCCATGACAGTTCCGACCTTCATGTCGCACTAGACGCCCTGACCGCCTGGAACCAAATCACCCTTGCTGAATTTGCTTGCGTCCTGCGCACGGCCGTACAGACCGCGACGGCCTGCGTCGGACGACCGGATGTGAGGCGTGAATGTCGTTTTCCTTTGGCATCGAGGAAGAGTATTTTCTTGTCGACAGCGAGACAGGGTCCGTAACGCGCAGAATGCCGGAGCGCTTCCTTGCCGCGGCCAAGGCGGCACTCGGCGAACGGGTGACCGGCGAGTTCCTGCAGTCACAGATCGAGATCGTGACCGCGCCGCAGACCGACATGGCGGCTGCGCATGAGGATCTGCGCCTGCTCCGACGCAGGCTTGGGACGATCGCGAACGATCATGGGCTCGCAATCCTGGCCGCCGGAACGCACCCGACCGCGATATGGGAACGGTCCCGGCAATCGCACGGCGAGCGCTACGACAGCGTGATGGACGACCTGCAGATGATCGGACGGCGCAACATGCTGTGCGGCATGCATGTGCATGTTGAATTGCCGGATCCCGACGACCGTATCGACGTGATGACGCGGATGCTGCCGCATCTGCCGCTCTTCATCGCGCTCTCCACGTCGTCGCCGTTCTGGCGCTCGCAGCCGACCGGGCTGCTGGGGTACCGGCTCGCGGCCTATGACGAGTTGCCGCGCACCGGCATTCCGGAGTTGCTCAGGACCAAGGCGGAGTTCGATGCCTATATCGATGCGCTGGTGCAGGCCGGCGTGATGCCGGATGCAAGCTATATCTGGTGGGCGGTACGCCCGTCGCTCAAACACCCGACCCTGGAATTGCGGGCCCCCGACGTCTGTACCCGCGTCGACGATGCAATCGCGGTTGCTGCCCTCTATCGGGCGGTGACGCGCAGGCTCACGCTTAATCCATCGCAGAACCGCGACATGAATGCGATCACGCGTGCGATCGTGGTCGAGAACAAGTGGCGCGCGCAGCGCTATGGGGTGCGGGGAAGCTTCGCCAGGCTTGAGCGCGATGGGCCGATCACGGTCGCAGAGATGCTGGAGCACGTCATCACCGAGGTGGCTCCGGACGCCAAGGCGCTCGGTTGCCTCGACGCGGTGCTGCATTGCCGGCGCATCGTCGAACGGGGTACCTCGGCCGACCGTCAGCTCGCGATTTTCGAGCAGCATGCCGATAACCCGGAGCTTGCGCTGCGGCGGGTGACGGAATGGCTCGCAGAAGCGACTGTCCTCTGACGCTGCCGGCGCGGTGATCCCGGGTCACCCCTCCTCCGCCGCCGGCAGTGCGACCTGCACCACAACGCCCCGCGCGCGCGCATCGACCACGCCGAGTGCACGCAGCGACAACAGGGTCAGCGCCTGCACCACGTTGCGAGCACCCGCCGCATCATCGTGACTGTCCGGCGCCAGCGGCCCGATCAATCCCTCGAGCAAAGCGCCGAACAGCGCCGCAGCCGCAAGATTCACGTCCTGCGCCGGCAGATGACCGGCCTGCATCGCAGCCGCGATGCGCATTTTAAACTCCTCGGCGAGGGCGCGGCGGAACGCAGTCCGCCCTGCCTCAACCTCGGGTTCCGCAGGATCGGCGATGATCGCCCGGACGAGCCTGCGCTGCCGTAACACGCGTGCGGCAAATGTGGCAATCGCAGCCGCCAGCGCCGACAATGGCCCCGGTGCGGACCTGCCGGCCTTGCGGATGGCAGCAAGCTCGCGCTCGGACATCGCCGAAACCAGCGCGGTGACCAGCTCGGCCTTGGATGGAAAATACCGGTAGACCGTGCCGGTCGCGATCCCGGCGCGCTGCGCCACGGAAGCGATCTGCACTGCCACCATGCCGCCCTCGGCCGCTGCCGCCACCGCGGCAGCGATGATGGCCTGATGGCGGGCGGCCTGTTTGCGAAGAACCTGCGGCGTGCGCCGATAGGGCATAAATGGAGTGAATCATGATTCACGCCATGTAGACAAGCGGCGTGGGTGCCGCCCCAATCCGCGCCGCGTATTCAGCGACGATGCCCGATCGCCTTTTCCCGGATCGCCTCCAGGGTCGTTGCCGGGGTAATCGCGCTGGGATCGACCCTCAGATGGATGATGGCGGGCTGGCCGGACGCGCGCGCTGCAGCATAGGCCTTCGCAAAATCCGCGGTTTTCTCCACCGTCACGCCGAAGCCGCCGAAAGCGCGGGCATAAGCTGCGAAATCCGGGTTCTTCAGCGCAGTGGCCACCACGCGGCCCGGATATTCACGCTCCTGATGCATGCGGATGGTCCCGTACATGCCATTGTCCACGATCGCGATCACCACCGGCAGATCATATTGCACGGCGGTCATGAATTCCTGCCCATGCATCAGGAAGTCGCCGTCACCGGCAAGACAGAACACGTTGCGCTCCGGGTGGAGGCGCTTCATCGCGATTGCGGCCGGTACGCCGTATCCCATCGAACCGGATGTCGGTCCGACAAAGGTGTTGAAGCACCGCAGACGATAGAAACGATGCAGCCAGCCTGAGAAATTTCCGGCCCCGTTGCAGAGAATGTCGTCGGCTGAAAGATTGTCGCGCAGCCACACCATGATCTCGCCGAGATTGACCGCGCCTGGCACCTCGGTCGCCTGTTCGCTGAAGGCGATGTAATCGGCGTGCGCGGCACGGGTCTCGTCCGACCAGCGGATCGTGTTGGGAGCCTGCAGTCCTTCCAGTGCGGCGGCGAAGGCAGTCGGGGAGGCATTGATCGCCAGACTGGGGCGGTAGACCCGCCCGAGTTCGTCGACACCGGGATGCACATGAACAAGCGGCTGCCGGGGCTGCGGAATCTCGAACAGCGTATAGCTCTGGCTCGGCATCTCGCCCATGCGGGAACCGACCAGAACGACCAGATCGGACGCCTTGATCCGCGCGACGAGCTTCGGATTCGGGCCGACGCCGAGATCGCCGGCATAATTCCGGTGGGTCTGGTCGAACAGGTGGCCGCGCCGGAAAGTGGTCGCCACCGGGACATCAAAGCGCTCGGCGAAGCGTTGCGTCGCCGCCCAGGCTTTCTGCGACCAGCGGCTGCCGCCGAGGATCATGATCGGGCGCTGCGCGGACCAGAGCATCTTCTGCAGTCTGGACATGTCGGTAAGGCCCGGCCAGGTCTCGACCGGCTCGAAGGGCGGCGCGTCGGCAACCACCGCGCGCTCGGTCAGCATGTCTTCCGGCAGCGCGATCACCACCGGTCCCGGCCGGCCATTGGTCGCGGTATGGAAAGCACGCGACACGATTTCCGGGATGCGCGCGGCATCGTCGATCTCGGTCGCCCATTTCGCCATCGTGCCAAACACCGCGCGGTAGTCGAGTTCCTGAAACGCCTCACGTTCGCGCATGTCGCGCGCCACCTGACCCACGAAAACGATCATGGGAGTGGAATCCTGCATCGCGATATGGATGCCGGGCGACGCATTGGTGGCGCCGGGCCCGCGCGTGACGAAGCAGATGCCCGGCCTCCCGGTCGCCTTGCCCGCCGCTTCCGCCATCATCGCCGCGCCGCCCTCCTGCCGGCAGACGGTGAGCGCGATGTTGCGATCATGGAAGGCGTCGAGCGCGGCGAGATAGCTCTCGCCGGGCACGCAGAAGGCATGCTGAACGCCATGCGCGACGAGCTGATCCACAAGGATTTCGCCGCCGGTTCGCGATCCGTCATTGCTGCGCATGGCGTTTCTCTGCAATCAGCGGATGATGGGCGCGAACTTCGCGGGAATCATCAGCTTGGTGACCTGATTCTCAAGGTACCCCGCCTCGCTGTTCAATTTGAGATAGTTCCGCCATTCCGGATCGGCAGCCATCGCCGCGCGTTTTTTTTCGCGGTCGGTCGCGTTTTCATAAGCCCAAATATGCACGATGGTATTCAAATCACCGCTCTCGGCGAACATATAGGCAACAGGCTTGCCGAGATGCCGGGTCTGGGCGGCGTATCCATGCTGCTCGTAGATATCGAGATGGGGTTGAACACAACCCGGCCTAATACGATAGGTTCGATGATCGATGAGCACTGTGATTCCTCCGCCAGATAGCAAGAGCGCCCGCGGGCGCGACGGCGGCATTCTCAGCGCAGACGCGTCCGGGTCAAGCCCGACGCAGTGACAGGTTCGCACACCGATCATGCCAGACAGCCACAGCAAAAGTTCGCAGGATGCGGTATTCGCGTTCCTGTCCGATCCGGCGGCGCATGGCGGCGCCGAAGTGACGCGCATCGACACGCACGGCGCGGCGGTGTTCCTCGCCGGCGACCGCGTGCTCAAGGTCAAGCGCGCCGTGAAGTTTCCGTTCCTGGACTATTCGACGCCGGAAAAGCGCAAGGCGGCTTGCGAGGCGGAGTTGCGGGTGAACCGGCTGTTCGCGCCCAACATCTATCGCGGTGTCGTGCCGATCAGCAAGGACGGCTCCGGCCGGCTCTCGATCGGTGGTGGCGGCGAAGCCGTCGAATGGGCGCTGGAGATGCACCGTTTCGACGAGAATGCAACGCTCGACCGGCTGGCGGAGAAGGGCGGCATCGACAACGCGCTGGCCGATGCGCTCGCGCGGACCGTGGTGGCGGCGCATCGACAGGTGCCTTCGGTCGAGGCCGAACCATGGATCGAGGCGCTCGAGAGCTATATCGGCCAGAACGAGGAGGCCTTCGCGGAATTTCCGGGCCTGTTCGCACCGAACAAGGTCGAAGATCTGATCGAGGCGAGCCGACGGGCCATTGCGCAATTGCGGCCAATGCTGCGTCGCCGCGGCGACATGCTGCTGGTGCGGCGCGGGCATGGCGACCTGCATCTCGGCAATATCGCGATGATCGACGACAGGCCCACATTGTTTGACGCGATCGAGTTCGATCCCCTGGTCGCATCGGGCGATGTGCTCTACGACCTTGCCTTCCTTCTGATGGACCTGGTCGAGCGCGGACTGTCGGACGCGGCCAATATCGTTCTCAACCGCTATCTCGCCGAAACCGGCCGCATGGACGATCTCGATGCGCTCGGCACCCTGCCCTTCTTCATGTCGATGCGCGCTGCGATCCGCGCCAAGGTGACGGCGGCGAAGCTTGAACATGCCGAAGACAAGGACAAGGCCGGTATTGAAGCGAGTGCGAAGGCGTATTTCGAGCTTGCGGTGCGGCTGATGGCGCCTCCGCCACCGATGCTCGTTGCCGTCGGAGGCCTGTCCGGCACCGGCAAGTCGGTGCTTGCGCGTATGATGGCGGCGGATATCCCGCCGGTGCCGGGCGCCGTCATCCTGCGTTCCGATACCATGCGCAAGACGCTGTTCAACTATGCCGAGACCGAAAAGCTCCCGGAACAGGCCTATACGGAGGCCGTTACTGCAAGAGTTTACGCAGCACTCGGCGAGCGTGCCGCGCACGTCCTGCGAGCCGGGCATTCGGCGGTGGTGGACGCAGTATTCGCAAAGGCAAGCGAGCGCACGAATGTCGCGGCAATCGCGGCAGACGAAGGCGTTCCGTTCCGCGGATTATTCCTGACCGCCGATATGGAAACCCGCATCGCCCGCGTTGGCGCCCGCGTCGGCGATGCGTCCGATGCGGATGCCGATGTGGCGCGCAGGCAGGCCGGTTACGATCTTGGCGCGATCGACTGGGTCGAGGTGGATGCTTCGGGAACGCCGGAGGAGACCCTGGCGAACGCGAAAGCGGCGCTGTCGTCCGTGGCCTGAAAGGCAACCATTTCCTTGTTCTGCCTTTCGAATGCGGGCATCACTATGCGACAGAAGCGCCTGCGACGACCGGATCGCGCTTTCGCGGACGAACACCGAACTGGATCACCACCCGGTCGCGCGCATGGCAGCGACGATTCCGATCCCGCAGGCGAGCGCCAGAAACTCGTTGCGCCGCCAGATCATCATGAGAGCCACGGCCGCCATCGCCACCGCCGCGGACAATCCCTCCTTCAGCACGACCGGCACGATCAGGGCGGCCACTACCGAGCCGGGCAGCGCTTCCAGCATGCGCATGACCCGCGGCGTCAGCGTCACCTTGCCCATCATCCAGAATCCGGCAAAGCGCAGGAAGACCGTGACCGCGGCCATGGCCGCGATGACGGCGAAGACGCCATGCGGCAGCGGTTCATTCATCGCCGAGCAGGCCTCCGGCAATGGCGCCCGCGATGGTGCCGGCGATGATATACCAGAAGCCCGGAACCACGAGCTGAACCGCGATCGCGACCAGTCCGGCAATCGCCCACGGGGCCGATCGGCGTGTGCTCTCGAACATCGGCGCCAGCAGCGCCACGAAATAGAGCGGCAGGATCATGTCGACACCATAGGGGCGCGGGTCGGACAGGAGCTTGCCGAATACCTGGCCGACCGCAGTCGACGGCACGAATGTCAGCCAGATCGCGAATCCGCCGCCGAACACGAAGCCCGCATCGGCGCCGCCTTCGCGGCGATAGCGCAGCGTCGACATCCAGTTGCTGTCGGTGAGGATGTAGAGCGCAGGAAAGACCTGCAGCGGCGGCGCGCCGGCCAGCCAGGGCCGCATTGATGCGCTCATCAGCAGCATGCGCAGATTGATGACGAAGGACGTGAAAGCGATGGTCAGCACCAGTGCCGGCGTGATTTGCGGCGACCAGAGTTCCATCGATGCAATCTGCGACACACCGGCGAAGACGATACCGCTCATCAGCACGGCATCCAGCAGCGACAGCCCGCGCTCGGCGGAAAGCGCCCCGAATGCCGCACCGAACAGCGCTACGCCCGGCAAAGCCGGGACGATCGCCATCGCGCCCTGGCGGACGCCTTCAAGGCTCCAAGTGGGCGCAGGACCGCCATCGCTGGGTTCGGATTGCATGGAGGTCATGCCGGGAGTGGGGGCTTGCGCTCTAGCAAAGCCGCCCCGGCTGGGCAATCTTGGCGGCTGCAATCCACCCCTGCCCCAGCCCCTTCATGCTCCGTCCCATGCCCCGCGTCGCGATTGCGACGGCCGGCCTCACCGCGATGCTCAACATGTATGCACCGCAGGCGGTGCTGCCATTGATGTCGGAGGAGTTCGGCGTGGGACCGGCCGCCATCAGCCAGATCATGACCGTGAATGCGCTCGCGGTCGCGATCACCGCGCCGTTCACGGGCGTCATCGCGGACGTGCTGGGGCGGCGCTTCATCATCGCGGTCGCGATCGCGCTGCTGGTGGTCCCATGCGTGATGATGGGCTTTTCGCAGAGCCTGGAGGCGCTGCTGTTCTGGCGATTCGTGCAGGGGCTGCTGCTGCCGCCGATCTTTGCGGTGTCGGTCGCCTATATCGGAGCCGAATGGCCAACGAGCGAAGCGACGGCAGTCAACGGCACCTTCATCGCCGCGACCGCGGTCGGCGGCTTTGGCGGACGCATGGTGACGGCAGCGCTGGCCGAACCGGTCGGCTGGCGCAATGCGCTGCTCGCCGATGCCGGCATCACGGCGCTGTGCGCGCTGGTGGTGATTGCGCTGTTGCCGCGCGAACGCAGCTTCGTGCACGGAACGACGCTCGCGACCTCGCTTCGCCAGATACTGGCGCATGTGCGCAACCCGCGCCTGCTCGCGACCTTCGGGGTCGGCTTCGGCATCATGTTCAACTTCCTGTCGGCCTTCACCTATCTCGGCTTCCGGCTTGCGGCCCCGCCCTTCAGCCTCTCGACCGCCGCGATCGGCGCGGTATTCGTCACCTATCTGATCAGCATCGTCACTGCGCCGTTCACGGGCCGCCTGGTGTCGCTGTTCGGCCGTCGCAGATTCGGACTGATCGCGCTTGCGGTCTGGATGGGTGGCATCCTGCTGACGCTCGCGCCGTCACTCCCGGTGATCATCGTCGGTCTGTTCATGATCACGGGATCCGGGTTCTATGTGCAGGTCTGCTGCCAGAGCTTTGTCGCGACCAACGCGCGCGAAGGCAATTCGTCCGCGGTCGGCCTCTATGTCACGTCATTCTATATCGGCGGCAGCTTCGGCGGGCTGATCCCAGGCCTGCTCTGGAGCAGCACCGGCTGGCCCGGCGTCGTAGGACTGATCGCAGGCATGCTGCTGATCATGGCCGGCTTCGTCCGCTTCGCCTGGCGGGAGGCGTGAGACCCGCCCGTCAGACGGCAGCAGCGCTCGGGTGCCAGCACGGCGCGTAGCCGTTTGCCAGCACAGCGACGATCGACGGCGGCGTGAGAGCATCGACAGAACCCGACAAGGGGCGCGCGCGCCTTTCGACATATCCGGCGGGTGACCAGCGCAGCAACACGCCGCCTTTCACGGCAAAGGCCGCGCCCTCGATCGCAATCATCGTACCATCCGCAAGGGCTGCGATATCGTGCCGGTGAATTCGCTTGGCGCGGCCATTGATCCGCTCTTGGTGAAGACTTCTGTCCATCTCCGCCGCGCGCGGACGCTGGCCGAACGCGCGTTGCCATGCATCGGCGAAAGCATCCGCATCCGCTCGCCGGCACTCGAAACACGGCCGGTGCCCGGCGGCCAACGCGGTCACCTCGTCGAGGAAGAACAGTTCGGTGTAGCTGTCGCCCCAGACACTGCGCCTCCGCCCCTTGAAATCGAGGGCGCAGCAAATCCACTGCTTCGAGGCGAAGCGGCGCGCCGTCAGTCGCCGCGCACCATCGTGAATGCGTCCGCCGCGATTGCCCATGAACATGCCACGGACGGGATCGGCAACAAGATCGCCGAACGGCGTGACACGGGACTGAAGGGGACCGATTTTTCTACTTTTGATTGAATTTATCAAGTTAAACGCTAAGATTGTATTGAGCCGTACAGCGTGAGGCACCCCCCCATGGCCGATTTTTACCAATTCCTCGCGAGCGTGGTAGCGCGGCTCGATCCAAACACGCCCGCAAGCAGAGCCGATATCTATGTTCGATCGCGCGATGCGCTGGAGACGCAACTGCGCCAAAGTTCTTTCACCCATGCGCAACTTTCAGCCCAAATGAAGCTGCTGGACGACGCGATCGATCGCATCGAGTCCGGATACCGTATCGAATCGAAGGCCGTGGTGGAAGAAGCGGGCGTGATCTCGAGTCCGACACCCCGCGTTGATCAAGCCCGGCTTGAACACAGCAACTCGGAGTTGCGCGGCAATGTCCGCATGCCATCGCCCGATGCGCCGAACGGCGCAACCCTCATTGATGCGGTGAGCGAGCTTGCAGCCGGCGCGCCGGTCGCAAAAGACACTGGCGCGCCAGTCCAGAGCGCCGCGGCAAACGGCAATGCCATGGCCGCATCCGAATTAACCGATGCGATCGAAGGCATCGTCCTGCACTATTCCCAGATCAGCTGGCAGGGACGCATCCGTGTACATGGCGAAGCGGAGCCCTATTACTTCGACAGGAAGTCCGTTCAAGGCCAGCAGCACCTGATGAAGGACGAGCGGGTCCGCTTCTCACCCTCCAAGGGGCCACGCAGACCTCGCGCCAGGAACGTCGAACTGATCGGAGAAACGCCATGGGTGCGCGGCGAGGTCAAATGGTGGGACCTCGAAAAGGGTTTCGGGATCATCGCGTCCAAGGGCAAGGATTTTTTCGCCCATTACAGCGATGTGTGTATGGGCATGGGCGGCGAACGCTACCTTGACGAGGGCGAAGCCGTGATCTTCCGCCCTACCATCGAAAAGAAGCAGGGAGAGACGCGCGACCGCGCAGCCGATATCACCGTCTTCACACCGCGCCACCCGTGCATGCGCTTCGCGATCATGCGGAGCCTGAAAGAACTCATCCCGCACCTGGCGGAGATGGCCGTGGACGAACCATGGGAATACAGTACTCGGCGCCACAACGAAGACACCGAGGCGACGGCAGCCATCACCGATTCCGAAACGCGCGCGAAGGAAGGGCGCACTTACCTGGTCCTCGAGCAATACGTCATCTACACCCTCAACCGCCTCGTTGAGGAGAACAAGATCGTAATCGATGGCAAGTTCGCCTATGCCAATATCGGATTGCAGACCAAGGAATTCTATGCGGACATTGTCGCGCAATTTACAAAGTATACGGGCGCCGCGCCGCAGGAATGGGAGCTGAAGGAGTTTGTAAAAGCGTCCAATGTCCAGATCGCCCGACTTCCAAAGCGTCCCGAACTCGCCGAGTATATCACCAATCCGTCGCACCTGATCTTCGACTGCAAGGCTTCGCTCGCAATCGAAGCCGAGCACATCATTCGGGACAACCGCAAGCGCCTTGAAAGCATCGGAATTCAGCCCGGAAGCGCGCTGCGTGAAATCAACGATGCCAAGAATGTCGCAATCGATCGTGTTCGCCGAAATTACAAGATCGCGATTCCGTCCTGGCGCCGCGGACAGATCCAGCTCTTGCTGCCGCTTTGCCTGAAGGCCGATTACACCAATCCAGAACTGGCGCTGGTGGTGAACCGCGCTGGTGACAACTATCACGCACCAACCGCGCTTACGATTGCCCAGGCCTATACAAATGCCCGGCTCATCGCTCGGCCCGATCCGGAGTGGCTGCGACCTTAACGAGATCGCCGAACGGCGTGACACGGGACTGGAGGGGCATCGGCTGTCTCTACAGGCACGCAGCCGGCGAATCGCCGGCCATGCGGATTGATTTCGCCACCGACTGCAAGGTCTCGAGAAAATTGCGAACCACCGGCGGCTGCACCGGGGTTTGCCGCAGAAGCGCCCCGACCGGCGGCAGGGCGTCATCCAGCCTGACCTTCAAGATGCGGAGAAGACCGCGTTCGGCATAGTCATTCGCAAGCCCCGCCGGCCAAATGCTGAGAAAGTCGGTCCGGCGCAGCAGTGCCTCCACGGCAATGAAGGACGAGGACTGAACTTTCGGCGTCGGCGGCTGCAATCCTTCGCGCACGAACATGCCGTCGATCTGCGCTTTGAGAAAGGCATCGGTCTGCGGGTAGATCCAGGATTCGGACACGACCTTGCGCAGGGTAAGCGCCTTCTTTCGCAATACCGGATTTTGCGGCCCGCACACCACGCAGATGCGTTCGTGGTAGAGCGGCATATGGACCAGATCGTCCGCCGGCGGCTTCTCCGGCACGCGCCCCAGCAGACAGTCGATCTCGCCGCGCCGCAAGGCGAGCAGCATCAGCTCGCTGGTGCCCTCCTCAATCGAAATCACGGTATGAGGAAATTTCGCAAGCATCGTCATGATCGTGCGCAGCAAAAGCTGCGGGATCGCCACCGGATAGACACCGACCCTGATCCGTCCGCGATTGCCACCCGCCTGATCCAGCAATTCGTCGCGCGCGTGATCGATCTCGGCAATCACCGCAGCGGAGCGGCGAACCAGGATGTTACCCGCCGGAGTAGGCACCACGCCCCGGTTGGTCCTCGTGAACAGTTTCGCGGCAAACATCGTCTCCAGCTCGACCAGCAACTTGCTCACGGCCGGCTGCGTGAGCCCCAGCACGCGGGCGGTCCGATGCAGGCTGCGCGTCTGGTCGAGCGTCACCAGCAGCAGCATGTGGCGCATCCGCAGACGATCGCGAAGCGTTTGCCCGGCCATGAAGCGCCTCCGCGCCTGTTGCGATAACCTCCGGTTATCACAAATCCCCAAAAGGTCAGCAATTGATCTTTGCCCGCCAATCCGTCTGATTTGGCCGGACCGCGAAAGCAAGGGAGCCATCATGCCGCTGAAAATCCGCCGTCTCTCCTATGCACTTGGTGCCGAAATTATCGGCGCCGACCTCACCAAGCCGATGAGCGAGGAAGCTTTCGCCGAGATACGGCATGCGTTTCATGAGCATCTGGTCCTGCTGTTCCGCGATCAGGTCCTGACACCCGAGCAACATATTGCGTTCAGCCGCCGGTTCGGCGAACTCGATGTCCACCCATTCAGCCGCTACAATCTGCCGGGCTACCCGGAAGTCCTGCAGATCACCAACCATGTGATCGACGGAAAGCCGTCGGACACCAGAAATACCGGGCGGCAATGGCATTCGGATCTGTCATTCACCACGCGCCCTGCGCTCGGCTCCCTGCTCTATTGCAAGGAGGTCCCCGAGGTCGGCGGCAACACCATGTTTGCCAACATGTACATGGCCTACGAGACGCTGTCCCCGGGTCTGCGCGAGATGCTCGACAGGCTCTGGGCCGTGCACGACATGTCGATGGGCAAGGACATCGCCAATCGCGATCCCGCCTTCATGGCGGAAATGAAGAAGAAGAATCCGCCGGTCGCGCAACCGGTCGTGCGGATACATCCCGAGACCGGGCGCAAAGCGCTTTATGTAAGCGAAATGGTGACGAGTCATTTCGAAGGATGGACCTTCGACGAAAGCCGCCCGCTGCTGAACTATCTGTTCGCGCATTCGGTGCAGCCTGAATTCACCTATCGGCAGCAATGGCGACCGCACGACCTTCTGATGTGGGACAATCGCTCCGCCATGCATCTGGCCGTCGCGGATTTCGATCACTCGACACCCCGCCACATGCTGCGAACCCAGATCAGCGGTGAGGCGCTTGGCCGCGTGGCCGGTCAGCCGGCGGCGCAATCCACTTCCGCGGCGGCCTGACATGACCTCACCCTTCACAATGCAAGAACCACGTCGCTTCGCCACTGCGGCGACGCTCGCCGCGGCCCTCACATTCGGCCTTGCAACGCAAGGTCTGGCACAGGTACCGGAGCCGCAACAGCCTCCGAAGCAGGTCCGGCTCGTCGTTCCCTTTGCACCCGGCGGCGCGGTCGACGCGCTGGCCCGCGTCCTGTCGCAGAGCTTCGCGGAAGACCTGAAGCAGACGGTCATCGTCGAGAACAAGCCCGGTGCCGGCGGCAATCTTGCCGCGGAACTTGTGGCCAAGTCAGCGCCGGACGGATCGACGATCCTGCTCGGGACCAACGGCACGCATGCGACGAATGCCGCCCTGTTCAAGTCGATCCCGTTCGATCCGGTGGCGGACTTCACTCCGATCGGCCTTGCCGTGTCCATACCCCATGTCGTCGTCGTGAACGCCGACCTTCCGATCCGCTCGATCGCCGAACTGATCCAATACGGAAAGGACAAACCCGATGCGCTGCTCTTCGGCTCGGCTGGCAACGGCAGCTCGCTTCATCTTGCCGGAGAGCTGTTCGGCTCCATGGCGCAGATTCAGCTGCGTCATGTGCCCTATCGCGGCGGCGCGCCTGCGGTAATCGATCTGATCGCAGGCCGGACATCGCTGATGTTCGGTGTCGTGCCGCTGGTCCTGCCCCATATCAAATCGGGGAAACTGAGGGCACTGGCGGTGACCGGGAAGAACCGGATCACCCAGCTTCCGGACGTGCCGACCGTCGCGGAGGCAGGACTGCCGGGCTATGAGGCAACGGCGTGGATCGGGCTGCTGGCACCTGCCAAGACGCCGCAACCGATCGTCAATGCCGTCAATCAGGGCCTGCGAACCGCAATCACCAGAAGCGATGTGAGGAAGAGTCTGGAAGCACAGGGATTCGAGATCGATCCCGGGACACCGGAGGATTTCGCTGCCTTTATGCGAAACGAAACCGCAAAGTGGGGCGAGGTGGTGCGGCGGTCGGGTGCGAGCCTCAACTGAGGCCACACGCCTTTCGACGCGCCAAATCGCGTGAGTGGTTCTGCAAATGCATCGGAGTTCACGGCGCGCCGCGCAGCGTCTGCGTCAATGCGCGGTTTGCTGCCAGACCGGCGGCTTTCGGATCAGGAGCGGCCCGTAGCTCGCCGCGAAGGCGCCGAAGGCGAGCACCCACAGCGTTGCCGCGCCATGCAGCAGGCCGATGCTGCCGGTCATGGCCGCGGCGATCCGCATCAGCGCAGCGGCGAACAGGCACAGATAGATCGCCTGCGTCACCGGCGAGGCGGCAAGCGGCTGCTTGGTGTGGCCCAGACTCGCGCGCGTCATGACCGCAATTGTCATCATGCCGATCGCTCCCGCGGTCCAGGCGTGGATTCCGGCACTTGCGGGCGCTATGTCGGGCCAGACGATGGCCGCGCCGGTCAGCAGGAAGCCCGCGGGTACGAAGGCATAGGCGACATGCAGCACCAGCACGAGCCGGTCGCGCCAGGTGCGGTCACCGGCCCAGCGCGCGAGCCGCACAATGTGCAAAAGACCCGCGGCGATCAGGAGCGCGCCGCTCCACAGCGCGGACGGCGCCACGATCCACGAGACGAACGCGATCGCCGACACCGCAAGCGTCACCATGTCGTAACGGCCGAACGGTATCGGCAAGCGGCCGGGATTCTCGCGCACTAGCCAATTGTTAGTGAAGCTCGGAACGATGCGGCCGCCGACCAGACTGATGAGCAAAATCACCGCCGCGATCCCGACGCGAGTGCCGTAATCGGCGGCTCCGGTCCGGATGATCTCGACATGAAACGCGATATTGCCGAGCGCCAGCACCGAGACGATCACGAGGACCCGGAGGTTGCGCCAGTTCCGGCCGGCGATCACCTCGCGTGCTGCGACGCCCAGCAGAACCAGCAGAAAGGTGGCATCGATTATCGCCGCGGCCGGAAGGCCGACCCCGGCGGTCGACACCATGGCGACGCGCCCGGCGATCCACAGCGCGAACAGGGCGGCAAGCGAGGCGCCGCAGACCGGCAGCCGCCCGGTCCAGTTCGGGATAGCGGTCAGTAGGAAACCGGCCACGATTGCTGGAACATAGCCGTACAGCATCTCGTGGACATGCCAGTCGAGCGGTGCGATCGCCGAAGGCCATTGCCAAGCCTCTGGCCACGCGCCGGAATGCAACGGAATCCAAATCAGAATCGTCAGCGCCGCCCATACGGCGCCGCCGACGAAGAACGGACGGAACCCGTAAGAGAACAGCGCGGGGCCGGCATAATTGCGCCGGCGCTCAAGGGCGGCCGGGATGCTCATGGAAATAGACTAGCAGTCGCCGGCAGGAGCGACTTGACCTAAGTCATGCGCCCAAAACAGTCGTCCCCGCGACAGCGGGGACGACTCAAATCTAGCCCTGCGGCTGCGGCGCGATATCGCCGGCCGGCGGCTCGGGCCGCGGGCGCGTCTTGCCGGCCGGCGGCACGGCGGACGCGCGCGGCTGCGACGGCTCGGTGAAGCCCTCGCGCACCGGCGGCTTGCCGTCGAGCAGATCCTTGATCTCCTCGCCCGACAGCGTCTCGTATTCAAGCAGACCCTTGGCCAGCGTCTCGAGATCGGCGCGCTTCTCGGTCAGAATCTGGCGCGCCTCGGAGAGGCCTTCTTCGACGAGACGACGAACCTCGACGTCGATCTTCTTCGCGGTCTCCTCGGAAATGTTCTGCTGGCGCGACACCGAATGGCCGAGGAACACCTCTTCCTGGTTTTCGCCATAGGCGACGGTGCCGAGTTCCTTCGAGAAGCCCCAGCGCGTCACCATCATGCGGGCGAGCCGCGTCGCCTGCTCGATGTCGGATTGCGCACCCGAGGTGACCTTGTCGTGACCGAAGATCATCTCCTCGGCGATACGGCCGCCCATCATGATCGCAAGCCGCGAAGTCATCTGCTCGAAGCTCATCGACAGCTTGTCGCGCTCCGGAAGCTGCATGACCATGCCAAGCGCGCGGCCGCGCGGAATGATGGTGGCCTTGTGCACCGGATCGGTGGCCTTGACGTTGAGAGCGACGATCGCGTGGCCGCCCTCGTGATAGGCGGTGAGGAGCTTCTCCTCCTCGGTCATCACCAGCGACTTGCGCTCGGCGCCCATCATCACCTTGTCCTTGGCGTCCTCGAATTCGTGCTGGGTGACCATGCGCTTGTTGCGGCGCGCCGCCATCAGCGCCGCCTCGTTGACGAGGTTCATCAGGTCGGCGCCGGAGAAGCCGGGCGTGCCGCGCGCGATGGTCTTGAGATTCACGTCCGGCGCCAGCGGCACCTTGCGGACATGCACCTTCAGGATCTGCTCGCGGCCGACCACATCCGGGTTCGGCACAATGACCTGGCGGTCGAAGCGGCCCGGACGCAGCAGCGCCGGATCGAGCACGTCGGGGCGATTGGTCGCGGCAATCAGGATGATGCCCTCGTTCGCCTCGAAGCCGTCCATCTCGACCAGCAGCTGGTTCAGGGTCTGCTCGCGCTCGTCGTTGCCACCGCCGAGGCCGGCGCCGCGATGACGGCCGACCGCGTCGATTTCGTCGATGAAGATGATGCAGGGCGCATTCTTCTTGGCCTGCTCGAACATGTCGCGCACGCGCGAAGCGCCGACGCCGACGAACATCTCGACGAAGTCCGAACCGGAAATCGTGAAGAACGGCACATTGGCTTCGCCGGCGACGGCGCGCGCGATCAGCGTCTTGCCGGTGCCGGGAGGTCCGACCAGCAGCACGCCACGCGGAATGCGTCCACCGAGGCGCTGGAATTTCGAAGGGTCCCGCAGGAATTCAACGATCTCCTGCAGGTCCTGCTTGGCCTCGTCGACCCCTGCGACATCCTCGAAGGTCACCCGGCCATGCGCTTCCGTCAGCAGCTTGGCGCGCGACTTGCCAAAGCCCATCGCCTTGCCAGCACCGCCCTGCATCTGGCGCGACAGGAAGATCCACACGCCGAACAGCGCAATGAACGGCAGCCACGACACCAGCAACTGGACGAACCACGGCACCTGCTCCTGCGGAGAGCGCGCGGTGATGGTGACGCCCTTGTCGTAGAGCCGCTTCACCAGCGTCGGGTCGCTCGGGGCGTAGGTGCTGAAGGGCTTCAGGTCGGTGAAGGTGCCGTGAATTTCCTGGCCCTGGATGACGACGTCGCGCACGCGGCCGGCATCGACCTCGGTGAGAAGCTGCGAGAAGGAAATATCCTGCGCCGCCTGGCGCTGGTTCGGAGACTGGAACAACGTGAAGAGGGCAAGGACCAACAGGACGATGATCACCCAAAGGGCAAAGTTCCGAAGATTTGCGTTCATCACGTGTCCTTGTTGAACCGCGCCGGTAAAGCTACGGCTGGCATCCTACGGCTGGCATCGTCAGACGGCGGGAAAAGGCTTCAATGGCGCTTCCCCCGCCGGTCCAATGTATGTCTGCGGTCTGCGCCTGCCAAGAGAACCACCCCCGGTCCGGCGGCGAATCCATCCACCCCGGGGGCGATCATTCTAGCGTGTCCCGGCCTCTTCGATTGCGCCAGTTTTCCGCGTGGTTAAGGCCGGAATACGGCGTTTGGCAGCCTTTTCCGACCGCAGCCGGCGCGCAGGAGCACGCTCGACCGTCAGTTTCGTTCTCGTCAGCGAAATCATTGCCCCGGCCAGCGTCCGGCGAAACGGGCGGGGCGGCGTCCCCGCCAGCGCTGCGTCCGACAGCGGCCCGGACAGCGCCGCGAACAGCTTTTCGAGCTTGGCCAGTTCGATGGGACCTTCGTTCCCGGTCCAATCGATCATGCTGGCGAGCAGCCTCAGCGCGATCTCCTCGCTCAGGCCGGAAAATTCAATGGCATCGACCGCCACCGGTCCCCTGACCGGCCACGGACCAGGAGCAAGTCGCCGCAGGGCGGCGTCCAGAACCTCGGCGATGACCCGATCGGCCCGACTCATCCGCTCTGCGAGCAGCGCGAGCCGCTGCGTCGACAGCCCTTCCGCGGCAAGCGCCGGCATCAGCTTCCGCAGCCTTGGGCGTGCGAACCTTGGATCAAGGTTCGACGGGTCCTCCGAGAACGGGATCGCCGCGGCCGCGAGGGTTGCAGCGAGACGCGATTTGGCGATCGACAGCAGTGGGCGAAACAACGTGATCTTCGTTCGGCCATGCGCGAGCAACGAGCCGGCCGCCATGCCGCGGAGACCGGACGGCCCGCTGCCCCGCAGCAGCCGGAACAGCACGGTCTCAGCCTGATCGTCGAGCGTATGCGCGGTCATCACAATCGCGGCGCGCACGTCGCGCGCAACCTCTGCAAGCAGACGATAGCGTTCGTTGCGGGCGGCTTCCTGAATGCCGGTTTTCGGCTTGGCGCCGCGCCAGTGCACGGTTCGGTGCTCGACCTTGAGCTTGCGCGCGAGCGTGGCAACCGCGCGGGCCTCCCGCGCGGATTCCTCACGCAGACCATGATCGACTGTGACGGCGACGAGTCTCGGCGGATCCTCGAGGCCGTCGCGCCAGCGCGATGCGAGCCACAGCAGCGCCGTGGAATCCGGCCCGCCCGATACCGCAATCACGATCGCGGGCTGATCCGCAAATGGCGCAAACAGCTTGCGCGCCTCGGCGAGCGTGACCGGCCGCTCAGCAGCGGGCACGCTTCTGTTCCCGCTCGACCGCCTGCTTCACGGCGACCGACGAGCGCGGATACTTGCGGCCGACCTCCGCGAAAGAGGCGCATGCCATTTCCTTCTGCCGAATTGCGGCGAGCGACTGACCGAGCCGCAGCAGCGAGTCGGGCGCACGCGCAGCGGTCTCGTATTTGGTCGTGACCACGAGAAAGGCTTCGGCAGCGTCCTGGTATTGGCGGCGATGAAACAGACTCTCGCCGAGCCAGTAATTAGCATCGGCCGCCAGCCGGTCGCTCGGAAAGCGCTGGAGGAAATCGCGAAAAGTCTGTTCGGCCGACGGATAGTCCCGCTGCCGGATATATCCCACACCCAGATCGAAATAGTCCTTTGGCGAATTGCCCGGCGGCTGCACGGCCGCGACGCCGGTGCCGCTCATCTGCCGCTGCGGCGGCGGGGGCAACGCAATGCCGCGCCGCGACGGGTCGTTTGCCGCCATCGTCGACAAATCCATCGGGGCGCCCGGCGCCCGGCCGTCGTCCTCGGCAGGCGGCGCCGAAGGCTGACCGGGCGGCAGCGCGCCGAGCGGACGCGGCGCGCCCGGCGCCGCCGGATTGGCGTTCGGGTCGAAGGCGTCGCCGCGCCGCCCGCCGGGATTGGGCGTCGCGACGAAGTTGGGATTGTCGCGCTGTGCATAGCGCGGATCGTCATCCGCATCCGGCAAGTCGCCATCGGAGCGGCGACCCGGCAAGGGCATCGGCATTGGCTGCTGTACCGGCGGCTGCACCTGCTGCATCGCCGGCCGCTGCGGCTGCGCGGCGCGCGTGGGATCGGCGCCGCCGCGCACCTGCTGTTCGAGCTGCTGGTTGCGGTATTGCAGCTGCTCGACCTGCCCGGTGAGCTGACGGATCTGGTTTTCCAGCGCCTCGAGCCGCATCACGATGTCGGAGGCCGACACTTGCGCGGCCGCGGGCATAATGACCGCGAGCACGAAGGTCAGGACGATGACAGGCAAATGCGGCTTCGAACGCATAAGGCAACTCTGCGAGGACGGGAGACCTGAGAGCATAGCATAGTCTTCGTCGCGTCGAAATTATGACTGATTTGATTCACCCGCCGTTAACCAGCGGTCTCCGCCGGACTGGAAGCGGGTGCTCTGGTCTTGCGCGAGGCCAACCATTCCTCGAAACGCTGGATCAGCACGAACAGCGAGGGCACGAACAGCACCGCGAGGCAGGTCGATGCAATCATTCCGGTGAACACCGTGAGCCCGATCGATTTGCGCGCGCTGGCCCCGGCGCCGGTCGCCAGCACCAGCGGCACCATGCTGATGATGAACGCGAATGACGTCATCAGGATCGCGCGGAAACGCGCCTGCGCCGCATCGACCGCCGCTTCGAGGATGGTCTTGCCGTCGCGCAACCTGTGTTCGCGCGCAACCTCGACGATCAGGATCGCATTCTTGGCGGCAAGGGCGATCAGCAGCACGAGGCCGATCTGGGTATAGAGGTTGTTGTCGACATTCAGGCCCTTCAGCGCCAGCACCGGCCCGACCAGCGCAAGCGGCACCGAGATGATGATGGAGACCGGCGCGTACCAGCTCTCGTATTGCCCTGCCAGCACCAGATAGACCAGCAGCATGGCGAGCGCGAACACGATATACATCTGGTTGCCGACCGATTTCTCCTGAAACGACATCGCCGTCCATTCGAAATACGAGCCGGACGGAAGCGTCCGGTTCGCGATCTGCTCCATCAGCGAAAGCGCCTCCCCCGAGGAGAAGCCGGTAGCGGGCAGCCCGATCACGGTCGAAGCCGGATACAGATTGTAGAGCGTGATGAGCGATGGACCGACCGATGGCGTGATTTTCACCAGCGTACCTACCGGCACCATGTCGCCCTTGGTGCTGCGAACCGACAGCCTGTCGATATCGCTCTGCTTCACGCGAAACTGCGAATCCGCCTGGACATAAACCTGGAATGTGCGGCCGAACTTGTTGAATTGCGCAACATAGCTCGAGCCGAGATAGCTGGAGATCGCCTCGAATACCGCGTTGACCGGCACGAACAGGGTCTGTGCCTTCACGCGGTCGACCTCGACCGTGAGCTGAGGCACGTCGGCGCGGAACGAGGTCTGTACGCGCTGCAGACCGGTCTGCGATTGAGCATTGCCGACGATCTGGTTGGTGATGGCCTGCAGCTTGCTGAAGTCGAACGAGCCGTCGCGCAATTGCACCATCATGGTGAAACCGCCGGCATTGCCGATGCCCTGGATCGGCGGTGGAGGCAGGACGTTGATCTTCGCCTCCATGATCTGATCGTATTCCCTGCTCAGCCGCTCGAATAACGGCCGCAATTGCTCGTCCTTGCCGCGTTCGCTCCAGTCTTTCAGGATGATGTAGATGACGCCGGAGCTTGCGAGCGTCGCGTTGTTGTCCAAGGCGGAGACACCTGCGATCGACAGCGTGTTTTCGACGCCGGGAACCTTGCGTGCGATATCGGCGGCCTTTTGCAGCGCGTTGTTGGTCCGCTCCAGCGACGCCCCGTCCGGCAGTTGCACGGTTGCGAGCAGATAGCCCTGATCCTCGATCGGAAGGAATCCGGTCGGAATCCGCGACAATCCATAGCCGGCGGCCCCGATGATCATGAGCGCGACGACACCAAAGACGGCGGCGTGCCGCACCATCGCGCCGATCAGCCGCACATAGGCCCGCTCGCATGCGAGATAGCCGCGGTTGAACACGCGGAAGGCGACATTGCGCTTCTCCGGCGGGACCGAAGGGCGCAGCCAGAGCGCGCATTGGGTCGGCTTCAGGGTCGCGGCGTTGATGGCGCTGAGCAGCGCGGTGGCGGCGATCACCAGCGCGAATTGCGCATACATCTGCCCGGTCAGTCCGGGCAGAAAAGCGGCCGGGATGAACACCGACATCAGAACGAGCGTGATGCCGATGATCGGGCCGAACAATTCGTCCATCGCCTTGATCGCGGCGTCGTGCCCGCTCAGCCCGCGCTCGATATTGTGCGAGGCGCCCTCCACCACGACGATGGCGTCATCCACGACGATGCCGATCGCCAGCACGATCGCAAACAGCGTCGAGAGATTGACGGTGAAGCCAAGCGCCCACATGCCGGCGAATGCGCCGATGATGGTGACCGGCACGGTCGTCGCCGGCACCAGCATCGCGCGCCAGTCCTGCAGGAAGATCAGAATCACGATCAGCACCAGCACCGCGGCCTCGATCAGCGTGCGGTACACCTCGTCGATCGAGGCATTCACGAATTTTGTGGTGTCGAACGGAATTTGATATTGGATACCCGGCGGGAAGGCCTTGGCGAGTTCCGCCATCTTTGCGTCGACCAGCGTCTTCACCTGCAGCGCATTGGCGCCGGGTGTCTGGAAAATGCCGAGCGCGGCTGCGGGCTCGCCGTCCTGCGTGAAAATCTGGCTGTAGGTCTGCGCACCGAGTTCGACACGACCGATGTCCTTGATGCGGATGAACTGGCCGCCGGCCCCGGTACCGGTCTTGACCACGACGTTCTCATATTGCTCGACCTCGTTGAGACGGCCGGATATGTCGATGGTGTACTGGAAATCCTGGCCCGCCGGCACCGGCGGAATGCCGACCTGCCCGGCCGCCACCTCCTGGCTTTGCGACCGCAGCGCGCTGATCACGTCCTGCGGCGTGAGATCGAAGCCATAGAGCTTGTTCGGGTCCATCCAGATTCGCATCGAATACTGGCCGGCGCCGAACACGGTGACGTTGCCGACACCGGACACGCGCGACAGTTCGTCGCGCAGATTGATGGTGCCGTAATTGGCGAGATAAAGGCTGTCGCGACTCTTGTCCGGCGAGGTCAGCGTCACGAACATCAGGATCGCGGTGGACTTCTTCTGCACCGTGACGCCCTGCGCCTGCACCGCATCCGGCAATTGCGACAACGCGCTCGAAACGCGGTTCTGCACCAGCACCTGCGCGAAATCGAGATCGGTGCCGATCTTGAACGTGACGATCAGGTTATAGGTGCCGTCCGCCGCGCTGGTGGACTGCATGTAGATCATGTCCTCGACGCCGTTCACCTGCTGCTCGATCGGCAGCGCGACCGTGTCGATCACAACACGCGCGCTCGCGCCCGGATAGCGGGTGGTGACCTGCACCGTCGGCGGGGTGACGTTCGGATATTGCGAAATCGGCAGATTGATCAGGGCGACCAGGCCGACCACAACCATCAGGATTGCGAGGACGTTGGCGAGGACCGGACGCTCGATGAAGAATTTTGAGATCACCCGCGGTCCCCGGTTCAGGATTGCTTCGGCGGCGTGAGGGTCTCGACCTTCGGGTCGACCTTCTGGCCCGGGATGGCGCGCAGCAATCCGTCGACCACCACGCGATCGTCCGGCTTGAGCCCGTCGAGAATGACACGCATCGTGCCGACAATGTGGCCCGCCGTGATCTTGCGCTGCTCGACCACATTATCGGCATTGAGCACAAGCAGGTAGCGCCCGCCCTGGTCGGAGCCCATCGCAACATCGGGCACGAGAAATCGCTCCTGTCCCGGACCTGGGACCCGGACCCTGACGTAATAGCCCGGCAGCAGCGCAGCATTCGGATTGTCAAGAATGCCACGCACCGCGAGCGTACCGGTGCCGGCGGTCAGGGTCGGTGCGGCATAATCGAGATGGCCCTTGTAGGGAAAGCCGGCATCGGTCTGCAGCCCGACCTCGACCGGAATGCTGCTCACGTCGTTCGAAGTCATCCCCATCTTGGCACGCTCGGCGCGGATTCGCTGAACGTCCTGTTCGTTGATGTTGAAATTCACCCAGATCGGATCAACCTGCACGATGGTTGCGAGCTTGGTCGGGGTATTGTTGGCCCCGACATATTCGCCGACCGAGATCAGGCGCGCGGTCACGATGCCGTCGAACGGCGCGGCCACCTGGGTGTAGCTGTAATTGATCTTGGCGATTTCAGTGTTGGCCTGCGCCTGTTCCACGTTGGCCTTGTCGTTGTCGCGCTGCGCCAGCGCCTTGTCGTAGTCGGCCTGGGTGGACACCTGGCGTTTGAGCAGGTCGGTCCGGCGCTGCAATTCCGCTTCGGCCTGGACAAGGACCGCCTTCGCGCCGTCCTCCGCGGCCTTCGCCTGCTCCCATTTCACCTTGTACGGCTCGGGCTCGATCTCGAACAGCAGGGTGCCCTTCTTTACCAGCGCGCCGTCCTTGTAGTGGATTGCGGTGACGAAGCCCGGGATGCGCGCCACGAGATCGACGGTGTTCACCGCGGCGAGCGTGCCGGTCTCCTCCAGATAGCCAATGACATTCTGACGCAGCGGACTGGCCACCATGACCTGTGGCGGTGGCGGTGCCACATAGCGATTGGGCTCTTCGCACCCGGCGAGGAGGACGGTGGCGGCAAGTACGAGCGCGGGGATGATTCGGGTTTGCACTGGCATGACGAACTAGAATCCCGCGCCATCGGAACTTTGGCAAGCGGCAAAAACAAAACCGGCGCCCCCGGGGCGCCGGTTCAACAACATGTCATGTCACAGGCTTAAGAACTCGCGTTCAGCACCGTCACCGCGCGGCGATTCTGCGACCAGCACGAAATATCGTCGCAGACCGCAACCGGACGCTCCTTGCCGTATGAAATCGTTCGCATGCGCTGCGGATTGACGCCGCGCGAGGCGAGATATTCACGCACGGTCTGCGCCCGGCGCGCACCCAGGGCAATATTGTATTCGCGGGTGCCGCGCTCGTCGGCATGACCTTCAATGGTGAAGGTGTATTGCGAATAGCGGTTCAGCCACTGCACCTGCTTGTCGAGGGTCGCGCGCGCCTGTGGCGTCAGTGTCGACTGGTCGGATTCGAAAAATACGCGATCACCGACATTGACCACGAAATCCTGCTGGCTTCCCGGAGCGGCGACCCCGCCGGCGCCCGCCGTCTGATCACCCGGCTTGTTCGCGCAGGCCGAAACCGCCAGCGCCGCCGCAAGCATGCCGACAAGTCCGAGCGCGCGCGCGAAGCGGCGCAGGTTCAAAAAGCGCAGACCCAAAGGGCGCATATCCAAGAGGCGCAGGGATTGTCTCACAGCATTCATCCCGGTGGCTCCATTCACAACGTACCGGAAAGGTCTAAGCCGGGATCGTTAAGCGAACCTTCCGTCAACCTTGACGGCGCCTTGCAAAGCGCCCCGAAATGCGTCCCATTGCCGCAAACCATTGGTAATGGTTACTCATGTCTTAACGCCGAAAATGCGGCGAATCGACCGCAACTTTCGACCCTTGGCGGATCCCGCGAGCGCGAACAGCGTGGCTGCTCCGCTCGACCATGCGAACCGAGACGCTCGCCCGCCGCGCAAATCAGGACAACAGCGGAGACCAGGCCGGATCTGATGCAAAACTAGGCGTCGGGATTCGCTGCTCGTTGCGGCCGGTGATATCCACCGAAAACAGCGAAGGCCCGCTCTGCCCGCCGCCTTCGCGGAAGAACATGATCACCCGGCCGTTCGGCGCAAAGGTCGGCCCCTCGTTGTGGAACCCCTCGGTGAGAATGCGCTCCCCGGAGCCGTCGATGCGCATGAGACCGATCGAAAAGCGGCCGCCGCCCTGCTTGGTGAAGGCAATGGTATCGCCACGCGGCGACCACACCGGCGTCGAGTACGAGCCTTCGCCGAAACTGATGCGCTGAGCCTGGCCGCCGGTCGAGGCCATGACATATATCTGCTGCGATCCGCCACGGTCTGACTCGAAACAGATGCGGCTGCCATCCGGCGAATAGGAGGGCGCGGTGTCGATGGCCGGCGACTGCGTCAGCCGCGTGGTGGCGCGCGAACGCAGATCCATCACGAACAGGTTGGAATTCGAGCCCTGCTGCAGGCTCATGATCACCCGCTGGCCATCGGGCGAGAAGCGCGGCGAGAACGTCATGCCCGGAAAATTGCCGACGATTTCGCGCTGGTTGGTTTCGATATTGAGCAGGTAGACCCGCGGGTCGCCCTGCCCGAACGACATATAGGTGATTTCCTGGGTCGAGGGCGAGAAGCGCGGCGTGAGCACCAGATCCTCGCCGCGCGTGAGATAGCGCACATTGGCGCCATCCTGATCCATGATCGCGAGCCGCTTGACGCGTCGCTCCTTGGGGCCGCTCTCGTCGACAAAGACGATGCGGGTGTCGAAATAGCCCTTCTCGCCGGTCAGCCGTTCATAGATGGCGTCCGAAATGATGTGCCCAATCCGGCGCCAGTTTTCCGGCGTCGTGGTGTATTGCTGGCCGGCCTGTTGCTGACCGCCGAACACATCGTACAGCCGGAAGCGGGCAGCGAGACGGCCGTCGCCCTGACGGACCACCTGCCCGGCGACCAGCGCCTGCGCCTTGATGGCGCGCCAGTCCGGATAATTCGGCGGCACATCGACGCCCCGCAGCCGCTCGATGAACGCCGCCGGGTCGATCGGCGCGAACAGCCCGGAGCGGCGCAGATTGTTGGTCACCACGGCGGACACGTTGCGTGCGGTCTCGGTGTCGGCGGCGTTGCCGAAGAAGTCCGGGATCGCGATCGGCATCGGCTGGAAATTGCCCTCGGTGATCTGCAGCCGCACCTGGGCCGCCGCGTCCCGCACACGCAAGGTCGATGCCGCACCGAGCGCGCCCGCGCCGAGCATCAACATGCCGCGCCGGGTCAGGCCCAAACGATGAAATGTCTTCGTTTCAGTCATGATCGCTCTGTTCAAAAACCAAACATCGTCCGTTCGTCGAAATCGACATCGATCTCGCGCCAGGTTTCATAGGTCTCCCGGCGCAGCATGTTGAAGGGCTGGCTTACCAGCACCGCGCGCACGGCGCTGTCGCGAAATGCCTCGAAGGCCGGCCCGCTGCCGCGCGACAGCACTTGCGGCGGACCGGAGAGCCGCCCGTCCGGCAGCAGCCGGATGCGCATGCTGATCACGACCTTTTCCGCCACCGGAGGCACCGACCAGTTCTGTTTCAGCCGCGCGCGGAGCGCGTCAAGCTCGTTCTGCGTCAGGGTCGCCGCGGTCCCGGCAGGAATGCCGAGCGAGGCGGTGCGGTTGAGCGTCTCGCCGGTCGTCGCCTGACGCTGGGAATCGCGCTTGTCCAGCAGGGCAGCGATGCGATCCGGATTGAACGCAGGCTGCTTCTTGGGCGCCGGCTTTTTCGGCGGCGTCGGAACCGGCTTTTGCGCCTGCTTCTTCTGTTCCTCTTTCTTCTTGGCCTCGTCCTTTTTCAGCGCTTCGGCGATCGGATCGGGCTTTTCCTCCGGTTTGGGCTCTGGCTTGGCATCCGCCTTCGGTGCCGGCTTGGGCGGCTCCGGCTTCGGTTCGGGCTTGGCTTCCGCCTTTTCCTCCGGACGCGGCGGCGGGGTCTGCTCGTTCCTGGTCGCCTGCAATTCCTTCTTCTCGGAAATCTTGGCGGTGTGATCTTCGGCCTGTTTCTGCTCGCCTACTTTCTCGACCAGCGGCTTTGGCGCATCCTGCTTCTTTGCGGTCTTGGATCCCGCCGTGAGCTGGCTGAATTCGGTCGGCGAGATGATGTCGACGGGGAGCGAATCCGACGGCATCGACTCGAGCGGAGTCGTCGCGAAGGTCAGCACCGCCCACAGCAAGACGGACGCATGCACAACACCCGATATGGCGAGCCCCGTCCTCATGTTTCGTGGGCCGTCAGGTTCCCTGTTCGACCTCGGTGACGAGCGCGACCCGGCGGAAACCCGCCGCCGACAGCCGACCCATCACGCGCATGACTGTACCGTAATTCACGTTCTTGTCGCCCCGCACATAGATGCGTTCCTCGGCGCCGCCGCGCGCGTCGGTGATCGCCTTCAGCTTGGGAACCAGTTCCTCGACCTTGATCTCTGAATTCATCAGATAGACCTCGCCCTTGGTATTCACGGTGACCGTGAGCGGCTCCTTGTCCTGGTCGAGGCTCTTGGCCTGGGTCTGCGGCAGATCGATCTGCACGCCGACCGTCAGAAGCGGTGCCGAGACCATGAAAATGATCAGGAGCACAAGCATCACGTCGACCATCGGGGTGACGTTGATCTCGGACATGACCGGCTTGCGGCGATGCCGCCGCCGGCCCTGAACGCCCTCGCTGCCACCGCCCGCACCCATGCGTCAGGCTCCCCGCTCGTCGATCTGACGCGACAGGATGGCCGAGAATTCGTCGGCGAAACCCTCCAGCCGATGCGCCTGCTTGTTCACCTCGGCCACGAACTTGTTATAGAAAATCGTCGCGGGAATGGCGGCAACAAGGCCGATCGCGGTGGCGAACAATGCTTCCGCGATACCGGGTGCGACCACCGCCAGCGACGTGTTCTTCGAGGCCGCGATCGACTGGAAGCTGTTCATGATGCCCCAGACGGTTCCGAACAGGCCGACGAACGGCCCGGCGGAACCCACCGTCGCGAGTACCAGAAGGCGGCGCTCCAGCCGGTCGATCTCGCGGGTGATGGTGACATCCATCACCTTGTCGATGCGCTGCTGCAGGCCCGCGAAGGACCGCGCGTGCCCCTCGAAGCTGCGCTTCCATTCGCGCATCGCGGCGACGAACAGAGCGGCCATGGAGTGCGTGGGCTTGGCGGACAGCGAGCGGTACAGTTCTTCCAGCGATTGACCGGACCAGAAAGCCTGCTCAAAGCGGTCCATGGCGCGCTTGGTCCGCGCGAACAGAAGAAACTTGTCGATCGCGATCGCCCAGACCCAGATCGAGCAGGCCAGCAGGCCGATCATCACCGCCTTGACGACCCAGTGCGCCTGCAGGAACAGGCCGAGGATCGAAAGGTCGGCGGCCACCGGCAAAGCCGACTGTGCAACGTCGGCTGGGTTCATGAAGGTCTCTCCGGTTCGCGTGTCCACGTTTTCGGCGGCCCGATGAACCGTCGCACCATGCCGGACCAAACCGGAAAACCCAAAGCTGCGCCCGTTTTCACAGACGCGGCACACAGGTCCGATTGTCACGAAGACGACGCCGTCCACCACCCGGCAAGACGACGAAATCCCCGTGAAACTTGGCCAAACTAGGGCGCGGCCGGGCCACCCGCCCCTAACCAGCGCCCATTGTGGTTAAGGTTTGGTTACAGTCCGAAGACGAATCCCGCCGTCGGCCTTCACCAAAATCCCGCGCAGGCTCCTGGAACTCACGGATGGCCAACCTCATCATTTTTGCCGCCAATTTGCTTCCGCTGGCGGGCGTGTGGTTCTGGGGCTGGGACGCGTTCCAGGTGCTGATGCTGTACTGGGCGGAAACGGTGATTGTCGCGCTGTGGACCCTCGCCCGGATCGCCACCATGCCGGATCCGGACGGCCGGAACGGCACCGGCCGGATCATCATCAATGCCGGCAAGACGGTTTTCTTCGCGCTGCATGCCGGCATCTTCATCGGCGTGCATCTGGTGTTTCTGCTGACGCTGTTCTCCGGCGACTGGGAGAGCCGGATGGATCATCCGCTCGGCTTCCTCGATGCGCTCTATATCGAGTCCGGAGCCTGGGTGGCGCTGGTCCTCGCCTTCGTCGCGGGGCTGATCGGGTTTGTGACGGCAACGCCGCAGCCGACCGTGGTGACCTGGTTCCTGAGCCGGATCGGCGGCCGGCGCGCATCCTTCGTCCCCGAAAAGACCGATCCCGACAAGGATCATCTCAACCCGGTGATCAGCGGTCTGTACACCCGCATCATCGTCATGCAGGTCGGCATCATCTTCGGCGCCTGGCTGACGGATATTTTCGGCAATCTCGGGCCGCTGGTGATCGTGATCGTGCTGAAGTCGGTCATCGAACTGGGCATCTGGACGCCCTGGAAACCCACGGTCGAAAAAAATGCCAAAAGCGGCGACCGCCCTGCCCAATAGAAAGCACCCGCCGGAATGCGGCGGGCGCTAGCAGGCAGAACAAGCGCGATGGCAATTACGCCTGAGACGTTTGCGATGACGGCGGTGTGATGTCCGGACGGCCGCGACGGTCGGCCATGAACTGGTCGAACTCGGCCTTGTCCTTGGCCTCCCGCAGCCGCGCCAGGAATTCCTGGAATTCGCGCTGCTCCTCCTCGAGCCGGCGCAGGGTCTCGGCACGATATTCGTCAAACGCGCGGTTGCCCGAGGATGGGGGCGACCAGAATCCGCCGCCGCCATGCATCTGGGTGCGGACGCGGTCCATCTTTTCCTGCATCCGGGTCATTTTGCCCTGCCAGCGTTCCATGCCGTAGCGACTGCAAGCCATCCGACCGCTCCATATGGTGAAGGCCAGAAGGGCGAGACCGAGAGGCCACCACACGATGAAGCCGAGGACCGTCAGCAGGATCCAGGCCGGTCGGCCGTAGTCGTCGATCTTGTCCGTGAGTGTTATCGCGTTCATCGCATCCTCATGGCGATATGTGAATGTTAATAACATTTACATAACGGCGGCATGCCGGGGTGTCAAGGGCGTCTGCCGGAGCGTTACCTCGGATGCAGGCCGAGGCCACTCAGATAGACAAGGACTCCCGCTTCCAACAGGTCCTCTGGCGACATTGGCAGCGCACGCTGCGACCCGTCGCCGCGTGCGAACAGCGAGGCGATGCCGTGCGACAGCGCCCAGATATGCAGCGCCATCATCAGTGCCGGCGGCCGCTTGTCCTTTGGCAGCAGCACGGAAATCGCCTCGCAGGCAGAGCGCATCACCGCGAAGGCGCGGTCGCCGGCCGCGCGGAGTTCCGGATTGGCGTCCGGCGGAACTCCCGCTTCAAACATCGCGGAATAGAAGGCCGGTTCCGAGCGCGCAAATGCCAGATAGGTCTTGCCGAGACGCTGGAAGGCGGTCTGCGGATCGGGCCTGGCGTTGTCCCAGGCCTTCGTGAGGCGTTCGGTGAACTCGTCGAAACCGCGGCGCGCCACGTCGGCAAGCAGTTCCTCGCGATCGCGATAATGGCGATAGGGCGCGGCCGCGCTGACACCGGCCCAGCGGGCCGCGTCGGCAAAGGTAAAGCCCGCCGGCCCCTTTTGCGCGATCAGGTCGAGTGCAGCCCGCACCAGGGCTTCCTTGAGGTTGCCGTGGTGATAGCCGCGTTCCGTGCCGGTGCCACGCTTCCAGACCATGTGAAGGGCATTAACATGCGTCGGCAGGCGGCGTCGATGGTCTCCGAACGCCGTCGCACAAGCCCGGACAGTGGAATTTACACCTTCCTACTCCGCCGCTTCGCGATGAGCGCGCGCAAGGCGAACCAGCGCGTCGTCGTCCACGGTCTCGATCGGCTGGAAATCCCGGTGCGCGATGAAGTCCGGCCGCGTCGGCGTGCGGATGTAGTTCGAGACCGCGTTCAGCGTCAGATACACGATCTTGCGCGGATAGGGCGTGATGTTGCCGGCCGAGCCATGCACCAGGTTGCCGTGGAACATCAGCATGCTCCCCGGCTTTCCGGTGGGCGCGACGATGCCGCCCTCGTTGACCAGTCGCGTCACCGTTTCCTCGTCGAGCGTCCACAGCGGATACGACGTGGTTTCGACATCGTGCGAGGCTTTCAGATCGCCTGCGGTCTGGCTGCGCGGCACCAGCATGAGAGGACCGTTGATCGGCATCACTTCGTCGAGGAAGACCGCGATGTTCATCGCGCGCGGCTCCGGCATGCCGTCATCGCGTTTCCAGGTGCCGTAATCCTGGTGCCACTGCCACACCGCGCCGGTGAACGCGGACTTGGCGTTGATCTTGTACTGGTGCATGTAGACCTTCTCGCCGAAGATCTGCTCCACCGGCTCGATCATGCGCGGATGCGCGCCGAGCAGCCGGAATGCTTCGTTGTAGAGGTGAGCGGCAAAGGCGGTGCGCGGCGCGCCGCTCTTTTCGCGCCACACTTCGGGACGCTGCTGCTCGTAGATCGCGATCGCCTCGCGACGCAGCAGATCGACCTCCTCGGGATTGAAAAGTTCCGGCAGCAGCAGCCAGCCTTCAGTGCGGAACTGGTCGAGTTGCGCCTGTGTCAGTCTCACCGCTTCCTCCTGATGATTGCTTTCTTCTTTTTGTGATGAGCGAGTACCGGGGCAATTCCCTCCGCGGAACGAGCCATCCATGATACCTCAATCCGGTCGTGGACGCACCAGGCCGTCGGAACTGCGGCACGACCCGCTTATCTGACGCTGGTCCGCAGCCGTTTCATCGCCCGAACGAACACTTCCTTGTCGCCGTTGGCGCGCGAGAGCACGAGCGCACCCTGAATGCCGAGCAGAATGTCCTCGGCGCGCTGCTTCGCCTGTGACCGCGGCAACCCGCGCCGCCGCAGCGCGCCCGCGAGCGCGTCCTCCCACGCCTTGAAATAGCTGCGCACGGCGTTGCCGAACCGGTCGCGGGCGGAGCCAAGTGCAAACACCCCGACAAGGCAGACCCGGCCGCCGGATTCGAAATAGCGGTCGACCGCGTCGAACATCTGCGCGAGTTCCTTACCGTTCGTGCCGTCGCGCAGCGGCGCGAAGACCTCGCGCTCGAACCACCGGTCGATGTGCGCCAGCACTTCTTCCGCCATCTGTTCCTTCCCCCGCGGGAACAGATTGTAGAGGCTGCCCTTGCCGAGACCCGTGGCCTGCGTGATCAGCGCGAGCGAAGCGCCCTCGTAGCCATGCACACGGAACACCTCGGCCAGTTGTGCAATCAACGCATCGCGTGCGCTGTCCTTCGTCTTGCGCTGGGTCTTCGCCGGCATCAATACGGTTCGGCGGCGAGCCCGTGAACGTTGTCTGGACGCGAACCCGGCGCATCCCAGAAGAAGCGTCGCTGCTGCTGTTCGATCGCGACATCGTTGATCGAGGCCTCGCGGCGTTTCATCAGCCCGGCCTCGTCGAACTCCCATTGCTCGTTGCCATAGGAGCGAAACCATGCCCCGGTCTCGTCGTGCCATTCATACTGGAAGCGCACTGCGATCCTGTCGCCGTGGAAGGCCCAGAGGTCCTTGATCAGGCGATAATCGCTTTCCTTCGCCCATTTGCGGACGAGGAAATCCACGATGGCGTCGCGCCCGACGAAGAATTCCGAGCGGTTGCGCCAGGTCGAATCCGGCGTATAGGCGAGCGACACGCGCACCGGATCGCGGGAATTCCACGCATCCTCGGCCATGCGGACCTTCTGCCGCGCAGTCTCCTCGGTGAAGGGCGGAAATGGCGGACGCGACATGACGCTTCTCCTGACGCTCAAAACCGGCGCGAGATTTGTACCGATCGGTACAAACGGGAGTCAAGCGTCCCGTGCCCGCCCGCCGGGAATGCGCCAGTCACCTGAATTTCAGATGTCCGGCATTCGCCGGGTTCGGCCTGACCTGCTTGACGTGTCGTTCGATCGCAGCGGCCGAATCCGGCGGGAAGAGACCCGTCGTGTCGAGTTCCAGCAATTCCGGCACATCGGGCTTCTGGAGCCGGCCCGAGGACATGAACGCAGCGAGCGCACGCGGATCCGTGAGCTTTCGGCCCACCCGATCCGGACTCTGCAGACGGCGCATGTTTTCCTCCAACCCGCCCCCAAGAACGACCGGTATCAGGACGGCATTTCTCTTGACCGCGAGATCAACGACGTGGCGCCACGCTTCGATCTCGCGAGGGGCATTCACGCACAACGCATTCGTCATGACAAAGGTCTCGCTCGCCGGACGATTGGCAAGAACGTCGTAGGCTGCAATCCGCACGGCTTCATAAAGCGGCCATCGCTGCGGATCCTGCAGACCGGCGCAGCGGATCGCAACATCATGCAGCAGGTGATTGTCGACCAAGCGTGCCCCCAGCCGCTCTGCAAGCACGCGGCCTATGGTCAGTTTCCCGATCCCAGGCCAGCCATTGAGATGGATAATCATCGGATAGCCCAAATCTCTCGGCTCGCGCCCCGCTGCGAGACATGGCCTAGCCTGCCGCCGCGTCCTGGTCCGCCTTCATCGCGATCCGCAGCGGCTTCGGAATCGGCTTCGCCCGCCCGCCCGAGATGAAGGCGACCCGCACATCGGCCTGCACCAGCAATTCGTCGCCGCGCATTACCCGCTGGCGGATGGTGACGGACGCGCCCTTCACCTCGTTCGGCTCGCTGACGACGGTGAGGATATCATCCATCTTCGCAGGCTTCAGGAAATCGAGCGTCATCGCGCGTACCACGAAGGCGAAGCCCGGCGCCTCCTGCTCCGTCTGCTCGAACAGCACGCGGTGATCGGCGCCGATCAGACGCAGATAATTGGTGCGCCCGCGTTCCATGTAGCGCAGGTAATTGGCGTGATAGACGATGCCGGTAAAGTCGGTGTCCTCGTAATAGACGCGCACGATAAGGGTGTGGCGCCCGTCACGCAATTCGCCGTCGAGAGGGATGGAGGTCATGGAAGGATAGACCGGCCTTGTTCGTCTTATCGGGTCTGACGCTGGCCCGCCTGCTCAACGATCGGATCGACCCGGTAGAGAGCGCCCTCCGCGGCATCGGTGATCACGTAGACTAGTCCGTCCGGTCCGATCCGTACATCGCGGATACGTCCGAGCTCTTCATGCAGCAGGCGCGTCTCTCGCCACCGCTCGCCGTCGCCGTCGCGTTCGAGCCGCAGCAACGCCTGTCCGGCCAGCGTTCCGACCCAAAAAATCGGCGTGGTCCCGCCTCCGTCGATCGCCAGCCCGGACGGCGCCTGTGCGGGCGGCTCGCCAAAAACATGCGCCGGCTGCTGCATCCCTTCCTTGGCCCTGCCCTCTCCGACCGGCTTGCCGTCATAACCGATGCCATGGCTGATGACCGGCCAACCGTAATTGCGTCCACGCTCGATCAGATTCAGTTCGTCGCCACCCATCGGCCCGTGCTCAACCGCGTAGAGGTGACCACGCTCCTCGTCGAAGGCGAGGCCCTGCGAGACCCGATGGCCGTAGCTCCAGATTTCCGGCTTTACGTCCTTGCGGCCGTAGAACGGATTATCCGGCGGCACGCTGCCGTCGGTGCGAATCCGAATGACCGTGCCGAGATGATCATCGAGACGTTGCGCGCGCTCCTGTTCCCAGCGGTCACCGACGGTAAGAAACAAGTGACCGTCCAGCGTGATTGCAATGCGACCGCCATATTGCTCGTCCCTCGCAGAGGCGCTGCTTTCGAAGATGACTGTCTTCGCCATCAGGCTCGCATTGTCATGGCTCAATCGCGCGCGCGCGACCCGCACCGTCGATCGCCGCTCGTTGCCGTAGGCATAGGAAAAATAGATCAGCCGGCTCCGGCTAAAGTCGGGATCGACGGCGACATCAAGGAGCCCCGCCAGCCCGCCGTTAAAAATCGCCGGTGCGCCTTTGACTTCGCGCGCAGTCCCGTCCGGGCGAACGTGCTGCAGCCGGCCGACCCGCTCGGTCAGCAAGAGCGAGCGATCGGGCAGGAAGGCGATCGACCACGGGAACTCGAACGTGCCGCCGATCCGCACGGCCTCATATTCGACCGATTCCGTTTCGGTATCGTCTGGAACGGGGCTCGTACGGGCGAAGCCCTCGACCGGAATCAGCAAAGGTGCGCCGGCAATCGCCATGGCGGTCGCAAGCCGCACAATTCCGCGCCACGCGTTCGAAGTTCCTGCAAGCAGCATGAGTTCCCCGCATCGAAGTGTTGCGACCGCATAAACGCCGAAGCGCGCCGATGCTTGCACTCAATTGGCTGCATGCGACAATTCGTGGCAATCCGATGTGAACGCGAGATGGCAGGCGCGAGGTTCAATCCTCCTGGCCGAACAACCCGAATTGTGCCGGATCGCGCGCCGGTTCGGCAAGGCCGAGATGGCGGAAGGCATGCCCGGTCAAGAGCCGGCCGCGCGGGGTGCGCTGCACGAAGCCCTTCTGGATCAGGAACGGCTCGATGATGTCCTCGATCGCATCGCGCGGTTCCGACAACGCGGCGGCAATCGTCTCGACGCCGACGGGTCCGCCTCCATAGTTGAGCGCGATTGTGCTGAGATAGCGGCGGTCCATCGCATCGAGCCCGGCGCCGTCGACTTCCAGCGCGCGCAGTGCCGTGTCGGCGACCGCGCGATCAATGGCGGCATTGCCCTGCACATCGGCGAAGTCGCGCAGCCGCCGCAGCAGGCGGCCGGCAATCCGCGGGGTGCCGCGCGCGCGCCGCGCGATCTCGTTCGCTCCATCCTTGGTGATGGCGACGCCAAGCACGCGGGCGCCGCGCGTCACGATCTGTTCCAGTTCGGCCTCGGTGTAAAAATCGAGTCGCACCGGAATGCCGAAACGGTCACGCAGCGGATTGGTGAGCAGCCCCGCGCGCGTGGTGGCGCCGACCAAAGTGAATTTCGACAACTCGATCTTCACCGAGCGCGCGGCCGGCCCCTCGCCGATGATCAGGTCGAGCTGGAAATCCTCCATCGCCGGATAGAGGATTTCCTCGACCTGCGGATTGAGCCGGTGGATCTCGTCAATGAAGAGGACGTCGCGCTCCTCGAGATTGGTGAGCAGCGCAGCGAGGTCGCCGGCCTTCGAGATCACCGGACCGGAGGTTGCGCGGAAATTGACGCCGAGTTCGCGCGCGACGATCTGCGCCAGCGTGGTCTTGCCGAGACCCGGGGGGCCGACGAACAGCACATGGTCGAGCGCCTCGCCCCGCGCCCGCGCCGCCTTGATGAAGATTTCGAGATTGGCGCGCGCCTTTTCCTGCCCGATGAATTCGCCGAGCTTCTGCGGACGCAGCGAGGCTTCGGCAAGATCGTCGTCGCGGCGCTCCGGCGTGAGAAGGCGAGATGTGGTCATCGCGTAGCTCTCAAAGTTCTGATCGCGCTAGCAAGCAGCCAGCAGGCTGTCATCGCAGCGACGGACGGAATCAGAAGTCTCAGAGACCCAGTCAAGGCGCGTTCGATGGACATACGCATGCCACCCTGAAAGTAGAAAAATCCGGCCAGTATGATTGGAGGAAGAGCCGCCGACACAAGCGCGCTGAGAAAACCAGCGTATTTGAACACTAGTCCGATGACGACAAAGATCACGACTGCAGGGACAGCAATTTGGAGCCCGAGAAGATACGCCCAGAACCAGGCCGTTCCGTCAGTAAGGACAGTCACAGGCAGCGCCTTGTAAGCCGGCGAATTCAGCAGCCACTCATAGCCAATCAACGCGACGAAACCGACAGCGGGTCCAACCATAAAGCAAAGCGAGATGAACGGCGACCGGAAGAAACCTGCTTCGTTGGTGTCGAACCGCGAAGTCGTCACTTCTTGCCCCGCCAGTATTTGTTCGGCAGCAATTCGGAGATCGACATCACCGACGGCTCCGGACCGTTCGGCACGATCACCCGCGCCTTCGGATCGTAGTCATGGATCAGTTCGCGGCAGGAGCCGCAGGGCGACACCACCTTGATGGTCTGGTCCTCCTCATGCGGACGCGGATGGCGGACCGCGACGATGGTATCGATGCCCTGGTCGCCGGCCTCGGTGATCGAGCGGCCGATCGTGATCGCCTCGGCGCACACCGCCATGCGCCCGAGATAGGCGTCGATATTGACCCCGGTGATGATGCGGCCGTCGCGCCTGCGCATGGCGGCGCCGACCTCCTGCCACTCATTGCGATAGCGCGTCTTGATCGCCTCGCTCGCGGCGGCGATCAGATCGCTGTCTTCCTTGCTCAAACTCGACACGCCAGCACCTTTGAATCCCTGCGCGCTATTTCGATAATTCCTTCAGCCCGAGGCGGATCAGCTTCGCAGTATCCGCGCCCTCACCCGCATCGCGCGCCGCCGTCGCAATCGCCGCCGCCGCCTGCGGCTGACCATAGCCCAGATTGACCAGAGCCGAGACCGCATCCCGGCTCGGCCCGGGCGCGCGGCCCTCATCCATGTCTGCCGACAGCCGGACCACCGCCGGGTCCAGATCGGTGAAGGCCGGCGTCTTGTCCTTCAGTTCGGTGACGATGCGCTCGGCGACTTTCGCACCGACGCCCGGCGTCCGCGAAATAGCGGCCTTGTCGCGCAGGGTGATCGCATTCGCAAGCTCGGACGGGCGCAGCGTCGACAGCACCGCGAGTGCGACCTTTGCCCCAACCCCCTGCACGGTCTGCAGCAGCCGGAACCATTCCCGTTCCAGATCGCTGGCGAAGCCGAACAGACGGATCTGGTCCTCGCGGACATGGGTCTCGATCGACAGCGTGGCAGGCTCGCCCGCAGCCGGCAGCGATTGCAGCGTGCGCGCAGAGCAATGCACCTGATAGCCGACGCCATGGACGTCGACGATCACGTAATCTTCACCGTAGGAATCGATGACACCTTTGAGCTTGCCAATCATCGCCGGATCGGTTGCGAATCGTGTTGCAGCATTAAAGCATGGATTCCCTGGCCCCTGAGGACGGTTTCAATGACCGATTTCGCAGCCCTTTTCAAAGACCAATGGTCGAAGCTCGATCCCGACACCGCGGCGGTGCTCAACCGGATTTATGGCGGCGCGGATGGCGAGACGCCGATTTTCATGCGCAGCCCCGAAGGCGCCCGCGAACTGATCGACCGGCTGCTGCCGTTTTACGTTTCCGCCGGGGCACCCGCAATTGCGCATATCGAACAGCGCAAGATTGCGGCGGCGAGCGGAGATATCCGTATCCGGCTCTACGATCCGGGCACATCCGCGCCCGCGCCGGCGATCGTGTTCCTGCACGGCGGCGGCTTCGTGGTCTGCGACATCGACGTCTATGATGGCGTGGCACGCCAGCTTGCGAAGCGGTCCGGCATGCGGATCGTAAGCGTGGATTACGGGCTCGCCCCCGAACATCCGTTCCCGGCCCCGCTCCATGACTGTATTGCGGCGATCCGCTGGGTGGCTGCGAATGGTGCGGACTGGGGCATCGACCCGAAGCGCATCGCGGTTGCGGGCGACTCGGCCGGCGCCAATCTCGCGCTCGCCGCAACCATTGCTTTGCGCGATGCCGGGGATTCTCCCGTGCGCGGTACCGCCTGCTTCTATGGCTGCTACGCGCCGGACCTGAACACGGAGTCTGAGAAGGATTATGGCGGCGGCCCCTATCTGATCATGGCCCCCGAGATGGCCTGGTACTGGAATCACTATCTATCCGGAAGGCAGGACCGCACCAACCCGCTGGCGGCCCCGCTCTATGCCGACCTCGCCGGACTGCCTCCACTGTTCGTCACCGCGAGCGAATACGATCCGCTGCGCAATGATTCCGAACTGCTGGTGGAGAAGCTGAAGGCGGCGGGCGCGGATTTCGAATTCCGGCTGTGGCCCGGCACCGTACATGCCTGCGTCAACCTGATGGGCTGGATTCGCGCCATGAGCCCGCGTGTGGATGAGGTCTGCGCATTCCTGAATCGGGTGACGACAAAGGCCTGAACCAAACCGGACTCCGCGCGTTACGACCTTCGTTTTCCAGGCAGGATGACATGGTCACAACCGGACGGGATCTGCGCACGGGCCGTTCAATCTGGGAGGGCCGCCGCGCCGTCAGGGTCCGGCACGCACCGTTGCGCAAGGACATGACGACCGACGTCCTGATCGCCGGCGCCGGCATTACCGGCGCGATGATCGCCGACGCATTGGCCGAGGCCGGGCTCGCCGTGACGATCGTGGACCGCAGGGACGATCCGGTGAAGGGATCGACGGTCGCATCGACCGCGCTGGTACAATACGAGATCGACACGCCGCTCTCCATGCTCTCGCGCAAGATCGGCAAGGCCGATGCGATGCGGGCCTGGCGACGCTCACGTCTTGCGGTTGATGCCGTCGCGGCGCGTTTGGCCGATTTGCAATTGCCCGATGTGGTCCGCCGCGACAGCCTCTATCTCGCCGGCAATGAGCTCGACGCGGACGGGCTGGCGCGCGAGCAGGCTGCGCGGCGCGCGATCGGATTGCCGGACCGCCTCCTGTCCCGCAAGGAGTTGAAGACGCGCTTCGGAATTTCCCGGGCCGCAGCACTGCTCGGCTACGACAATCTCGTCATCGATCCCCGCAAGGCGGCGCATGCGCTGCTGGCATCGGCGGTCGGGAATGGCGCGCGCATATTCGCACCGGTCTCAATCGACCATCTCGACTGCCATTCGCGCAGCGTGACGGCGCATACCGACACCGGCCACACGATCCGGTGTCGCCATCTCGTATTGGCGACCGGCTACGAGGTTCCAAAGAGCGTGCCGGCGCGCGGCCACAAGATCATTTCCACTTATGCGATCGCGACCGTGACGCAACCAAAACGGCTGTGGCCCGAGCAATGCATGATCTGGGAAGCTTCCGATCCCTATCTCTATCTGCGCACGACGCCGGACGGACGCATTATCTGCGGCGGTGAGGACGAAGACTTCGTCGACGAGGACAAGCGCGACAAGCTACTCGCGCGCAAGACCCGCACGCTACAGCGAAAGCTCGGCAAGCTGATCCCTGGGGCCTCGACCGAAATCGACTTCGCCTGGGCCGGCTCTTTTGGGCAAACCGATACCGGATTGCCGATCATCGGCGAAATCCCAAAGATGCCGAATTGTTTCGCCGCTCTGGGTTATGGCGGCAACGGCATCACCTATTCGCGTATTGCCGCCGATGTGATCGCGGGAATGGTGGCCGGTCGCCCAGATTGCGATGCCGACCTGTACCGGTTCAGCTAGCCGCTACGATTTTCAGCATCGCGCTCCGACGGTGATGCGCATGGGTGACCGCGATCGCGAGCGCGTCGGCGGCGTCCTCGGTGCGCGGATCGGCCTTCGGCAGCAATACGCCGATCATCATGCGAATCTGCGACTTCTCGGCATGACCCGCGCCGACAACGGTCTTTTTCACCAGGTTGGGTGCGTATTCGGCGACCTTGAGCCCTGCCCGCGCCGGGATCAGCATGGCGATGCCGCGCGCCTGGCCGAGTTTCAGGGTCGAGGCACCATCCCGATTGACGAACGTGGCCTCCACCGCAGCCTCGTCCGGCGCGAACCGCTCGACGACGCGCAGCAATCCGTCGTGAATGGCGACCAGCCGCGCCGAGAGTTCGGTGCGCTCCTGCGTCTCCACCGATCCGCACGCAACGAATAGCAGCCGATTGCCCTCGCACTCGATCACGCCCCAGCCTGTGCGGCGGAGCCCGGGATCGATGCCAAGAATGCGAATCGTTCGCTGCATGCCGCGTGATTGATAGCACGGATGCATGGAAGGCCCGCGCCGGTGGACGTCGCTCCGTGGCCGTTCGCCTGATATGAGGCCGGCGCAGCCGGACCCCGCATGTGAGCAGCTTTTCCGCAACCGTCGCGAGCCTTGTCGCCGATCCGCGTTTTGCCGCGGCGGTCGGCGTCGCGCTGATCGCGGGCCTTGTGCGCGGCTTTTCCGGATTCGGCTCGGCGCTGATCTATGTCCCCCTGGTCGCTGCGATCTACGAGCCGCGAATCGCGGCGCTGACCCTGCTGATCATCGACTTTGTCGCAAGCGCCCCGTTCACGGTGCCGCTGACCCGGCAATGCAACTGGCGCGAAGTGGCGCCGGTGTCGATTGCCGCCATCTGCACCATTCCGGTCGGCGTTGCAGCGCTCGAGTATCTCGATCCCGTCACCCTGCGCTGGTTCATCGCCATTCTGGTCGTGACGCTGCTGCTCGCGCTCGCTTCCGGCTGGCGCTATCGCGCACGGCCGAAGCTGCCGGTTTCGGTGGGAGTAGGCCTCGTCGCAGGCGTCGGAGCAGGCGCGGCGCAGATCGCGGGGCCGGCCGCAATCATCTACTGGCTCGGCGGCCCGAACTCCGCCCATGTCATCCGCGCGAATCTCATGGTCTATTTCGCGATCCTCGCGATCGTGTCAGCGGCCGCCTATTATGCACGTGGATTGTTCACCACGGACGTGCTGGTTCTGTCGCTGCTGCTCGGTCCGGTCTTCATCGTGGCGCTGGCGCTCGGCGCCTACCTGTTTCGCGGTGCGTCCGACCAATCCTATCGCCGCGTATCCTATGTCATCATCGCGCTGTCGGCTCTTGTGAGTCTGCCGCTGTTTGACGAAGTGTTCCGCTAGGCCCGAAGTCCGCCCGCTCGCGCAGCCATGAGGCGGCGACGCCGAACACCAGACCCCAGAACGGCGCGCCGATCAGGAAGATCGGCACATCGGCGACCGTCACCAGAAAGCAGACCAGCGCGCCGAAGCTGAATTTTTCGCGGAAGGAAGCCTGGAACGCCGTCTGCAGGATCGGCAGCATGGCAAGGCCGGCCAGCGTCGCAATGAAGGCGGGCGGTGTTGCAAGCAGCAGGCGGGTGAAGAACGGCGCCATCAGACCGAAGGCGATCGAGACCAGACCGAAGAAGATCGCGCTGGAATATTGCCGGGGCTTATCCCCCGAACCGGACAGGATCGCGTTGACCGGGCCGGTGAGGCAGGTCGAGACGGCGCCGAACAATCCGGTCAGGATCGAGCCGACGCCGCAGCCAAAGGCGATCGCGTTGGTCGGCGGCCTGTGTCCGTTCGCGGTCAGGACGCCGATGCCTTGCCCGTTCTGGACGACGAGCACCGTGATCGCGAGCGGGACGACGAGTTCCACCATGGCCGCCCATGAGAATTGCGGCACGAACAGCTTCGGTTCGGCGAAGCTGAAAATCGCACCAGCGGGCGCGTTGAAATTGCCGAGCCACCACACCGCGGCGGCGCCCGCGATCAAGGCGCCGATCAGGGGCGGCAGCAGGCGCGCCACGACAGGCACGATCGACAGCAGCACAAATGCCGCCGTCATCGGCGCCGCAATCAGGAAGCCGTCGCGGAAAGCGAAAATCAGATCCACGCCGAACCGCAGGAACACGCCCGCGACCATCGCCATCACGATCGGCATCGGCACCATTTCCATCGCGCGGCGCACGAACCCGGTCAGGCCGAGAACCAGCATCAGCAGCCCGGTGGCGAGGAAGGCACCGATCACTTCCGGGAACGTCATGTGGGTCAGCGCGGGTCCGACCAGCACGGTGCCCGGAATGCTCCACAGAAACACGAGCGGTTGGCGATAGAGCACCGAAAACACGATCGTGATCAGCGCGTTGATCAGGAACGCGGCGAAGATCCAGGACGCGATATCGGCCTCCGGCAATCCGCCCCGCGACCCGACCGAAAGGACGATCGCAAGCGGACCCGTCGACGAGAACAGGAATGCGACGATGGCATTGGAGAAATAGAGCGGCCCGAAATCGGACCACGGCCGGCGCGGCAGCGGCAGGGCCGGCTTTTCAAGCGGCATTACGGTGTCCCGAATGCAGGGCGATCGACCCAGCCGCCCGAGCGGCTGACCGGCCATTTCATCACGCGCTCATCTTCGACATGAGCTGCTCGGACACTTCGAAATTGGCGTAGACGTTCTGCACGTCGTCGCTTTCCTCCAATGCCTCGATCATGCGCAACAGCTTCTCGCCCTGTTCGTCATTGACCGCGAGCGTGTTCTGCGGCTTCCAGACCAGCGCCGACTTGCGCGGCTCCCCGTATTTCGCCTCCAGCGACCTGGAAACCTCGGCAAGCGAATCCTGAGCGGTATAGATTTCATGCCCGCTTTCGCTCGAGGCGACATCCTCCGCACCGGCCTCGATCGCGGCCTCCAGCATCTCATCCGCGCTTGCCACCTTGGCGTCGAACTCCACGACGCCGACGCGGTCGAACATGAACGAGACCGCCCCGGTTTCCGCCATGTTGCCGCCGTTCTTGGTGAAGGCGGCGCGCACATCGCCCGCGGTGCGGTTCCTGTTGTCGGTCAGCACCTCGACGATCACGGCGACACCGCCCGGCCCATAGCCTTCGTAGCGCACCTCGTCGTAATTCTCGGAATCGCCGGCCTGACTCTTCTTGATCGCGCGCTCGATATTGTCCTTCGGCATGTTTTCGGCGCGCGCCGCGATGATTGCGGCGCGCAGACGCGGATTGAAATTCGGGTCCGGCAGACCGAGTTTCGCCGCCACCGTGATTTCGCGGCCGAGCCTGGAGAATATCTTGGAGCGGATTTTGTCCTGCCGCCCCTTGCGGTGCATGATGTTCTTGAACTGGGAATGACCTGCCATGGACCCGGACCGCAAATTCGATTGACGCGGGCGGGTTATAGGCCGGCTGGCGAGTCCATCACAAGCCCGTCATTTCAGGTGGTAGGGACGTTTTGAATTTGGCTCGAAGCGAGGGTCGACGCGGCGCGAACCGGGACCGCGACCCTGAATTTGACCCGGCTCCCGGGCGCGCGCGGAACGGTGCGGGACCTACAGCACCGTTTGCATCGGCGCCGGGAAGTAGCGATAGGCATCGCCATGTCTGGCAACATAGCCGAGCCCCGGCCAGGGGAAGTGATAGGACACGAACGGGAGCCGGTCGGTCGCCAGCATGTCGAATGTCCTGAGACGGCTCGCCACGCCCTGCGCGCCGTCGGTATCGTAGGAAAAGGCCGCGCGCGGCTGCTGCATCGACACGATGTGATGGTGCGCAACATCGCCGGTATTGACCAGCGTCTTGCCACCGGACGTGATCGCGAAGGCCAGATGTCCGACCGTATGACCGGGCGTCGCGATGGCACGGATTCCCGGCACCACTTCCTGCCCGTCCGTGACGAAGGCGATGCGCTCGCGATTCGGGATCAGATGCCGGCGGGTTCCGCCGACCAGGGCTTTCATCATGTCCCCCATCGCGGCCTTGCCTTCGTCGGTCCAGAAATCGAAATCGGCCTGCGACAGAGCGATCTGCGCGTTCGGGAAATTCGGTTTCCCATCGGTTGCCATCAATCCCCAGCAATGGTCGGGATGCGCGTGCGTGAGCGCGACCACGTCGATCTCCTTCGGATCGATCCCGGCCGCCCGCAGGTTGGCGATCAAGCGTCCGCTCTTCGGACCGAACATGGTCGATCCGCCGTCACCGGTATCGAACAGAACCAGCTTTTCTCCGGTATTCACCACGACCACGTTCTGATCCATCTCGACGGCATCGGAGGGCAGGTAATTGTCGTGCAGTATCTTGGTGAAGTCCGCCTTCGAGATGCCCGCAAAGATATTGTCCTGGAGCGCGCCGAGACCCAGCGGACCGTCCGAAACCACGGTGACCTCGAACGACCCCAGTTTGTAGCGGTAATAGGCGGGCGCCTGCGTGTTCAGCATCGGCGCCTTCGCCAACGCCGTGCCATGTGGAAGAACCGCCGCGGCGAGCGTGGAAAGACCCGCGATCGCCGACCGCCGGGTAATCGTGTGCGATATCATATGCTGCGATCCCTGCTGGCGCCAATTGGCTGGCGCCGACTGATGCCATTGAGCGAGCGGACGCGTCAATTATGTGACGGTGATATCACGCGACATCTCGGGCAAATGCGGCGACCGTCATGATCCGGAAACGACAGCAATGTCAGGGCCTGTCGCCCCCGGCCGCGCCGCCACCGAGCCAGGCGTCGTTCTCCATGACGATCCGGCACGGGTCGGCGGACTTGTAGCGATCCTCGCACGCCTTGAGGGCCGCCTTGCGGGCGACATCGAGCGAGCCCGCGCCGAATTGCGTGAAGTGATGTTTGCCGTCCGCGGTCTGGGCCATCACCTTGTAGGTCGGGGCGGCGAGATAGCGGTCGAGGAAGCCGCGCTGGCGGCTTTCCAGCCGCAGCAACTTCATCAGGTCGGCGATGTGATCGCGGCGAGCGGCGGGCAAGCCGTGGAAGCGCAGAAATGCGTCCATCTCCATCAGCCATTGCAGCTTGCCGGCAGCGGCGTTGAAAAGGCTGTGCCCGTCCTTGCCGAATTTCGGGTACATCACGAGCTTGATATCGCCGCCGCCATCGAGAAAGACCGTTTGCAGGCGTTCGACCAGTTCCGGACCGAAGAAACTGTCATTCCTCGCATAGATCCAGAGATTGGGAATCCGGCTGACCAGGCCGAAGTCGCGAAAGGCATTCACCAGGACGTCTTCCTTCGGACAATCGGGCATGCGCAGCCCGCCCGAAATGCTGATGACGCCTCGCAGATTCTTCGGGTTACGCGCCGCGAGCGCCACGACGGCGGCGCCCCCCGCCGATACGCCGATCGCGATGGCGCGGGACGGGTCGGCATCCGGGCGCCTGGTCACCGCGGTCAGAGCGCCCTCGAGGTCGTCGGCATCGGCCGCAAATCGGTCCGCGAAGCTCGTGGTGCTGCACGACACCGCCGCGGCCATTGGTCCGTCGGACTGACCGAAGCCGCGCCGCATGACGACGACCGCGAGCCAGCCGCGCCGCGCAAGGTCGCGAGCCGGTCCGATATAATCGGACGCCTTGCTTTCCAGCATGTCGGTCAGATGAGACGACTTGCCGTGCGTGATCAGCGCGACCGGCAGTTTCCTGCCGGCAAGATCGGACCGCTTCACGATCAGTCCTTCGAGCCGGACGCTGCGGTTCTCGAGCGTCGCGCGGAAGAACACCCGTTCCACTGCGAACTCTTCCGCGGCTGCCTGCGCCAAAGCCGCAGGCGCAAGCAGAGCAAGACCGAACAAGGCGATTGCGACTGCCGTGAGACTTCGCAAGGCGCGAAGACGCAGCGGCAGTCGCGGATTGTGGTCAACACGCATCGGTTCGCATCCGGACAGAGACAGGTTAGAGGTTCCGACCGTCTGCGGCCAGCATGAACGGCAACTTATTGAACCGCCCGATCGGCCGGGCCGGCAGCCACCCGCTCGGGAACGGTCGGGCCAACCCAGGTGTCGTTCTCCATCACCACCTTGCAAGGCTGCGCGGACTTGTGACGCTCCTGGCAGGTCTTCAGCAGGGCGCCGCGAGCCAGTTCGAGCGACGAGGCACCATATTGAGTCATGTAGTCGTTGCCGTCGGGGGTCTGCACCATCACCTTGGAGGTCGGCGCCGCCAGATACTGGTCGATGAAGGCGGCGTGGCGCGGCTCAAGCTTCGTCAGCTTCAGCAATTCGGCGATCTGATCTCGCCGGGTGGCCGGCAGATCGTGAAAGCGCAGGAAGCCGTCCATTTCCATGAGCCAGCGCAGGCGGCCGTTCGGGTCGCCGAAAATTTCGTGGCCGTCCTTGCCGAACTTGTCATACATGACGAGCTTCACGTCGCCGCCGCCGTCGAGATAGGCCGACTGCATGCGCTCGACGAGGCTGGGATTGAACAGGCTGTCATTCTTCGCGTAGATCCAGATGCTCGGCACCCGGCCGGTCGACCCGTAATCCTTGAAGGCACTGACCAGCGCCTCGTCCTTCGGGCAGGAAGGTGTCTGCAAGCCGCCGGAGACGTTGATCACCCCGCGCAGGTTCTTGGGATTGCGGGCCGCAAGCGCCATCACCGCGGCGCCGCCGGCCGACACACCAATCGCGATCGCGCGTTCCGGATCCGCATCCGGCCGCCGGGACGCAAGCTCCAGCGCTCCCTGCAAATCGTCGGCATCTGCCGTGAAGAGATCGTTGAAAGACTTGCTCTCGCAAGTCATGTTGACCGGCATCGGTCCATCCGATTGGCCAAAGCCGCGCCGGATCACAACGACCGACAGATAGCCGCGGCGCGCAAGATCGCGCGCATACGGCGTGTAGTCGCTCGCGCGCAGCGCCAGCATGTCGGCGAGGTTCGCGGACTTGCCGTGGGTGATCAGTGCGATCGGCAACCGGCCCGTCAGATCGGCGCGCTTCAGCACGAAGCCTTCGAGCCGGACGGACTTTCCGTCGATGGTGGTGCGGAAGAAAGTGCGCTCGCTGACGAATTCGTCGGCGGCGGTCTGTGCCTGGGAAGGCGTGACCACAGTGAGAGCCAGCAGGCACCCCGAAAAGATGGCGCCGGCAGCGGTACGGATCGAGCGTTGACCAATCGTGCGCATGGCGGCGCGTCCCTGTGCGCCGCTGCCCCCGACCCGACCGTGGGGTCCGGATTACGCCTGAAGCCAGAAGCGCGGCAGGGCTTCCTCCAGGCGCGCGCCAAGCCGGACAGCAGCCACACGCGTGGCCAGCCCGGATGCGTCTTCGGTCTCGATCGCCAGGCCACACAGGGTCGCGGGACCCGTTGCGGCCTCGAACTTGGTCGCAGGAATTCGTCGCAGGAAGCGCGACACAGGTTCGTC
>NZ_JBFWPA010000049.1:0-50965 GCF_050250235.1 Pseudorhodoplanes sp.
ATGCCGCGGGGCTGGTCCGCATCACGGCCGAGCATGGCTTGGCAGAGTCGATCACAATCGAAGATGATGGAAGCGGACTTAGCCCGACCGACATGCCCCGCGTGCTCGAACGCGGCGCTCGTCTCGACGAGCGCGGTGAAGGCGCGGGCCTTGGGCTAGCGATCGTCCAGGACGTTCTCGACGCCTACGAGTGGCGGCTCGATCTGACTCGTTCGACCCTCGGTGGATTGAGGGCCACGATCGCACCGAAAGTCAGGGCCGGCCGACAGCCGTTCTCAGCCGAGGCCGATCCATTGCCTGCTTAGATCTCGTGAAATCTGCCAAATAGCTAACATCGATTGTCAGCATCGGGGACTACTGCCCATCGCGCTCTATGCCTTCGACTACTGCGAGTTTGCCGGCGCCGGCCGGCATTACATCATTAAACGCGCGCAGCGCCCCGCCGGTCTCATAGGCGCGTTGAAGGCGGCGGCCGCGTGTGATGGAGCAGGACTTGTCGACGTGGTCGCGCAGCCCCTAGAGTTAGCAAACGAGGCGAGAAACAGATGCCCCCCGATCTCGATTTTCAATCTTGTCCGACGGTGCAAGAGCTGCCGGAATGCTTGTCGCGCGCCTGGACGCGACGTGCGATCGATCTGCTTGAGGCCGAGGGGAGGCGCTCCGCCGACACTCATCTCATCAGCCTCGACTTGCCGAGGTTGCCGGGTATTGCGTTCTATTTCAAGGACGAGTCGACACATCCGACGGGAAGCCTCAAGCATCGTCTGGCGCGCTCGCTTTTTCTCTATGCGATATGCAACGGCGAGGTGCGGGAAGGCTCGACGATCGTCGAAGCCTCTTCAGGTTCGACGGCCGTGTCGGAGGCGTATTACGCGCGCCTTCTTGGGCTTCCGTTCGTCGCCGTGATGCCGCGTACGACGAGCGGCGAAAAGATCGCTGCGATCCGCCGCTACGGCGGCAGATGTCATCTCGTCGACGACCCGACGACAATCTACACCGAGGCCGCACGGCTCGCGTGCGAAAGCGGCGGACATTATCTTGACCAGTTCACCTTCGCGGAGCGAGCGACGGACTGGCGCGGCAACAACAACATTGCGGAATCGATCTTCGGGCAGATGAGCTCCGAGCCGAACCCGGTTCCACGTTGGCTGGTGATGAGTGCCGGTACCGGAGGCACCTCGGCAACGCTCGGCCGCTATATCCGTTACAAAAATCACAACACGCGACTCTGTGTGGTCGATGTCGAGCGCTCCGCCTTCTACGATGCCTATCGGACGGGCGACATGAACGTGACCTGTTCTCGACCGACGCGCATCGAGGGCGTCGGGCGCCCACGTGTCGAGCCCTCTTTCCTGCCGCGCGTTATCGATCATATGATCAAAGTATCGGATGCCGCCTCGCTCGCGGCGATGACGGTTCTCTCAGAGCGGCTTGGGCGGCGGATCGGTGGCTCGACTGGAACGAACTTTTTCGGTCTCTGCTGGATCGCCGCGCATATGCAAGCGGCCGGCGAGACTGGTTCGCTGGTCACGCTGATCTGCGACAGCGGCGAGCGCTATGCGTCGACCTATTACAACGACGCCTGGCTTGCTGAGCAGGGCATCGATATCCGTCCCTACACGGCCATGCTGGAGAACTTCCTCGAAGGTGGTCGTTTCGAGGTCAGCGTCCGTTAGAACGGCGGAGAGCGCAACGGCTGTATACACTATAGGCTTGGCGCGGACGCCTTCTTCAGTGTGCGCGAACGCGCTGCGCTGGCTTGGACCAGGGCGGTCACGCACATGTTCGAGCATGTTATCGACGAAGAGCTTTTCGCAGAGCTGCGGCAGAATTTCACGAACAAAGAAATTGTCGACCTAACTCTGTCGGTAATCACCATCAACGGCTGGAAGAGGTTGGCGATCTCCGTCCGGCGCGAGGTCGGCAACTATGATACGAGCCGCTCCACCACACGAAATGCTGAGATGTCTTGAGGCTAACCGAGCCAGCTAATGGAGCGTAAGGTGTCTAGACGCTTATCACAGGCCATGATGTTTCTGTTGCGAGAGCTGTCATCGACTCCGTAGCAGGCTGCGATGTGATGCGGAGACCGCGCCGTCAGCGCAACGTTGCGTCACACTGACATTCAGGTTGATCATTTGCGCCTTCGCGCCGGCTGCGGTTTTGATCCAGCGCAATACGCTTCGAAAAGAACCTGCATAATGGCGAGGGTCGGTTTGCTTGCAATCCGATATCAGATGGCCTGATCGTCCCTGCGACTGACGATGATGCGGTCGCGCCGCGGCAGCGCGCTGCATTCGTCGGCCGCGGCGCGCATGGCCTTGGAGTCGAGCTTCGCGGCAAGGTTCGGTTTTAGATCGAATATTGCTGCAGACCGGAGAAAGTGATGGCCGGACGAAGAGCCGAAAAAGTCTGGACGCGGAAGATCCCTTATCGGTGACGGATAAGCTCGATCATGAATGATTCCATGATCCCGGCCGCCAAGCCTGGAGAGTCGCGCGATCAGATGCGCAAAAGGCGCGTCTTCATCATCTTGCGCGAACCGTCAACGAAGTATGCTCTTTTAGCAATCGGGTTCGTGGCCGTCGTTGTCGCCGCGGCTTTCGCTTACGCGAATCGTCCGATCTATGTTCAGGTTGCAGCGATCGAGGAGAATATCCCCATCCGGGTGTTTGGCCTTGGGACCACCGAAGCCCGTGTTCTCTCGAAGATCGGATTCGAAGTCGGCGCTACACTCGCTAAACTTAACGCGGATCACGGCGATCGTGTCAGCAAAGGGCAAGTGTTGGCCCGCCTTGCTACCGGCGAGCAGGATGCCAAGGTTGCCAAGGCAAGCGCCGCACGACTGATCGCTGAGGTCAATATAGCCAAAAGCGCCGCCAATCTTGAGAAGGCGCGTGCGGTGTTCACCCAGAAGCAAGAGACCAATCGGCGCAAGCAGACTCTGGCGGGGCGCGATGTTGTCTCGCAGCAAGCGGTGGAGGAGGCGATCCGCGACGAGGCCGTGGCCAAGGCCGATGTTGCCGTTGCCGAGAGCGAGGCGGAAAGCGCCAAAGCGCAACGGACCGACGCCCTCGCTCAGCTTCAGTACGAGGAGACGATGCTGCGACACCGGACGCTTGTCGCTCCCTTCGACGCAGTCATCATCGAGCGTCATAAGGAACTGGGCTCGGTGATCAAGGCCGGCGATCCGATCTTTACTCTCATTGCCGTCGGCAGCTATTGGGGCCTCGCCCATGTTGACGAGGCGCGCGCCGGCTTCATCGAGGAAGGTCAACCGGTTGAGGCGCGTCTGCGCTCCCGACCGCTCGAAACTTTCACCGGCCGCGTGGTCCGTATTGGACTCGAAAGTGACCGAGTCACCGAGGAACGACGCGTTTATCTCAGGGGCGAGAACCCGCCGGTGCGCGTTTTTCTCGGAGAGCAGGCCGAGTTCTGGATCACGGTAGCCAAGCTCGACCAGGCGCTGCTCGTGCCTTCTGCCGCGGTGCATGGCTACGATGGCCGGCAGGGCACCGTGTGGACAGTCGAAGACGGACGCCTGCGCCGCCGCCTGGTTCAATTCCGGCATCGCACCGAGGATGCGCGACTTGAGATCGTCGCCGGCGTTCCGGCGGATGCCCGTGTCGTCACCCGGCTGGAGAGCGGGCTACGTGAAGGCCGGGCGGCGCGCGTGGCCGAGGCGACGTCCAGATGAACCTTGCCTATCACGATATCCGACACAATCTCGGCCGCTTCCTGCTGACCTGCATGGGGCTCGGGTTGCTGCTCGGCGTCGTATTGGCGATGATCGGCATCTATCGTGGCCTCGTCGCTGACGCCCTGACGATCGCCCGGGCCCCGGCTGTCGATCTGTGGGTGGTGGAGGCCAATACGCGCGGGCCCTTCGCCGAAGCCTCCCGGATTCCTGGTGACATTCGTGAGGTGGTGGCGCGCGTCGCTGACGTGACGGCCGCCGGCAGCATCACCTATCAGACCGTCGAGGCTGAACATCAGGGCGGCAAATTGCGACTTTACGTCATCGGCTACGAGTTGACGCGCCCCGGAGGTCCGCCAGAGATCGCGGAAGGGCGCGAGATCGCTCGCAGTCACTATGAAATGGTCGCCGACCGCTCATCCGGATTGTCCTTGGGTGAACGAATACAGCTCGGTCGCAAAACGTTCACGGTCGTGGGCCTGACTCAGCACCAAGTCAACTCCGGCGGAGATCCTGCGGTCTACATCACACTACCCGATGCGCAGAAACTGCAATTCGACCTCGCTCCGCCGGCGGCGCGGGTTCAACTGGCTCGCGGCTCCGGCGGCGCCAACCTCGATACCGTCAATGCGGTCGTCGCCAGGCTGGGGCCGAACGCCTCTCCCGACGCCACTGCCGCTACGATCCGCCGCTGGAAGCATCTGGCAGCGATCACGCAGGAGGATCAAGAACTCATCCTCTCGCGCTCACTTGTCGATCGCGCGCGGCGGCAGATTGGACTGTTCACGTCGCTCCTGCTGATTGTTTCCGCCGTGATCATTGCTCTCATCATCTATACGATGACGATGGAGAAGCTGAAGCAGATCGCGACCCTGAAGCTAATCGGGGCGCCCGACCGCACCATTATCGGAATGATCGTGCAGCAGGCGCTGGCGCTCGGGCTGATCGGTTTCGCCATCGGGGCCACACTGATCATCAATACCAAAGACTATTTCCCGCGGCGCGTCGTGCTGGAGCCTGATAACGTGGCTGTTCTCGGCCTCATCGTGTTCGCGGTTTGCTTGCTTTCCAGCGGTCTCGGCGTGCGGGCCGCGCTGAGGGTCGACCCGGCGACGGCGCTTGGCGGCTGATATGAGAGGACCGGAACCGAACAAACCACTGGTGCGGCTTGAGGGCGTTTCCAAGCATTTCGGCGAAGGCGAGACGCGTGTGGATGCGCTGCGAGAGGTTTCTCTCGAAGTATTTCCCCGCCAAGTAGTGGCGCTGCTTGGCCCGTCCGGCTCCGGCAAGAGCACGCTCCTTAACATCATCGGGTGCATTCTCGATCCTTCGGGCGGCTCGATGGAACTCGACGGCGAACTCGTATTGCGCGATGGCGAGTGGCAGCGCGGCGATCTTCGGCGCCTGCGGCTCGACAAGATCGGCTTCATCTTTCAGTTTCACAACCTACTGCCGTTTCTCGATGCGACCGACAATGTTGCCGTCGTCTTACAGCTGGCAGGCGTCGACATCACGGCCGCACGCAAACGGGCAGGCGGACTGCTCAATGACCTCGAGGTGGGGCATCGCGGACACGCTATGCCTGCCAAGCTCTCGGGCGGCGAGGCGCAGCGCGTGGCCATCGCTCGTGCGCTGGCCAACAGCCCGCGCATCATCCTCGCCGACGAGCCGACCGCCGCGCTTGATTCCAAACGAGCCGGCATCGTTATGGATCTGTTGCGCAAGCTTGCCATCGAACGTGACGCCGCCGTCATCGCTGTCACTCACGACGAAAAGATCTTCGATCGCTTCGACCACATATTCCAGCTCCGCGACGGACGCTTGGAACAGGGCATGATTGACTAAGAGGCCCTTCGAAAGGGGCGAAACCGGTGCGAGGCCAATGCTCTGTTTCTCTTGCGTAATGGCGAAACCGGCATCCGGCCTCGAGGGGTCAGGTATCTGTTTTTGCAAAAGCCCTTGGCAATGATTTGGGCCGAGAAGGTGTGAGCGCATGGGGTTTCCGCATCGTGATCGCGTCAAGACAGCGCTTCTAATCGCGGCACTGGGCGGGCTTATCGCGGGGCTCGGTCTGCATTTTGCGAGCCGCGGTCCGCAGGCCGATGTCGTCTGGAACATTGGCGTCGTACCCGTTCTGGTGGCTCTCGTTGTCGAGATCTTGCGCGGCCTGAGGCGCGGCGAGGTCGGGCTCGACATCGTTGCGGCCCTATCTATGTCTGCGGCCCTTGCCTTCGGTGAGTCATTGGCTGCGGCCGTTGTCGCCGTCATGTATTCCGGCGGGACCTTTCTTGAGAGCTATGCCGAAGGCCGCGCGCGACGCGAGATGCACAACCTTTTGTCGCGGGTGCCGCGAACCGCCGCGCGCTATCGTGCCGGCGGCCTTGAGGACGTGCCGCTCGACGGCGTGGAGCCGGGCGATCGCCTGTTGATCCGGCAGGGCGACGTGGTGCCGGTGGATGGCACGGTGACGTCAGGAGGGGCGTTCCTCGACACTTCGGCGCTGACCGGCGAGTCGTTGCCTGTTCGTCTCGCACAAGGAACTGAGGCGATGAGCGGATCGACCAACATCGGTGAGGCGTTCGACCTGACTGCCATCCGTCGCGCCAGGGAAAGTACTTACGCTGGCATTGTCCGTTTGGTCGAGGAGGCGCAGCGGTCGAAAGCACCCATGTCGCGACTGGCCGACCGCTGGTCGCTAGGCTTTCTCGCCATCACCGTCGTGTTCGCTTTTGCTGCATGGTGGTTCACGGGCGATCCAATTCGCGCTGTCGCGGTTCTGGTCGTGGCGACACCGTGCCCGTTGATCCTGGCCGTGCCGGTAGCGCTGGTGGCGGGACTGTCGCGGGCCGCGCATTTCGGTGTGCTGGTCAAAGGAGCCAAACCGCTGGAGGCGATGGCGCACGTCCGTATCGTGATCCTCGACAAGACGGGAACCTTGACCGACGGCCGCCCCCGGATCGTGTCGATCGACAGCCATTTCGGAATGGCGGAGCGGGACATCCTTCGCTTTGCGGCTGCGCTTGACCAGGCGTCGAAGCACCCAGTCGCACAGGCAATTGTCGCCGCGGCCAAGAACCAGGGTCTGTCTCTCCCCGCTCCTTCGGAAGCGATGGAGAGCGCTGGCGAAGGCGTCTCGGGGATCGTCGAGGGCCACGGAGTGGTCGTCGGCGGGAATAGCTTCGTGGCTCGGCGTGCCGGGCAGGAGATTGGCAACCCCCCGGCGCTGGCGGCCGGCTCGGTGCTGGTCGCAGTAGCGGTGGACGGTCGACTGGTCGGCCATCTCGTGATGGCGGATCCGCTACGGGAAGGTACGGTCACCATGCTGAAGGGACTGCGGAGCGAAGGCATCTTCCGCATCCTGCTAGCCACCGGCGATCGCATCGAGGTCGCCGAGCGCGTGACCGAGGGCCTCGGGCTGGATGCACTGCGAGCAGGACTCAGCCCCGACCAAAAGGTGCTGCTCGTCCTCTCCGAGCGAAAGAACGGCCCGGTGATGATGGTGGGTGATGGCGTGAACGACGCCCCCGCTCTCGCCGCGGCGGATGTTGGGGTCGCCATGGGCGCGCGCGGTGCGGCTGCCTCCGCCGAGGCGGCCGACGTTGTGTTGCTTGTCGACAGGCTCGACCGTCTGAAGCTCGGAATCCAGATTGCCAAAAGGTCGCGGCGAATTGCCATCGAAAGCGTCGGGGCCGGAATCGGCCTCTCGGTCCTCGGCATGATCGCAGCCGCGTTCGGTTACCTCACGCCGGTGCAGGGTGCTCTTCTGCAGGAAGTTATCGACGTCGCGGTCATTCTCAATGCGCTGCGGGCGCTGGGCATTCGCGTCACGTGAGTCGATGGTGAGCACGTCCAAGGCTGCCTTGCCCGGGCCAGTCCGTCCCTAGATCACGATGACTTTGGATCGAATCGATCCAAAATCACGAACGTGATCGATTCTCATAACTTAGAGCGGGATGCGGGCGGAAAACCGCTCCACACTTTTCCTCGTCCCGTTCTAGCGGTAGCCGATGCCCATCACGTAGTCGCGCAGCAGGTCTTCCTCATGTTCGGACTCTTTCAGAAGAGCCAGCAGTGCATCGCGGGCGTAGAGAGTGCCCAGCGGACGGCTCTCCGGATCGACGACCGGGATATGCGTGTACCCCTTTTCCATCATACGTCCCCACGCTGCTTTAAGCGTGTCGGTCGACCAGCAGCAAATGACATTGCGCGACATGACTGAAGCGACTGACGTGGTGCAGGCATGCCCCCGGCATTGGCTGATCCGGGAGACGACGTCCGTGCGTGTGACGACGCCGACCATTCTGCCTGCATCCTCACAAACCACGACGAGGTCAATCTGCCCGCCACTCAGAAGACCTGCCGCCTCCAAGAGTTGTGCCTTGTGACTGATCGTGACCAAGCGTTTTCGTGCTGTCGGAAGGATGTTCTCGACGTTCATGATTTCGTTCTCGCGCCGCGAGCTGGCGCTGCCCTGATTTGTGATTTCCGCATCGGTCGCTTCCGTCGCGTTTTCCTCTGCCGCTTTCACCGCATCGCAGTAGGGTTCACGAGAGCACGCGAATAATGGCAACTATACTCGTGATGGCCAGAAACAAGCTGACGATCGGCAGGATAACCAGTGCGGAAACGCGCACAAAATCGTCATGCAGATAATCCTCCGCAATCGTCCGGAGCCCAAGCGCAGCGTGGTGGAACATGATGATCACGAACATAATCATGAGCACGGCGTTTGGCGGCAACCGCAGCCAGTCTACGAACGCTGCATGATCGGTCCGTATCAGCTGGGCGAACGAAACGAGAAACCAAAGTGTGAGCGGCACGAGTGCGACGGCGGTGATGCGCTGTGCCCACCAGTGTCCCGCACCGGATCTGGCCGAACCCAGTCCACGTGCTCGTGCCAACGGCGTTCGGAACGTATGCCGCGTCATCTCATGCTCCCCAATACCAGAGAGCTACGGACCAAGTGGTAATCGTCAATATCACGCTGACCATGATGACGGTCCAGCCCGACAGGTAGATCGAGCGGAGCTCGAACCCCTGACCTATGTCCCAGAATAGGTGGCGAATGCCATTGCAAAGGTGGAAGAAGGCGCTGAGGGTCCAGATGAAAAGGATGATCACGCCGATCCAAGATCTCACAATCGTGAGAAACGCTTCATAGGGTTCGGGACCGAGCGCGCCCACGACCAGCCAGACCGCCGCAATAACACCTGCCGTGCTCAATAGGACGCCGGTAATTCGATGCGTAATCGACAGGACTGAGGTTAGCTGTGGCCTGTAAATCTGGATGTGAGGAGAGTGTGGGCGGTCCTGGAGCATCGCGCGGCTCACAATTGGCGTTGCATGACCATCTTCTTGATTTCGGCGATGGCCTTGCCGGGGTTCAAGCCTTTCGGGCAGGTTCGCGTACAATTCAGGATGGTGTGGCACCGGTAGAGCCGAAACGGATCCTCTAGATCGTCGAGCCGTTTTCCAGTCGCTTCGTCGCGGCTGTCGGTCAGCCAGCGCCAAGCCTGTAGAAGAACAGCGGGACCGAGGAAACGATTGCCGTTCCACCAATGGCTCGGGCATCCGGAGGTGCAGCAGAAGCACAAGATGCACTCATAGTAACCGTCGAGCTGCGCGCGCTCCTCCTGCGACTGGAGACGCTCCGCCGACGGCGTCGCCGTGGCCGCTTGCAGCCATGGCTCGATCGAAGCGTATTGTGCGTAGAAGTGCGCAAGATCGGGAACGAGGTCCTTGATGACCGGCAGATTGTTGAGCGGATAGACCGACGCTGTGCTCGACGTCTCGGAAATAAATCGCGTACAGGCTAGCCAATTCGTGCCATCGATGTTCATGGCGCACGAGCCGCAGATGCCTTCGCGGCACGATCGACGGAAGGTTAGCGTCGGATCAATCTCATTCTTGATCTTGATCAGCGCATCGAGGACCATCGGCCCACAGGTATCGAGGTCGACTTCGTAGATGTCCAGACGTGGATTCTTCTTTGCATCGGGGTCATAACGATAAATTTCGAAGCGCTTCAGGCGTGTGCCGCCGTTAGGCGCCGCCCACGTTTTTCCCTTTTCGATGTGTGAGATCGGATCGACGCCCGCACGATGCGGAACGGGAAAGCGCTTCAGAAGCGGATTGCGCCGGGTATCGCTGGATTGCGTTACAAGCATCGTCAGCCTCCGCGGGTTCGATTGGCGGTTAGATCACCGAAACGCCGGATCTTTCCCGACCACCTACCTTCTGCCTCTCGGCGGTTCATGCAACCATATTTCTCATATCGATCGAGGGTTTTTTGCGCGTCGCGCGCTTCCTCAATATTCCTGCGCAACGTATTCTGGGTGGCTGCAATCAAGCCGCTTGATCGCCAAGTGTCCAGTCGCCGTGGCGGACTGATCCCATGATCGAGACGTGGCGGGTCATTTTCCATAAATATCCGCCAGGCGCGTGGGGTCGACGAGCCGTCTCATGGGAATGCCTTTACGACACCGGATGAATTCGGGCTGGATTATCGATGTAATCGGCTGCGATGATCGCGGTTTCTTGAGCGATGTCATACCGGCGCGCCATCGCGACGGCGTTCGCGCCAGGATGCGCCATTTTCTTCAACGATGCGACGCTTGTCCACTTCACTGAGCCGGCGCCGATACCCGCGGCAGCCGAACAATTGGTCCACCAACCGCGAGAAGAGATAAGTCGCTGGACTTACGGGAGGACTAGCAGGCGGAGTTAAGGGAAAACGGCTTGCGGGTGACCAGGACGGAGGCAAGGTCGGGTCGATTCCACGGAGCTGCATCAGTCGAACCGCGATTGGATGAGAGGCTTCAACGCTCTTGCATGGCCGTCCCTGATGGAGTGCCGCCTGCACCAAGGTTGTTGATCTCAGCGGACACCTCGCGCAGGAGTTCGTCCGGCGATTGTGTTCTGAAAGTTGACCAAAGCAGCTTTGAGAGCATTCAGTTGCGACGCGGGGGTTGCGAACGCTTCCTCAGATCGTGACGGCGAGATTGCTTCCCGTGTCTCGGCGCCTTGTCGTATTACACTCAAAGTTCAATGCAATATCTTAGCAAGAAAATCCCTTGCCCGTTCAGAACGAGGGGTATCGAAGAAATCGTCTTTGCTGCAATCTTCAATGATCGCCCCTTGATCCATAACGATCACGCGGTCCGCGACACGCCGTGCAAATCCCATCTCGTGCGTGACGACGATCATCGTCATCCCGTCTTGAGCGAGTCCGACCATCACATCGAGAACCTCATTGATCATCTCGGGGTCGAGAGCCGAAGTTGGCTCATCGAACAACATTGCGATCGGGTCCATCGAAAGTGCGCGAGCGATCGCCACACGCTGTTGTTGGCCGCCGGATAGCTGAGCAGGATACTTGTGCCGTTGCGCCATCAGGCCCACACGATCAAGATATTTCAGGCCTCGCTCCAGTGCGTCACCCCGCTTGCGCCCCAACACCTTGACTTGCGCGATCGTCAAATTGTCCTCGATCGTCAGATGAGGAAACAGCTCAAAGCTTTGAAATACCATTCCGATACGAGAGCGTAGTTTGGAAAGATTAGTCTTTGAGTCGAACACCGATATGCCGTCTACGATGATGCGCCCCTTTTGAAATAACTCCAGGCCATTGATGACTTTAATGAGCGTCGATTTTCCGGACCCAGAGGGGCCACACACGACGACCACATTGCTCTTTTCGATCTTCGTGCTGCAGTCATTTAAAACCCGAAAGTCGGCGTACCACTTGCTCACGTTCTCAAGGGTAATCATCAGCCGCGGGCTCCCTGTTCTTTCGAAAAACTGTTCGCTCGTCCGAAGAAGATCAACGCATGACGGCAATTTTTGATTGCAGCGTCTTGATGGCGAGAGAGGCGCCGAAGCACATCACGAAGTAGACGACCGCAACGAAAAGATACATTTCGACCATTCTGCTGTCCCGTTGAGCAACCTGCGAGGCGGCTCCGAAGAAGTCGGTAAGCGAAAGGACGTAGACCAAGGCCGTGTCTTGGAAAAGTACTAAGGTGCGCGAGAAGAGGACAGGTGTCATCGTACGAAGCGCTTGCGGCAGAACGATCCACCGCATCGTTGTCCAGTACGTCATTCCGAGCGCGTTACTTGCCATGACTTGAGATTTCGGAATGGAGCGAATGCCGGCCCGAATGATCTCGCAGTAGTACGCCGCTTCGAACAGCGCAAAGGTGATCACGGCAGACATGAAGCCGCCGACCTGCACCGGTTGCTTGGCGTTGATGAGCCAGGCCGCGATCTGGGGCACCAGGCGCGCTTGTCGCTGTCCTACCTCTTCATCGCGCATGACCTCGCGGTGGTAAAGCATGTGGCCGACCGGGTGGCGGTCATGTATCTCGGGCAAATCGTCGAACTAGCGCCGAAGGAGACTTTATTCGCTCAGTCGCGCCATCCGTATACGCGCAGTCTCATGGCTGCGATTCCGCGGGCCGGCATCCGCAAGACGGAGCGATCGCTGCCGAGCGGCGACGCGCCGAACCCGATCGATCTTCCGCAAGGATGCAGATTTCATACACGCTGCCCCTACGTCGTCGATATCTGCCGCCGCGAAGCGCCGCCGTTGGCGCCGTTCGCTGCCGGTCATCTGACAGCCTGTCATCGCGCTTTTGAGCTTCCGCCGCTCTTGCATGCGGAGGCTGCTGCCGTGTCTCCGATAGCGGAGAAGCGGATGGCGCTTTATGCCGAGGCTCGCCAAAGGAGTGGCGTTTCGATCGCCAACTCAAAAGCTTCGGCGCCGCGTTGAGGGAAATCAGCGCGTATCGGAAAAGGTCGGCCACCCAGAGTCTATTCGGATGCCGTTTGGCAGTCCTGTTGAGCCGACTGACGAAAGGGAACATATGCCACAAGCCGTGAGCGCGGCCGGATGTGACGGCGGAGAGGCCGGAAAGACCCGGCCTGCTTATGAGTTCATTCAGCCTTGTCCGTGCTGCGGCCGCGTCCACGCCGGTCCCCAGGACGAAGCCACCGCTACGCGCAAGGTGATCGCCACCCGTTGCAACGTAGACATCGGGATTCTTCGCAATCAAAAATTCGAGGCTGATCTCGCCGGTCGAACCGGGGATCACGCCCGCCGCGATATTGCGCCCGCCCGCCAGCGATATGAAGTCGTCGAACGTTCCTTTTCCGGAGGAGTAGCAGCACTCGTTACCGCCAGCATGCGCGTGCATGAAAACCGTCGGAAGTTCCGGATGGTTTGCGGCGATCGTCTCCTTAAGATACGCGACATGCTTCTGATAGAAGTTGACCAATTCGTCCGCGGCTTGATCGCGTCCCGTGATCTTCCCCAGGATGCGAATGCTCGGCACCGTATCCCGCAGCGGGTTTGCAAAAAAATCCACGATGACCACGGGAATGCCCGCCGCCTCGAAACGCTGCACGATGGAGCTTGGAGCGGTTGAGCCGTGACGCATCCCCGCGACGTACAGGCTGAGGACGGCGACGTCGGGTTTAAGGGCAAGCGCTTTCTCGATCGAAAAGCTCTCCGGATTCCCCTCTCCGACGATGGGTAGCGAGTCCAACGCGGGAAACTTGTCGCGATAGAGCGCATAGGTCGGCGCGTCGGTTCTACGCATGTCGCCCTGCCAGCCGACCAGCAGGCTCACCGGATCCGGATGGATGAGAGCAAGCGCCGGAAGGTGCCGACCTTGGCCCAATAAGATACGCTTGGCCGGACCGGCGAGCGTGACATCGCGCCCGGCGATGTCGGTGACGTGGATGGGTTGCTGGGCTTCGACCGGTGTGGCGCAGAGCGTCGCCGCGATAGCCAGCGCGGCGGCCACCAGACGATTGTAGCGACTACGGATCCTGGTCATGAGCCTAGACAAATCGAAGGCTTCGGCTGATCGCGGCGGGCACGACCGAAGCATGGTTCTCGTCCCCGAACACAAAACTTTTCACGCGCAACCGATCGGGGGCCAAGGATCCGAGCCGCTGCGCCATCGATGTGACGTCCTTGACCATATCGGTCGTGCCGTCGGCGGATATCTTGGCCTTGGAACGATGCTCAAGGCTGCCGACTGTCAGCAGCACGCGCGCCTCGTCGACGATGCCTTGCCGCGCCCGCGCGGCAAACGCGGACTCGTAGGCGAGAATGCACTCGTCATCCCACCAGATCGATGGGCTTGCCGCGGCATAGGCTTGAAATCCCCCCGAACGGGCGAACAGCGCCCATAAGGCAAAGAGCCCACCGAACGAGTGTCCGAACAAGGCCTGCCGTCCACGATCAATCGGAACGATTGTTTCCATCGTCGGCTTCAACTGCGTTTCGATGAAATTCCAGAACTGCGCCGCGCCTCCGCTGCCGGAGCCGGCGAGCGCTCCCATTTTTGGCGGCGTATAGTCGAAACGCCGCCTCTCCATGTCCAGTGGCGTGTCGACGGGATAGCCGACGCCGGCAATGACAGAGGCGGCAACGCCGGTGGCCTCCGGCCGGCGCATCTGCAATGCGACGGCGTCGGCCGCGGTCGCGAAGGTTGCGTTTCCGTCGAGCAGATAGAGAATTGGAAATCCGCGCGCTGGCGCCGGTAGGGGAGGAATGTAGAGATAGATCCTATAGCGTCCTGCTTCCGCGGAGGTGATGTCGAATTGCGATGCGCCGACGATAGAGTGAGGCGTGCGGTCCTCAATGGGCGTGATCGTGCTGCGCGCGGGCATGTTCTTCACGGACGGCCTCATGAAAGTCCTCGCCGCGATCGTGATCGAACTTGTCATGATACTCCGGTTCGGCGAGGCCGCGACGCCAGTATCCAATAGCAAGAAACTCGCGCTTTCCTAGTCGACGCTCGTCTCGGACATACGCACGCAACGATCTTACCGTCGAGGATTCGGCCGCGAGCCATGCGTAGATTTTCTTGCCGTGCGGCCAGGGCGACGCACGAACGGCGCGCTCCAGAGCGCTCGCATTCGTCGCGCGTGTGCTGTCGGTGTGGACCCAATTCAATGCAACTCCCCGCGGGCCGCGAATGTCCTGCTCCTCGGCCTTGCTCGGGACTTCGACAAATACGTTGCCGCGCGCGCCCGCCGGTAGCGTTTCCAGTATGCGAGAGATGGCCGGCAGTGCCGCATGGTCGCCAGCAATCAAGTACCAGTCGGCGGGGCGCACCTCCGGACCTCCCGGTCCTCCGATGCCAAGCTTGTCTCCCGGTTTCGCATTCTCCGCCCATGTCGAGGCGACGCCCTCGCCGTGCATGACGAAATCGACGTCCAACTCGCCAGCCTCCCGGTCCAGCCTGCGAACCGAATATGTCCTTGTTATTGGCATCGGGCGGCCGGGCGGCATCACCGCGTTTCCGTTCTCGCCGCGCATCGGCCATCCCGGCGCGCCGTTGCCAGCCGGTGGAATGACGAGCTTTATGTTCGGCCCTTCGGGAATCCCGCGCAGCTCATCCCCGCCGAGCGTCACCCGTTGCATCAACGGCGTAACGCGCGCGACGCGTAAGACTTCGAGCACGCGCATGCTTCGGAAGCGAAGGCGCCAAGGTTCGACTGCTTCCTCGGTTGTTTCCATCTCACTCACGATCACAAGCCTTCATCGAGCGTTACCACGCCTTTTTGAGCGAGGCGACGACGCTTCGTCGCGCGCCCCAGAAGCAGCCGTTTGCGAGAGCGTAACAGGCGGCGACGTACTCTTCGTCGAACAGATTGTTCGCGTTGACTCGCGCGCTCCAGCCCTTCATGTCGGGGCTCAGATACGAGAAATCGTAATGGACGCCGGCGTCCATCAGCGTGACCGACGGCACGAAGAACGAGTTGGCCGGATCGCCCGCGCTGTCGCCGATATATCTCACACCGGCACCCAAGCCGAAGCCGGCCAAAGGTCCGCTTCTGAATGTGTAGTCTCCCCACAGCGATGCCGTGACTTCCGGAACAGCGAAGGGACGCTTCCCGACGTTTTGCGGCATCCGGTCGGCTGTCACTTGCGCATCGATGTAGGTAAAGCTGCCGATCACATTGACGTTCGGCGAGAGGCTCGCTTTCGCCTCGAGCTCGAAACCGCGGGATGAAACCTCGCCGGTCTGGAGATAGAATCCCGCATTCGCCGGGTCGGGGTTCACCACGTTCTGCTGGCGAATGTCGAAGTACGATGCCGTGATCATCGCGGCGTAGCCCGGCAACTTGTACTTCACGCCGAATTCATACTGCTCGCCGCGCATCGGCTGCAGAGGCACATTGCCTGCCGATATATAGGGCGCGGGTTCGAACGAGGTGGAGAAGTTGATGTACGGCGCCAGGCCGTTGTCGAACAGATAAAGTGCGCCGGCGCGATAGGTCGTCGCCCGGTCATTCTGGTCGACGATCGATCGAGAGCCGTTTGCCAATGTGAGCGTATTGAACCGAATGTCCGATATGTCCTGGCGAGCGGCCAGAGACACGATCAGCCGGTCGATCTTCATCTGATCCTGCCAGTAGAATCCCAGGAAGGAGTTGTTCTGCGTCTGATCGGTCTGGAAAGCGGCGCGCGGTATATTGAGATTGTAGACAGGGTTGAGCACGTTCAGGCTCGGCACGCCCATCGCCTGTCCGAGCAGGCGTCGTGCATCCGTATACTGATAGTCCACTCCGAAGAGCATCTTGTGCTGGACAAGCCCGGTGTCGAACCGGGCTTCCGCCTGGTTGTCGACGACAACGCCATCGAAGGTTTCGTCGACCGCGGTCTTCACCCGCTGCAAGGTCGTCGGATCGGCGGGATTGAGGTACCCGCGCGTCGGAATGGCGTAGAATTCACTGTCGACGTGCTGGTAGCGCAGATTCTGCCGCACCGTCCAAACGTCGTCGAAGCGATGCGTGAATTCGTACCCGGTCGCGTAATATTCACGCTTGTAGCTGTCGTGTGACGGATCGCCGACATAAAAGCTGGTCGGCAGGCGCCCGTACGGGTTGGCCGGAACGCCCGGGCGGCCGGGCAGGAGGCCTTGCGCGGGGAGATAGTTTGGCTGGAAGCTTTTCGGGTCGTTTTGATACTTATTCAGGAACGTGAGAGTCGTGTCCGCATTCGGTCGCCATGTGAGAGCCGGCGCGAAATAAATCCGCTGCTGATCGGTGTAATCAACCGACGTCGAGGAATCGAGGCCCAGCCCGGTCACGCGATAGAGGAAATGCCCGTCCTTATCCAAAGGGCCGCCGACATCGAACGCTGCCTGCAGGCGCTGATAACTGCCAAGCTGGAATTCGACCTCGCCGAAGGGCTTTTCGGTCGGCCGCTTGCTCACCATGTTCACGAGGCCGCCTGGATTGCTCTGTCCGTAGAGGACCGAAGCGGGTCCCTTGATGACCTCGACGCGTTCAAGCCCATACGGATCGATGCTCGGAATCGCGTAGGAGACGCCGCGCTGTATCTTGAGGCCGTCGAGGAATTGAACGTAGCCAGCGGTGAAGCCGAAGCCGCCGAAGCCGCGAATGAAAATGTCGTCGAAACGATTGCCCGGCCGCGACCCTGCGACGACGCCGGCGGTGTACCGCAGGGATTCCGCGACGGTTTGAGAGCCTTGCTGCTCCAACTGCTCGCGGCCGACGACGGAAATCGACTGCGGATTCTCAAGGATCGGCGTGTCGCTTTTCGTTCCGATCGTGCTCTGGGTGGCGACGTAGCCCCGGACAGGACCCGTTCCGCTTTCCGAAGGAACCGCAGGCGCCGATGGTGACGGTGGCGGCGCGGTCAGTCGCCGCGGCGCAGCGCGCGCCGTGGACCGGCCAGCCGTACGACCACGGGCTGCGGGCCGCTTGCGCGGCGCCGTCACGCGGACCGGTGGCAGGGTGTCGCCCGTTCGCAGGCCGGGTTGCGCCTGAGCCGAAGGGAGACCATGCCAGACAACGGCGGCTGCGCAGAGGCATGTGCTCGCACACAACAGGCTCAACCGCCGACCCACAGTCATTCGCATCTGCACTTAGCCCCGCTCAAATCGCGGGCCAAGTTTTAGTGTGCATCGCAACCGCGACAATCGACCATGCTTTCGCCAGCGAGTGCGTTTCTTTCGTTTCTGTTTTGCATCGTTTCAGGGAAAGACTGGCTAGCGGAGTGTCTTGGGCGCCACGCCAAACCGCCGGCGAAAGATCGTGGCGAAGTGCGCAGGCGAATAGCCGACGCGATATGCCGCCTCGGAAACGGTCGTCTGCCCGCTTGCCAGCATGCGATAAGCTTGTTGCAGGCGGTGTTCCTGGAGCACCGCAAACACCGTCGCGCCGAAGACGCGGCGAAATCCTATCGTCAGCTTGGTTGTATTCAAGCCGACCTCGCGCCCCAATTCGGCCAATGATGGCGGTTTGTCCAATGCGGCGGTGAGACGGTCATAGGCGGCGTGAATACGCTGCAAGTCGGAACTTGACAGGCTGATTTCGATATCTTGGGCTCTCTGAATTACGGGATTCAAGGCCGAGGCCGCGAGCTCCAAGCCCTTGCCGATCAGATACATCTTTCGCAGCGGCTCTTGCAGCGGGCATGTAATGATCTGCGATGCGAGAGACATGAGCACCTGACTGGCCGCCTGAACGTGAAGAAGCGGTTTGCGTCCTTGCCCGAGATTCCTCAGCATCTGGGCGGCGTCGAACCCGAACTCGTCGAGCGTGAGTGAGGGATCCAATTGCACAAGTACGAATCGCAGAGGAATATCGGCGGCGAGCCAGTGGACTTTGTTCGCGTCGTCTTCGTTGTAGATCAAACACGATTGCGGCCCGTTCATCTCCAGCGTGGGATGGTCCGCAACCTTGATTTGCTCTTTTCCGCTGAGAATAACGACGATCTTGAGCCCCTTCTTCAGCGGGCCCGTGCCCGAGGTCGGCGCGTCGATTTCGAGGGTGCCTGCGGACACGATCAATCGATCGGAGAAAATGCTTACGTATTGGCGCGCACTCAAACGCCGATCGATGTCCGGCGCGAGCCTGGCTGGTCCTCGTGATCCAACGTGCATGCGTCCACCAATATGCGATCAAAGCCGTCGATATAATGATCAACGCGCGGATCGCACACAGTGGCGCCTCGTTTTCTCGGCTAAGACTGGAATTGTTATAAATGGTGTCTTCGCAAGGCGGCGATTGCCGTATGACAACGGCGCGAGGCTCGGCGCAGGCATGGGCGTTTTCGAAGATCGGCTTCATTTCAACCGCGTGTTCTGCAGGTTCGCTCGATAGCAATACGAAGTTCTTATGGCGTTCCGAGCGAGGCGAGAACCGGTTCGCGTGGACGGAGATCGCATCCTATTTGGACGTGTCGAGTAAACCTGAAATCAGCGCCATGCGGACCAGATCCGACAGGCTGTTGGCATCCATTTTCGTCATAACATTTGCGCGATAGATTTCGACGGTCCTGGGGCTGATATTGAGATCATAGGCGATGGTTTTATTCGGGTGGCCGGCCACGAGGCCGTTGAGCACCTGGCGCTCACGTGGGGTGAGGCCCATCAGCCGTTCCTCGATTGCGGCGCGAACGGCGCGACGTTCTCTCTCCGAATCTTGATCGCGCAGGGCGGTTCGAACGGCTTGCAGAAGTAGATCGTCGTCGAACGGCTTTTCCAGAAAGTCCACCGCGCCGTGCTTCATGGCCTCGACCGCGAGCGGGACGTCGGCATGGCCTGTGATGACGACGACAGGTATGAGCATGTTAAGCTCGCGAAGGCGTTTGAGAAGATCGATGCCGCTCATGCCGGGCATCCGAACATCGGTCACCACGCATCCGCCCTGAATCGGTTTCAACGCGCTTAGAAAGGCTTCCGCGTCCGGGTAGACCGCGGCAGGCAGCTTGACTGTCTTGAATAGGAAAGCGAGCGATTGCCGCACGGCCTCGTCGTCGTCGATCACATGAACCAGAGGCTCATCTTGCATCGCTGAGATCCTCTCGTGTTATCGACCTCAGTGTGAATCTAAAGATCGTGCCGCCATCCGGATTCGGCTCAATCCAGATTCGCCCGCCATGAGCTTCCACGATGGTCCGGCAGATCGACAGGCCAACGCCCATGCCCTCCCGTTTGGTGGTTACGAACGGCTGAAATAGTTGCTTGGCCAAATCCGGTAAAATGCCGACCCCCGTATCGGCGACGCTAACCCTCACGAATTCGTCACCGTCCCTTACGGCGGAAATACTGAGGGTGCGCGTTTTCGAATCCTGCATTGCCTCAATCGCATTGCGAATGAGGTTGAGGAGGACTTGCTGGATTTGTACCCTGTCGACAAGAACGAAGTCCTTGCTGCCATTGAGATGGAGCTGCGTTCGAACGCCTTGGTTCTTCGCGCCGACCAGGGCGAGCGCGCTTGCTTCCTCCACGATCTTGGCGATGCTTTCAATACGCCTTTCGCTTTCTCCGCGGCCGACAAAGTCGCGCAGGCGGCGAATGATCTGGCCGGCGCGAAGGGCCTGCTCGGAAGATTTTTCGACAGCTTCGCGCACCATGATTAAATTTTCGTCCTGATGGCCGGCAAGGATACGTTGCGAGGCCTTCAGATAATTTGTGATGGCGGAAAGCGGTTGGTTGAGCTCGTGTGCGAGTGCGGAGGCCATTTCGCCCATCGCGGTGAGCCGCGAGATGTGGAGAAGCTCGGATTGTAATTCCTGCAGCCGCGCCTCGGTGGTCTGTCGTTCCGTCAAGTCCCGGACGAACCCGGTAAAGAAGCGCCGTTCGGTGGAGTGCATTTCTCCGACCGAAAGTTCGATCGGAAAAGTCGAGCCGTCCTTTCGTTGGCCGACAACAACCCGACCGATGCCGATGATACGCCGTTCGCCTGTTTGGAGATAGCGTTCAAGGTATCGATCGTGATCCTCCCGATATGGCGAGGGCATCAAAATCTTCACGTTCTGACCGGCAATATCCTTGCCATCGTAGCCAAACAGCCGTTCTGCCGCGGCGCTGAAGGACTGGATTGTTCCTTTCTCGTCGATGACGATCATCGCATCCGGCACCGTGTTGAGTATGGACCGGAGATGGGCTTGGCCCGCCAAAGCGGATTCCGTGCTTCGCGCTGCTTCAATCTGGGTGCGTTTAAGGCGCTCGCCGAACCAGGCGACACCGGCTCCCACGAGCACGAACGTCACGGCGCGCGCGATCTCGAGAAAAAATAGCGGGGTGTCGACGTCGCTCAATATACCGGCGTCGCCGGTCGCGAACATTTGCAGGAACAGGGCTCCGGCCGTCGCCAGAAGGCCGGGGCCCAGGCCCCCGACGACTCCGACGATGATGACGGCCGGAATGAGGAATATGTAAAGCGCCTGATTTGCAAGCGTCGGCCCGAGCCATGCGCGCATCAGGAGCGTCAAGGCAATGACCGTCAAAGCAAGCCCGTAGACGACCGTGCGCTTGTGCCTGACGATCAGCGCAGGCCACGCTTGTCGTGCTTTCCTGTCCGTGCCTCGAGCCATGGTAGAGCCTGAATTGCCGCGAAATCACCGCTTCCCAAAACGTCACGCCGCTAAGGGATATCCCTTAGGGAGAATATCCGAATTTTCATCTCGCGGTGCCCCCGTTACGCCTAGGTGAACGATGGAGGCGCAAGATGATGATCCATAACGCGGCGCAGGTTCGGCCTTCGATAAAAGGTGTTCCGGGCGGAGGAACGATCCCGTCCGAGGCGCCCGAGAGCATCATCGATGCCATGGGTACGAGGATGGCGTTCAAACGGAACGCTGAAATTTACGGCGAAAACGAGCCTGCGGATTACCTCTACAAGGTCGTATCGGGCGCTGTTCGCACCTACAAGGTGCTTGCGGACGGCCGCCGCCAGATCGGCGCCTTCTACCTGGCTGGCGATGTTTTTGGCCTCGAGAACGCCGACCGTCACGCGTTCTCCGCAGAGGCGATCTGCGATTCGAAGGTTGTTCTTATCAAGCGCGGCGCGATCATAGGCTTGGCCGCTCGCGACAACAGTGTCGCTCGTGAACTTTACCAGATCACGTGCCGCGAATTGGAGCGGGTCCAGGAGCATGTTCTCGTTCTCATTAAAAGCGCTGAGGAGCGCGTCGCGGGCTTCCTCCTCGAAATGGCGAAGCGTACGCCTGATGCAAATCAGGTGCAGTTGCCGATGTCGCGTCAAGACATCGCAGATTATCTCGGCCTCACGATCGAGACGGTCTCTCGAACCATGACCCGTCTCGAGAGTGTCGCCGCCATTGCCCTGCCGAGTTCACGGTGCATCGTTTTACGCAACCGCGCCACTCTTGGCCGGCTCAATAGCTGATTTTGCGTATGGAAGGAGACCATATGCGCTGCAACGGCTGAAGCCTATCGGAGGAAGCCATGCGGTATCTAGTGAAGTTCATGAAGCACGTCCGCGGAGACAACGGCTACGAAGTCGATATTTGTCAACGGTGGCTGGAAGTCGACGCAAACAGCAAATCAGCGGCGCTCAGCCTCGCTAAGAAACAGTTCTGCGCCGCCGAGCGAGTTCGAGATTGGACAACGCACGCGGATCGGATCCAGATCACCGAGGCTGAATATCCGTCATAGAAATCCAGGACGCAGGCGGTCAGGGTGGCGTTGGGTTCGGGGTTTGGAAGGGGGCGAGGCGCAGTCTGACAAGGCGGTTTTTTCCGTCGGCGCCGCTTTCGGCGATCGAAAAGCCAAACTCGGCGCACATTTGCAGCATCGCAGAATTCTCGGCGAGGACTTCACCAACGATCTCATGAATTCCCTCCGCTCGCGCGTACTCCACGAGCATCTGCATCAGCAGCCAGCCTAGGCCTTGACCTTTCAAATCGGAACGCACCAGTACGCCGAATTCGGCCGTGTCGCTGTACGTCAGGACATGCAGCCGCCCGACGCCAAGCATTTCCCCGGTCGCTTCGTGGATGATAACGAACGCCATGGCACGCGCGTAGTCGATCTGCGTGAAGCGGCTAATGAACGCATGCGTGAAGCTCTTCACCGACGCAAAGAATCTCAGACGTAAATCGTCTGGCGTCATTTTCTCCAGAAACGGCGTGTAAAGCGGCTCGTCTTCCGGCCGTACGGGACGCACGAGCAGCGGCGTCCCATCACGCGCCCGCGTGCGGCGCTCCCATTCCTTAGGGTACGGTCTGATCGAAAAACGGGGATGGCCGCGCCAGCCGGTTGGCGCGGGGGCGACGGCAATCCGCCCATCGAGGGCGATAACGCCCTTGTCATCCGCCAGCAGCGGATTGAGGTCCAACTCCCTGATTTCCGGCACATCGGCGGCGAGTTGGGAGAGTTTGACGAGGACCAGTGCGACGGCGTCCGTGTCGGCCGCGGGTATGTTGCGATAGCTTTTGAGGAGTCTGGAGGCGCGTGTGCGCGATATCAAATCGCGGGCGAGGGCGAGATCGAGCGGCGGTAGAGCAAGCGCCTTGTCGTTGATCACCTCGACGGCGGTTCCGCCACTGCCGAAGGCGATGATCGGTCCGAACGTGGCGTCGCTTGCAATGCCGGCGATGAGTTCGCGCGCGTGAGAACGGACGATCATTGGATGGACCGTGACCCCGGAGATGCGGGCCCCGGGCTGGGCGGCGCGTGCTCGCGCCAAGATGGCCTCGGCGGCTGCGTGCACGGCACTCTCATTGGCGAGATTGAGCTGAACGCCGCCGATGTCGGATTTGTGCACGATATCAGGCGAGAGAATCTTTAACGCCACGGGTCCTTTTGCGAGAAGCGGCTTGGCGAGCTCAACGGTCTCCGCCGCCGTCCGCGCGAGCGAAACCGACGCGATCGGAATTGCATAGCATCCCATGACGTCCGCGATTTCGAGCGGATCAAGCCATGTTCGCCCGCTCTCGATCGCGCCGTGAACAATGGCTCGTGCCTTCTGGCTGTCGGGCACAAAATCCGACGGAAAGCTCGGCGGCGCCGCCATCAAAGCGTCCAGGCGCTCTCGATAGTGGACGAGATGCATGTAGCCGCGCACCGCTTCGCTTTCGGACCGATAAAGGGGAATGCTGGCGGCTGCGAGTTTCGTTTCGGCGTCTCCATCGTCGCCGAGCCACACCGCGAAGACCGGCTTGGCCGGGTAACGTTGATTCCGATGCTTGCGTACGGAAGACGCGACCGCGTCGGCCGCTTCCCCCGCCGACGCGAGCGCCGTCGGCACGTTGATGACGAGGAGCCCGTCGTTTGCCGGATCCGCGAGCAATGCATCGGTCGCTATCGCATAACGAGCGGCGTCGGCGTCTCCGACGATGTCGACGGGATTGGCTTTCGACCAGGTCGGCGGAAGTCGCTCGTTCAGCAGTTTCACGGTCTGCTCACCGAGTGACGCGAGCTGCCCTCCGAAGTCGAGCAGACGATCGACCGCGAGAACGCCGATGCCGCCTCCATTGGTCAGGATGGCGAGACGGCCGCCGACGAAGGGGCGGATGTGACCCAGTGTCTCCGCTGCGGCGAAAAGCTCATCCAGATCGAAAACCCTGACCAATCCAACTCGGCGGAAGGCCGCGTCATAGACGGCGTCAGCGCCTGCGAGCGCTCCGGTGTGCGTGCGCGCCGCGATCGCGCTCTGCGTGTGCCGTCCGGCTTTGATCACGATGACCGGTTTCGCGCGCGCGGCCGCGCGCGCGGCGGACATGAATTTGGGGGCGTCCTGGATGGCTTCGATGTAAAGAACGATCGAACGGGTCGCTCTGTCGGCGACGAAGTAATCGAGAAGATCGCCGAAATCGACGTCGATCTGGTTGCCTAGAGACACGATGCCGGAGAAGCCGACCGAGCGCCGTGCCGCCCATTCCACCATGCCCGCGGCGATGGCTCCGGACTGTGAAATTAGCGCGAGGCTGCCGGGCTCGGCCATATGCGCCGCGAAGCTCGCGTCGAGCATCAAGCGCGGCACCTGAATTCCAAGGCAATTCGGCCCCAACAGCCGCATGCCGCTCCGGTACGCGATCTGTTGCGCCGCCTCGGACAGCGAGCCCTTTCCTTCTCCGAGCCCCGCGGTGATGATGATGGCCGCGGCGCATCCACGGGCGCTGGCGCTCTCGATAATTCCCGGCACGGTTGCGGGTGGAGACGCGATCACCAGGAGGTCCGTTTCAGGCAGGTCGTCGACGCTCGGAACGGCGGAGGTGCCGTCAATCTCCGGGTATCGTGGATTGACCAGCCTAATCTCTCCAGCGAACCCGGCTCGCTTGAGATTGCTAAGAATCTTGCGCCCGACCGATTGTTCGCGCGGACTTGCGCCGACCACCGCAACCGAACGCGGCGCAAACAGCTTCTCGAGGCGGTAAGTCGTCATAGGATGAGCCGTGCGTTTTCGCGATTCCCTGCGATCGCGATTGAACCCAACCAAAAGGAAGAATGCTTTCGCAGCAAGGCCGTCAGGAGCCGCGCGGAGCGGCCGGTTTATTGGACGAGAGGTGAAACGCTTGCCGCGAGGTCAACCCCTTCGATATCGGCCTGGCCAGCGAGCATGCTCACATATTGCCGTAGCGCCTTTTCTTCAACAGCCGCGCGTAGATATGCGGCGACGTGTTCTTGCACCATCTCGAATGGAAGCGTGCGGCCGGGAATGCGCTGGTCCACGGCGACGATGTGGAAGCCGTAACGCGTCTTGACGAGCTCGCGCAGAATGCCGGTCGGCCCGAGGCGGAACAGCACCTTCTCGAATTCAGGCACCATATCGCCGCGACTGATTTGGCCGAGGTTGCCGCCCTGTTGACCGGAGGGGCAGTTGGAAAGTTCGGTGGCGAGCGCCGCGAAGCGGTCCGGCTCACGCAGCAAGGTGGCAAGTGTTTTCTCGGCGCGGGCGCGTACGTCCGGGATGTTCACCCGCGGCGTCACTTGAAACAGGATGTGGCGCGCGTGAACGATATCGCCGCTCGTGAAGGCGGACGGGTTTTGCTCGTAGTAGCGCCGGCATTCCGCTTCCGTGGGGTCGGGAGTCGCCACCTCCCGCGCAAGCAGGTTCTCGATCGCCGCGCCGATGCGGTCGTCGTCGTAGGCAGCGCCCTCGATGAGGCCGAGGCCGACCGCACGCTGGCGCAGAAGCTCGCGTGTCGCCGCAAATTCCGGCGAGACCCCGTTGATCTCGACCGCTACGCCGTTGACGGAGATGCTCATGGGCGAACCGGCTCGTCGGCTCGCGTCTTCGGAGTGCGCACGATCTGATAAGGACGAAACAGATAGGCGAGCGCACCGGCGCCGCTCCAGATGTGGATCATGCGCGTGAACGGAGAGACAAGGAACAGCGTGAAGCCGAGCAGAACATGCAGCTTGTAGGTCAGCGGCACATCAATCATCAGTGCTGCCACGCCGCCATCGAGCGTGACGATGCCTTTTACGTAGCTCGTTAACGTCTCGAACAGTCCACCATCCATGTGGAAGGCCGAAAGCGGCACCGTGAGCAGCCCGAGAGCAAGCTGCATCCATAGCATCAGCGTGATGGCGATATCCCATTTGCGACTATTGAGACGGATGCGCGGATCGGTCAGCCGGCGGTGGATCAGGATCGTTAAGCCGGTAATGGCGACGAGACCGGCGATGCCGCCGACCACCATCGCCAGGAGCTGATGCGCGACCGGAGAAAGCGCCCAGTCGATCGCCCAATGCGGTGCGAGAAAGCCGGCGAAATGACCGAGGATCACGACGATCACACCGTAATGGAAGAGATTCGATCCAAGCCGCAGCTCGCGCTTGCGCAGCATTTGCGAGGAATCGCTCTTCCAGGTGTAGGGCTCACGGTCGAAGCGGATCAGGCTCCCGATCAGCAGAACCACGAGGCAGATGTAGGGATAGACCCCGAACAGCAGTGTGTTCACGTAGGTATTGGAGAGCATGGCTTATCTCCCTTGCATCTTGGCGGGCGCCACTGGGGCCGTGTCGGCAAAGGCAGGGCGCTCGACCCAATCCCGGTCGAGCGTCTCCGCGCTCTCGCGTGCCGGGGGCACTTTGGCGACGTCGACCGGCGGTGCGCCGGCGATCACCAGGAGGGCCTGGAGCGCTGCGGCATATCGACTGCGCCGCGCGACCAACGAACGGGTGATCGCGGTAAGAATGTCCGCGCAGTCGGCAAGCATGTCGCGCGCCTCGGCGAGCTCGCGGCGGCTCAGATATTCGAGCACCGCCGGCAGGAAGTCGGGCAGCTCGCGCGCGGATAGTTCGAAGCCCGCCGCCTCGTAGATGCGTTTGAGCTCGACCATTGCCGCACCGCGATCGCGGCTGTCGCCGTGCAGGTGCTCGAACAGGTTCAGCGAGAGCGCGCGGCCGCGGTCGAAAAGATCGACATAGTGTTCCTCGGCGGCAAACAGGTCACGATCGCCGATCTCGGCGATCAGCGCGAGTAGACCCTCACGCTCGCGCGGCGCAACGAGCGGAGAGGCGCGCACGACGTCTGCGATTTCGGTCAGTGCCTCTCGCATTTCCTCGGTCGGATAGGAGAGGAGAGCGCTTAGTGCTTTGAACAACAGCATGGCGCTAGTCTCATGTGTCCACAGGCCGCACCGGTGTGAGTTTGCGGCGCCCCATCTTGCCGCCGAACAACGTCGAGTGCGGCGGCCCGAAATCGCAGCCATTGCCGAACGTGAAGCCGCAGGAGGTTTTGAGTCCATAGGCGTCTTCGGCGTGTTCGCGGTGGCTCGTCGGGATGACGAAGCGATCCTCATAGTTGGCGATAGCGAGGTAACGGTGCATCTCCTCGACCTGGGCCGCCGTGAGTCCGGCCTGCGCCAGGACCGCCGTGCCGTCACCCTCGCCAAGCTGTCGCTGGCGGAAGTAGATGCGCATGGCCAGCATCCGCTCCAGCGCCGAGACGATCGGCGCCTCCGCGCCGGCGGTGAGCAGGTTGGCGAGATAGCGTACCGGGATGCGCAGCGAACGCACGTCCGGAATCTCGCCGACCGTCTCGATCGCGCCAGCGTTTGCGTGTGACTGGATCGGCGAGAGCGGCGGCACGTACCAAACCATCGGCAGCGTGCGATATTCGGGATGCAGCGGGAAGGCGATCTTCCACTCGACCGCCATCTTGTACGCCGGCGATCGCTTTGCCGCCTCGATCCAGTTGTCGGCGATGCCATCGGCACGGGCCTGCTTGATGACGGCAGGATCGTTCGGATCGAGGAACAGCCTGAGCTGTTCCTCGTAAAGGGCCTGCTCGTCCTCGACGGAAGCCGCCTTCTCGATGCCGTCGGCGTCATAGAGCAGCACGCCGAGATAGCGGATGCGGCCGACGCAGGTTTCCGAGCATACGGTCGGCTGGCCGTCCTCGATGCGCGGATAGCAGAAGATACACTTCTCGGCTTTGCCGGAGGTCCAGTTGTAATAGATTTTCTTGTACGGGCACCCGGACACGCACATGCGCCAACCGCGGCACTTGTCCTGGTCGATGAGGACAATGCCATCTTCCTCGCGCTTGTAGATCGAGCCTGACGGACAGGAAGCGACGCAACTCGGGTTGAGGCAGTGCTCGCACAGCCGCGGCAAGTACATCATGAAGGTGTTTTCGAACTGGCCGTAGATGTCCTTCTGTACGGCCTCAAAATTGTAATCCTGCGAGCGCTTGTCGAATTCGCCGCCGAGAATCTCCTCCCAGTTCGGGCCCCACTCGATCTTCTCCATCGGCCGACCGGTGACCAGCGAAAGCGGCCGGGCCACTGGCGTGGTCGGCAGTTCGGGGGCGACGTGGAGATGCTCGTAGTCGAAGGTGAAGGGCTCGTAGTAGTCGTCGATCTCCGGCAGATTCGGATTGGCGAAGATGTTGGCAAGCACGGCGAGCTTGCCGCCCTGCTTCGGCACGATCTTGCCGTTCTTCCTACGTTTCCAGCCGCCGTTCCAGCGCTCCTGGTTCTCCCAGTCCTTGGGATAGCCGATGCCGGGCTTGGTCTCGACGTTGTTGAACCAGGCGTATTCCATGCCCTGCCGCGAGGTCCACACCTGCTTGCAGGTGACGGAGCAGGTGTGGCAGCCGATGCATTTGTCGAGGTTGAGCACCATCGCAACTTGCGCACGGATCTTCATGATGCGGCCTCCTCGGCGATCGGGTCGACGGGATTGGAGCGGTCGAGCCACTCAACCTTGATGAGTTTGCGCATAACCACGAACTCGTCACGGTTGGACCCGACAGTGCCGTAATAGTTGAAGCCGTAGGAAAGTTGCGCGTAGCCGCCGACCATATGCGTCGGCTTGAGCACCGTGCGCGTCACCGAATTGTGGATGCCGCCGCGCTGCCCGGTAATCTGCGAGCCGGGCACGTTCACGATCTTCTCCTGCGCGTGGTACATCATGCACATGCCTTCCTGCACGCGCTGGCTAACCACGGCGCGTGCGGCGATTGCGCCGTTGAGGTTGAAGAGCTCGATCCAGTCGTTGTCGACGATGCCGGCCTTCCTCGCATCTATCTCGGACAGCCACACGATCGGCCCGCCGCGCGACAGCGTCAGCATGATGAGATTGTCGGTATAGGTTGAATGGATGCCCCACTTCTGGTGCGGCGTGATGAAGTTGAGCACGATCTCCTTCTCGCCATTCGCCTTCTTCCCGAGCATGGCGGCCGCCGTGCGGGTATCGATCGGCGGCCGGTAGACGGCGAAGCTCTCGCCGAAATCGCGGAACCAGCGATGGTCCTGATAAAATTGCTGGCGGCCGCTGATCGTGCGCCACGGGATCATCTCGTTCACGTTCGTATATCCGGCCGTGTACGAGACATGCTCGCTCTCGATGCCGGACCATGTCGGCGAGGAGATGATCTTTCGCGGCTGCGCCTGGATATCGCGGAAGCGGATTTTTTCGTCCTCGCGGGTTTCGGCGAGATGGATGTGATTGCGTCCGGTCACCTTGCCAAGCGCTTTCCACGCCTTGACCGCCACCTCGCCATTGGTTTCCGGCGCGAGGTAAAGAATAACCTCGGCCGCGTCGATGTCGGTTTCGATGCACGGCCGCCCATGCGTCGGGCCGCCGTCATTGACGCGGTAGTTCAATTTGCCGAGGCCCGCGACTTCGCTCTCCGTGTTCCAGGCGATTCCCTTGCCGCCGTTGCCAAGCTTATCGGCGAGCGGTCCGAGAGCCGTGAAACGGCGATAGGTGTTTGGATAGTCGCGCTCGACGACAGTGATTTGCGGCGCGGTGACGCCAGGCACGAGGTCGCATTCGCCGCGCTTCCAATCCTTCACATCGAACGGCTGCGCGATCTCTGCCGGCGTGTCGTGCTGGATCGGCGTGAGCACCACGTCGCGCTCCACGCCGAGATGGCCCTCGGCCAGTTCGGAAAAACGCTTGGCGATGGCCTTGTAGGTCTCCCAGTCGCTTTTCGACTCCCACACCGGGTCCACCGCCGCCGACAGCGGATGGATGAAGGGATGCATGTCGGATGTGTTGAGGTCGTTCTTTTCGTACCAAGTCGCGGTCGGCAGCACGATGTCGGAATAAAGACAACTCGTCGACATGCGGAAGTCGAGCGTGGTGACGAGGTCGAGCTTGCCTTCCGGCGCCTTGTCGCGCCAAGCGACATCCCGCGGCTTCTCGCGGCCTTCCTCGCCGAGGTCCTTGCCCTGCAGACCGTGTCGCGTGCCAAGGAAATGGCGCAGGAAATATTCGTGCCCCTTGCCGGAAGAGCCGAATAGATTCGAGCGCCAGATGAACAGGTTGCGCGGGAAATTGACCGGATTGTCGGGGTCCTCGCAGGCCATGGAAAGGCTGCCGGATTTCAGGCCGGCGACGACGTGCTCCTTGATGCCGCTGCCCGCTTTCTCCGCCTCGGCGGCGAGCGTCAGCGGGTTGACGTTGAGTTGCGGCGCCGAAGGCAGCCAGCCCATGCGCTCGGCCCTGACGTTCAGGTCGATCATGCTGCCACGGTAGGGAGCCGGGTCGGCAAGCGGCGACAGGAGTTCCGAGACGTCGAGCTTCTCGTAACGCCACTGGTCGGAATGCGCGTAGAAGAAGGACGTGCCGTTCATCTGACGCGGCGGCCGTATCCAATCGAGCGCGAAGGTGAGCATGGTCCAGCCGGTCTGTGGCCTGAGCTTCTCCTGCCCGACGTAATGCGCCCAGCCGCCCCCGGAGACGCCGACCGTGCCGCACATCATCAACATGTTGATGATCGAACGGTAGCCCATGTCCTGGTGATACCAGTGGTTCATGCCGGCGCCGATGATGACCATTGAGCGGCCCTCGGTTTTCTCGGCATTTGTCGCGAAGCCGCGTGCGACCTCTATCGCATGGGACGCCGAAACGCCCGTGATCCTCTCCTGCCAGGCGGGCGTATAAGGTACATTGTCGTCGAAGCTCTCGGCGCAATCCCCGCCAAGGCCACGGTCGAGTCCGTAATTGGCGCAGAGGAGATCGAACACGGTTGCCACGTAGCTCTCGCCGTCGGCAAGCTTGATGCTGCGCACCGGCACGTTGCGGAGGAGTACGTCGCCGCCCTGATCGTTGCTCGCGAAATGCGGATGCGGCGTGCCGCCGAAATAGGGGAAGGCAACGGGCAACACATCGTCGCGCCGGTCGATCAGGCTGAGGCTGAGCTTGACGTCGTCCCCGGTCTCGCCGTCCTTTTCCTCGAGATTCCAGCGGCCCGTCGGCTCGCCGTCGGCGGGCCAACGGTAGCCGATCGAGCCTCGCGGTACGACGAGCGCGCCGGTCTCCTCCTCCACCGCGATTGTTTTCCAGGCCGCGCGCTGCGACACCGGCGCGTCCGGCAGGTCGCTCTGACGCAAATAGCGGTCCGGCACGAAACGCTCGCCGTCCCGGCGCAGGCGCACCAGCAGCGGCATGTCGGTGAGACGCCGGCAATAGTCCTGGAAATAGGGCGTCTGCCGGTCAAGGAAGAATTCCTTCAGGATCACATGGCCCATCGCCATCGCAAGAGCGGCGTCGGTGCCTTGCTTGGGATGCAGCCACAGGTCCGACAATTTGGCGACCTCGGCATAGTCGGGCGTCACTGCCACGACCTTGGTGCCGTTGTAGCGCGCCTCGACGAAGAAATGCGCGTCGGGCGTGCGCGTCTGCGGCACGTTGGAGCCCCAGGCAATGATGTAGCCGGAATTGTACCAGTCGGCGGATTCGGGAACGTCCGTCTGCTCGCCCCAGGTTTGCGGCGACGACGGTGGCAGGTCGCAGTACCAGTCGTAAAAGGAGAGCAGCGTGCCGCCGATCAGGCTCAGATAGCGCGCGCCGGAGGCATAGGAGACCATCGACATCGCGGGAATCGGTGAGAAGCCGACGACGCGGTCCGGCCCCCAGGTTTTGACGGTGTGAACATTGGCGGCGGCGATGATCTCGGCGACCTCGTCCCAGGAGGAGCGTACGAAGCCTCCACGGCCGCGCATCGCCTTGTAGGCACGAGAGGTATCGGTGTCGCCGACGACCGCGGCCCAAGCCTCGACGGGCGCAAGCGTCTTGCGCGCTGCGCGCCACGCCTTGAGAAGGCGGCCGCGCACCATGGGATATTTGATGCGGCTCGCACTGTAGAGATACCAGCTATAGGACGCGCCACGCGAGCAGCCGCGCGGCTCGTGGTTCGGCATACCCGGCCGCGTGCGCGGATAGTCGGTTTGCTGGGTTTCCCAGGTGACGACACCGCTTTTGACGTAGATCTTCCACGAGCACGAGCCGGTGCAGTTCACGCCATGCGTCGAGCGGACGATCTTGTCGTGCTGCCAGCGCGAGCGGTAACCTTCCTCCCACATGCGATCTTCGTCGCGCAACTCGCCATGGTTGCCGGAAAAGGCTTCGCGCCGTCGAGAGAAATACGTAAGGCGTTCGAGGAAATGGCTCATATGCTCTTTCCCTGGTTGGACGCGGACGCGCTTACGGCGCAGCCTGCGGCGAAATCTTTTCTCCCATGATAGGAGCGCGGCGCACCTCGGTCAGGTAACTCAACATCAGCGACACGGCGACGATGCCATAAAGCAGCATGAAGCAGCTTGAATTGACGCCGAACCCATCAAGGAGGGCGCCGAACATGATGGGCAATAGGAAGCCGCCAAAACCACCCGCCATTCCGACGATACCGGAGACCGCGCCCATACGGTCAGGGAAGTCGTCGGCGATGTATTTGAATGTAGACGCCATCCCGCACGCGAAGGCGATGCCGAGAATCAAGAGCAGTCCAGTGAAGAACCAGGACGGTAGTGCGATGCCGAAGCGCAGCGGTGCGTCGACCGTGTGCACGATCAATTCCGTCTTCGGGTAGGAGAGAAGGAAGAGACAAATCCACGCGACCCAAAGAACCCACCACGTGACGGCATGAGCTCCGAACCTGTCGGACAGCCAGCCGCCGAGGGCCCGAAAGGCTCCTCCCGGCAGCGCGAAGCAGGCTGCGAGCAATGAAGCTTGCGCGATCGAGAAGCCATATTCCGTCTTGAAGTACTGCGGCATCCAGATCGAAAGCGCGGTAAAGCCGCCGAACACGATGGAATAATATTGACAATACTTCCACACGCGCGGATCGCGCAGAACGGTGAGCTGCTGCGTTATCGACGGCGAGGCGCCGTCGGATCTCGTTGGATCGCGCGCCGAGAAGATCCAGAACACGGCCGCCGTCGCAATCAGTCCGGCGGCGTAAACCTTCGGCACCATTTCCCAGCCGTAGCGATCGATAAGGAAGGGCGCGACGAACATATTGAGCGCCGCACCGGTCGTGCCGGCGCCGAAGAAACCCATCGCGAACCCGCGCTGCTCCTTGGGAAAGAAGCGCGCGACATATGGCGTTCCCACCGAAAACGAGGCGCCCACGAGACCCAGAGCGAGGCCGAGCAGCAGGAACTGCCAGAACGCTGTGGCATAGGCCGACAGCCAAACCGGAATGGCACAGCCGATCAACAGTAAGAGCATGATGCGCTGGCCGCCGAAGCGGTCCGTCCATATGCCGAGCGGCAGGCGAAAGAGCGCGCCCGTCAAGACGGGAGTGGCCGTGAGGAGTCCGAATTGCGTCGCGTCCAGGCCAAGTTGGGTGCGAATCGGGATGCCGGTCACGCCGAACATCATCCACACGGCAAAGCAGACCGTGAATGCCCAGGTGCTGACGAGCAGAACAGCGATGCGATTCGATGCTGACATGCCGACCTCTGGAAACGGCGCTGGTTCGATCAGTATGGCGCGTGGCGGACGCCGCTACAACTTTATGTTGGAGCCCGCATTCCAATTCTATCAACGGCCTTGCCGGTGTCTTTGCGCTTCAGCAATGACGTGGCGAGAGGAATGCGAACGGTAATTTGCGCGCGGGTTTTGCCGGCAGCGTCTCATTCAATGAGACAATGAAGATGCCGATGCGGATGATCACAATCGTGCCCGAGACGAGAATACCGGTGCTGAGATGGCGTGAGGCGTCTCCGGGTGCTCTCGTCCCCGCCGAGGTAAACGTCGGCGCGGCGATGCCGCGGAACAGGCCGGAAAGCGCGAAAATACGGAACGTGGCCGCGCACCGATGCTCAAAACGCTTTTCGTAAGCTTGCGGTAAATCAACGTATGGGTGTCGACCGCCGATCATCATGGCATGGTGACAATCGAGGAATCGACATGTCGACCGCGAATATTCTGATTATTGCCGGTGCCGTTTTTGCCTTCGCAATTCTTACGGCGGGGCTGTGGGGCGCAGTCCGGCGAATGCGTAGGTCCTGTGCGGGTGTCGGCGACATCGAAGCGCCTTGCTCCAGGATCGCTCCGGTGGCGAACAAGGCGCCGGGGTTACCCGACGGAGCGCGCCGCGCCATGGCGCGCTGACGTCAGCCGGTTCATCGAGCGGTGGGCCGCGAGGCTCCGTGTCACGCAAACACGGGCCTATGCTCCGCGCAATGTCGCCAGCGTCCAGGTTATAAGTTCCGCCGTCGCCTTGCCGAAGGCATCGTTGAGAGAGGCGACCGTCGCCGAAGTACCGGATTCCGCCACCGGACGCGTCGAGCGAAAGACGTTGCCGGCAAGGATGTGGCCGTCCTTGTCCAGAATCTTGGCGGCGAATTCGACGGTCGCTTCCGGCTTGTCGCCGACGGTGACATGGAATCCGCGAAGGTCGAGAGTCAACTGAAACTCCGATGCAAGACCGTCGAGGGGGCGCGACACTTTCATAAATTTCGCGTCTTCAAAGCTCTGCACGATCCGCGCTTGGATCAGCTTTGGAATATTGTCGCTCCACTGTGCGTCCGGCGCTCCCTGCTGCTCTCCGTCCGCGGCCAACGTCACGATTTTTCTGGTGTCGAGCGCGATCACGGCCGTTGGTTCGCCGACGACGAGTTGTTTGTCCGGCAAGGGCTCCGTCGTGCGAACAGTAACGGCGGAAAGATCGTAAAGGCGGGGCGACGGCGGGGTGGCCGCGCCGGTTAACCGCGCCAGCCCGTCGATGATGCCGTCCAGTTTGCCGGAGTTGCGCGAAAGCGCGCCCGAGAAAGTGTCGATATTGACCACGGCACTATGAAGCGGCTCGGCATTCTCCTTCAGAATATCATTGAGCCTGTTGAGCGTATCGCGTGCGCTTTGCATCATATCCCGTCCGGCGGAGGCGTCCGCGACCAGGGTAGGAATGCCACCTCCGCCGGGCGGCTGAAGGGGAACACCGGCTCCGCCGTAAAGGGTCAGAGAAGGTGAAGCCATAAGGCCCTGCGTCTCGATCGAAATCCGCGTGTCGCTCCGAATGGGCGTAGACGGATCGACAAGAATCGTCGCCATCACATGACGCGCATCGTTCATATCCAGGCGAAGGTCGGTGATCTCGCCCACTCTCACTCCGTTGAACAGAACGGAAGATCCCTTTCGCAGGCCCGAGACCGAGCCCTCGAAACGGACCGCATAGATGCTCCCTTCCGATAACCGGCCTGCGCCATGCAGCCAGTAGACGAAGCCGAAGGCGAGCGCCGTGATGACAACTATGAACGTTCCGACCAAGACGTAGCGTGCGCGGTATTCCATCGCGATGGCCTTACGTAGCTGCGGTTGTTTTCGGCCCGTGCGCCGCGAGGTGGGCGCGCGTGCCGCCGAAATATTCCCGAACCCAAGGGTGATTGCAGCTCTGCATGTCGGACATCGCCCCGAGCGCGGCTACGCGACCGTCCGCGAGCGCGGCGATGCGGTCGCAAACGGTCGCGAGCGTATCCAGATCGTGGGTGTTCATGTAGACGGTCAATCCCAAGGTTCGCCGCAGGGTGCGGATCAACGAATCGAACGCCTCGGCCGAGATCGGATCGAGGCCCGATGTGGGCTCGTCGAGGAAGACGATTTCGGGGTCCAGGGCAAGCGCGCGGGCGAGCGCCGCACGCTTGGTCATGCCGCCGGAGAGTTCTGCGGGATACTTCAGTGCGTCATCGGGTTTCAGGCCGACCATCTCGATCTTTGCCATCGCCACGTCGTGGCGCAGGCCCGGAGGCAGCCCGAGATGCTCCCGCATCGGAAACTCCACGTTCTCGACAACCGTGAGGGACGAGAATAGCGCACCGTATTGAAATAGAACGCCGCAACGGCGGCCGATCTCACGAAGCTCGTCATTGTCGGCGGCATTCCGGTCTATGCCGAGGATGGTGATGGAGCCTTGCCGTTTCTCGATCAGCCCGAGGATCGTCCGCAGCAACACCGACTTGCCGCTTCCTGATGCGCCGACAACGCCGATGACTTCGCCGCGCAGCACGTCCAATGACAGATGATCAAGGATCACGCGGCTGCCAAAGCCGACGACAAGATCGCGGACGCTGATGACAACGGCGGCTTCGTCCGACATCGCTTACATCCCGATCGACGCGAAGAAGATCGCGAACAGGCCATCAAGAACGATGACGATGAAAATGGATTTGACGACCGACGATGTCGTTTGCAATCCGAGCGATTCGGCGCTGCCCTTGACCTTCAGTCCTTCGACGCACGCGACGGCGCCGATCATCAGCGCCATGAAGGGCGCCTTGATGATTCCGACCTTGAAATGGTCCAGGGAGATGGCTTCCTTCAGGCGCGCGATGAAAATCTCCGGCGACATGCCGCCATAGAGCCATGCGACCACGCCGCCACCGTAGAGCGCGGCTATCGATCCGACGAAGGTGAGAAGCGGCAGGGCGATGACGAGCGCGACGACGCGGGGAAGCAGAAGCACCTCGACCGGGTTCAGCCCCATGGTTCGCAAGGCGTCGATTTCCTCGCGCATCTTCATGGACCCGATCTCCGCCGTATACGAACTGCCGGAGCGGCCCGCCACCATAATCGCCACGAGCAGAACGCCGATTTCGCGCAGGATCAGGATTCCGACGAGGTCGACGACGTAGTCATCGGCGCCGAATTTGCGAAAATGAAAGATGCCTTGCTGCGCGATAATGCAGCCGATGAGGAATGTGATCAGCAGGATGATCGGGGTAGCCTGCCATGCGACACGATCGAGTTGATGTACCGATGACGTCAGCCGCAGGCGTCGCGGATTCAACAGGACGCGCAGGAGCGCTTCACCGAGGGCCCCGAGCATCGCGACGAGGGCAAGGAGATCGGCTCCGGTGCTTTCGGCGGCCCGGCCGACGCGCTCCAGCAGATGCAGGACGGGATTGCCCGCGCCCGCCTTCGCCGAGGGTTGATTGACCTTGGAGAGGCTATCGAACAGCCCTTGAAAGTGGGCGGGGACACCGACGAATTCGGCATCGGGACCGATGCGCCGCCGCAGGCGCTCGAGAAGCCACGCGCCGAACGTATCGAGCGCGACGATGCCCGCGACGTCGATGCGTCCGCTGCTCTCGCGAGCGTCCGCGTCGTCCGTCATTTGCTCCAGAGCGGCGAGATAGGCCGTCGTCCATGCTCCGCTCGCGAGGAGGCCTTGGGCGGAAGTCGTGAGTTGCGGCGGATGTGTCATCGTCTGGACCCTGGCGCACAGATATCTTTGCCGGCCTTCGCGTCCTTGCGGCAGGTCAATTTGCGGCAGGTCAAGGCCATCCGCCGGTGCGAGATAATAAGAACTTCCAAAAGGAAGGAATGCTTTCAAAGGAAGGATGGCGGCCATGGCGCCTTTGCCTGACGTGTCTCCGCTTTCGACCCTTTCATCGATCATGGTCCCCGTGGACCTCGGCGCTCAAGCCGAAAGGCGCGTAAGATTCGCTGTCGAGCTGGCCGATCGTTTTTCAAGCCATCTCGTGGGGATCGGTGCGGAGGAGCTTGTCTCGCCCTTATACTTCGAAAGCTCGATTGGTGGAACGCCCGGTTATATCGAGCTTGAGAAGCAGCGCGTGGCGACCGATCTCAAGCAGGCCGCGGCTCTGTTTCAGCGCCTGGCCGGAGCGCGCAGCGCCGAATGGCGCTCCGACGTTACCCAGTCATCCCCGTTTTTGTGCAAGCAGGCACGGGCTTGCGATCTTGTCGTTGTGAGCCGGCAAGGCGTTCATGACGAACAGCAAGGCCCGATGACGGCGGCGCCCGCCGATCTTGTGATGACGGCCGGAAGGCCGATACTCGTGCTCCCTCCTCTGAAAGAGCGTGCGTCGTTTAAACGCATCGTGATTGCCTGGAAAGACGCGCGCGAAGCCCGGAGAGCGATCTGGGATGGCCTGCCGTTCCTGAAACGCGCCGACACGGTATTCATTCTTGGAGTAGGGCGACGTGAGATGAAGGAGTCAGTCGATGACGTTGCAGTGTATTTGCGGCGGCATGGAATCTCCGGCGAGCCCGTCGTTCGATCGGAAGGCGAGCGGTCCGTCGGTGACGACATCATCCAGTTCGCCGATGACGAGGGCGCCGATCTCATCGTCTCGGGGGCCTTTGGCCAAAGCAGAGCGCGCGAATGGATCTTTGGCGGCGTAACCCGCGATCTTCTCAATGAAACGCGCGTGTGTTGTCTTCTTTCACACTGAACGTTGCAGAGGGAATCCGGCGCCGGGCCGTCAGCGCGCTGGTGCGACGAACTCCTGGCGCTCAGTCCGACCTGCCTCAAGATATTGAAGGGATCATTCCGGCGCATCATGGACCGGCGAAGCCGAGGGAAGTCGTCAACGCCATCGGGCCCGATTCCAGCCGTTGGCGTTGACGCCAACCGATGGTCGCGTTCTCGAGCGGGCGAGGCTGACCAGGTGGAGCGGGGGCGACGCTATCATGTCGATGAAGGCCGGGCCTGCGCTATCCGGGAGGCGCCAGCCGCATGAGGGCGTCGACGGCGACAACGCCCGCGCCTTGCCGGCGAACGATGACCGGGTTCAGTTCGGCCTCCATCACACGCGGTTCGACTACGCTTATCATCGAAAATTGAACGACTGCTTGGGCGAGCGCTTCGAGGTCCCCATTTTCATGACCGCGAAACCCTCTCATCGTCTCGAACCCCTTGACCTCCGCGATCATGGCCCGCGCCGCGTCGAGCGTGACCGGCGCGAGGCGAAGAGCGCGGTCTTTATAGATCTCCGTTGTCGTTCCGCCGGCGGCGACGATGACCACCGGTCCGACCTGAGGATCGATGCGATAGCCGATCAAGGCCTCGCCGACGCCCTTTTCCATCGGCTGAACCAGAACATGAGCGACGTTCGGCGCCAGGCGGGCAGCGGCCACGCGGCTACGGATTTGCTCGGCGGCGGCCAGTAGGGCTTGAGCGTCCGCAATATTGAGAAGAACTCCGCCGATATCGCTTTTGTGGGCGATATCGCGAGACAGCACCTTGGCGGCAACCGGATAGGCGAACGGGATGGACGGCAGCCGTGCGTCCGGCGCGAGAACAACCGTCGGCGCCCGGGGAATGCCCAGCCGATCGCAGAGCGCGTATGCCTCCTGTTCGTCGATAGCAAAGCTTTCGGTCGTGCGAATCTGAATCTCCCGGGCACGCGGCGTTTCGCGCGCAAACGCAGCCCGGATCGCATCGGCACAGGACTCCGGCGTGCGAAACCCCGGAACGTCATGGCAAGCCAACATCTCGAGCGCGGCCGGAGCATCCGGCACGATAAAGGCCGCGAGCGGTTTTCCATCCTCCGCCATCTCGACAATGGGAGCGACCGCGAGTTCAGGGTGATTACGGGCCGATGAGCCTACGACCGCAACGACGAGATCGTACTCGCCCGATTGGAGCATGGCGGCGAGCGCGCCTTTCATGACGTCTGCGCGCGTTCCGGCGAGCGTCAGGTCGATCACGCGCGCGCGCTCTATCGGGACGAAGGCGCCGATGGCGTCCGCCAATTTGGAAGAAGGCGCGGATACCGACAGGCCGCACACGCCGAGTTGGTCAACCACCATGGCCGCGCCGCCGCCCGTGGTCGTGACGACGCCGATGCGTGGTTTGGCGGCCGGCGACAGCATTGGCGCCCGACGCAGCAACGGCATCGATTCGATGAACCCGTCGAGCGTCTCTACGCGCGCGATGCCGCATTCGCGTAGAAAAGCGTCGGCGATATCGTCGTCTCCCGCGAGCGCGCCGGTATGGGATGTGGCGAGCTCCGCCGCTTCTGTCGAGCGGCCCAGCTTGTAGGCCAGCACAGGCCTGCCGGCGCGATGAGCATCGAGTGCAAACTCGCGCAGCCTCTCGGCATGGCGGGTGGATTCAAGGAACAGCATGTAACTGCCGATCCGATCGTCCTCCAGCGTCGCCGCGCAAAGATCTCCGAGAGAAAGATCCACCTCGTTTCCGAGCGAAACCAGACCGGCAAAGCCGACTCCCCGCGCTTTTCCGCGAGACAGGAGCGCTCCGATCATGCTTCCGCTATGCGAAGCGACAAAGATCGAGCCACGGGGCAGGTCGCTTTCCGCAAAGGCGGCGTTTGCCGTAAGCGTCAACCCCTCGTGGAGGTTGACGACGCCGAGGCTCGAGGGCCCAACCAATCGGATTCCAGTCTTCTCGACGATGTCGCGTACGCGGCGCTCGCGTTTCGCGCCCGCGACGCCTGCTTCGGAAAAGCCGCTCGCAAGCATGGTCGCTACTTTGACGCCGTGGGTGGCGCAGTCCTCCAGCGCTTCGATCGCCGCTTCCGTGCCCGTCAGGATGAAGGCGTGGTCCGGTGTTTCAGGCAGCGCGCCGAGCGAAGGCCATGCCCGCTCGCCTTGCACTTCCGGCCGTCGCGGATTGATCGGATAAATAGCTCCCTTGTACCCGGCCGCGCGCAGATATCTGAGGGGGCGACCGGTTGTTTTTCCGACATCGTCGGACGCGCCGATAAGCGCAACGCTCTTGGGCCGCAGTAAAGCGCGCGCGAGCTCGGACTGCATGATGGGCGCCTATTCCGCCGCCAGGGTCTGCGGCCGGCGCTGTCCGAACCGACGATCGAAGATGTGCTCGGCCACGCGGTTCTTCAGGATTTCGGTTGAACCTCCCGCGATCATCCATCCCCGCGTCCGGCGCATGCAGTATTCGGCCAATGCCTCGGTGCTGTAGCCGAGCCCTCCCATGATCTGCATGGCTTCGTTGGCCGCATCGAATCCGGCTTGATTGCACGCGAGCTTGGCGAGCGCCGTGTCGATCGCTGATGGAAGTTCGTCATCCCTCACTGCGGCCGCGCGATAAAGCAAGAGCTGAGCGGCTTCGAGCTTGAGATGCAACTCCGCAAATTTCCACTGGAGTCCTTGAAATTCGCATAAGGGCCGCCCGAATTGTACGCGCGTCGACGCATGCTCGCGCGCGAGCTCGAAGGCATGACGGCCGACGGCGAGCGCGCGCGCCGAATTGCCGAGCCGTTCCACATTGAATCCGGATATCTGCTTTTTGAACCCGCCGGGACCGAGCAGCACGTTCTTTGCGGGGATGCGGCAGTCTTCGAAATAGAGCTGAGACCACTCCTCGCCGCCCATGAGTGCGGAGGGCTTTCCGATCGTCAGGCCGGGCGCATCGCGTTCGACCAGAACCGATCCGATCCCGCCGACGCCAGGGCCGAAGCGCACATAAACGAGGAAGAGTGAGGCATTGGGACTATGGGTGGAGAAAATCTTCGTCCCGTTGATCAAATAGTCGTCGCCGTCTTGCCTGGCGGACGTTCTGAGTTCCGTCAATGCGGAACCGGCCTCCGGTTCGGTCATGCAAAGGCTGATGACTTTGCGGCCGGCGAGCAGGTCCGATAGGAAGCGTTCTTTTTGCTCTTTCGTGGCATATTCGGCAAAGGTTCGTATCGGGCCGAAATTACCCGCCTGGACCACGTCGGCGCTGCGCGGGCAGACTGCGGCCACTTGCTCGATGGCGATGATGGAATCCATCAGCGTGCCGCCCTGGCCTCCGTCTGCGGCAGGCATTGCGATGCCGAGCAAACCCTGTTTGCCCATGAGTTGCGCGACGTCAAAGGGAAAGGCGGGATTGTGGGCGCGCGCGAGACGGTCGGCGGCGAGATGCTGTTCCGCGAAGCGGCGAACGGAGTCCGCAAACGCGTGCTGCTCTTCGGATAACGTAAAATCCATGGGCTCCGCCTTCGAGACCTTTCGATTGCACCGACGCGGTGATGCAGTTTGCTGAACTCATGCCGCTCCGCACTCCCTCCGACAAGTTCACAGAGGTTGCAGCCTTATGACTTTTGCGATGACGAAAATTTAGCGGGGGATTTCGGAAAACCGTGCCGCAACAAATGTACTCCCGCTCATACGCTATTGCCTTGGACTGTCCCGGGCAGTTTTCACCCGTCGGGGCCGAGCGAGCGGACCAATCGGATTTTTCTTCGCCGCAGCTAACAATTGTAGCCTCAATTGCGCTGTTTTTGCGCAGCTGGCGGACTTGACGAATAGTTGGTCCTCCTCTGAAATGATTTTCAAGGATGACTTTTGGTTATTCCAGACATGCTCATCCAGTGCGGGCGATTCGCTTCGATGGCGGAGCCTGCCAACCCGAAGCCGAGATGAGCCGCACGGACCGACATCGACAATGTCCAAGCAATCCGAACTTCCGCCATTGAATCCGCTCCACGTCTTTGAGGTGGCGAGCCGCCTTCTCAGCTTCACGAAGGCGGCGACCGAACTGAACGTCACCCAGTCGGCGGTCAGCAGACAGATCGCGGCGCTGGAGGCCGCGATCAACGTCAAGCTGTTCCGGCGCGAGCGCGAGGGCATTGCGCTCACGGAGTGCGGCGAGGCTTATCGCAAGGAGGTGGGGCCGGCGTTCGCGCGCATTCTCTGGGCGACCAACGAGATCCGCGCTAATCGCCTTTCCGATCCGCTTCAGCTACGGGTGTACAGTTCGTTTGCCGCGCGGTGGCTCATCCCGCGCCTTCCGGAATTCAAAAGCCGGCACCCTGGAATCGAGCTGCGCATGAATACGGCGGTGCAGCCGGTGGATTTCGGGCGGGATACGGTCGATATCGCAATCCAGTTCGGGGCGGGCAACTGGCCGGACATCTCGTGTAGAAAGATCATGGATGACGAGATTCAGCCCGTCTGCAGCCCGGAATTCTACAAGCAGACCGGCGGCATAAAGACCATCGATGATCTTGCCAAAGTGCAGTTGATCTCGGCGCGCCTTCGCTCGCTCGACTGGAAGGATTGGTTTGCGGCGCGCGGCCGTTCCGCGCCTGACGGTTCTTTCATGGAGTTCCCGAGCTCTCATTTAGCGTATCAAGCGGCCGCCGCTGGCCTCGGCGTTGCCATGGGGCAGCTCTCGCTCGTTGAAAGCGACGTGCGCGAGGGGCGATTGATGTACCTGTTCGATGGGCCCGTTAAGCGCGACATGGGCTACTACGCCATGTGGCCAAAAGAGCTGTCCCTGAGCAATAATATGCGGCAGTTCCTGAACTGGCTCTATGCCGCCGCCAAGCGTTAGGAAGGCCAATTGCGGCTGGATGCTATTGCTTCAGTTTCAAGGCGTGCGTGAAGCTCAGGTCTGAGGACGTTTCGAGAGTCCACAGGTGTTCCAGCAGCGCTTCCGAGTCCTTCTTCGGCATCACACAGCTTGCCAATTCCATGAACTTGTCGTTCAGCGATTTGTCATCGAGCGGAAGCTCGGGATCGCCGACGCGATGTGGCTGGAAATGATCGAGCGTGCTCCCGTCTTTGAGCCGTATGCTCACCTTCGCGGCTCGCTGAGCCGGGAATAGCTTGTCGATGTCCGGATCGAGCCGAACCACGATCCGAGGCATCAAATCGAGAACACGCGGATCGCTGAGGCGTTGAGGAGTCGCCGCGTCGAGGCGGATACTCTTATGAACAATGCCGCTGGCGACGATGAACGGAAGCGAGAACTTCGCTGCAGCGGGCGTGTCTATTCTGTAGTTGCCGGTGACATTGAATGTCGCGGAGTAGCCGCCAATCTCGATGCCGGCAACGTTCTCGGCCGTGAAGCCGTGCCTCTCTTGCAGGTGCAGAACGCCGTCGAGCGCCGCAAAGATATGACCGCAACAACCGTGATTCTTTATCGTGGTGCGAGAGATATTGTAGTCCGTATTCCGCAGCACGGCGTCCCAGTCGACATTTCGGCCCATGGCGGCGCCGAAGCCGCAATCACCTTCGATCATGTCAGGCGCTGCGAGAACGCCGCCCGCGGCGCTTGCGACGGCGACATGTCCGGCGTCGGCAGCGTGACCCGAATGGAGAGGCTTGATCCCTGCGTCTCCGCGAAAAGCCTGCTGGAGGCCTGCCGCCATGGTCGCCGCAGTCGACAAGGCGTTGGCAAGTTTCTGGCGGTCGAGATCGTGCAAAAGGCCGACGGCGGCCGCTGCTCCGAAACAGCCGACCGTACCGGTGTTGTGCCAATACTTGTAGTGGTTCCGGCCCATAGCCTCGCCGATGCGCGTCGAAACCTCGTATCCGGCAATGACGCTGACGATGAGGTCGAGGCCGGTCTTGTTCAGCGATTGCGCGGCCGACAATGCGGCCGCGATCGTCGGGCTGCCGGGGTGGAAGATGGCCGGCGCAAAGATGTCGTCAAACTCCACCGCATGCGACGCGGTTCCATTGATGAGCGCGGCCAATCGGGCGGGAGCCCGCCGCCCGCTCAGTGTCCAGGCGTTGCCTACGCCGAGACCGTCGACGAGGCCGTTTTCAAGAGCGCGCGCCTGCAGGCTGACCGCGCCCGGCAGGGAGGCCGCGAACCAATCGATGATACAGCGCTTCGCGTCGTGAATGACTTTCTTGGGCTGGCCGCAATTCGATTGTTCTATCGCCAGGTCCGCAAAGCGCAGAGCAACGGGCATGGGCTCGGCCGTGTCGGCAGCCGATCTTTCCTTCACGTCGATCGCGGTCACCGTCACTCCTAACGACAGGCCCACTCGTCTACCTCGACGAGGGCGCGCGAGCGACTGTCAGCCCGTAGAAAGCCAAAAGCCGCCTCTGTTCCATCTGATCAGCTCTTGCGAGCGCTTCCAAGTGAGCAGGAAGCAAGGCGCCATGCGGTAGCGTCATGCTTCGACGACGATACCATCGTGGCATTCGGAATGCGAACAATGTGATGCGCTTTTGGTAGTTGAGGGTTGCGGAATGCGAACCTACGGTGACCGCCGATGCGAGGCGAGATGGCGAAACTGACTGCCGTTGCGGTCGGTCCGGAGCTTTTGGCGGGGGCGGGAACTTATGGCTCTGTACATCGTCAGGCGCAGCCTTTCGGTGATTCCCGTGATGGTGCTTGTCGCCTTCCTGGTTTTCGCGCTTCTCTATGTCGCGCCGGGCGACCCGGCGGAGATTCTGGCCGGCGATAACGCGACCCTTGAGCACATTGCCGCAATCCGCAAGTCGCTGGGGTTGGACCAACCGTTCTTTGTGCGCTTTCTCAGTTGGCTCGCCGAAGTCGCTCGCGGTGATCTCGGCGCCTCGGTGTTCAGCGGAAAGCCGGTGCTCGAACTCATCGCATCGCGGCTGGAGCCGACGTTCTCGTTGATGGCGCTGACCCTCGTTTTCTCGATTTCGACGGCAATCCCGCTCGGGATTCTCGCGGCAAATTACGCCGGCTCGTGGATCGACCGCGTGGTGATGAGTTTCGCCATCTTCGGTTTCTCGGTTCCGGTGTTCGCGACGGGATACCTGCTCGCATACGTCTTCGCGATCGAATTGAAGTGGTTTCCGATCCAAGGATACGCCCCGCTGTCGAGAGGAGTCGGCGTCTGGCTGTCGCATCTCATTCTGCCAGCGATTTCTCTCGGCAGCGTCTACATGGCCTTGATCGCGCGCATTACGCGGGCGTCGATGCTCGAAGTCTTGAATCAGGACTATGTGCGGACCGCGCGCGCCAAGGGACAGTCGCGCATCAACATTCTTTTCATTCACGCGCTCAAGAACGCGGCCGTATCGATCGTCACGGTGATTGGGCTCGGCATGGCGCTTCTCATCGGCGGCGCCGTGGTCACGGAAAGCGTGTTTGCCATTCCCGGTATCGGGAGGCTGACGATCGACGCGATCCTGCAGCGAGATTATCCGATAATTCAGGGGGTCGTTCTCTTCTTCAGCTTCATCTATGTCGTCGTGAATTTGCTCGTCGATATCGCCTATACGCTGATCGATCCCAGGATACGCTATTGACCAGCCAGGCCCGCCTTAAGCGCGATATCGCAAAAGGGGGTGAGATCGTTCCGGCGCCAGAACTGCCGGACGTCTTTCCGCCGCAACGGACTTTGACGGGATTGGCTGGGCTCGTTTGGCGCCACAAGGCGGTGTGCTTCGGAATATTCATCACGCTGGCGATGATCCTGATCGCAGTTTTCGCGCCCTATCTGACCAAGCATGATCCGTCTGCGATCGCTCCGATGACGCGGCTGAGACCGCCGAGCGCCGAGCATTATTTCGGCACGGATATGCTCGGCCGCGACATCTATGCGAGGGTGATTTACGGCACGCGCGTCTCGCTTTCGGTCGGGTTCGTCGTCGCTATTCTCTCGTCCGGCGTTGGCTTGTTCATCGGATTGCTGTCCGGGTATTTTCGGTGGCTCGACGGTCCTATCATGCGGCTGATGGATGGCGTGATGTCCATTCCGGGCGTTCTGCTCGCCATTGCGATGATGGCTCTTTCCGGGGGCTCGCTGGGGACTGTGATCGCCGCGATCACCGTCGTCGAGATACCGCGCGTTGCGCGGCTCGTCCGCGGCGTGGCGCTCAGCATTCGCGAGCAGGCTTACGTCGAGGCGGCCATCGCGGCCGGCACCTCGACACCGAAGATCATGTATCGGCACATCCTGCCAAACACGATGGCGCCGTTGATGGTGCAGGCGACGTATGTCTGCGCGGCGGCGATGCTGCTTGAATCGATCCTCTCGTTCATCGGCGCTGGAATCCCCCCGAGCGTGCCGTCGTGGGGCAACATCATGGCCGACGGGCGGGCTCTGTGGCAGATCAAGCCCGCCATCATCTTCATTCCCGCCGTCGCGCTTTCAATAACGATCCTTGCGATCAATTTGGTCGGGGATGGGCTGCGCGACGCGCTCGATCCGCGCATGGCGCGCAAGGTTTGATATGGCGCTGTTGGAAATCGAAAACCTGCAGGTCCATTTTCGAACGCTGAAAGGAATTAATCGCGCGGTCGACGGGCTGTCATTCAGCGTCGAGGCCGGCGAAATCGTCGCGATCGTCGGGGAATCCGGTTCCGGTAAATCGGTAACCTCGATGTCGATCCTTCGGCTTCTGCCGGAGAGCGGCACAGGGATCGCCGGCGTTATCCGCTTCGACGGACGACCGCTTCGGGACCTGAGTGAAAAGGACATGCAAGGTCTTCGCGGCAACGAGATCAGCATGATCTTCCAAGAGCCCATGACGGCGCTCAATCCGGTTCTTACCGTCGGATATCAGATCTCTGAATCGCTGATCCTGCATCAGCACATCAATCGTGCCGCCGCGATGGCTAAGGCGGAAGAAATGCTTCGAAGCGTCGGCATCGCGGAGCCGGCGCGCCGGCTCGGCGAGTACCCTCATCAACTGTCCGGCGGAATACGCCAGCGCGTGATGATCGCCATGGCGCTCGCGTGCGCGCCGCGTCTCCTCATCGCTGACGAGCCGACGACGGCCCTGGATGTCACCATCCAAGCGCAGATACTCCGCCTGATCCGAGATCTGAAGGACAAGTTCGGAACGTCGATCATCTTCGTCACGCACGATCTCGGCGTGGTTGCCGAAGTCGCAAGCCGTGTGATCGTTATGTATGCCGGCCATAAGCTCGAAGAAGCGTCGACGGTGCAACTGTTCGAGCGGCCGCGCCATCCTTACACCGTCGGTCTGATCGGAGCGATGCCGATTCTCGGCACCTCGCTGAAGAACGAAAACTGGCAGCTCGCGGAGATCCCCGGAAGCGTGCCGAGCACGCTGCAGAAGGCCGTGGGGTGCGTTTTTGCCAATCGCTGCGCGTCGGCGAGGGATGTCTGTCGAACGGTTCGGCCGGGGATGCGGGAGGAGGGCGACGGGCATTTCTACGCTTGCCATTTTCCAGAAGAAGTCGGGCGTCGTCATGACCAGTGACGCTCTGCTGAAGGTGCATGGCCTGAAGAAGCAGTTTCCCATCCGGGCTGGCTTGTTCGGATTTGGCGGCCTGACGATCGATGCGGTGTCCGATGTCTCATTCGAGGTGATGAAAGGCGAGACGCTTGCGATCGTCGGTGAGTCAGGATGTGGAAAGTCGACCGTCGGTCGATGTGTCTTGAAGCTGATCGAGCCGACTGCCGGGAAGATTTACCTGGACGGAGAGCGGATCGATGGCCTGCGCCAACGCCAACTCCGCCCTCGGCGTAAGAAGATTCAGGTCGTCTTTCAGGATCCGTTCAGCAGCCTCAACCCGCGAATGCGCATCCGGGACGCTCTAGCGGAGCCTTTGGAGAATTTCCGTCAGACGGCTTCGCGCCGCGAGACGGATGCACGAGTCGACGAGTTGTTGCGAATGGTCGGGCTGCCGCCGGATTGTGCCGACCGCTGGGCGCACGAATTCAGCGGCGGACAGCGTCAACGCATCGGGATCGCTCGCGCCCTTGCGACGAATCCGCAACTTGTCATCTGTGACGAGGCCGTTTCCGCGCTCGACGTATCGGTCAAAGCGCAGATCGTGAATCTGCTGCGGAAACTGCAGCAGGAGACGGGCATTGCCTTCCTGTTTATCTCTCACGACCTTGCCATCGTTGAGAACATCGCGCATCGCATCGCCGTGATGTATCTCGGCAAGATCGTCGAAACGGCGAGAACCAAGGACATCATCTCGCGGCCTCACCATCCTTATACGCGCGCGCTATTGGCGGCCGTTCCGATACCGGATCCGACGCGGCGGCGAACGAACGGCGTCATTCAGGGTGAGATTCCGAGTGCGACGAACCCTCCCACCGGATGTCGCTTTCACACGCGATGTCCGTTTGCCTTCGACCGTTGTCGCAAGGAAGAGCCTCAACTGGGCGATCGCGGCGGCGATCGTTTCGTCGCCTGCCACCTGCCGGAACTGCCGGAAATGCCCGCTTCGACTCCGGCGGTGCTGTCGGCTTGAGGGATTTTAGGAGAACGGGAATGACGTCGAGATGGCCACAGGACGCGCGCTGCGTTGTCAACATAACCGTTGATTTCGACGGCTTGTCGAATGAGACCGGCAAAAAGCTGCTTCCGATCGGAAAATACTCGCATGGGCGCTATTCCGCGAAACGCGGCGTGCCACGCTTTCTTGAACTGTTCGAGCGGCTCGGTATCAAGGCGACCTTCTATGTGCCGGGCTACGACGCCGAGTGCTTCCCCGCGGCCGTCCGGTCGATCGCCGACGCAGGGCACGAGATCGGCGCTCACGGCTACCTGCATGAAGCCTACGATCTCGGCGAAGAGGAGCCGTTTTATCTGCGCAAGACGCATAAAATCCTCACCGACTTATTGGGTGCGTCGCCCGTCGGCTGGCGCAATCCCGGCGGCGGCAAATCGGACCTGACGATCAAGGTCCTTCGCGAGCTCGGATACATCTACGACTCGAGCGAGAAGGCTGCCGACTTTCCCTATTTCCCCGTCGTCGCGGGGCAGCGGCTGCGCGATTTCGTCAATCTTCCGGATAACACATCGAGCTTGGATGACGCGCCGTTCTACCGGGACAGCATGACACCGCCGTCCGAAGTCTGCGAGCAGTGGAAGGCCGAGTTCGACACGGCTTACGCGGAAGGCGGCTACTACGATCTCATCGTTCACCCGCGCAGCGGCTTCGGCTCCGGCGGGCCGACGCGCGCGAAGGCTCTCGAGAACGTGATCCTCTACATCCAGCGGCACCCGGGCGTGCTCTTTCAACGGCAGGTCGAAACCGCGCGCTGGTGCTTGCAGAATCCCGACCTTTGGCCTGAGCGGACGCATCCTTGGAGTGGCCGGCAATGACACAAATCGAACAGGCGACCGGCGGCCTCATGGCCGTGACGGTGAACGTTCACGGTGCCTCCGTTGAGCTCCGCGCCGTGAATGAGGAGCGTCTGGTGGGGCGCTATGCCTACGGCAATTACATGCCGAACGGCGTGGACCGGCTGCTTCGTCTCTTCCAGGCGCTGAATGTTCCCGCGACATTCTTCGTGCCCGGTCGTGAGATCGAGCGGCATCCGGGACTCATCAGGGAGATCCGGGATGCCGGCCACGAGATCGCGGCGAACGGATATGCTCTTGAGGACCACTCGGCGCTGGGTGATGCGGAATTCGAGGCGCTGAAGAAGGCGCATGGGATCATGAGCGACTTTCTCGGCGAGGCGCCGCTCGGATGGCGCGCTCCCGATGGTTTGATGTCGATGAAGACGCTCGGCTATCTCACTCAGCTTGGCTATCTCTACGACAGCAGCTTCCAGGATGACGATTTTCCCTATCGTCTCGATGACGACGGCGGCGTCGGCATGATCGAGATTCCGCAAAACCCGACTTTGATCGATCAGAATCTCTTCTCGATCAAACAGCCGGACGCGCGCGTTCTGAAGAACTGGAAGGAAGAATTCGAAGGACTGCGGAGTGTCGGCGCGTTCGTTTGTCAGACCTTGCACCCGAGACAGGACTACGGGGTCGGGCGGGCACCGCGAATGATCAAGCTGGAGGAGTTCTTGCGTCACACGCAGTACAGCCCTCAGCCCGTTGTTTTCAAGACATGCGCCGATATCGCGAAGACCGCACTGGCGGCGTGAGCGCGACGCGTAGGCAGGCACGGGAGGCGAGGGCCGTCATGTTCGAGCGGATGCTGGTCTGCGGGGCCGGCGCAATTGGCGGCACGATCGCCGCTTTTCTTAAGCGGTCCGGACATCCCGTTGCCGTGGCGGACCTTGCGGAGGATCATGTCGCGGAGATCCGAGCCAAGGGTCTGCGGATCACGGGCCCTATCGCGCAATTCACCGTGGCTCTTGACGCATCGGCGCCGGACGAGATCGAGGGCCCGTTCGATCTGATCTTGCTGGCGGTCAAGGCGCAGCATACCAAGCCGGCGGTTGATATGATCGGAGGCCATCTTTCCTCCAATGGCCTCCTCGTCTCCGTGCAGAACGGCCTCAATGAACTCCTGATCGCTGATCTCATCGGGCGGGATCGCACGATGGGCTGCTTCATCAATTTCGGGGCGGACTATATCGCGCCCGGACACATCGAATTTGGCGGCCGTGGGCCGCTGATGCTCGGC
>NZ_JBFWPA010000050.1:0-50670 GCF_050250235.1 Pseudorhodoplanes sp.
CCGATTCACTGCCGGACACCAGCCCCATCATGTCGCGTTGCGCGCGCGCCGAGCATTCGTCGACATCGGCCTGCTGCGCGGGCCGCACGCGAATGGAGGCACCGCCGCCGAGCGGCACCTCCCGAAAGGCCGGCCGGCCCTTGCGAAGCCTAAGCATAGGACGCCGCGGCCAGCGCGTTCTTGAGCACGGCGGTAAACATCGCCGCCGATGACGATTGCGAGGCGACGAGATTGAAGCTCTGCTCGATGCGCCCCGGCCCGGTGACCGGGACGCCGGCGGGCTCCAGCCGCGCCCGCGGCGCCTGCAGCGACAGCGAACGGGTCGCCGATTTCTGCCACAGCAATTCATGCGCAAAGAAGGTCTTGGCCTTGGCCAGATCGTACATCGCCGCGGTGCGAAACCGCAGCCGGATTTGCCCGGTCAGGCTGGCATCATTGTCGAGGTCGTGTCCGGTCGGACGGCCTTCGCTGTCGCCCAGATAATCCTGCGGCGCGGCACCATTGTCGAAAGTCAGGCTCGCCGAAATCACATCGGCGACCGCGACGGTGTCGATCTTGAGCACCGGCAGAAACGCCAGCACCGGATCGCGCGCCAGCATGGCAGGCGGCGTGCCTGCGCCGGTCGAAGTGATCTTGCCCTGCTTGCGGCCCAGCAACCCCACGGTGACGCGGTCATAGCCGGCGCGGCGCGACGCCTCGAAGGCCAGCGAATTCACCAGCGCCCCGGTATGCTGGAAGAAGAGCGACGTCGCCGCCTTGCGCTCGATGGTCCGGTGCGGCAGCACCTCGCCGCCGGAGGCAAAGGTGTGGACGTAATCGGAGCCGGACCCGGTCGTGACCGGCGCGCCGAACGCCCCCTTCAACCAGAACCACAGATGATTGAGATCGAGCGGCACCACGATATTGCCGGACACCCCGGCCGGCAGGCCCACCACCTGGTCGTGCGGATCGCGCGCATTGTGCTGCGCCGCGCCGAGAATCGGGTCCGGCTCGTAGGCCTCCGGATCGTCGAGGCTGTCCTCATAGATCAGGGTTTTCTGGTAATTGCCCGTGGCGGCCGTGCCATAGGTGGTCTCGTCTTTCAGCGCCAGTTCGGCAAGCTTGCCCTTCGGGGCCGCGGCGGTCGGCATGTGTCTCTCCTAAAGTTAGTCGGCAAAACCGCCGAGGCGACGTTCCTGCGGCGTGGCGGCGCGATAGCCGACGCCGTTTTCGTCCAGACGCGCGATCAGATCATCGCTCGCCTCCAGCACCGTGCCGGCGCGGCGATGATCCGCATCCGCCAGCAGCACAATATGCGACGCGCGCTCACGCGGCGCCGCTTTCGCTTCCTTGCTCATGGAACGTCTCCTAGAACGGACGCGCACTGGTGAATTCCAGCAGCACGGTAATTTCGCAGGCCTTCACATTGGCAACGCCGTCCGTGACAAGACCGGAGCCGGCACGGGCGATGCTTTCGATACCGGACCAGTCGACCGCGCCGCCAAGGTAATGCCGCTCGCCTTCGAGCACGCTCCCGCGCAACACATCGTGAATTTCGCGAAGCGCCGCATCGAAGGCGGCCTCGCGCGCATCCTGCGTGCCACCTTCGCAGATCAATTCAATGCGCGGACGATGCTCAATCTGATAGGCGCCGCCCAACGCTGCATCTTCGTCGTCGTCATCCTCGATCGTCTCGACGAGATCGGCACCAAGGGTTTCGTCCGACACCGCGCCGTCGCCGTCCCAGACATTCAGATAACGGCGCACGCCGTCGCTATGCGACTCATCCATGCGCGACAGCAGGTCTTCATTGCGCAGGACCACGGACGGAAGCGCGGAGCCATCCGCATCCGCACTGGCCTGCAGCGCAGTCACCATCGCGCGCATCGCACGTTCGGTCCGGGTCATGATGCGTTGAGGGCGCGCGCCGCTTCCTGGCCGATATAGTCGCGCCAGACCCGGCCGAGATCACCGGCGATGCGCTGCCAGTTCAATTTCGGGCGCAGCGTCACCTGCTTGACCATCACGAACATGAGCACCATTTCATTGTCGCGACCGTCCCTGGTCCGCCGCTTGGTGGCGCGGCGAAAACCGCGGCCGCTCTTGGCGCGAATGACATTGACAAAGGCGAGCGCCTGGCCGCCGCGGCCCTTGAAGACCACCAGGTCCTGATTGAAGATGCCCTCGACCTCCAGCGGCGTCGCCAGACGGCGGCCCTTGCGCGGCGTGTTTTCGGTCGGGATCGCCAGCCAGTTGCCGCTCTTGCCCCGGATCGGCACGCCATCGGTGTGCCCCCGGACAATCTCCGGCGCCTTGGTCCAGGCAAACACCGTCGGCCGCATCGAAAGCTTGCCGCCCGATGGATAGAGTTCATCACGCCATGTATTCGCGACCCGATCGCCGAGTCCGGCGCGGCGGACATCATCGCGCAAGGCCAGCTTGAGGCGCGCCCGAAAACGCCGAGCACCCACCATGGACCCGCGCCGGACTGCCTGCTGCTTGCGCTCCGACCATCCGTTGATGTCATGCGTCAAGGCAATGCGCAGTCGCATCACGCCACCGTCATGGTCCAGACCAGGCGCTCGTCATCGGCCGCCTCGGGGTCCCCAATCACTTTGAGGGTCTCCCCGCCAGCGATCGCGAAGGTGCCGCCACGCACCGGCAGCGCAACCTCACTGGATCGCACATCCAGCGTGCCGCCCTTTACCAGCGGTCGGCCAGAGATGCCGCCCATTGTTGCGTCGGCGCGGCCGATCAGTACGCGGCATGCAATGCCGTCGCCGCCACCCGGCGGCGTATAGATCGCGGCCTTCGCGAATAACGGATTCGCGAAGGCGAGATCGTACACGGATTGCGCGGCGGCGGTGACCATCGGGGGGCGGCCCGGCCTTTACTTATCGTCGCGCTTCTTTTTCGCCGCAGCTTCGCGCTCGGTATGACGCGCAACGGCCTTCCGCTCGGTTTCGGTCTTCGGCGGATCGAGCGGCACCAAAGATTCAATCATATTCTTCGGCAATTCATTGAGGCCGATCACCTCATCATGCCGAAATTCGAGCGGAATTTTTCCGCGCACCATCACGCCGGCCTTATCCTTTCGCACAACTTCGACATTGTGTTCCCGAATGGAAAACTGCGCCTCGTTGAGCAGCACAGCGACGCCGGCACCAATGCGCGCGGGACCAGTCACTTTGAACATGTGCATTTTCGCGAACCTCCGTATCAGGATGGGCGAGCCGCGCGACCCCGAAAGACCCGCGCGGCGGATTGGCGGACAGAGCTAGATCAGCTCGACCAGCACGGCGTGCTGCCAGAGGCCGAAGGCGACCTCGCCGGTCCAGTCGACGCCATACCAGTGCTTCTTTTCCTTGAATTCCAGTTCGGAACCTTCTGCGATCGCATCGACGCCGAGCGGGACCTCCTCCTGGATGATGAAGGGTTTGGTCTCGCCATCGGTCGCAACGATCGCAAACTTGGTGGTCCAAGTCAGCCGCGGATTGACAACCGGCACGATCTTGAAATCGCTCATGGCCGGAATGATATTCGCCTGACCCTGCGACAGCACCGGCAGCGCGAGCGCCGCCTGCGCGATGGCCCACATCGAGGTCGGCACCATGACCTCGAAGGTGCGCATGCCTTCGTTCAGCGGCTCGCCCTGATCGTCCTTCAGCGCCAGCAATTGCTGAACGCCCTTGAGAACAGCCTGCTGGAATTCCAGCACATGCGGCACCGAAACCGAGCCGTGGTTGTCCGCACCGACCGGAAGCTCGGAGATATCGACCTGAATCTTGTTCGCCTGACTTCCCGACTTACCCGACACGTGGGCGGTATCAAAGAAATAGCTGCCGTCATAGCAGAGCTGCGACTCGCCGTTCTGCATGAGCGTCGACACCAGCTTGGCCGGATAGGACAGCACGCGCCGCGCCAGATCATTGATGCGCAGCCTGATCTGACCGCTCTTGTCACGCCGAAGCTCCTTGACCAGAACCTCCAGCGTGGCTTCGTGGTCCTTGTTTCGGACCTGGAACGAATATTCGGAAAGACCCTTGGCCTGACGGCCGCCGATCCATTCACGCATGGTAGGCGCCATGCCGAGGAAGGCATAGCTCTCGATCTCCTGGTTGGAGTCGATCTTCATCGCGTAGCGATTGACCCAGGACGTGTCACCGATCGTCAGGCGATGATAGAGCGCCGAGATGATCGACGTGCTCGTCAACAGTTTCTCTGCAGCCATTGGTGCGAAGCTCCGATTGTGGAGCGGCTCAGCCGCTCACCGGTTGAAGTGGGGGTTGCGGACTTGAGCCGTTACGCGGTCGCCCAGATGCCGCGCTTTCTCAGCACGACAGGACCATCGGTCTGACCAAACAAGAGGTCGATATAATCGCCCCGCTGGGCAGTCGCGAGCGTATTGATCAGGTCGGTATTGTCGGCGCCGGCGATGTTCGGACCCTGGACCTTGTCATTCGCATTCGGGGACAAAGAAATCTGTACCGCGCCGAACGCGCCGATATTGAGAAAGCGCACGACACCGCCGACAGCGGTAGCGCCGAGCGTGTGCACGACCGTAGTGTCACAGCAGATCACCTTGCCGGTGTCCTGCACATCGGTCGTGATCGAAGTCGAGGCCAATTCAGCAAGCAGACCCGCGTGGGGGTCGCGCATCTCGAGGACGTTGAACGCACAAACGACGATGCCCGACGATACGAAACGCGCGAGCTTGCCGACAAAGGTGCCGCCGACAGGAGAGAACGTAAAAGCGTTGTCATCGGTTGCATAGATCGGAGTACCGACCGGATCGGTGATCACCGCACCGGCGACCGGCAACTCAACCTGACCGCATTTCCGAACGCGGACCCGGCGATCGCCGGCGGCGCCGGCCGCGTTGTCGACCTTGCGCTCGGCAAAGCCGAGAAACACATCGCCGCCCACCAGCGGGCGCGCCAGCCCGGTCGCGACCACCTGGCCGACAGCAGCATCAGCAAAGATGATGTCGCTGCCGATCATCGGATATTCCTGGACATCGCCAAGCTCGAAAGAGCGCCCGGCGTCCGCTGCCAAAGTCGTCATGAGTCAAAGCTCCTATAGCGGGCGACCCGCGCACCAGCGCAGGCCACCCTGTTGAAGACGTGGATTCGGATTGTTGATCTGAAAGAACGGACGCCCGCGCCCGGATGCTTACGCCGACTTGCGCGACAGAATGCGGATGCGGCCGCTGGCCACGCCCTGTTGATAGCTCACATAGGCCTCGGCCGTGTCGTGCCGCTCCTGCAACTCGGCGCTCGCTTTCCATTCGGCCGTCCAGCCATCCGGCGTCGCTGCCACAGCACCGGGCCTGGGATCGACCGGACCCGCGACAGTCGGCGCGGATTTAAGCGCGCCGGTGACCGTCTCGACATCGCGGACGCCCTGCGCGCGCGTTTCGCGCAAGGCACGCTCGGCCTGCACGATGCGAGCCGCCGCCTGTTCCGGCGTCGTCTTGCCGTCCGCCTTCATTTCGGCGATCAGCGCCTCGTGGCCCGGCAGAGCCACGGCCTCGATACCAGCGATGCGCTGGCGCTCGGCGTCCATGCCAGCCTGCATGAGCGACGCCGCCAGCGTCGGATGCGAGGCCCTGAGCGTGTCGAGAGAAATGTCCGCAGGAAGGCTCGCGGACGCGCCCGTCGTGTTGTCCATCTGTGGTCCTTTCGGGTCGATGGGTTGCGTGGAGCGGCCGGAAGTCGAGCCGCGAGACAATTCCGCCAGCACCTCCTCGAAGGTCCCGACAGAATCGGCCAGGCCGGCGTCAACCGCTTCCTGGCCCTTGAACACCCGCGCTTCGGTGGCGCGGATCGCTTTGTCGCTCATACCCTTGCGGCCAGCCGCAACGGTTTGAACGAATTGACCGTAAAATCCATCAATCTCGCGCTGAAAATCGGCGCGAACATCCTCCGGCAACGGCTCAAATGCATTGCCATCAACCTTGTGCGCGCCGGCGAAAATCAGTGTCGGCTTGACACCCTGCTCGGCAAGCGCCTTGGAAATATCGAGATGCATCATCACGACGCCGATCGAGCCGGAGATGCCGGTCGGAATCGTCACAATGCGGGACGCTCCGGACGCGATCGCATAGGCAGCAGACGCCGCCATGCCGTTGACCAGCGCCACAACGGGCTTGATCTTGGCGACCTCGCGCACCACGGCGGCCGCCTCGAATGCTCCAACCGCTTCGCCACCGGGGCTTTCAAGATCAAGCAGGATCACCTTCGCCTTGGAATCCTGCGCGGCGCTCAACATCTGGAATTTGAAACCTTCATAGGAAATGAGGCCGGACGACGCGCCGATCCAGGCACCGCGATTGACAAATTCTCCAACCAGCGTGATCAGCGCCACGCCTTCCTTGGTGCGGCGATACGGCGTCGGCGCGCGGTTGCCCTGTTCATCGGTCTCAAACGGGACGTTGCCGTAAAAGCGCGAGGTTCGCGGCGAGTGCGCCTCAACCGACCCATCGTCGCGGCGCGCGGCCGGAAAATATTGCCGCGTTTCGGTCTTGTCATCCGACTCGCTGCCGCTGCGGCGGCGCGCGCCGAATTCGCGCGACAGCAAAAATGACGAAATTGTTTCGGCCTCGGTTGGTCGCAGCAGCAGCGCGCGATTATAGAAGCGCGACAAAATCTGGTGATAATGGAATGGATCACTCATGCGCGGCTCCTTCGCGTTTCGTCCTCGGTGTCATCGTCGCTATCGCCCGCGTCGTCGACCGGCGGCGGCGGTGTTTGCGGCCCACCAGGCGGCGCGGGCGCCTTGGCGCGGCCGGCCAGCAACGCGTCCTCTTTGACGAGCTGCGCAGCCTTGCGCTCGATCTCGCCGCCGGTGCGCTCCATGCAGACCTGCTCGCGCGTTTTCACGCCAAGTTCGATGTCCTGCTTGTCGGCGTTGGATTCCTTGAGCGGATCGATGCTGGCGCGCACCGGGCCGATCCAGTTGGCACCGAGATAGGCTTGCCGCAGAATCGGATTCTCGAAATAGCCTGGTCGCACCAGGCGAGGGTTTGCGCCGGCGCACGCCTCTTCCATCATCCACTCGTAAAGAACGTCCATCACCCGCCGGCCAAGCCACGAGCGCCGCTTGCGGAAAAACTGCCAGGCCATTTCCAGCGCGGCGCGGCTTGCCGAATAGGACGCGGTGAAATGCTTGATCAGCAGTTCGAATGGAAGCTCAAGCGCCACGCCAACCTGCCGCAGGAAGGCCTGGACGAACGGATCGAACTGCGCATTCGGACGGCCAGGATTGACGACATGCGGTTTCTGTCCGGCGTTCAGACTCAGAATTGCGCCGGCGCCGAGCCCGACCTCGTTCGACTCGTCGTCAGGCCGGCGATCGCCGAATGACGGCTGCTCATCCTCGGTATCCGCGCCCTCCGGCTCTTCGATCGCCAGCGTGAACATCGCCGACACGACCGCCGACATCACCTCGGCTTCGGAATAGGTGCTCAATTGCTTGAGATGTTCGATAACCGGCGCGAGATAGGGCACGCCGCGCGTCTGGTCGGCGCGCAACCGATCAAACAGATGGATGACCAGAACGCGGCCGTCGCGATCGCGTGCCGGAACGCGTGTCCACTTGATTTCTTTTGCGATCGGACCAGGAAAGCGATCGGCAAAATGATATCCGGTATGGACGCCATCGCTGTCGACCTCGACGCCGGCGACCAGGGTCAGCGTGTCCGGCGTCCGCTCGGGATTGCTGCAGCGATCGGCTTCGACCACCTGCAGCTTGGTGCCATACACATCGCCAGGGTCTCTGCGATAGCGCCGAACGCCGAACACGTCGCCCGATTCCAGCGCCGAGCGCAGCAGGAGCGTCTGCAATTCATCGGCGTGCTGACCGCGCGTAAAATCAAGCGACTTGCAGAACAGGTCCCATTCCCGCTCCTGCTCGCGCTCCATTTCATCGGCGCGCTCGGGCGTGATGCCGAGCGGCTCGGGATCGATCGATGCCTGCAGCATCAAGCCGTCGCCGACGATGCTGGTGACGTTCGTTGCGATCGCGCCGGACGAAATCGGATTGTTGCGCGCCAGGTCGCGCGAGCGCGCGCGCAAATCCGGCAAATCCGGAATGATATCGGCATCGGCAGATTGTCCGGTCGGCCGCCAGCGCTTGGTGGCGCGCCGGCTGCGCTTGCCGCTTTCATAACCGCCCTGCAGCCCGGTCGCGACCGTGAGCAGGGCGCGCGCCTTCATGCGCTGCAGACCAAGCGTCGGAAACGCATAATTGACGACGCGATCGATCAATGTCGGCTCGATCTTGACCGAACCGCGGCGCGAAGCTTTGACTTGCATGGTCGGCGATCTAGTCCGATGACGGAACAAAATAGCGCAGGCGCTTGCGCCCCACGCCGGAGAGGCGGTTCACCCGCGTCTCCCAAAACACGATCATGTTGCGAATCTCGGCGGCATCCGCGCTGGTAAGCTTGCGGGTGCCAGTCGGCGTGCTGATCTCATAGGATTGCGCGGCGGCCACCGCGATCGACGCGGCGAGCCAGGCGTCCAGATGCGCCTGCGCGGACGAAAGAGTGATCGCGCTCACTTAGGACATCCCTCGATTGAGCATGCGCAAGCCGCGCTTCTTTTTCGTCAGCACCGACCGATGCGGCGCGGGCGCAGCGACATCATCGCCGCCGGCGTCGATCGCGGCGATCTTGGCCGCATCGGACGCAAACAAATCCGGCGCGTTGAGCTGCTGCGGCACGCCACGGACCTGGCGCAGCCGCGCCCATTGCTCCGGCGTCATGCGGGTCAGGCCGCAATGTTCGGCCATCGCGAACGCATAGACCCGCGCGTCCAGCAGATGGTTCGGGCTGTGCGGGACCCATTCCTGCATGGTGCGGCCGCGCACCTTTTTCTTGACCAGGGTTTCCGAGGTCATCTGCTTGAAGAAGCGCTCGTCGCAGCCCTTGTGGAAATGGCAATAGCCGTCCGGGTCCTCGGGCTCGCCGGCCTTGCGGCCGTCCTTGCCGAGATTGGAATAGAAGGTCGCCTTGAGCGACCAGGTGCCGACCGGCCAGAGCGTGGCACCGCGCCGGATTTTCTTGCCGTTGTCCTTGACGTCGACCTGGCTCGGCGTGCCGATCGCCGGTGCGGTCCAGCCGGATACGCCCTTGATCGCATAAGCCAGCGGCCGCTTGCGGCAGAACGCATAGACCTGATTGGACCGCCCACCGTCGCCAGCGTCGATCGCCATGGCATCGAAACGCCGGCGTCCGCCGAAGGCGTCGGGAAAGGCGCGGTCATAGAGCGCCGCAAGCTTGGCGAAGGCGCCACCGCGGGGATCTGTTGTCTCTCCCTCCAGGAAATCGTGAAACACGCTCCAGGACTCGCCATTGGATGCGAACGCCACGCCTTCGACCCAGATGCCGGAATGCTGCACGTCCGCGCCACAGGTGAACAACAGGCCGCGCGCCGGCACGACGTGGTCTTGATAATCCTCGCAGCGTTCCATGAGCCGCTTCGGATCATGCGCCTCGCTGCGCATCTCGAAGGGCAGGCCCAGCGTCAGATTGTAGAAGGTCTTGAGCTTGGACTGATCGTCGCCGGCGTCGACGAAGTCCTTGGCGACGTCATCCCAGGGCACGAACGGCGATGACAGCGCGTCGAAATGATAGGACTTGTAACGGCCCTCGCCCGCGACGCTCGGCACCCATCGGCCGGTGAGATAGACTGAAAACTTCTGCCAGCCCTCGATCACAGTGCCGCAGCATTTCGGAATATAGCGCGCCTTGTGCGGAGCGACCTTTTCAAATTCGAGGCCGCCGAATTCGAACACCAGCCCGTCATGACCGCAATGCGGACAGGTCATGGTCCAGCGCCGCTGGTCGCCGGCGGCGTGCTTGGCCTCGATCTTCGACGCATCCTTGATGGTCGGCGTGGAAAAATAGGCGCGCTTCCAGGTGCCAGACCGCAGGAAGGTGATCTGCCGCGCCTTGATCATGTCCAGGGGATCGCCCTGGTCATTCAGGTCATCGGGATATTCGTCGATCTCGTCGCAGAACGCCTTCTTGATGGTTTTGGAGCGCAAATCCGCGGTCGAGGTCGACAGCGCCAGGAACAGCGAACAATCCGGCGAGAATTTCTTCTCATAGGTGGTCGACGCCTGGCCGGAGCGCGCGGTCTGCGGGCGGACCTTGGCGCGCAACGCCGCCGACCCCTCGATCGCGCGGCTCAATTTTTGCGAATTGAAATCCGCCAGCGCCGAGTCGGTCGGCTGCACCACCATCATGTCGCAGGGATCGCGGTCGATCGAATGGCCGATCACGATCTGCAGCGCCGTGGTAAAGGCCGATTGCGCGGATTTCATCACCGCGACCTCGTTGTCCGGCGCGTCCGGCCCCAGCGCATCGATCGGCTCGATCAGATGCGGCGTGCGCGACAGATCGATGGTGCGGCCCTTGTATTCGCCATCCGGCAGCACGAAATGCTGCGCGGCCCAGGCCGACGGCGTCATTGGCGCCGGCGGCATGAAGATGCCGGCCAGAATGCCGGCGATCAGCGGCAGCGGTTCGGCGAATGTGCGTAACGCCGGCATCATGAGCGGTGATCGGCTTTCGGTTCAGCGGGCGCGGCGGTCACGCGCATGGTTTCGGCCAGGACGATGCGGGTGCCGCGCGCGATTTCCTTGAGCCTGGCGCGAACCGCCGGAATGCCGCCGGCAGTGAAGGCGGTCGCAAGGTCCTCGGCGAAATTCGGCAATTGATCGAGGTCGCGCACGATCGCCGCGGCGCATTTCTCCATGGCGCGCATCACGCCTTCGACCGGCAGCAGCTTGCCGATGCGTTCCTCGAATTCGAGCTGGCGGATGCGCGCGTTATAGACTTCGGTCGCGGTCTTGGCCCTGGTCAGGCCGGACGGCTCGGCGCCGGCGAAGCCGCCGGCGCCCGATGATGCGGCGGCCGCATCGTCGTCAGGAACATCGACGCGCTCTTGTGTTTCGCCAAGCGCCCGGTCTGCAGCGGCGGCATCGATCAGTTTTTTGCTGCCCACCTGGCGAAACGGAATCTTGCCGGCGCGAAGCATGCGCGAAATCGCCGGCGGCGTGACGCCGCGGTGCCGCGCATATTCGGTCGGCGACATTTCGAGGATATCGGGCATCGGAAAGCGGATCAGGCGGCCAGCGCCACGCCGCGCGCCGCGGCGATATCAGCGAAGGTGCGGCCGTCGCCATCCAGAATGGCGTGGCCGCCGGTGAAGTCCTGCCAGCGCCGCACCGCGACGTCGACATAGGCCGGGTCGATCTCGATCGCCAGCACGCGGCGTTCGCACATCTGGCCGGCGATGATCGAGGTGCCAGAGCCGGAGAACGGCTCGAACACGCAATCGCCGCGCGACGAATTGTTGATCATCGGCCGGCGCATGCATTCGACCGGCTTTTGCGTGCCATGCCCGGTCTCGGACTTGACGTGCTCGATTTCCCAGACGGTCGACTGCTTGCGGCCGCCATGCCAGTCGGCGGTTTCGCCCTTGAGAACCGCATAGGCCGCGACCTCGTGTTCCGGCACGAAGCGCCATCCATCATCTTCGCCATCCCGCACCGCATAGAGCGCGGGCTCATGCTGCCAATGATAGTGGCCGCGGGAGATGACAAGGCGCTGCTTCAGCCACATGATCTGCGCGCGGACCTGATAGCCCGCGGCTTCCAGCGATGCCTGCACGGTCGCACTGTGCAATCCGCCGTGCCACACATAGGCGACGTGACCGGGAAATAGTTTCCAGACCTCGCGCCAATCGGCGCGATGATCATTCTGCACCTTGCCGATGGCGCCGGCGCCGATACGGTTGCCCATGCCAGGCGAGGTCCGCGCGGCTTCATTGCGCCAGTTCGGATCGTAATTCACACCATAGGGCTGATCGGTCACCATGAGGTTCGGCCGCTCGCCGCCGAGCACACGCGATACATCCGCAGCGGCGGTGGAATCGCCGCACAGCAACCGATGGCCTCCCATCCGCCAGAGGTCACCGGGCCGGCTGACCGGATCAGGCTTGATGGCCGGCGCCTGGTTCGGATCGCGGCCCGACCCGCCCTGCGCATCGCGCAACAGGCGCTCGATTTCGGCGTCGCTGAAACCGACTTGCACCGCATCGATGCCTTCGGCGACGACGGCGCGCAATTCCCGCTCCAGCAGCGCCATGTCCCATTTCGCGTCCTCGGCAATGCGGTTGTCGGCGATCGTATAGGCGCGGCGCTCGGCATCGGTCAGGTGCCCGAGCTGGATGACCGGGACCTCGGCCAGACCTAAGAGCTTCGCCGCCATCAACCGGCCGTGGCCGGCGACGATGGTGTCGCCGGCATCGATCAGGATCGGATTGTTGAAGCCGAAGCGCTCGATCGAGGCCGCAATCTTGCGGACCTGCGCATTGGAATGCAGACGCGCGTTGGCGATATACGGATTAAGCTCGGCGCTTAACCGGTATTCGACCTGCAAATGTGCGGTTTTCGGTGCCATCGTTTAACGGCGCGATTAACCGGCTTAACCGGCTTAACCTTATTTTTCGGAGGCCCAGCTAGCGAAACCCCGCGCTGTTGCCGCCCGCATCTAGTTAGGTTCCCGAAAGGACCCGTGACGCCCATGGTCGCCGGCGCTTTCCGCCGGCCGTTGCCATGGTCGTCTCCGAGGTGAGTGTCTAGGACCTATACCCATGGAAACGAAAAAGCCCCGCGCCGATTCGGCCGGGGCTCAATTCTTCTCCAAACGGTCGGGCCGCTTCGCGGCTACCGGCCTTGTTTGTAGCGGTTGCCCGCCGTCGTCACGTCCAGACCCCGGTGATGGTTCAGCCCAACCGAAAAATTACGCGGCTTCGATGCCTTGAGGTCTAAATCGCTTCGATCTCGCGCTCGGGCAGTTCGACCTTGACCCTGCGCCCCAACACATGGAGTAGAACAACGATTCGGTCCTTCTCCGCAAGCCGCCAGATCGGACCGTCCAGGTCGGACCATGGCGAGCCGTCACGCACACGCACCCGATCGCCGACGGCAAAGCTGCTCCGCTTCCGTGTATCAAGCGCCGCACGCTCAATATCCGTAACCCGCACCAGATCGCTTTCCCGAACCACGATGGGAAGCCCAGTCTTCGCATCCTTAAGAACACCGATCACACCAGGGCGCGACCGCACGCGCGGCCATTCATTCTCGTAATCAATGCGCGCAAACGCATATCCCGGAAACATCGGCTCGCGTTGTTTGGTTCGGCCCCGAGGTGTCCACTTCGGTTGCTCCGGCACATAGACCCTGATCCCGCGCCCGATCAGATGGGCTGAAACCGTATTCTCGCGGCGCCGTTCGATTGTCAGCAGATACCAGCATCGACGATCTTCCCTGCCGAGCTTGCGCGGCATCGCTTCGTGCTCCGACATTTCCCGCGCGGCATGATCCGCCGCAAGCTTGGCCAGCACGGGAATGGCGTTTTTCAGTTTCGGCTTCATGGCACCCCTTTCATGATCGAGCGCACGGCAACCCTCGGGGAAATTCCCCAAGGGCAGGCATCGCAATTTTGAGAGAAAATCCGTCCGATCAGGACCGGGAGGATCATGGGAGCTTGTGGGAGCTTGGCGCGATCGAGCACCAAATCCGGAAACCCCGATAAACAAAGGACAAAACCAATATTTTGGGAGGATCGGGAGGATTGGGAGCTTGTCTGCCATGACGGCTCACGCATGCGCACGCGCACACGCGCACAGTGAGTCCGATGGTGAAAAAAAGCTCCCATTCCTCCCTCAAGCTCCCAAAGCCAACGCGATCAACGGCTTGCAAGACCGGCCATCCTCCCAAAAATGGGAGGATGGGAGCTTGCCGCGATCAGGCGAATCACAAGCACGAAAAACCGAATCACCTAGAACACCCCGATCTCGTCATCGCCCGCCGCGCCGCCCGCCCCTTCGCCGGGCTCGTCGTCACGCCTGGCGGCGCGCGGCTTGCCGCTTTCGTCGACAAAATCGTTGACGAACTTGACGAGCTTCAAGCCGAGCCACCACATCACGTCCGACTGTTTCTTGTGAAAGCCGCGCTCGCTCATCGCCAGGGAGAAGCCGCGGCCGCTCCATTTGCTGGAGCCGTTGGCGTCGGCCCAGGCGCAGAACACCGCATGCAGGGTCGAGGATTGCACGCGGCCCTGCGGGTCCGGTTCGGTGCAGGCTTCGAGAAAGCGCCCGAGCGGATCGGAATCAGAGCGGTATTCGCGCGTCGCCGCATCCGCATCGTCGGGCACAGCAAGGCCGTTGCCGCCCATCCAGTCGCGCAAGCCGTCCAGCACGCGGTTGAGAATGCCGGACGCCTCGCCCCGCAGCTTGGCGGTGAGCGTCTTGTCCTGCTTGTCCTTGGGCACCGTATAGGTCCAGGGCACCAGGATCATGCGCCGCCAGATGCCCTCGTCGGCGCCTTCGATCTTCGGCCGGTAATTGCCGGAGATGGTGAGCTTGAACTGCGGATAGAACTTGAAATAGTCGCGGTTGAGATGCCGCGCCTGGATCGGCTCGCCACCGGTCGCGAGCTTGATCAGGCCCTCGTCCAAAGCGGCGTTGCGTTTCGGTTCCGAGGTCCGCAGCATGCGCACGCCGGGCAGGATCGCGAGGTCCGGCGTGGCCTGGCCGGCATTGCGGCCCTTGCCTTCGGACAGGAAGGTCTCGATCGGCACGGTCTCGCAATAATCGCCGGCGACAAAGGCGTGGGTGTCCTCGAACACCGATTTGCCGTTCTTGCCCTTGCCCCAGAACACGCACAGCCGCTGCTCGGTGACATCGCCGGTGAGCGACAGCCCCTTCCATTGATGCAGGAAGCGCCGCGCATCGGCCTTGGGCTGCACCTCTTCCAGAAAGCGGTCATAGAGCGGACAATCGGCCAGCGGGTCATAGGCGACATTGGCGATCTTGGTAATGAGGTCGCCTGGCGCATGCGGCGCGAATTTGATTTGCGGCTTGCCGTCGACCTTGACGATGCGCAGCGTGCCGTTTCGCACATTGACGGCATAGGGATCGGCGTCGAGGTCGGCGGGATCGACCGCCAGGAAGGCCTGCGCGCGGTCGGCGATCGCGGTCAGCCGCTGCCGCCCTTCGGTGACGCGGCCCCATTGCCGCAGGATATCCGACAGGAAGGTTTCGACGATTTCCTGCTCGTCCTTGCGCCCGATTTTTTTCGAGCTGACCAGCACGTCGCGATCGGTGCCGGCAATGGCATCGGCCTCGTCCTGGATCGAGCGCGCCACCTCATGCTCGGCCGCCTTGACGATTTCATTGGCGCCGTCCGCCATCCAGTATGTGCCGCACCAGTACAGCCAGCCGATCGGCGCGCACCACAGGATGCGGCCGCGCATGCGTTCGCGAAACCGCTCGGCGTTGCCGAGATCGGTCTGCGGAAAGAATGCCAGGCGCCTGTCGAGATCGGCTTTTTCCGCCGGCGTGAAATCGCGCCGGCCCGCGCCGCGCCGGTCGGTGGCGCGGCGGCCGGCGCCGGTGCGGCCATCGGTATCGCCATGACCTGCCCGATCGCCTGGCCGGTCCGATCCTCCCGACTGGGAGGATGCGCCGAAATTTTCTGCTGCCGCGGCGGAGGGCGCGCGCGGCGCGGGCGAAGGCGATGGCAACGCGGGCGGATCATCAAACGCACCGACCTCGTCATAGGGCGGCGGCTCCGGCCGCGGATCATAGGAGAAGGAGGATTCGCCGCGCGCCGCGCGTTCCTTGCGGCGCGCGACATTGTCGCGAATGGCGCGGAGATCCCGGGGCTGCTTGAGCCCCTTTCGGAAACCGGAGCGGATGGTGTTGCGGACCACGCGCATGCCGTCATCCTTGGTCAGCCCGTTCTGCGCGGCCGCCTCTTCGAGCCTGCGCTGCACCAGCGCCTGATCGAGCGCGCCGGCCGCCACCAGTTCGGCCATCCGCACCGCGGCGATATTCAGCGCCTGGTTGCGGCCGCCTTCACCGGTGCGCGCCACCGCTTCGCATTCGGCATGCAGCGCCTTGGCGGCGTATTCGCGCACGCCCTCGTCGACCGCCGGCGTGAAGGCCGCGACCGGTGCGCTCGCCACATTTGCCGGCAAATCCGCAGGCGACGCCTCGGGCGCCCATTGACCCTCCCGCAGCACCATGTCCATCAATTCGGACGGCGCTTGCGCCAGTGCCCCGCTGTGCGGGCCGGTGCGCCATGTGTAGGCCGCGCCATCCGCTCGCTTTGAGGGCGCCACCACCACATAGCCGCCATCGCCGCGGATATCGACGCGCGGGATCACGCCGGTGCGATTGCCGGGCATCGGCCGGCCGGCCGGCGGCGCATAGAAGATGTGCTCGCCGCCGCGCGGCGTGACGGCCTCCCACGTCGCCGGCAAGGCTGCGCCGAGCGCCTCGGCGAGTGCCGCACGCAAGCCCGCAGCGGTAAATACCTTGCCGGTTTTCTTGTCGGTGCCGGCGTCCAGGTCGACCGCGAAGGCGCCGATCGGCGCGCCGGTCGGCACGCCGATCATGGCGTGCGGCCATTTTCCCCACCACTTGCAGATCTGCGCCTCGTCCGTGCTGGCGAGCTTCAACCCGCCCTCGCCCGCAACATCGCTTTTCACCAGCGGCCGCTTGGTTTCAGGGTGACAGGGAAACACCGGCCAGCCGAGCCGGGCATAGGAGAGTGCCGCTTCAAGCATTGCGCTATGTCGTCTCGGGTTTTTGTTTTGGAGTCAGCAGACGCGCACGCAACACCTCATCGTCCTTGATCAGCGCCAGCAGCTTGGCGCCGGCGCGCAACAGCTGCGCCCGCTCAAGCTCGCCGTGATGGGCAAACTGCCGGTAGCCGGCATGCTTGGCCGCGACCTGGCCGGTCTCGATCGCCTGCGCCTGGTGGGCGAGCGCATCGATGATCATCGACAGACTGATCGCGCGCGCCCGGCATGGCAGCGGCGAAGGATCGTCCTTGTCCTTGGCGAGCGCGCAGCGCGGACACGCGATCAGGTCGCCCCAGCTCAGCGACGCGCGGCAGGACGCCTCGCCAAAGACCGGCGTTGCGCGCGCGGCAGGTTGCGGGGCGGGATCGGTCATGACACGCCGAGCGCCTTCCGGCCGCTATCGGTAACAGCGCAATGTTCGGTTAGATAGCCACGCCGGACCAGCGCATCGATCACCCGCTCCCGATTGTGCCAGCCGAAGTCACCATCGAAATCACAGATATCGATCGCCTCGCCGTCACGATAAAACGACAACAACATGTCCCGTTGCTTGGCTGACATCGCGCGAAGTCTTGGCATATCGCTCTCCTTTGATGATGAGAACGACAGTCTAGCAAATCGACTTCCACGATTTTCGTCGCGAGCATCATTCGCGTTCAGCAAACCCTTGCGCTGCAGGCGTTGAGACCGAAAATTCGAAAAACTTGACACGATGAACATTGAACAAGTTGCGCGCCGATCGCGACGCACGATGCGAGAAAGCCTTGCAGCGCCGATGTTACAATTCGTGAGAACGATCATCGCCCGCCCCCGAACAAATCCGGTGACGAATGATCCGCGCGCGGCAGCATCCAGCGCGCCGGCCCCGGCACGATCGACGGATCGGCCGGCGACCAGGCGAAATATCCGAGCGCGCCGATCGCCGGGACGAATTCGCACGGCCGCGGATCGTCCAGCACCAGCGCGCGCGGACCGAAGAACCAGGGATTGTCGCTGCGCGACACCACGCCGACCACGTCGACCGAGCCGATGATGCCGCCGCGCTTGAGGTCGGCCGGCGCGGGACATTCGACGCCGAGCCCGCGCATGAATTCGCGCGCGTCTTCGTATTCCTCGCGGGTCATGCCCTTGGCGGCATGGATCGCGCGCCGGCCGCGAAGCGGATGAAGATGCCGCACCATCGCGGCCGAGCGGTTCTCCAGCGGCTTGCCGACATGCACGGTGGCCCAGGCCCAGGGCTGCCGGACCGACAAAGCGAGCGATGGCAGATCAGTAGGCATCGGCGAAATCCTCCGCACTTTCGCCCGGCGCCAGCAATACCGGCGCATCGGGAATGACGAGCTGCGGCGGCTCGATGAATTCCAGCGGATGGGTGCGGCGCCGCCGCCGGATCATGCGCCGGGTGTTTTCGGCGCCGCTGATCGCCTCCAGATGCTCCGGCCGCACGCACAGCCGCGACAGCCACGGATCGGCGACCCATTCCGCACAGACGTGATCGACGGTGAAGCCGTCCGGGATCGGGCCGTTGAACAATTCGAACACCCGGCGATGCGCCGCCATCGCCGTGCGGGTGCCGGGCCTATTGCAGCGCGGGTAATTCGAGCCGCGCACCGCCCGATCGGTGCCGGAATTGCCGCCGGTCCAGAGGTAGCAGCCGGACGGGCACACCACCACGCGCGACAAGAGGTCGAGGATATCGGCGGTCAGATGCGCGGGGCGGGACATTTTCGTTTTCGCCCGATTAGCCGCGAAGTCCGATGGCGCGAGCGCGTTCCCGCAGCGGCGCCCATATCTTACAACGCGCCCATTTGTTCTTGATGGCGTTCCATGAGCCGCGGTCGAGCGCGATCGTCTCGACAAGGTTGTCGGCGTCGGCGTCCATCAAATCGGCCCAATAGTCGCCGGTCTCGCCGAGCGGCCCAACCTTACCTCCTAATGCAGCGCGGCGCAGGATCGTATCCACGGCAGGCGCACCACCGTGGAAGATCACCGGCTCACACAAGATCAATTCGTTACGAACAACCTTGCAGAGTCGGATGGTGTGCGCCTCAGCGGGTAGCTTGAACATGGTTGTCATTTTCCTATTAGCGACCATCCCGCACTGTGATCACCTCGGCGCCCGGCCAGCGTGCCTGCACCTCCCGCACAAATCGATCGCGCTGCAGCTTTGACGACGCGGCCGCGATGGCGCGATCGAACGCGCCGAGCGGCATCGACAATTGCACCGTTTCGCCGAGCGCGGCCGCGGCCTCCTCCGGAGTGCCGAGCGGCCGCCCACGCCTGCGGTTCATCGCCATGCGCGCCAGCACCCGCAGCGGGACTGGAACGGCGCCGGCCCTGATCGCCAGCGCGCGCTTGGACAGCGCAATGTCGTAATGGTCGCCCTGATACCAGCGCCGCTGAACGCCGATCGAAGCGGCCATCGCATGCAACTCGGCCTCGGTGTCGGCGATCATGTGCGACATTTTCATGCCGCGGAATTCGCCCATCGGGACCGCGTGCATGTCGTCGACATAGACGGTCATCACCTGGCGTCCGGCATCGGTTGCCAAGCGATGGGCGCGCCGCGCCCCTGCACGAACATGTCATGCGACCAGGACCATCCGGCAAAGCACCAGACATCCTCGCCGTCACGATCGAAATTGTTGTGGCCGATGGTGCGATAGACGAGCTGGTCCTCGGTCGGATTGTTGCTGCTTCCGCGATCGAGGTCCTGCCGCACCAGGAGCAGATACAGCGTGCCGTCCTTGCGCGCGCTTTCGATCGGCCGCCAGCCGCGCGGCATGAGCCCGGCCCTATCCATGGAGCGCCTCCAGATCGCGGGTGCGGATCGAATCCTCGCGCTGCGCCCGCAGCCGCCGCACCAGGCCGGAGAAATCGTCACCGGCGCCGGCGAACCATTCCTCGGCGGCGAAGGCGAGCGCGCGGCATGCCGAAGGCACCGATGGCGCGCCGCGCGGCACGACGATGGGCGTGCCGTCCGCGCGCGGCAGCGCCAGCACCCAATGCGCCTGCTTGCGCTGTCCATAGGGCCACGGCGTCACCACGCCGATGATGCGCTTGCCGAGCCGCACCTCGATGCGGCCGGACGGGCGTTCGTCATAGATCAGCGGACCATCCATTCTGGCCATCACGCGGCCGCCTGCGCTTCGGCGGGCGCGGCCTGCGCCGCGATCGCGTCCTCTATATCGGCCTGCACCGGTTCGGACGCTTGCGGCGCCGCGGCCAGCCGCAATTCCCGCAACCGCTCGGCGCCGACCGCAGTCAATTCGGGCCGCTTGCGCGCCCCGCGCAACACCACCAGGCCATCCTTCACCAGGCGCGCCCGCATCGCCTTGCCGACATCGCCGCCGCGATCGATGGTTTCCAGTTCGGCCAGGATATTGTCGACCGGCGCGACCGGCGCCGTTCCGGCCGCCGCTTCGACCGCATCCCTCATCAGGCGCTTGCGCGCCGCACTTGCGGAGAGGCGCTTCAATTTGCGATCGGCGCCGCCATCGGCGTTTTCCGGCATCACATAAACATGGGCCGGCATCGGCAGCTTGCCCTTGCGCGGCCGGTCCTTGCCGGAACTGGTATCGAAGCGGATGGCATGATCGATCAGCGCGATCACCGCCTGGTCGACGGTCTTGCCGCGCCGGTCCTCGCCGTCGACGAACATGGACCGATAGCCGGTTTCGGAGACGAACGGCTTGTCCGGGTCCTCGGCATGGATGCCGAAATGATCATCGGCATAGGACACCAGATGCGGTGTGCCGTCGACCATGACCCGGAACAGCCCGCGCTGACCCCATAGCGGCACGGTGCCAAGCGGCGCGGCCGCGCCGGCGCGAAGCGCCTCCGCATCGGAGCTTGCCACCGCCATGCCGAAACGATCGCCGCCATTGGCCTTGACCTGCAGGAGATCGAGCCGCTCCAGCGCGACCGCTTCGCGATCGCGATCGCCGGCCAGGACCGCCTCGTGGAACTGCGCGACCGCGACCTTGTAACCGTGACAGAGATCGTCGATCGACGAAGGCAGCGCGGCGAGCCGGTCCTTGCGGACCTCTTCGGCAAGCTTGTTCTTTTCGACGACGCCCTTCGCCGTCAGCTTCGGCCGCGCGCCGCCGGTCACCAGCTTGTGCTTCTGCAGGAAGGTGACGGTGTCGACATCGGTTTCGGCCGCGCGGCCGTCATGGATCATCACCAGCGCGCCGAGCAACGAATCGCTGCGGTGCCAGCCGTCATCGGCATCGCCCACCAGCGGCGCGCCGGACAACTCGCCGCGCACACCCTTGGCCTCGGCCAGGACCGCATCGGTCGCCGCCTGCACGATCGCCGGCGGGAATTTCCCGATCTGGTCGCCATGGCAATCCCACCGCGGCCCGCGGCCGCCGCGCGAGAAAATGTCCGCATAGCGCTTGCAGGGAAACACCTTCTCAAACAGCGCATAGAACGCATCGGGCTTGCGCGAGTTTTCCCGGCGCTCTTCGGTCAGCAGCGTGGTCTCGTTGCCGAGATTGACGGTGACCTTGCCGCGGCGCGCGATGACGACATGCTCGGTGACCTCGCGCAAGGTCTGGCCGCGCGCGATCCTGACCTTGTTCCAGGTGAGGATGGTGGCATGCGGCGGCTTGCCTTCGGCGTCGCGATTGAAGCCCAGCAGTTTGAGGAACTCGAACACGTAAGGCATGTGCCAGTTGGTGACCCACATCGCGACCACGCAATCATCGGCCAGGATCGGCGCCACCTGGTCGCGCATGAAGGCCTTGCCCGCGACATAGGACATCGCCGGATAGGGCCGGAACGAACGGCCGGCGGCATCGATCTCTTCCTGCGAGACATCACAGCCGTCCGACCACCAGGGGAAATCGATCACCGCGCCACCGACCTTGCCCTTCATCGGCAGGCCGGGCTTCGTCTTCTTGATGGCCTCGGTCTGCTGCAGAATTTGCAGGCGCTTGTGCACGCCGGACACCTTGCCGGTCTTGTCCATCTGCTCGACCAGCGCGCCGAATTTCTTCGGATTTTTTTCGGCCGCCGCCACCACCTCTTCGGCCTTGGCGATGGTCTTGCGGTCGCGGCCGAGATATTCGGCGACCTTGTCGGCCGCGCGCCCGGCATCATCCGACTTGACGCCGGCATGCACCCGCGCCTTGGCCTTGGCGCGCTCCACCGGCTCCAGCGCGCGCTTGATCGCGACCGCCTCGGAGGGCGTGAAATCCTTGCGCTTGGCGTTCTCGTCCCATTCGCCGGCGACCACGGAATCGATATCGACGATATGAACCGGGATCGGCTGGGCCTTGAACCGGGTCAGCGGCCAGGCGCGCAAGCGCCGTTCGCCGGCAATGAGTTTGTTGTCCTTGGTGATGACGATGGGCTGCAGCAGCCCGCCGCGATCGTCGATCGAGCGCGCCAGCGACGCGAGGTCGCCGAAGTCTTTCCGGTGCCGCGCGCCGAGTTTGATCTCGGAGACCTTGCGGGTCGGCTGGCCGGGGTGATGGCCGGGCTTGGCGGCCGGCATCGGCGTGACGGAGAAGGGCTTGCCGGTGGCAGCATCAATGAGCCACGCGCCGGTCTTTTCACCGCGCGCGCGCTTGATGCGTTCCCGATGCGCCTTCGCGCTTTCGCCGGGCCTGCGCAGCGGCCGCTTGCGGCGCGCATCCGCCGCCTGATAGATGCCGCGCTTCGGTTTCGCCTTCTTTGCCGTCCTTGTCCTGGCCTTCGCGGCCTTCCGTGCCTTCGCCATCAACTTGCCCTCCATCATCAAAACTGTGTTGCCGGTCTTTCCCGGCTGCCATCCGGCTCTGAGGTGAGCGGCCGGCTGCCTCTCCCGATGGTCCCCAAAGGCCCTGCGTTGTCGCCATCGGCTGGTTACAGACTTCGCAGGCAATTCCTTCCGCCTAGAACGGAATTTCATCGTCCATGTCGCGCGATCCGCCACCGGCCATCGCCGGCTTGCGCGCACCGCCGGACGCACCGGACTCCGATGACGAACCGGCGCCGCCGGCGTCGGCGCGATCGTCATCGCGCTTCTTGCCGAGCATCTTGATCTGGCCGCCGAACGCGCGGATCACGATTTCGGTTGTGTATTTTTCGACGCCGTCCTTGTCGGTCCATTTGCGGGTTTCGATCTGCCCCTCGACCAGGACCTGCATGCCTTTCTTCAGATAGCCCTCGGCGATCTTGCAGAGCCCCTCGTTGAACACCACGACGCGGTGCCATTCGGTTTTTTCGCGGCGCTCGCCGGTCTGCTTGTCGCGCCAGCTTTCGGACGTGGCGAGCGACAGAGTGGCGATCGGGCGGCCGTCTTGCGTGCGGCGAATGTCCGGGTCCTTGCCGAGATGGCCGATCAATGTTGCGCGGTTCATGTCAGGTGCTCCTGTTCCCAGGCGATCGATTTCCAGGCCTGCGCGCGGGTCACCGCGATCGCCGCGCCAACAATGGCCTCCCACGCCGGCGCGAGGTCGGGATCGACGCGGCGAAAGAACACGAGCTGATCGAGCGCGGCGACCAGCGTTTCGGCGCCGCGCAGGAACTGGCCTTGCGTGCGGTATTGCTCGCCGAGCTGCGCCACGATCGCGGCCTGAAGCGGCACCCGCGACGCCGCCGACAGGTCATGCGGCCTTGCCAGCACGTCGAAGCCGAATGCCACCAGGTCGTTGAGCGCCGATGCGAGCCGCGCCATCATTCGACCTCATGGTCCCGCGTCCGGCCCCGCGTCTCGCGCGCGACCGCCAGATAGCTGATCAAAGCCAGCGCCAGCAGGCACAGGAGGATCACGGCGCGGATGAGGATGAGCGATGCGATGATCATGCCGCTTCGCTTTCCGACGCCGCCGGCTTTTCGTGTCCCCGATCGGACAGGTCCGGTCGGGGTGCCATCAGCACCACCTCGTCCATCCCTAAGAGCCGCACGGCGCCGGAGCCATCGCGCACCATGAGGTCATCGACGATGCTCCAGCCGCAGGCCAGATGCGCCTCGACCTCGGGCAGCGGCACGAACACGCCGCGGGTGCGATGCGCGCTCATCGAAAGCCCCGCTTGCGCGCGTGATCCGCGCGATCGAGTTCGGCCAGGATCAGCGCGCCGGCCTTGACGAGATTGCGGCGATGGTCGGTTGGCTTCCACCAATCCGCGGACCATGGCCAGGTCACCGGCGGCAGGTCACCGCGCTCGGTCAAAGACAGCGCATAGCTTGCGCCGGCCTTCGCCAGTTCGCCCGGCGCATGCGCAAGGTCATGCTCCGGCGTCCAGCCTTCGGCCTCGATCTGCCGACGGCGTTCGGCGACAATCGCCAGCGCCCCAGGCGACAGCGGATGGCGGATATGCAGCGCCTCGAACAGCCGGCGCAGCACGTAGCTGCGGGCGATCGACACCACGGTCATGAAGGCCGCGATCATCACGTTCTGCGCCAGCGTGATCGGAAAGCCGAGCACCGGAAGAATGATGGCGTTCGCCACCATGGCAACGCCGAGCCCGACCGCGATATTGATCAGGCTTTCGACAAGCGACATGAGGCGCGACTGTTTCATCGGGACCGCCCCCGCGTGCTAGCCTTCGGCAATTCCAGCTTGAAAGAGGGGACGAAATGAACATCGAGGTAGCGGAGATCGCGGGGCGCCAGATAGCGCTGGAGGCCACAGTCTTTGCCCTGCTTGCGCGCGTCGCATCCCATGCAGACGAGCCGCCGGCTTTCCTGGTCGATGTCATGCGCAACGCGGAGCACAATGTGCGCGAAGCGGCGAAGGCCAGCGGCGAGCCGTTGCCGGATCAGGCCAAATATGCGCTTGCGGCCTTCGAGACTTTCACCGCCTCGGCGCTCATATTGTTGATGAATCTCAGCCCACCGCAGGGGCAGCCCGGCTAACCGGTCGGAGCCATCATCGTTCGAGGAATCACAGCCGGCGGGGCGACCACAGAGGGCGTCCTTCATCGCCCCGCCGGCGTTCCCATGCGCGGCTGAAAGAGCCACACCCCCGCGCACGGAAAGGAAAGGGTTTGCGCTCATCGCGGCGCCTCGGGCGTACAGACGACGCGGCCCTGCCGGTCGATTGCAAGATCGGTCTCGATGCAGACCTGACCGGCGCACACCATGCGCGACGAAATGAGGCCGAGCCCATCCGCGCCATGGACGATCAGCACGCATGGCGCGCCGATCACGACCGGCAGCGCGCGGCGATATTCGCGGGTGCCGGCCTGCGGGTTGCCGGTCGCGGCCGCATGCATGATCGCGGAGACGCCGGACATGCCGCCCGCGCGCGGCGGACGCTGCCAGACTTCCAGCATCGAAATGACGATGCCGAGCATGTAGACCAGCACGGCGAACATGATCACCGCGGCGAAGCGCTCCAGCACGCGGGCGATCGGCAGACGCGTGGTAGGCTTGGCAGCACCACAACGGTCGCGGGACACATTCATGGATCGCATAGTCATTTGGCGCCTCCGGTCGTTCGCCGTAGGAGTGACACCAGACGATGCAGTGCTGCTCGAACTGGGTTACGGACCCGCCGACGCACCGCAGAGCGTCGCGTTGCGCATAAGCGACGCACAGCTTGAGCAACTCGCGAACGGCATGCTGCAGGCCTACAAGCGCGCTCAGACGCGCCGGAAGAAGCGCTCGAACTAAAGACCCATTCGATCGCATCGCGACTTTCGACGCCGGCCTTGAGCGGTGTCATCGCGCGCCTCCGGCAGAGTTGCTAAGCTTGCAAAGCGCCGTCCAGAACCGATGGAGACAGCCGCCGTGAGCGAAAGCCCGCTTGACAGCTACGAAGTGCAATTGGCCGGGCGCCTGCTGGCAATCGAGGCCCTGATCACGATCCTGTTGCGGCAGAACCCCGCTGGCGGCCTTCGCATCATCCGACAGACCGAAGAGGCGCTGTCGCACACCGAAACACTGGCCCTGAAAGGCATGACGCCATCGCAGGCCAAACGAACGGTCGCGACATTCGCCGCCGGCCGCGAGAGCCTGGACGCGATCGCCACCAAGGTCCGCGAAGCGGCGCCATGACGCCTGCACGCGACTGTCCCAGCGCGCGATCGCGGCCTCGAACCGTTCGGCATCGGCAACGCGCCCTTGCGCACGCGCCTCGGCCGCGAATGATTTCAGTTCGGACAGCGAAAAGAGAAAATAGAGCGGGGGCATTAAGTTCACGGGAGTCGCGCACCCAACATCGCCGCGCGCACATTCATCCAGAAACGCGCCGAGAGGGTCGGTGACCGGCTGGACCTTGAGCGGTGTCATCGCGCGCCTCCGGTGGCGCGCCGGAGAGCCGCGCGCGGGTCAGATGATTTCGTTATTGATGACAGCCGCCGCCTTCGCGGTGACCTTGCGGTCGCCGCGGATAAGCTGATTGGCATTTTCCTCGGTGATGCCGAGCCGGTCGGCCAGATGGCGCGCCGGCTTGTGCGGCCACAGCGCGACCACACAGACGCCGAAGCGGCTGAGCTTGCGCGGCAGAACATTTGTTCTTTGAGATTTTTGGAAGAACGATTGTTCCTTGAAAAGCTTTGACCGCGGCGAGCGGCCTCTCGATGATTCGCGCATGCGAACGCCCCCACACAACCGGCACCACAAAGCCAAGGCAGCGGCCGCGCGCGCATCATCGTGCCACCACGCGCGCACCTGGCCGCGGATACAGGTCGGGGCGAAGCTCGTGGCGCGACACGCCGCTCTTGGCTTCGACCGCCAGCACGCGCCCGGCCGGACACCGTCGCCATTGCGATATCGCTTGCGAGCTAATGCCCAAGGCCCGCCCCAGACCGGACGGACCGCCAACCTTTTCCAGAGCGCGAATCAAGGCCTGTTCCATGCGCAATTGAAAGCATTGCTTTCAATTCATTGCAAGCAAGTCTTTCAATGCCAGCGGGCCGCCGTAAGGGCAGCTTTCAGGCCGCCATGATCAAGCAGAAGACAGCCGTCGACCGGGACCAGGGCCGCCGCATCGTGCGGGTCCGGGAAATCAACAACATGAGCCAGGAGGACTTCGCCAAGGCGCTCAAGGTCACGCGCGGCGCGGTCGGCAATTGGGAATTGGGCAAAGGGATCACGGCCAAAAACCTGAAAAAGATATCCGATGAATTCGAGGTGTCGTTTGACTGGCTCGCCAACAATCGCGGGCGCGCGCCGGGCGCGCGGGACGCCATCATTCCGTCTTTCGATCCCGACCTCGACGCCGCCGAGGCCAAGGCACGGGCGACGCTATCGGGCGACCAGCGCAGCAACATTCCCGCCGGCGAGATACCGCGCGTCGCCGCGCGCATCGGCATGGGCAGCACCGAGGAAGCCGAGCACATCCAGATTCCGGTCGGCAACGGATCGGTGGCGGCCTTGCCGATCATCGACACATGGAAAATTCCGGAACAGGTTTTGCGCCGCCGCCTGCCCGGCAGCATCAAGGCCGTGCATATCGTCGAATGCGAGGGCGATTCCATGGAGCCCCGCATTCGCGACGGAGACTTCGTGTTCATCGATACCGGACGCCGGATGCCGTCGCCGCCCGGCATCTTTGCGCTGAACGACGGCTTCGGCCAGACCCTGAAGCGACTCGAACTCATTCCGAATTCCGAACCGCCGCGCGTGATGATCATCCCGGAAAATCCGCGCCACCAGACCTACGAGAGAAACCTGGACGAAGTGGCGATCATCGGCCGCTATCTGTGCCGACTGACCATGGATTGAAAGCATGCGACCCTCCCTTTTTGCTTCAATAGCGGCAACCCCCTTCCTTCTCGCAACAACATGCTGCTTTGGACAAAATGCCGCCATCGATTGCTTCATGGCGCGCTCTGAATGCAAAGAATATATCAACAAGAGAGTTTGGATCACCGCGCCGCGCACCACGGTCCCAATGTGCCGAGCCCCCGGCATGCTACCAACATCCGACTGCAAAGATGTAGCCGCCCGCACATTCATTGTGAGATCAGTGATCGCACAAAGCGACCCGATACGCGCCTCTTTTGAGATTGAGACCGACAAAGGCGCTACCGCCTTCATGCCTCTGGTCAACGTGATTCACCTTAGCCTGCGCGACCCCGTCGCGGCGGCAAAAGAAGCCCGCGCCGCCTGCGAGCGCAAAGGTGCGCCAGCTATCGGCATGACCGTAATTCAAGCACATTCCACCTGCTGGGGGCGCCCCTTTCGGCGAACCAGATCAACAACAGCAGATGGCATCAAAGAATTACACAACTATCAATTTGGAGACCTAATTTTCCAAGACGGATCACTCAGCCAAATTATAGAACGCTCCCGCTAAGGCCCCACCTTAATGAAAGCATTACTTTCTTTATTGACAGAAATTGAAAGCAAATCTTACATTGGCGCCTCGCCATGGAGGAACCAATGTCAAAACCCGCTTCGCGAGACTACGCCCTTGTCGCCACGCATTCGCCCTATCTCGACCGTGCCGGCCTTCGGACCGAAGCCAAGATCGTCGGCCAGATGGCCGATGATTTTCTGGTCTTTGCCACCAATCGCGGCTGTGTCACCGAAGCCGATCTGGAGCTTGCCGGCTGGACCGCGTCGCAGATTGCCGCCCACGGCGCCGCAGCCGCGCGGCGCGCCCGCACGCTCGCCGCGGACCGGGGCTGAGCCGTGCAAGGCAGCAAGCGGTTTCGCACGGCAGCCCGCGCCGCCCTCGCCACCGCGATCGCGCGCGGGCTGCTCAAGCCCCATGGCGGACATTACGCGGTGCGCCGCGGCCGGCGCCTGCGCGTCTTTCAAAAACGGCATGTCGATCGCTTCCTTGCCGAGCACCCGGCACGGCCGCCGGCATGACACGGCCGCGCCTCATTGCCTCATCGCCGCGCCCGGACCATCCGACCCCGGCGCGGCCGCCTTTGACCGCGGACCAGATCGCCATCCTGGAAGCGCTTGCCGAAGGCACGGCGCTCGAAGATCACCGCGCCGCCGAACAAGCCGCGTCTCGCAAGGTTGCACAGCGCCGGCGCTAGGGGATTAGAACCCATGCGCGCCGCCATCTATGCCCGCTTTTCGTCGGACCTACAGAACGAACGCTCGATCGAGGATCAGGTCGCGCTGTGCAGGACGCTTTGCGAGCGCCAGGGCTTCGCCATCGTCCAGGTGTTCGCCGATCGCGCGATCTCGGGCTCGTCGATTGCCAACCGCCCGCAATTGCAGGCGATGCTGCGCGCCGCCGACAGCAAGGCCTTCGACGTCCTGGTCGCCACCGAAATCGACCGCATCGCGCGCGACCAGGGCGACTGGCACAATATCCGCAAGCGGCTCGATTTCCGGGGCATTGCAATTCATTGCCAGGGCGGTGCGGTCACCAAGATCGACGGCAGCCTCCGCGCGCTCATGGGCGAAATGTTCATTGAAAATCTGGTGGCGCATATCCGCCGCGGCATGGCCGGCGTGATCCGCGAAGGCCGCCACACCGGCGGGCGCGCCTATGGCTATCGCAAGACCGCGACGCCGGGACAGCTTGCGATCGACGATGCCGAGGCCGCGATCGTGCGGCGGATTTTTGAAGCCTATGCGCAAGGCGAGCCGCCGCGCGCGATCGCCGCGGCGTTGAACCGCGACGGCATCGCCGCGCCGCGCGGTTCGCACTGGAATGCGTCGACGATCAACGGCAATCGCGCCCGCGGCGGCGGCATCCTGTTCAATCCGCTGTATCGTGGCGAGATCGTCTGGAACCGGCTGCGCATGGTCAAGGACCCGGCGACCGGCAAGCGGGTGTCGCGACCGAATCCGCAAGGTGACATCATGCGCACAGCCGCTCCGCATCTGCGCATCGTGTCCGATGCGGCATTTGCCGCCGTGCAGGAGCGCAAGGCCCGCGAACGGCCGATGGCCGCCCACCTGCACCGGCGCCCGCCGCGGCCTCTTTCCGGGCTGTTGCGTTGCGGCACCTGCGGTGCCGGCATGACGTCGCTTGGCAAGGCCGGCAAGAGCGCACGGGTGCAATGTTCGGCGCATCGCGAAAGCGGGATCTGCGACAACGGCCGCAAGGTCGACCGCGACGCGATCGAGCGGTTGGTGCTGAATGGACTGACATCGACGCTCGGCCGCCCCGACTCGCTCAAGGTCTATGTCACAGCCTATAACCGAGCGCGCCAGCGGCTGGCAGCGAATGCGAACCGCGAGCGCACGCGACTGGAACGATTGATCGGCGAAAACCGCCGGGCCACGGATCGCACCATGCATGCCCTGATGTATGGCGATGACGACCCGGCCACGTTCCGCGAACCGATCAGACGGCTGGAACGTGACAGGGTCGCGCTTGAAGCAGCACTGGCCGCGTTGGACGAAAAGCCGAAACCGGTGGCGCTCCATCCGGGCGCGATCGCCGGCTTCGAGCGGGACCTCACGGAACTGCAGGCGGTGCTTGCAAACAACGACGACAGCCGGCGCGACAACGCCATCGCGGCGGTGCGCAAAATCGTCGACCGTGTGATCGTGCATGCGCCGCCGAACACCCGCGGCTTTTCGATTGAGATCAAAGGCAACCTCGCCGCGCTGCTCGGCGACGATCGCAGCCTGTTCACGGCGCGTTCCGAAGAGGGGGGATTGTTGGTAGCGGGGGAGGGATTTGAACCCCCGACACGCGGATTATGATTCCGCTGCTCTAACCAACTGAGCTACCCCGCCGCCTGGCCGGGCAGGGTCCGCAAACCCGGACCGCCCGAAAGCGTGCGGGATATAAGGTTCACCTCGAAAAGGTGTCAAGCAATCGTGCCGGAAAAACCGCGCCCGGCCCCTATTTCGGCGGTGGCGCGCCCCCCGGGCTCGCGGGTGGCGTGATCACCGGCATGTCGCTGCCGGTGCGTGGCGCAGGCGCCCGGATATGCGGGTCCAGCCCAAGCGGTGGGCAGATCACGCCGTCAGTGCGTGCCAGTTTGTCGCTGAGAAGCTCCTGACTCTGCGGAGCGGGGCCGTCATTCTCCACCACGTCGCCTCTCGCCAGTCGATCGCGGTCGGAACAGGCTCTCGGATCGAGCTTGGGAGGCGCGGGTTGCGCAGGAACCGCCGGCTCGCTGGTCTGCGCCCACAGCGCCGTCAAAGGCAAAAGCAGTGCAATTGCGGTCGCGGCGGCGACACCCGTTTTGAGATTGCGTGCCATGCCGCTCCAACCGCCAGGCCTCCAAAATTGTTCCTTGCCCGAAGCGGGATGCCGCAGCCGCGGCATCCCGTCATTCGGTCAAGCCGCTCTCGGGACGATCGCACCGATCTGGCCAAGGAAACTCAGGCCATCAAGATGCAGCCAGGTTTCCGCGATCATCCCATTCTGAATCCGGTACAGCGCCATGCCGGTGAACGACACGCGCTTCCCGGACGGCGGGACGCCGAGATAGTCGCCGGTATGGTCCACTTCCACGAGAAAGCGCGCGGCGACGCAATTCTCATCGGCCGTCAGGGCCAGCGTCCGATAGTTCATGTTGCTGAATGAACGGCCGAATTCGGCAAAGAACTGCTTGTATTCGCCGCGACTGGCGGGGTTGTGCCCGCACGGAAAACCGTGAGTCACGATGTCAGTCGCGACCGTGGTGTCGATAACCGAGAGATTGCCGGAATGGGTGCCGTCGAGGAATGCCTCCACGAGGGCACGGTTGCGTTGCGCAAGAATGGTCATGGGTGCTCTTTCTATTTCAGTGAACAGTATTGTTCACATACGAGGGGCATTAATGCCTGACCTCCCAGCTTGTCAATATTTAAATGAACAATTTTGTTCACTTAAATTTGGAGCCGTGGTCGCATCAAGGACACACCGGACCGGTTTGTGACCCGTCACCCAACCGTCACCGCGCGAAACGCCGTAGCGATCCGGATCGCTTGCTGCATTCCGGATCACGACAATGCTCGAACGCGAAAGCCAATCGGCAATTCTAGCGCGGCTTGCCGAACCGTATCATCGAGAAATGTCCGAGCGGCGGCATCGGCCTTCGCTCGATCACGCGCATCGGCGGATTGCGGTCGACCCAGGCCTGCAGGCGCGCCCACTCGAATTCCGGCCGCCAGCCAAGCCGGCGCGCGACAGGGGCGAATCGCAGTTCGAAGCTACGCCGCAGCCCGCCTTCCGCGCTGATATGGTTGACCAGGATGATCTCGCCACCGGGCCTGAGGACGCGGGCAAACTCGTCGAGCGCGGCATCCGGATCCGGAACCGTGGTAATGACATATTGCGCCACCACCGCGTCGAACGTCTGGTCCGGAAAACCGAGACGCCCGACATCCATCACCGACAGCGCTTCGACATTGTCGAGCTGAAGGTCGCGCTTGCGCGCTTGCGCCTTGCGCAGCATTGGCTCGGAAATGTCGATTCCGACCAGCCTGGTGTCGCGCGAATAATCCGGAAGCGAAATTCCGGTTCCGACGCCGACTTCGAGCACGCGTCCGCCGAGGCGTTCAGCCGCTTCGATCGAAGCGCGCCGGCCTTTCTCAAACACCGCACCAAAGACCAGGTCGTAGACCGGCGCCCAGCGCGCATAGGCCTTGGTGATGGTGGCTGTATCGAGCTCCCCAGCCATGCCCGTATCAGGTCGCGGTCGACACCGTTGCGACTTCCGGATTGTCAACGTTCGCAGCATGCGTCACCGGCTGCGTGCTCTTGATGAATCCGCCGCCGAGAACCCGCGCCTGACCCGCCGGCGCATCGTAAAACACGCACGCCTGTCCGGGTGCGACGCCGTCTTCGCCGTCGATCAGTTCGACTGCGACGCCCTGGTCACCCCGCATCAGCCAGGCCGGCTGTGGGGGTCGCGTCGAGCGTACCTTCACGAACACCTCGCGCCGTCCGCCTTCGAGCGCCTCGGCAAGCGTGCCGTCGCCGATCCAGTTCACCTCGCGCAGCCCGATGCGGCGCGTGCGCAACGCATCGCGGGGACCCACGACCACGCGCCGCAACGCCGAATCGAGCCTCACCACATAGAGCGGATAGCCGGCAGAGACGCCGAGGCCCTTTCGCTGACCGATGGTAAAGCGGATGATGCCGTTGTGGCTGCCAAGCACCCTGCCGTCGAGATCGACAATCTCGCCGGCATCGGCCGAGCCCGGCATCAGCTTTTCGATGATGTCGGTATAACGGCCCTGCGGCACGAAGCAGATATCCTGGCTGTCTTCCTTGTCGGCGACCGAGAGCCCGAACTTGCGCGCGGCCTCGCGAGTCTGCCCCTTGGTGAGGTCGCCCAGCGGAAAGCGCAGGATGTCGAGTTGCTCGCGCGTGGTCGCGAACAGGAAATAGCTCTGGTCACGCTCCTCTTCCCGCGCGCGATACAGAGCGCGGCCGCCGTCCGGCAGGGCGCGAGAGGCGATGTAATGCCCGGTCGCCATCACCGCCGCGCCGAGTTCCTTGGCGGTGTCAAGCAGGTCGCGGAACTTGATCGACTGATTGCAGGAAATGCAGGGCACCGGCGTCTCGCCCGCGACATAGCTTTCGGCGAACCGGTCGATCACCGCTTCCTTGAAGCGGCTTTCATAGTCGAGCACGTAATGCGGGATGCCCAGCGTTGCCGCGACGTTGCGCGCATCATGGATGTCGCGCCCTGCGCAGCAGGCACCCTTGCGATGCGCGGCCTCACCATGGTCGTACAGTTGCAGCGTGACGCCAACGACATCGTAGCCTTCGGACGCGAGCAGCGCCGCTGTGACGGACGAATCCACCCCACCAGACATCGCGACCACGACCCGAGTGTCCTGCGGCCGGCGGTCGACACCAAGCGAATTGATCATGAAGTCCGCGGCCTGTGCCGCACTCCCTGGAACGTCGGCGTTTCGCTGCCCTTTCCACGCCCGCTTGTACAAGGCTAGCGCAGGCCGAGGCAATCGGACCCGATATAGGGAGCGAAATAGGAATTTCCTGCCGGGTGACGGCTGCCCTTGCCGGTTTAGCCCCTTGCGCTCCAGCGGAGGCGATTGTTTTTTCTGGATTTTTTCGGGCGGATCGCTGGCGCATGGCTTGCAAAAGCGAACCCGCAGACCCGCTTTTCTCACCTGGAATTCGTCTGGAGTGCCGGATCAGTGACCAGCGTCACACCTGAAACATCCCTCGTGTCGCATCGCGCCGCCAAGTCGGACCGCGCGGAGCGGCCGACGGACATGCGCGCGCACGGCTCCTTTGCGGCCCTGATGGAAAGCGAGGCCCGCCCCGAACCCCATCAGACCGACCGCGCGCCGCGAAGAACGCAGACTCACCCGGCCGCCCGACCCGCGGACCGGCACGAATCGAGCCCCGAATGCGACGCACCGGCGCCCGCCGAGCCGGGCCGGGCTGACCCGTCCGCGGAGGCACCCGAAGAAGCAATCGTCATTGCGGAGGCGGCTGCGGGGGCAGAACCTGAGACGCCGCCTGCGACGACGGTCGCCGACGCTGCCGTCCCGGTCGCCGAGCCTTTGGTAGCGCCCGTCGCAAACGCGTTCCCGGCGCCGATCCCTGCCGACGCAGGCATCCCGACAGGCGCGAGCGCGGCCGCCCCGCAATTCGTCGCGCCGCAAGCCGTGGACATACCCGAGACAGTCCAGCCCGGCCAGACCGTGCCACTTCCCGCCGCTTCCGGCGAACCGGCGGGCTCCGGTGCCGATGCTGCGCCGCAGCCGCCGGGGCAACCGGACACGGCACCGCCGCAGATCATGGCCGTATCGATGGCCGAGAAAGAGCCCTCCGGCGAGCCCGACCTGGAAACCGCCAACGGGGCTTTGGTGCAATCGGACGAAGCGGAGGGTCAAGCGGCCCGACCTGGCAAGCAAGCTGCCAACCCCGCCGCGACGCCCCGTCCTGAGCTGACACCGGAACCATCCGGCGCCCCGTCTGAAACGGCGGTAAAGCCTGAAGAGCCCCTGCCCGCCGGAAAGTCGACGGTCGACTTGGCCGTGCAACTCGCCAGCCCCGTCTCGACCCATGCAACCGCGATCCAGTCCGCGTCGCCGCAAGCGAGCGGCGTGGCGCAGGCGGTACCGCTCCAGGCTCTTGCCGTCGAAATCGCGGCGCAATCGCGCGCCGGCAATTCAAGATTCGAGATCCGGCTCGACCCGCCCGAGCTTGGCCGCATCGACGTCCGGCTCGACATCGACCGCGACGGCAATGTCACGTCGCGGCTCGTCATCGAGCGTGCCGATACATACGACCTTCTCAGGCGCGACCAGTCCACGCTCGAGCGCGCGCTGCAGCAGGCGGGTCTGAAGACATCGGACCACGCGCTCGAATTCTCGCTGCGCGACCAGGGCTTCGCACAGCAGCGGCGTGATTCCGACGATCTTCCGCGCGGCGCCCGTGTCGCGATCCACGATACCGAGGTCGCGCCAAGCCAAGCCGCGAATGGCTATTCCCGTGCACTCGGCGCGCGTGGCGGCATCGATATCCGCGTCTGATCCCAAAGGTGACCAGCATGTCCACCATCGCAGAGACCACCACCTCCATCACCGCCGCGGTCAATGCCAACACGCCGGCCAATCTGGCGAACGACACGCTCGCCAGCAACTTCACCACCTTCCTGCAATTGCTGACGACGCAACTGAAGAACCAGAACCCGCTCGATCCGCTGGACACCAACCAGTTCACCCAGCAGCTCGTGCAATTCGCGCAGGTCGAGCAGCAGCTGAAATCCAACACCCAGCTCGAAACACTGGTCTCGCTGCAGAAAACCGCGCAATCGACACAGGCACTCGGCTTCGTCGGTCATACCGTCGCGATCGACGGCCAGACCTCGCGACTGACCAGTGACGGGGCGGGCTGGAGCTTCAATTCTCCGAAGCCGGCTTCCGCCACCATCAACATTTTGAATTCTGCCGGCGCCACCGTATTCACGGGCAGCTATTCGCTCAATTCCGGCATTCAGAACTTCGTCTGGGACGGCCGCAACAATTCGGGCGTCAAGCAGCCGGACGGTGACTATACGCTCTCGATCACCGCAAAGGATGCGGCGGGCCAGGGCGTTGCGGTCTCCACCGAGATCCAGGGCGTTGTCGATTCCGTCGACCTGTCCAAGAGCCCGCCGACGCTGTCTGTCAACAACACCGATCATGCGCTCGACAAGATCAAGCGCGTCGTGCGTCAGCTCGGTGCGTCCTGACGCAACACGTATCGAATCCCAGCGTATTAACGGGCGATTAAAACCATGCGCGCCGCGGGGCTCGCTGGCATTTCTCAATTGAATGTTGCGCTTAGGCAAATCTTAAGCGGGTCAAGCTACATTCAAATGAGTTTGTCGGTTGAGTGTGTGAGTGCAACCATGACTGAACCTCATCGCCCGAGGGTCAAGTATGTGATCGGGCCGGACGGTTCTCCGCTCACGATCGCGGATCTGCCGCCGCCATCGACCAAGCGCTGGGTTATCCGCCGCAAGGCGGAGGTGGTCGCGGCCGTGCGCGGCGGCCTGCTCTCGCTCGAAGAGGCCTGTCAGCGCTACACGCTCACGACCGAGGAATTCCTGTCCTGGCAATTCTCGATCGAGCAACATGGCCTTGCCGGCCTGCGCACCACGCGCATTCAGCAATATCGTCAGTAAGCTTCGGTTAAGTTGCGTTAGCGAAGGCTGAACGCCAGCCGCGGCTTTGCTCATTCATGATCTCGCGAACCACATCGTGCAAGCGATCGCACTGGCAGCGTTTGCAACAGCGTGCCTGCGACTTTCCATTGCATGGTTGCGCTGCATCGTCGACCGCCGCATGTGCCGCATGCGCATGTGCCACATATGACACTCGCCTCGCGGAATGTGGATAATCGGCTTCCAGTCCGACCATCCCCCGGCTAGACTGCCCCGGCTGGTCCCGGAGCCCTTCATGCCAATTCGACCGACCGTCCTTGCGCTCGCAGCGCTCGTCGCCGTCACCATTCCCGCCTCCGCGCGCCAGCTCGCGGTCGGCGCCGCTGCCGGCTATTGGGAGCCGCCCGGTTTCAGGGCGGTGCCGGTCTATACGCCACCCCGCGGGCCGGCCTGGACCCCGGTCGATACCACGCTCGGCTACCCGTTCCGGGAGCCGATCTATTCGACCCCGCGGGGCTACAAATACGTCTATGTCCGCGGCTATTACTGGAAACGCCTGCGCAACCCCTATGCGCCGCGGGTGTACCGGCGGCCGGTGAAGGTCTCCACCGTCAAGAGGGTGCGCCGCGCCCCCTGCGTTACCGATATCGGGTTCGGCCGCTACGAAATGTGCCGGCGCTGGTACTGACAGCGGCTGGCAGACCGGAGCGGAAGCAGAGGGCGGGTCACCCCGCCCTTTTTCGTGCCCGCGGGGATCCGTCGCCGGCGTCGCATCCGTTAACGGCATTAACCGAATGGAAACCATACGCACGGCAAATATTGCCGGGTCGCGCGTTGGGGGGACTCTTCGGTGCAAGGTCTGGTCGAGTTCGTAAAGACTCTCGGTGCTACGCGTGTCATGGCCATGGCCGCGGTCGCGGCCGCGCTGATCGGCTTCTTCGCCTTCCTCATCCTGCGCGTGACCGCGGTGCCGATGACGCCGCTGTTCACCGATCTCAGCTTCGAGGATTCGTCGGCCATCGTCCGCGACCTGGAGCGCCAGGCGATCGCCTATCAGACCCGCAATGACGGCGCGATCATCCTCGTCCCCAAGGATACCGTCACGCGCCTGCGGATGAAGCTCGCCGAATCGGGCCTGCCGAAGGGCGGCGGGGTGGGCTACGAGATTTTCGACAAGTCCGACGCCCTCGGCGCCACAAGCTTTGTGCAGAATATCAATCACTTGCGTGCGCTCGAGGGCGAGTTGTCCCGCACCATCCGCTCGATCGACCGGGTGGCATCCGCGCGCGTGCATCTGGTGCTGCCGGAGCGCCCGCTGTTTTCCCGCGAACGACAGGAGCCGTCCGCATCCATCGTGCTGAAGCTGCGCGGCTCGCTGGAAGCCCAGCAGGTTCGCGCGATCCGTCATCTTGTGGCGTCGGCGGTGAACGGGCTCAAACCAACCCGGGTCTCGGTGGTGGACGAAAGCGGCCGCCTGCTGGCCGACGGCGCCGACGACAACCTGTCCGGCCTGGGCGGCAGTGCCGACGAACGCAAGACCGCCTACGAACGCCGCCTGCGCGAGAGCGTCGAAAATATCGTGTCGTCGGTCGTTGGTCCCGGCCGTGCGCGCGTCCAGCTGACCGCCGATTTCGACTTCAACCGAATCACCCAGACTACCGACAAGTTCGATCCCGAGGGCCGGGTGATCCGATCGAGCCAGACCCGGGAGGAGACGCTAGCCTCACATGAGGCGCGCGAAGGCCAGGTGACGGTCGGCAACGAACTGCCGGGCGCCCAGGCCAAGCCCGGCGAAGCCGGCAACAAAAGCGACAACCGCAAGAGCGAGGAAATCGTAAATTACGAAATTTCCCGCACCACCAAGACCGAAGTGATCGAAGGCGGCCGTGTCAACCGGATTTCGGTCGCGGTCCTGGTGGACGGCACCTACACCAAGAACGGCAGCGGCGAGTCGGTCTATGCACCTCGCGACAAGGAGGAGCTCGATCGCATCGCGGCGCTGGTGCGCTCGGCGATCGGCTTCGACCAGCGACGTGGCGATCAGGTGGAAATCGTCAATCTACGCTTTGCAGAGCTGCCGCAAAATCTCGCGAGCGCCCCGAGAGGCTGGCTCGATTTTCCGGAACTGACCAAGGACGACATCATGCGCGGCATCGAGACGCTCGTGATGGGCATTCTCGGCCTGATCGTCCTGTTCTTCGTGATCCGCCCGCTGGTGCGCCGGATCGTAACGCCAGACCTGCCGCAAGGAACCGTGCTGCCGGACGGGACCATCGTCGGGCCAAATGGCGCATTGCTCACGGGCGGCGCCAATGTCACCGCCGGCGCGGCGGGTGCAATCACCGCATCGGGCGGGCCGAATGTCGCAATCGTCGGCAGCGACCAGAACGTGGCGATTTCCAATCACACCTCGGCAATGATCGATATCGCCAAGGTGCAGGGCCAGGTGCACGCGCAATCCGTCCAGAAGGTCGGCGAACTGGCCGATCGCAATCCGCACGAGACGGTCGCCATCATCCGTCACTGGCTCCATGAGGCGGCGTAGCAAGACATGGCGAGCGTGCAGGAAAAATCCGAACTGACCCAGAGCGATCTTGCCGAGATCATGGCCGGTCTCGCGAGCCGTCAGGCCGAGGCGCCGAAGCCGAGCCGCCGCCTGGCCGGGCCGGAGCGGGCGGCGGTGCTGATGCTCGCACTCGGCGAGGAATATGGCGGCAAGATCTGGGGGCTGCTCGACGATGACGAGTTGCGCCAGCTCTCTATCTGCATGTCGACGCTCGGCACCGTCGAGTCGGGCATGGTCGAGGAGCTGCTGCTGGAATTCGTCAGCCGCCTCTCCGCTTCCGGCTCGCTCATGGGCAATTACGAGGCGACCGAACGGCTTCTGCAGCAATTCCTGCCCGCGGATCGGGTCGGCGGCATCATGGACGAGATTCGCGGGCCGGCCGGCCGCAACATGTGGGAGAAACTCTCCAACGTCCAGGAAGACGTGCTCGCCAATTACCTCAAGAACGAATACCCGCAGACCATCGCGGTGGTGCTCTCGAAACTCCGGCCGGAACACGCCGCGCGCGTGCTCTCGATCCTGCCCGAAGACATCGCGCTCGACGTGGTGAACCGCATGCTGCGGCTGGAGTCGGTCCAGAAGGAAGTCATCGACCGGGTCGAGCAGACGCTGCGCACCGAATTCATGTCCAATATCTCGAAGACGCGGCGTCGCGACTCGCATGAGGTGATGGCTGAAATCTTCAACAATTTCGATCGCCAGACCGAGACACGGTTTCTCACCACGCTGGAAGAAGACAATCGGGATGCCGCCGAACGCATCAGGGCGCTGATGTTCACCTTCGACGATCTGGTGAAGCTCGACGCCGGCTCCGCGCAGACGCTGATGCGTCACGTCGACAAGGACAAGCTCGCGGTCGCGCTGAAGGGCGCGAACGAGGCGGTGCGGCAGTTCTTCTTCACCAACATGTCCTCGCGCGCCGCCAAGATGCTGGCCGACGACATGGCAAATCTGGGCCCGGTGCGCCTGAAAGACGTGGACGAGGCGCAAGTGCTGCTGGTCAATCTCGCCAAGGATCTCGCGGCGAAAGGCGAACTCATCATCTCCAAGCAACGCGGCGATGAGGAGCTAGTCTATTGATGAGCGCGCCCGCAAAATTCATGTTCGATCTGGACTTTGCCGCACCTAAGGCATCGAACACGGTGCCGCTCGCAGACCATCAGTCGAAGCTCGCCGAGGCGGAGACCCGCGGCTATCGCAACGGCTTTGCCGCCGGCCAGCATGAGGCCGCGGGCGAGAATGCGCGGCGGCTCGCGCTGGCGATGGAGAGCATCGCTCACTCGCTGTCCATGCTGACGCGCGGGCTTGCCAATGTCGAACTTCGGGTGGAAGCCGAAGCCGTCGAGGTCGCAGTTGCGACCGGCCGCAAGCTCGCCGACGCACTGATCGCGCGCGAACCTTTCGCTGAGATCGAGGCGCTGGCGACCGGCTGCTTCCGCGAACTCGTAACCACGCCCCATGTGGTCGTTCGCCTCAACGACGTCCTTTATGCCGAAGCGCAGTTAAGGCTTGCCGGCATCGCCCGCGAGACCGGCTTTGACGGCCGGCTGCTGGTGTTGGCGGAGCCCGACATCGCTGTCGGCGATTGCCGGATCGAATGGGCAGACGGCGGCATGATCCGCGACAGGGCGGCCGCCGATGCATGGATCGGCGAAACGGTGCGACGGTTTATCGATGCGCGGGCCGCGCCCGTGCAGGCGGAGTTGAAAGGCAGCGACGATGAGTGACACTGTTCCATTCCCAAATCTGGAAAATGGCGGGGTGCCGCAAGGCGATATCGCGATCGCGACCGCGGGCGACGCGGAATCCGGCGGCAAGACCGCAGCCGATCTCGAGGCGCTGTTCGACGTACCGGTGCGCGTCTCCGCGGTGCTCGGCCGCTCGCGTATGAACGTTTCGGAATTGCTGCGCCTTGGCCCCGGTGCGGTGCTCGAGCTAGACCGCAAGGTCGGAGAGGCGATCGATATCTACGTGAACAACCGCCTCGTCGCGCGCGGCGAGGTGGTTCTGGTCGAAGACAAGCTCGGCGTCACCATGACGGAAATCATCAAGGCGGACAAAGGATGATGGAAATTGCGAAAACTGAGAGCGGCGATTGGTGACCACAAATGCCGGTAATCACACGAGCTTCGCCGATTCGTCATTCGCTGTACGCTACTCGTTATTCGCGATTCGTGATTCGGTCTCTTCCAACCGGTAGGTCGTAGGATTCAAAGCCATGCGTCTCCTGATCGTCGGCACACTCAAGGGCCAGCTCACGCTCGCCACCAAATACGCGATGGACAAGGGCGCCGCGGTGACCCACGCCGACAATGCCGATCAGGCGCTGGCGGTGCTGCGGTCCGGGCGTGGCGCCGATCTACTGATGGTGGATGTCGCACTCGACATCGCCGGCCTCGTGGCGCGGCTCGCCGCCGAGCATATCCATGCACCGATCGTCGCCTGCGGCATCGAGACCGACGCCAGGGCGGCGGTCGCCGCGATCCATGCCGGCGCCAAGGAATATATCCCGCTTCCGCCGGATCCCGAGATGATTGCCGCCGTGCTTGCCGCGGTCGCCAACGACGACCGCGAGATGGTGTGGCGGGATGAGTCGATGGGCCATGTGGTCCGGCTCGCCCAGCAGATCGCGGGCTCCGATGCCTCGGTGCTCATCACCGGCGAAAGCGGTACCGGCAAGGAAGTGCTGGCGCGCTACGTGCACACCCGCTCGAAGCGAGCGAAGAAGCATTTTATCAGCGTCAATTGCGCAGCGATCCCGGAGGCGCTGCTGGAATCCGAATTGTTCGGGCACGAGAAGGGCGCGTTTACCGGCGCGGTCGCGCGGCGCATCGGCAAGTTCGAGGAGGCCAATGGCGGCACGCTGCTGCTCGACGAAATCTCGGAGATGGATGTGCGGCTGCAGGCGAAGCTCCTGCGCGCCATTCAGGAGCGGGTGATCGACCGCGTCGGCGGGACGAAGCCTGTCCCGATCGATATCCGCATCATCGCGACATCGAACCGCAATCTCGCCGAAGCCGCGCGCGCCGGCTCGTTTCGTGAGGACCTGCTGTTCCGGCTCAATGTGGTGAACCTGCGCATTCCGCCGCTGCGCGAACGGCCTCAGGATGTGCAGGCGCTGGCCGACCATTTCATCGACAAGTATTCCAGAGCCAACGGGCTTCCGCCGCGACCGCTCTCGGCGGAGGGCCGCAGGGCACTCTCGCTCAATTGCTGGCCTGGCAATGTGCGGGAACTGGAGAACACGCTCCATCGCGCCGTGCTGCTCACCAGCGGCGCGGAGGTCGGCGCCGACGCGCTCATGACCCCGGACGGCACGCGGCTCAACGCACCGCAATCATCCGCGCAGGTCACGCATGCGATGGTTGCCGCCGAGCAGGTGACCCGCGCACTGGTCGGCCGTACCGTGGCCGATGTCGAGCGCGACCTGATCCTGGAGACGCTGAAGCATTGTCTTGGCAACCGGACGCACGCGGCGAATATCCTGGGCATCTCGATTCGTACGCTGCGCAACAAGCTCAACGAATATGCCGACGACGGCGTGCCGGTGACGCCGCCTCATGGCGGAGAAATGCGGTTCGCGGGGTAGTACACGACCGCGCTCGTGTCCCGGGCGCGTCGCAGCATCAGCGAAGCGCAATGATGCGATGCAGAACCGGGACCCATTTGGTATGATTGGGTCCCGGCTCTGCGGTGCTCACTTCGCGCCGCACCGCGTCCGGGACACGAGAGCACCATGCCCACCATCTATAAAATCCTCCCCGTCTCGCTGTGGGCCGACGCGCAGCGCAGCGGCGTCTTCCGCGGCGCCGCCATCGATCTCACCGACGGCTACATCCATTTCTCGACTGCCGAGCAAGCCGCCGAAACCGCGGCGAAGCATTTCGGCGGCCAGCACGATCTGGTGCTGCTGCATGTCGACGCGGACGCGCTTGGCAACGCACTGAAATGGGAACCCTCACGCGGCGGCGCGCTGTTCCCGCATCTCTACGCCGCACTTGACCTGAAACACGTCAGACGCGCCGACCCGCTGCCGCTGGACGGCAACGGGCGGCACGTATTTCCGGACCTGAGATAGCCGTCACGCCTGCAGCGGACGCAAGCCCGTCCATGCCGGACTGAAGGCATAGGCACCGGCGCCGATCAGCGCCTGCACGATCGAGGCAACGATCAGGAACCCGGGATATTCCCAGCCGCCATTGGCTGCCGAAAACACCCAGCCATTGGGCAGATGCACGGCAAGCGCACCGAACAGGATCGGCAGGCCGGCGAGCGCGACCAGCCGCACCTGGAAGCCGACGATCAGCGCAATGCCGGCCAGCAATTCGGCGGCCACCACGACATAGGCGGTCCAGGCCGGAAAGCCCTGCGCGGCGAAGAACCCCGCCGTGCCGGGCAGCGTGAATACGAAAACCTTGAGCAGCCCGTGGGCGAGGTACATGGCGCCAAGGGCAAGACGCAGGATGAATGCGCCGTATTCGGATGTGTGGGTCATGGGGGTTCTCCAGCCATTGAAGAAAGCGGTTGCGATGGCCGGATAGCTAGCCTTTGCTCCTTCGCAACTCTATAAGCAGCATTGCCAATCGTATTTGCAAAATTGCAAGATTCGATGACCTTCGCCTGGGACGACCTGCGCTTCGTTCTCGCCATCGGCCGCAGCGGCAACCTCGCCGCCGCTGCCACGGCGCTGTCCGTCAATCACTCGACCATGTTCCGGCGGTTGAACGCGATCGAGGCGTCGATCGGCGCGAAGCTGTTCGAGCGTCTCGCCACCGGCTACCGCCCGACCGAAGCCGGTCAGCGTCTGATAGAAGCGGCCGAACGGATGGAGACCGAGGCGCTGGCGCTTGACCGCGATCTGACCGGACGCGACACGCGGCTGAGCGGACAATTGCGCGTCACCTGCTCAGAAACGCTCGGTCTCAAGGTGCTGACGCCGCTGATCCGTTCCTTTCGCGATAGGCACCCCGGCATCGTGGTCGAACTGTCCGTCGACAACCGTCAGGTCGACATGGCGCGCCGCGAGGCCGATGTGGCGATCCGCGCCACGCGGCCGGCGGAAGGCGATCTGTTCGGGCGCAAGATCGCGGATATTCATTGGGGCTTTTTCGCCGCACGGGATTATCTGGCACGGCGCTCGCGACCGAAAATCCTGTCCGCTCTCGGCGGCCACGATCTCATCGGATGGGCCGACAACGCGCCGCAGACAAAGGCGGGGGCCTTTCTGCAGCGGCAGGTGCCGCGCGCCACGTTCGGGTTTCGCGCCAACGGCTTCGTAAGCCAATACGCCGCCGCGCGCGCCGGACTGGGGATCGCGCTCCTGCCGATCTATCTTGCGGCGGAAGACGGGGAACTGGTCCCCGTTCTCGGCCGCGTTGCCGACCTCGTTACCGAGATGTGGATCGTCACACACCGCTCGCTGAAGGATACCGCGCGCGTGCGCACTTTCATGGACGATGTCGGCAACGGCGTGAAGCGCGAGATTGCACGCCTGAGCCGGTAGCAGCGCGCACGTCTATTTTGGCTTCGGCGTCTGCGTCGACCCGCCATCGCCGAGTGTCGCGGTCACCGGTCCTGTTGCCGGTGTTTCGATCCCGCCGAGCAATGCCTGGATCGGATCGGCGCCGACAAAGCCGGCCTCCTTCAGAAGCCGATCGAGGACCGGCTTGTTGGCCTGATAGGCAAGCAACTGCCCCGCGATGCCGTCACCCAGCCCGACCGCGTTGCCATGCCCGTTGCCGTCGCCGCCACGACCCAGCATGCCGCCGGTGTCGAAAATCCTGATGTCGGAAATCTTCTCGATCGGCTTCACCGCTTCCGCCAGCGCCTGCGGGATGACCTTGATGCGCTCGCGCATCAATTCGTATTCGATGATCGCCGCGCTCAGGCGGTTGCGCGCCTCGTTCAGAAGCTGCTCGTTCTCGGCGGTCGCCTTGCCCATCTCGCGCACGCCCGCGGCCTTGACCTTCGCGGCTTCGGCTTCTGCCGATGCCAGCGTCTGCATTGCCTCGGCCTGATCGAGCGCGGCCTGCTTTTCGGCCTCGGCAGCAACGGTGACCGCGGTCGCCTCGGTCTCCGCCTTCTTCTTCGCATCGATCACGGTGATCTGCTTCTCGCGCTCGGCTATCTCCACCGCGCGCGCGGTCGTGACCTTTTCCTCGGCGGCAATGGCGAGCGCCCTCGCCTGCTCGGCCGCGGTTTTGGCCTCGGATTCCTCGCGGCTCTTGTTGGCTACCGCGATCGCGCTTTCCTGGGCCACGATCTGGATATCGCGCTTTGCCTCGGTGTCCTTCTGCTGCACCGCCAGCACGGCGACGATGTTGGCGGTCTCGCGCACCTGCTTGGCGGATGCCTCGCGCTCGGCCACCGCCTGCTCCATGGCGATCCGTGCCTCTTCCTCGGCCCGCTTGGCCGCCTGTTCGGCCTGCGCCGCCTCCGCGCGCGTCGCCGCGCTCTTGTTGGCGATGTCGCGCTCCTGATTGAGTTCGGCTTCCCGCTTGGTTCGCTCGATCGCGAGCGAGCGTTCGCGCGCCTCAAGGTCTTTCTGCGCGATCGCCACTTCCGTGTCGCGCACGATCTCGTTGCGCTCCTTCTTGCGGGCCTCGGTGATACGGGTCAGCGCCGCGAGCCCCTGGGCGTCGAAGAAATTGTTGGCATTGAAGTGCTTGATGTCGGTCTGGTCGAGCCTTGTCAGCGACACCGATTCCAGCTCGAGACCGTTCGACTGGAGATCGGCGCCCACCGCCTCCTGCACCGCCTTCACGAAATCCATGCGCTGTTCCTGCAGCGCATCGAGCGGCATGGTGGCGGCGACCGAGCGCAGGCCGTCGACGAATTTCGCCTCGATCAATTCACGCAACTCGGTGGCATCGTTGGTGCGGTCGCCCAGCGTCTGCGCCGCGAGCGCGATCGAGGACGCGTCCGGCTTGACGCGGACGTAGAATTCCGCGCCGATATCGACGCGCATGCGGTCCTTGGTGATCAAGGCCTCGTTCTCGCCGCGCCGGACTTCAAGACGCAGCGTCTTCAGGTTGACGCGTGCGATCGAGTGAAAAATCGGCAAAACCAGCGAGCCACCATCGAGCACGACCTTTTGCCCGCCAAGGCCGGTGCGCACATAGGCCTCGTCACGCGTCGAGCGGGTGTAAAGCCGCGCCAGAATCAGTCCGATCGCGAGGATGACGACGACCGCGATTGCGGCGGGAAGCAGCAGCGCAGTGAGAGTGTCCATAGCAAGCCTCGTCAGCGATTGAGGAGATCGTCAGGAGCCGGGATGGCCAGAAATGTCGTTCCGTCGCGGTCGACCAGCAGCACATTCGCGCCGACCGCCATCGGGCCGTGCCCCCTGGCGGCGCGGGCGCGCGGGAAATGCCAGTTTCCATGAGCGTCTTGCAGTTTCACGCGGCCAGGCAGCCCGGCATCGAGCGGGCCCATCGTGACGACCGCAATACGACCGATGAAGTCGGATTCGTCGACGGCATAGGATTCGTCGCGCGGAATGATGCGCGCGACCCATCGGCTCGTGGTTCTCACCACGGGCAATGTCGCGGCCAGCGCAAGCACGCTGAATATCGCAGCCGGAAACGGGATCGCAGTCCCCTGCGCGACCGCGGTAATGGCAAAGCCGATCAGCGAGAAGGAGCCGAGCGCGAGCAGAATCAAGATCAGGATTGGGACACGGCCGGCATTCAGCCAGTCGAGGACGCCGAATGCCGAGCCGTGACCGTCGCCATGGGCATCCGCCGCGTGATCGAACCACTGGCTCACCGGATATCCGATGAGCATGCCGGCCAACTCCACCGCCGTCAGCCCAAGGACGATCAGCGCCGCGATCGCGAAGGGCTGGGCCTCAGGTGCGAGCAGAAGCTGCATGGCGGGTCAGCCGGTGGTCTTGAACCGAGCGAGCCGTTCGGCGATGGCGCGCTCGCGGTGCATGCGGTCAAGCTCCTCCAGTTCGGCGCTGCCGCTCGCGGATCCGCCGGGCACGCCGGTGACGCGCGTGACGGCCGCAGACGCCTTCGCCACGGTCAGATCGGGGGACGAGCGTCGCCCGGTCGTGCCGCCATCGGCATCGTGTTTCTGGACGCTGCGCCTGAGATCGGCCAGGCGCGCTTCGGCTTCGCGGCGCGCCGCGAGCACCGCCTGCATCGCCTGCTGCCCTTCCTCGATCCGCTCCGCCACATCGGCCAGCGCCTTCTCGATCGCCGCGACCTGCGACTCGAGATCGATCTGACGTGCCACCGCGGCCTTCGCCAGATCCTCGCGGCCCTCCTTGAGAGCGAAGCGGACCTTCTCCTCGAGCGCTGCGATCTCTTCCGAAATTTCGGTGCGACGGCTCGCGATCCGGTGCTCCTCGGCCCGCGATTTTCCAAGTTCAGCCCGCGCCTCCTCGGCAGCAGAATCGATTTCGCGGATCGCCTGTTCGACGATCGCCACGCCGTTCGCGCCCTCGGCTTTCTCGATCGTGGCATAGGTGACGCCTGCGATGAGACGGCCCATGCGCGACAGGATGCCTTCGTGAATCATGGTCTTCTCCTCGGTTGAAATATGTGGGTTGACGCCGATCCGGAGTTCAAAGACGCCGTGGTCAAAAACCAGGCGGGCGGGCAGCGAACCTTTCCAGCCATCGGTGTAGCCGGCGACGTCGAATGGCACGATGACGCGGCCGGCCACGGTGCTGATCGACAATTCGGACGCGCTCTTGAGGGTGTAGAGCTTGTCATCGAGCGGGATGCCCGCGACCTCGTCTCCGGCGCGCCGTGCCGCAAAATCGCGAAGTCCCAGCGTGACCAGGCGCGACGGCAGGCGCGTGCGCTTTCGAACCGTCTCGTAGGCGAGCGCATGCAGCGTGACGAGATTGGACCCGGCACTGGCGGCAAGCTCGCTGATGATTTCCAGCATCAAGCCGTATTCGGCGAGGGTATTGCGCAGCGCCGTTGCGGCGCTCGAATCCGGCGCGAGCACATAGCGCAGCGTCGCGGAGGCTTGGACTTTGGTAGCAGCAGGTCCCATAGCCCCAAATTAAAAGCACTTCTTTGGTGCTTTCAAGCCGCGGCGACCGTGTGACCCGCCTCTTGCGATGCAACAAGCCCGATATGGTTCTCGAAAGACTGAGGAAATCCGTCGCTTTCAACTGTCGTTGATGAGCGCGTGATCACTTACATCAGCGCGTAGGCGCTCGACACCATGGCCACCGGCTTCACATCGAAGGCCGATGCCAGCATCACCTGTCCAAACGCCATGGTGCGGCCCATGCGCACGATCCGCGCATCGGCGAGCACATCGGCGTTGGATGCCGGTTTCAGGAAATGCGAGGTCTGGTCCACGGTGGTCATCGGCCGGTAGCGGCCCGATGCCGATGCCACCGCAAATACCATCGCGGTGTCGGCGAGCGACATTAGGGCCTGCCCGCAGATCACGCCACCCTCGCGGCACAGCCGCTCGGAAAACTTCATCCGCAGCGTCGCACCGGCCCCGCCTTCGGTCCCCGGCGGGTGAATCGCTTCGATCGTCAGTTGGAGATCCTGGACCCAGGGCGCGAACACGTCGGCCAGGAGCTGTTGCGCTGCGGCTGCATCGAACGCGCCAATTTCCGATTCGGCCATCAAAGTTCCCCATTTTGGTCCGGATGTTAACTGTTCCCCGGTGCTACGGCACCCTTGTTAACGGTTCCCTAACCATGAACCGGGCAGATATTGCCTAGGGGTTGAGGGGTCTTCCGGTTTCCGATGTCCGACATTTCGGCTGCTCCATCGCGCGGGCGCTTCACGCTGCCCGCCATCGGCAAGATTGCGTCACTCGCCAAGCGCGGCGATCTGCTGCTCGCCGCCGGCGTTCTGACCATTCTGGTGGTCCTGATCCTGCCGCTGCCGCCGGTCGTCCTCGACCTGTTTCTGGCGGTCTCGATCACGGTGTCCGTTCTGATCCTGATGACGGCTCTGTTCATCCACACGCCGCTCGAATTCTCTTCATTCCCGACCGTGCTGCTGATCGCGACCATGCTGCGGCTTGCGCTCAACCTGGCTTCCACACGCCTGATCCTGGCGCATGGCCATGAGGGGCCGGCGGCCGCCGGGCATGTGATCGAAGCCTTCGGCAATTTCGTGATGGCGGGCAATTTCGTCATCGGCATCATCGTATTCACGATTCTGGTCATCGTGAATTTCGTGGTCATCACCAAGGGCTCCGGCCGCATCGCCGAAGTCGCCGCGCGCTTTCACCTCGACGCCATGCCGGGCAAGCAGATGGCGATCGACGCCGACCTGTCCGCCGGTCTGATCGATGAAAATCAGGCGCGCAAGCGGCGCAAGGAACTGGAGGACGAGAGCGGCTTTTTCGGCGCCATGGATGGCGCCTCGAAATTCGTGCGCGGCGACGCCATCGCAGGCCTTCTGATCGTGTTCATCAATGTGATCGGCGGCATCATCATCGGCGTCTCGCAGCAGAATATGGGATTTCTGGATGCCGCCAAGGCCTACACGTTGCTGACGGTCGGCGACGGCCTGGTCACCCAGATTCCGGCGCTGATCGTCTCGACCGCGGCCGGCCTGCTGGTCTCCAAATCGGGCGTCTCCGGCGCCGCCGACAAGGCGCTGATGAAGCAGCTGTCGGGCTATCCGAAGGCGCTCGGCATGTCGGGGGGCGTCATGCTGATCATGGCGCTTCTGCCCGGCATCCCGATGCTGCCGTTTCTGCTTCTCGGAGGCGGGGCGAGCGCGCTCGCCTACCACCTCGACAAGCATCACAAGGCACTCGCGGCAGCGACCCGGCGCGAGGAAAATGCCGCCTCCGCTGCCGCCCCCGCCGAAGAGCCGATTTCGAGCGCGCTGAAGATCGACGATCTCAAGATCGAGCTGGGATACGCGCTGCTGCCGCTCGTGAATGCAAACGACGGCGGGGGCGACCGCCTGACCGAGCAGATCAAGGCGCTGCGGCGCGCGCTTGCGATCGAGATGGGCTTCGTGATGCCGGCGGTACGCATCCTCGACAACGTCCAGAGCGACGCCAACACCTATGTCATCAAAATCAAGGAAGTGGAGGCCGGTGCCGGCAAGCTGTGGCCGAGCCAGTTCATGGTCATGGACCCGGCCGGCGGCCAGGTGAACCTGCCCGGGATCCACACCACCGAGCCGACCTTCGGGTTGCCGGCAACCTGGGTCGATGCCGTGCACAAGGAAGACGCGGCGGTGAGGGGATATACCGTGGTCGACGCGGCGACCGTGCTCTCGACGCATCTGACCGAGCTTCTCAAAGCCAATGTCGCCGACCTGCTTTCCTACGCCGAGGTGACCAAGCTCGTGAAGGAATTGCCGAAAGAGCAGGCCGAGTTGCTCAAGGACATGGTACCCGCGCAAATTTCGATGTCGGGCATTCAGCGTGTGCTGCAGATGCTGCTCGCCGAGCGCATTTCGATCCGCGACCTCTCGACCATTCTGGAGGGCGTGGCCGACGCCGTCGCCTTCACCCGCAATCCGGCACAGATCATGGAGCACGTCCGCACCCGGCTGGCGCGGCAGATTTGTGCACAGCACACAACGCCATCCGGCTATCTGCCGCTGGTCGCGATGTCGGCGAAATGGGAGCAGGCCTTTGCCGATTCCCTGATCGGCCAGGGCGACGACCGCACGCTGGCTATGCAGCCTTCAAGGCTGTCGGAATTCATCACACTCATTCGTGAACGCTTCGAGGAGGCGGCGCGCGATGGCGAAGCACCGGTTCTGGTCACATCCGCGTCAATCCGCCCGTTCGTGCGCGGCATCGTGGAACGCTTCCGGTCGCAGACGCCTGTCCTGTCGCAGTCGGAAATCCATCCGCGCGTCCGGCTGAAGACGGTCGGCAGCATCTGACGCCGCAAGCGATCGTTTCAGCGCCTGTTCGCAGCAAAATTTGCGGATTCAAAGCATTAACCACCGGCGCAAAAGGCGCGCGACTGGGGCACAACAGTCACGTAGTTTCACATCTGGTCAACGAGATGTGAACGCCCCCTGCGGAACCGAGGGAGGCGCACCACGTTAGGCCCACGTCGAACGGGAGTT